>NZ_BOOA01000019.1 GCF_016862995.1 Acrocarpospora phusangensis
GCCGGGGGCCTGGCCTCGGGGTTGCCGAGGTATTCCCGCCCACCCTCTGTTTACCCCCGGGGCTCCGCCCCAGCGCCGGTCCAAGCCGGGTGCCCGGCTTAAGACACCCGGCTTGAGAACCCCTGACGGAATGAGGCTGATCACTCTTGGCGCCGGTGTGGCGAGAAGCGTCACCTGCGTTAACGGCGCCGGATAACGGCGAAGGGCCGGTGCCTCGGGTCATTTTGTTAGGCGCTTCAAGACGCCCGGCTTGGGATGGCTCACGTGGGTGTCCGGCCTGGGGTGCCTGGTCCGGGATGGCTGGCGTTCGGCATTGGGCTCCGGCTTCCATGGGCGTGGCTTCGGGCCGTGGGCCGGTCTGTGGTCTCCGGAGTCGGGCTTCGGTGCTCGCACATGTGGCAGCGGGTGGGCTGTGTGTGTCTATTGGGGTCTTTGGGAGGGTGGGTGGGGGAGTTGGTCAGGCTGGCTTGGGGGGTGTGGCTGACAGTTTGTTAGACACGCCCGACGGTTCGGTGGGGTGGGTTGGCTGAGCTGGTAGTTCGGGTTGGATCTCGGTGGCTGAGTTGCGATCATCACTGGGTGCTTCTAGGTTTAGACCACAACATCTAGTGGTTACACCGATGTAGTTCACCATCTATTGTGTTTCCTTGTCCGCACCGCAGTACGTCTGTGGGGTGTGCGGGAGCGTCCCATGAGATGGCCGGATCGGGGAAGCACTGGTGACTTGGGGGAGTTGGAACTGGAGGGAGGCGTTCGGTTATGCATTGCCCGTTCTGCCGACATCCTGATACGCGGGTGGTCGACAGCCGTTCCACGGAGGACGGCGGCGCCATCCGGCGCAGGCGGACATGCCCGGAGTGCGGACGCCGGTTCACCACCCAGGAGACGGTGCTGCTGATGGTGAGCAAACGCAGCGGGGTCACGGAGGCATTCTCTCGCGACAAGGTGGTCGCCGGAGTCAGGCGAGCCTGCCAAGGACGTCCGGTCAGTGAGGATGCGCTCGCTCAACTGGGGCAGAAGGTCGAGGAGAGCATCCGGGCGACCGGCACCGCCGAGATTCCCTCGCACGAGGTGGGCCTGGCGATCCTCGGTCCTCTCGGCGAACTGGACGAGGTCGCCTACCTGCGATTCGCCTCCGTCTACCGCAGTTTCGAGACCCTCGCCGACTTCGAAGCCGAGATCGAACGCCTCAGAGCGGTCGCCAGCGACTGAACCTCCCCGATGCCCGGCTTAACGGCCATTCGGCGAGGTGGACGAGAAGTAGCAGGGCACAACTGAATATCCGTGAGCAATGGGACCTCATGCGAACGCCCGAAGGCTGTATCGGCCGCAAGACATTGTCCGGCAGGTCGTATCGGCCACAGGGGCAGTGCGTGCCTGGCGGTAGCGGCTGTCGGGCCGTGTCGGCTGGAAGGGTCCGGAGGTCGTACCCGCTGGAAGGCGATGGCCGGAAGGTTGGGTTCGCCGGCCGTAATGGCCGAAAAGTGAATATCTTTCAAGTATGGGTTGAAACGAGGGGCGTCTGGGCCCCGGAAGGGGGAGTCATGACGGAGACCGTCAACGGCACATCCACACGCGGGGGCAAGCGGGCGCGCGCCAAGGGCCTGAAGATGAAGCGGATCTTCACCACGGCGGGCACGCATCCGTACGACCAGATCACGTGGGAGCGCCGTGACGTCGTCATGACGAACTGGCGGGACGGTTCGATCAACTTCGAGCAGCGTGGGGTCGAGTTCCCCGAGTTCTGGTCGGTGAACGCCGCCAACATCGTCACAACGAAGTACTTCCGCGGCGCCGTGGGTACCCCCCAGCGCGAGTGGAGCTTGAAGGCCCTGGTGGACAGGGTCGTCGGGGTCTACACCCGGACCGGCATCGAGAACGGCTACTTCGCCACCGAGGAAGACGCCGAGATCTTCGACCACGAGCTGAAGCACGCCTTGGTCCACCAGCTGTTCAGCTTCAACTCGCCGGTGTGGTTCAACGTGGGCACGCAGTCGCCGCAGCAGGTCAGCGCCTGCTTCATCCTGGCCGTGGACGACCAGATGGAGTCCATCCTCGACTGGTACAAGGAAGAGGGTGTGATCTTCAAGGGCGGTTCCGGCTCCGGGGTCAACCTGTCCCGGATCCGGTCCTCCAAGGAGCTGCTCTCCAGCGGCGGCACCGCCAGCGGGCCGGTCTCGTTCATGCGCGGCGCGGACGCCTCGGCGGGCACCATCAAGTCCGGCGGCGCCACCCGCAGGGCCGCCAAGATGGTGGTCCTCGACGTCGACCACCCCGACATCGAGGAATTCATCGAGACCAAGGCCCGCGAAGAGGACAAGATCCGCGCTCTCCGCGACGCCGGCTTCGACATGGACCTGGGCGGCAAGGACATCGTGTCCGTGCAGTACCAGAACGCCAACAACTCGGTCCGGGTCTCGGACGAGTTCATGCGCGCGGTGGAGAACGGCGACCAGTTCGGGCTGCGGGCCCGGCTGACCGGCGACATCCTGGAGAAGGTGGACGCCCGCGGGCTGTTCCGCAAGATGGCGCAGGCGGCGTGGGAGTGCGCCGACCCGGGCGTGCAGTACGACGACACGATCAACGACTGGCACACCTGCCCGGAGACCGGCCGGATCACCGCCTCCAACCCCTGCTCGGAGTACGTGCACCTGGACAACTCCTCGTGCAACCTCGCCTCGATCAACCTGCTCAAGTTCCTCACCGACGACGACACGTTCGACATCCAGAACTTCGTCAAGCTGACCGAGCTGATCATCACCGCGATGGACATCTCGATCACCTTCGCTGACTTCCCGACCGAGAAGATCGCCGAGACCACCCGGGCGTACCGGCAGCTCGGCATCGGGTACGCGAACCTGGGCGCGCTGCTGATGGCCACCGGTCACGCGTACGACTCGGACGGCGGCCGGGCCATCGCCGGGGCGATCACCTCGCTGATGACGGGCACCTCGTACCGGCGGTCGGCCGAACTGGCCGGGATCGTCGGGCCGTACGACGGGTACCAGCGGAACGCGGAGCCGCACAAGCGGGTCATGCGCAAGCACGCCGCCGCCAACGACGACCTGCGCACGGTCGACGCCATGGACCGGGCGATCCATGCCGAGGCGAGCAAGCAGTGGGCCGACTGCCTCAGGCTGGGCGACAAGCACGGCTACCGGAACGCGCAGGCGTCGCTGCTCGCGCCCACCGGCACCATCGGCCTGATGATGGACTGCGACACCACCGGCATCGAGCCCGACCTGGCCCTGGTCAAGTTCAAGAAGCTGGTCGGCGGCGGCTCCATGCAGATCGTCAACCAGACGATCCCGCGGGCGCTGCGGCAGCTCGGCTACCAGGAGGAGCAGGTCGAGGCGATCGTCGACTACATCGCCAGGAACAGCCACGTGGTCGACGCCCCCGGTCTGCGGCCGGAGCACTACGAGGTGTTCGACTGCGCGATGGGCGAGCGCGCCATCGCGCCGATGGGTCACGTCCGGATGATGGCGGCCACCCAGCCGTTCCTGTCCGGCGCGATCTCCAAGACCGTCAACCTGCCGGAATCGGCCTCGGTCGACGACATCGAGCAGGTCTACCTGGAAGGCTGGAAGCTGGGCCTGAAGGCGCTGGCGGTCTACCGGGACAACTGCAAGGTCGGCCAGCCGCTCTCGGTGGCGGGCAAGAAGACCGAGAAGGCCGAGGAGCCCGTCGCGGCCGCCGAGCCCGAGGTCAAGGTCATCGAGGTGCCGCGCCCGACCCGCCGCCGCATGCCCAACCAGCGCCCCAGCACGACCACCCGCTTCACGGTCGGCGGCGCCAAGGGCTACATGACGGCCTCCTCGTACCCGGACGACGGTCTCGGCGAGGTCTTCCTCAAGATGTCCAAGCAGGGTTCCACCCTGGCCGGCGTCATGGACGCCTTCTCGGTCGCGATCTCCATCGGCCTTCAGTACGGCGTTCCGCTGGAGACGTACGCCCAGAAGTTCGTCAACATGCGCTTCGAGCCGGCCGGCATGACCGACGACCCGGACGTGCGCATGGCCCAGTCGGTGATGGACTACATCTTCCGCCGCCTGGCGCTGGACCACCTGCCTTACGAGGACCGCGCCGCCCTCGGCATCTTCTCGGCCGCCGAACGCTCCGCCCAGCAGCGTGGCGAGGACCCCGCCGCCCTGGCCGAGCCCGTGGACACCGCCGCCCTGGCCCAGTCCGCCCCCATCGAGGAGAAGCCCACCCCCCGCCCGCCCACCAACCTCCCCACCCTCACCCGCGTCGACCCCCTGGAAAGCCACCAGGGCCGCACCGCCGACGCCCCCCTCTGCATGACCTGCGGCACCAAGATGCGCCCCGCCGGCAGCTGCTACGTCTGCGAGGGCTGCGGCAGCACCAGCGGCTGCAGCTAAAACCAAAGACGCAGCATCCGGTAACGCCTAACTAGAAGGGGGCAGTGGACCCATCGCTCCACTGCCCCTTCTCTTTCTCACCGAATCAGGAACAACGATTCTCACGCTTGTTATCGTTTCGACCATGACCGAGGAACGATCAACAGGACCCAGCGGCTTCGGGTAGCCCGCCAGGAGAGACCTGGCGGTGCCACCAGGGAGCCCCATGTCCCGCACCGCACACCATGCTTCCCGCTCGCGTTCCTCCGTCGGCTACGTCCCCGGCGGCCCTTGGCGATCGGTCATGCTCGCCGACCTGCGCTACAGCGCCGCGTGCCTCACCGAGGCCTCCCGGGCCGGTCACCGACCGACGCCCGAGCTCGTCCGTCGCAAGACTGTCGTCTACTCCTGGGCCAGGGCAGATCCTCATGATCGATCCGTGTCCCGGTGGGCGAACATCGAGGAATCCCAGACACGACAGCGCCTCCGCCGCTTGATATCGGCGATCCGTCAGACGGTCAACGCCACTGCTGGCGGCGCTTCCGCCATCGAAGCGGCGGACGACCTCGACGTGCCGCCAGCCCGGCACCGACGTGGTGCAGTCTGGCTCGCATGATCGTTTAAGAGGTGTCGCATCTTCGGAAACTGGCGCTGCTCCAACATCCCAGCGCCCAGATGGACGTTCCCCAGTTCGCCCGGAACCCTCTAAGCAACCTACTAAACATGCCAATTTGGATGCTGATTAGTATGTTTGTTGCGTTGTTTGGGGGGTTTGGTGAAGAGCTTTGCGGATCTGGACGGTCTTATCGGACGTGTACCGGGCCGGATCGTCACTCAGCTCGGCACCATCGATTTTGGCCGTGGCTCGGAGGCGCTGTATCGCGATCAGATGCCTGGGTTGCTGATGGAACTTTCCGACCGGGCCAGGGTGCAGAGCATCACTGCCTCGTCCGCGATCGAAGGAGTTGTCGTACCGGACGTCAGCCGCGCGGAGAGGATCATCAACCGTTTGACGACGGTGCTGCGTAGTCGTAGTGAGCAGGAGTTGGCCGGCTACCGAGATGCGCAGGATTACCTCTTCCGAGAGGACTGGCGGCCCGTGAACACTGGGCTTCTGCTCCATCTCCACAAGTTGTTGTTCGCCCATACGGCATCGCCAGGCGGTGTCTTCAAGGCCGAGGACGATCTAGTCGTCGACCGTCTTCCGGACGGTAGCTCGCAGGTCCGATTCAAACCGGTACCGGCAGCCAGGACTCCGTTTGCGGTGACCGACCTGATCGATCGCTATCGGGACGCCATCGGCGCCGGCGAGCACCATTCAGTACTTCTTGCAGGCTTGTTCATCCTCGACATCCTCGACATCCATCCCTTCGAGGATGGCAATGGTCGGATAGCCCGTGCCATCACCAACGCCCTTCTGATGGATCAGGGGTACAGCGTAGGCCGCTATGTGAGCCTCGAACAGTCGGTGGCGGAATCCGCGGACGCCTACTACCAGGCGCTTCTCGATTCCACGCATGGCTGGCATGCCGGTGAGGCTGATCCTTGGCCCTGGCTGGGGTATTTCACGCGGTTGATTGCGGACGCGTACGGCGTCTTCGCCGATCGGGCGGCTGCCGCCAAAACGCCCGGAACCAAGCAGGAGCGCATCCGTGCTCACATCCTGTCGCATGCCCCGGCGACCTTCCGTCTGGCTGAGGTGAGGGCTGCCGTACCAGGCGTAAGTGATCAGACAATCCGGATCGTTCTTGAGCAATTGAAGAGCGAGAGAAGGGTCCAACCAGATGGCACTGGTCGTGGGGCGACGTGGACTCGGCTGCCGAATAGTTTGGCATCGGAGTAAGAACGGTCAGGCTCTCGCCGCACCGGAACCAAGAGCAACCGGCCATTCCGCTAAAGGCTCCAGTGCTTCCGGGCCAAAGAATCGGCGTCTTGTGAACGGGAGTTAGGTGACGCCGTTGCGAGGCTCGGGGGTCGCGGGCATGTGGCCTTTAGAATCTGCGCGTGGTTGAGGCGTGGTGGGTTGGGGTGGGGGAGGGGGTCTGGGTTCGGCGGCATGCTGAGCTGGATCTCTCGTTGGGGCTGGTTGTGGGGGAGCGGGCCTGTTTGGTGGTGGATACCGGGGGTGATGGGGCGCAGGGGAGGGCGTTTGCGGGGGCGGTGAGGGAGGTGACGGGGCTGCCGTGGAGGGTGGCGTTGACGCATGCGCATTTTGACCATGCTTTTGGTACGGCGGCGTTCGGAGATGTAGAGGTGTGGGCGCATCCGGGGTGCCGGCGGGAGCTGGCGGAGAACGGGGAGGGGCAGCGGGAGGAGTGGGCTCGGCGCTATCGGGATGAGGGTAAGTCGGCGATAGCGGAGGAAATCGAGCGGGCTCGGATTGTGCTGCCGGGGGATGCGCCGGTGGGGGATGTCGACTTGGGTGGGCGGGTTGTTCGGTTCATGTATCCGGGGGACGCGCATACGGATCATGACTTGATCGTGCATGTTCCGGATGCGGGGGTCGTGTTCGCGGGGGATTTGGTGGAGCAAGGGGCTCCGCCGGCTTTTGGGGATGCGTATCCCGAGGCTTGGCCCGGGGCGCTGGATCGGGTTCTCGCGCTTGAACCCGTGACGCTCGTGCCCGGTCATGGCGAACCGGTGGAGGCCGGGTTCGTCCGAGCGCAGCGGGCGGAGATCGCCCAGGTGGCCGCGTTGTGCCGGGCGTACCAGGACGGGGTGATCACCGAGGAGGAGGCGGTGGAGCGGTCGCCTTATCCGGCGGAGTTCACCGTCGAGGCGCTCAGTCGACCTCGAAGGAGAGCCGGTCGCTGAGCCAGCGGTGGAATTTGATGGCGAAGCGGACCCAGTGGGCGACGATCGTGGTGAGGTGTTCGCGGGTGACGCCCGCGCCGATGTAGAGCTGCGCGTCGCCGATGACGCGGATGATGCCGTTGTCGGGGGTGAAGGCGTAAACCTTCGGCCACATCGTGTCGGTGTTCCACTCGTTGAGCGCGGTCAGCAGGAGTGGCTTCTCGTCGATGGTGTAGTGGCGGTCGTAGAAGGTTCGAATAGTGAAAAGGTCGCCTTCCGCACCGAACAGAAAGAAGACGGTGAGCGCGTCGGTGGAGATGGCGAGGTCGCCGTCGGAGTCGAAAGTGAACTCGATATCGAGCTCATTGAGGATCTCGATGATCAGTTCCTGGTCGGGCTGGACCACGGCCGGGGATGGGCTCACACCACCATCCTGACAGACGGATGCCCGAGTTTGATGACCCTGACGCGGAGTTCGGAGAACACCGGCCGAGAATGTTCGCGCCGGCGTACCGGATGCCGGGGTCGGGGGTCGAGGCGGAGGACTCGTTCAGGACGCCTACCTGCGATGGAACGGTACGACGCGGGAGACGATTCAGGCATCGGGGTCATGGCTGGCCAAAGTGGTCACCAACATGTGTCCCAACCGTCTCACTTCCGCCCGGGCGGGCAGCGCCGCTTCGACGCCCCCACCCAGCGCCGCCGCCCCGGTCGTCGCCGGGCTGGTGTACGCCGAGGTCAACAGGGAGCCAGGGTTGGTGGCCATGGCTGCGGGAAGAGTCGTATTGGTGGCAGCGTTCGAAACGGACGGGGAGCGGATCTTCGCTCTGCGTTCGGTCCTTAATCCCGACAAACTCCGGTTTGTCACCCGGCAATTCAGGGACCTGTCACAATCCGGGGGGCTTTCCGGTTCTTGGGGCCATGACTGGATCGATACTCGTCACCGGCGGCACGGGCGTTCTCGGGCGCCGCGTGGTCGACCGGCTCAAGGACGGCATTCGTGATGTCCGGGTGCTGAGCCGCAAGCCCGGGCTGTACCAGGGCGATCTGACCACCGGGGAGGGCCTGCCCGAGGCCGTGGCCGGGGTGGACACGATCGTGCATCTCGCAAGCGCTCCCCGGACCAGGGGCGCGGACGTGGCGGGCGCCCGGCGGCTGCTGGGGGCGGCCGCGCCGGGCACGCACCTGCTCTACATCTCGATCGTGGGGGTGGACGGGCACCCGTACTGGTACTACCAGGAGAAGTTCCAGGTCGAGCAGCTGATCGAGGCGTCGGGGCTGCCGTACACGATTCTGCGGGCGACGCAGTTCCATGAGCTGATGCGGTTCATCATCCAGGGGATGACTCGGGCGCCGGTCGCGCCGTACCCGATGGGGTGGAGTATGCAGCCGGTGGACTCGGGCGAGGTCGCCGACCGTATGACCGGGCTGGTGCTCGGGGCGCCGGCCGGGCGCGTGCCCGACATGGGCGGGCCTGAGGTGGTTCCGTTGCGGGAGCTGATCACCACCTACCTGCGGGCGACGGGACGGCGCAGGCTGCTGGTCCCGATCTGGTTGCCGGGGAAGACGGCGGCGGCCTATCGGGAGGGCAGGCATCTGACGCCGGAGCACCGGACCGGTGTGATCACATTCGAGGAGTTCCTGGCGGCCACGGTCAAGCCGGGCACCCCGGCGTACGGCTACGGGTGATGCTCCTTGGCGATCTCGTCGAGGGTGAGGCCGTCCACGCGGCGGTCCAGGACGTGCGCGAGCGTCGTGCACTCCTGCACCGGGTTGGCGGTGGTGCACTCGCGGGCGTGTACGAGGAAGTCCTGGGCGCGGCGGGCCTGCTCGATCAGGACCTCCAGGCGGGCGATCTGGGCGTCGATGGCCTCGTGCCAGCGCCCGCCGGGCTGGTCGAGCACCTCGGCGATCACCTCCAGGCTGAAGCCCAGCTCCTGCGCCATCTGCACGAACGCCAGCCGCCGAAGTTCGGCCCGCCCGTAGGTACGGCGTCCGCCGACCCGGGCCGCCGGGCGGACCAGGCCGATCTCCTCGTAGTACCGCAGCGCGGAGGTGTTGATCTTGAGGAGCCGGGCGGCCTCACCGATGGGTACGGGATCCATGCCCCCATCTTGACTTCAAGTCGGCTTGAACCACCAGCCTGAAGGTATGGAAATGAGGCAACTACGGTCGTGGGTCGTCGAAGGGCCCGTCAGCTCGCCTTTCGCCTTCCCGGAGGGCCGCCGGGGGCGTTGGGCGGGCCGGTTCATGAGTGTCACCAACCGCCAGCGGGAGGTCGCGGAGCTGCTCGCGCACGGCCGGGACGACCGCGTGCTGGAGGTCGGCTACGGCCCGGGCAAGCTGATCGCCCTCCTCGCGAGCGCGGGGACCGTGTACGGCGTGGACCCGTCCGCCGAGATGCGGGTGCAGGCGACCGCCCGCAACCGCAAGAAGGCCAGAACCGGTCAGGTCGATCTCCGTCTGGGTACGGCCGACGCCACCGGCTTCCCCGACGGCTACTTCGACGGCGTGATCAGTGTCAACAACGTGGCCCTCTGGCCCGACCTGGAGGCGGGGCTGCGGGAGCTCCACCGGGTCACCAGGCCCGGCGGGCGCCTCGTGGTCGCGTGGCACGGCGGCACCAAGCCCTCCAGGATCACCCGCCGCCTCCGCCTGCCCGAGCCGATGTTGTCCCGCATCCAGGACGCGCTGGCCGGCCGGTTCGAGAAGGTGGACCGCCACGAGCTGCGCTCGCTGACCGCGTTCAGGGCGTACAAGAGCTGACGAATAGGCTGCCTTCTGCGCCGATCAGCGAGCAGAAGGAAGCCCCCCATGCAGGTGCCGGAGAGTATCGCCCGCGCCGCCGCCATCCCGGCCGGCACCCGGACAGGGACGATTCAGGACGTCGAGCACATCGTCGTGCTCATGCAGGAGAACCGCTCCTTCGACCAGTATTTCGGCACGTTGCGCGGGGTGCGCGGGTTCGGCGACCCCCGGCCGGTGACGCTGCCGAGCGGCAAGCCGGTCTGGTACCAGTCCGACGGCGTCAGGGACGTGCTGCCGTTCCGGCCGGAGGGCGGGCCGCTCGGCGGCACGTTCCTGGAGGATCTCGACCACGAGTGGAACAGCGGGCACGAAGCCTTCAACCAGGGCAGGTACGACCGGTGGGTGCCCGCCAAGACGGCCGGCACGATGGCCTACCTCACCCGCGAGGACCTGCCCTTCCACTACGCGCTGGCCGACGCGTTCACCGTCTGCGACGCCTTCCACTGCTCGGTGCTCGGGCCGACCGACCCGAACCGCTTCTACATGTGGTCCGGGCACACGGGCAACGACGGCGCGGGCGGCGGCCCGGTGCTCCAGAACGACCAGCTCGGGTACGGCTGGACGACCTACCCGGAACGCCTGGAGCGGGCCGGGATCTCCTGGAAGATCTACCAGGACGTCGGGGACGGGCTGGACGCCGCGAACGTCTGGGGATGGACCCACCACGCTCCGTACATCGGGAACTATGGGAGCAATTCGCTGCTGTTCTTCGACGCCTACCGGGACGCCCAGCCCGGGGACCCCCTGTACGAGAAGGCGCGGACCGGGACGAACGTCAAGGCCGGGGACGGGCTGTTCGACATTCTGCGGGCCGATGTGCTGGGCGGGCGGCTGCCGCAGGTGTCGTGGCTGGCGGCTCCGGAGGCGTACAGCGAGCATCCGAACTGGCCGCCCAACTACGGGGCCTGGTACATCGCGCAGACGCTCGACGCGCTGACGGCCAGTCCGGAGGTGTGGAGCAAGACCGTGCTGCTCATCACGTACGACGAGAACGACGGGTTCTTCGACCACGTGGTGCCGCCGTATCCGGCGGGGGAGCCCGGCCAGGGCGCGTCCACCGTGGACGTCACGGGCGAGATCTACACCGGCGGCGGCGCGTTCCACCACGGCCCGTACGGCCTCGGCGCGCGGGTGCCGATGATCGTCGTCTCGCCGTGGAGCAAGGGCGGCTGGGTGTGCTCCGAGGTGTTCGACCTGACCTCGATCATCCAGTTCATGGAGGCGCGCTTCGGCGTACACGAGCCGGGCATCTCGCCCTGGCGGCGCGCGGTGTGCGGTGACCTGACCTCGGCGTTCGACTTCACCCGGACCGACCCTGCTCCGGCGGCACTGCCCGACACGAGCGGGTACGCCCCCGCCGACCGTCTCCGCCACCCCGACCATGTGTCGCCGCTCCCGGCCGACCCCGCGCTGCCCCGTCAGGGGGCGGGAGTACGGCCCGCCCGCCCGTTGCCCTACGACCTGCGCGTCGAGGGCCGGTCCCGGCCGGACGGATCGCTGGTGATCGAGTTCGAGAGCCGCGGCGAGGCGGGTGTGACCTTCTACGTGACCGCCGCGGACGGCACGGGACCGTGGACCCACACCGTCGAATCCGGCAAGACGCTCTCGGACGTGTGGACCACGGGAGATCTGTCCGTCTACGGCCCCAACGGCTTTCTGCGAACCTTCCGAGGTCACGGCCCCGAGGTCGGCCACACGGACACCGCGATCACGCTGGAGAACACCGGCGACACGTCCTGCGCGGTCACGGTCGAGGACGTCTACGGGGTCGTGGCTCCGGTGGCGTACATGCTGGAGGCGGGTGTCCGCGTGACGCATCCGGTGGACCTGGCCGCCAGCCACGGCTGGTACGACCTGCGGATCACCTCGGACGATCCCGCGTACACCCGCCGCCTGGCCGGGCACGTGGAGAACGGCGAGCCGAGCATGAGCGACCCCGGCATCGTCACGGAGTGACTCAGGCCACCGTCGTCGGGTCGGTACGGGTGGGGAAATGGATGATCTTGGCGTGCCGATAGGTGGAGAGGTGGACGACCTTGGTGTCGTGGTTGGTGAGCGCGGGCCCGCCGGACCTCCGGCGCAGCGCCGACCGGATGTCTCTGACCTTGGCTAGCGGTGGCACCACCTTGAGCATCGCTATCCCCCCGGACGTGACGTTTTCGTTACCTATCATGAGATTTGTACAGATGACGGCATAAAACTGCTGTAAAGCGCTAGAACGGCAGCAGCCGGCCAGAGGGGGAGCGAAGATCGAGGTCGAACACCCTCGTACGGCGGGTCCTGGGAATCCTGATTCGTCGGCGGTTTCCGCGAATGGCCATGTTGATCGCCCTCCTTCCGGTGACTTTGAGCAGACTATGCGCCTTCGTGTTTGCCGTCCCCTTGTTTTTTACTTGCAGAGTTTGACCGTTGCCTCAAGAGGACGGCTGCCGCTCACCGGTGGTTGACAGCCTTACCCGTCCGGTTGGAATGTTCCCTGCCCGCGTCGGACGTCACTCCAATGTCAACAAGGGCGTGATAAGTCACCATTCCTGATCCGGTTCACGTTTGGGCAGGTCAGCGGCAAGGGTCTTTGAAGACCGCGAAACCCCCTGGTGGCAGGGGTTCGGGGGTTTCGCCCAGGATCGTGTCCGCGGTGTGGTTGATGGCGTACACGGTTCCGTCGCGATGGCGGACGATCTCGACGCCGGGTGGCGTCGCGGCGGGAGACAGCCCGGCGGTGGTGAGCAGTGCCGCGTAGCCGTCGTCGTCCAGTCGCGTGGACAGGTACCAGGCCGTGCCGGTTCCGACGCGGTTGCGGGTGATGGCCGGGGTTCCGCCGGGATAGGTCGCGACGGCGTCGGCCGATGTCAGACGGATGTTCTCGGACCAGATCGTCCCGGTGAGCGTGATCCCGCTGGTCAGGTCGGGGTGGGTGGGTTCCGCGTTCCCGGCGGACAGGGCGACGGGCTCGGTCAGCGGGTGGAACTCGTCCACGGAGACGCCGAGCAGGTCGCGGAGGCAGCCGGGATGGCCGCCGAGATGGACCCGGCAGTGCTCGTCCACCAGTCCCGAGAAGTACGAGACGACCACGGTTCCGCCGTTCCGGACGAAGCCGGTCAGGTTGGCGGCGGATTCCTCGCTCATCAGGTAGAGGCTCGGCACCAGCACCATTTCATATCGTGAAATATCGTGCGAAGGGTGGGCGAAGTCGGGAGTAATTCCCCGGTGCCAAAGGGTCCGGTGGGCTTGGCGGATCGGTGCCAGGTAGTCGAGGTCGGGAGACGGCAGCCCCGGCGATTGCAGCGCCCACCAGGCCTCGTAGTCCCACAGGATGGCCACCGTCGCATCGATTCCCGGCGGATGCGCCGGCATCCCCGCCAGCGCCCGCCCAAAAGATGATATTTCCCGGAATGTTCGGGAGTCGGGTCCGGCGTGGGGAACCATGCCGTGATGCCATTGTTCGGCGCCCCCACGCGACGCCCGCCACTGGAAGAACATCACCCCCCGCGAGCCCCGCGCGATGTGCTGCATCGAGTGCCGCGCCATCGCGCCCGCCGGTTTCGGGATCATCCTGCCGCCGCTGTACCGCACCCCCGCCGCCTGCTCCATCAGCAGCCAGTCCCGCCCCCGCGCCCACGACCGCGCCAGATCGGCCGCGAACGCGCTCTCCTCCTCGGGATTCCCCGACGGATAGTCGTCGATGGCCACGAGGTCCACCTCCTCCGCCCACCGCCAGTGATCGACCGGCACCCACCCGCCGAACACGAAGTTCGTGGTCACCGGCACCCCGGTCGGCCGCAGGACGTCCCGCTGCTCTCGGTAGCAGGCGAGCATCTCGTCGGAGAGGAACCGCCGGAAGTCCAGAGCCTGCGCGGGATTGGGGAGGTACTGGGTCTTCCTGGGCGGGGTGATCTGCGCCCAGTCGGAGTAGTGCTGGCTCCAGAACGCGGTCGTCCACGCCTCGTTGAGCGCCGCCAGCGAGCCGTGCCGCTCCCGCAGCCAGTTCCGGAAGGCGGCGGCGACGTGATCGCAGTGGCACCAGGTGCCGTACTCGTTGTGCACGTGCCACAGGGCCAGCGCGGGGTGCTCGCCGTACCGGTCGGCCAGCGCCGCCGCCAGCTCTCTCGCCGCTCGCCGGTACGGCGGGGCGCTCACGCAGTAGGTGTCCCGGCTGCCGTGCGTGAGCCGTACGCCGTCGGCGGTGACCGTGAGGGAGTCGGGGTGGGCCTGGCCGAACCAGGGCGGCGGGGAGGCGGTGGGTGTGGCCAGGTTGACCTGGATGTCGTGAGAGTGGAGCAGGTCGAGGACCCGGTCGAGCCAGGCGAAGTCGTACGCGCCGGGGGAGGGTTGCAGGCGGGACCAGGAGAAGACGCCGATGGTCACGAGGTTGACGCCGGCCTCGCGCATCAGCCTGACGTCCTCGTGCCAGACCTCCTCCGGCCACTGCTCGGGGTTGTAGTCGCCGCCGTAGCGCAGGCCCGGCATCGGCCCCCCTCTTGCCGCCCATTAGGATGGAGGTCAAACTAATTGTCATGATCTCCGGTGTCAACGGCTTCGCGTCGGCCGGCCTCGCCGAGGACTGGGAGCACGCCCTCATCACCGGAAACGGCCGCCAGGGCGCCCTTGTCCAAGGCGGCCCCGGCCGTCTGCTCGTCACGCTCTCCCACGAGCGCCTCTTCCTCCCGCTCACGCCGCCGCTCGACCCCCCGCACACCGCGCGCATCCTGCCCGAACTGCGCTCCCTCCTGTACGGCGGCGCGTACCAGCGGGCGGCCGACCGGGTCCTCGACCTGGCCGTCCAGGAGAACCCGGCCTACACCGAACTCCGCCAGATCGACCCCTTGGTCCCCTCGGCGGTCCTCACCTTCCACCCCCTGACCAGCGATTCCCCATATTTCCGGACATGTGACTTCACGTCGGGCGTCGTCGCCCAAGGCTGGCCCGGTCTCACCCAGGAGGTCTTCGCCTCCCGCCCCGACGACGTGATCGCCATCCGCCTCACCGGAGACGTCTCCGGCGCCCTCACCCTGTCCCCACCGGGCACCCCTCCACCGGCAGGGCGGGCCCAGTCTGCACGAGGCGCGTCCGCGTCGGCCGGATCGGCCGGGTCTGCACGAGGCGCGTCCGCGTCGGTCGGATCGGCCGGGTCTGCACGAGGGGCGTCCGCGACGGTCGGATCGGCCGACCCTTCGGGAGACAAATCCCCGCAGGCTGGCCCCGTGCCTGTCGAGTTCACGTCCTCGATCACCGGCGCGTTCATCCTGCGCCTGGACACCAATCTCTACCGGGTCGAATGTCACGTGACCTCGCAAGGCGGTCATCTCTGGACCACCGGCGCGCTTCTGGAGATCCGCGGCGCCCGATCACTGACGATCATCGCCAGGACCACGTTCACCGACGTCCCCCTCCCGTCCGGCGGCTTCGACGAACTCCTGGCCAGGCACGCCCCCGTCCACGGCGACCTCTTCCACCGTTCCCGCCTCCGCCTCACTCCCGGCCAGCCCACCGTGACCGCGGAGGAAACCCTCGCCCAAGGCGGCGACGCCCTTACGGAGACCCTCTACGCCGCCGGCCGCTACGCGATCATCTCCAGCGTCGGCGACCTCCCGCCCACCCTCCAGGGCGTCTGGTCCGGCACCTACCAGCCCGCCTGGCAGTCCGGCTACACCCTCGACGGCAACCTCCAGTCAGCCGTCGCCGGCCTGCTCGGCACCGGCACCCCCGAACTCCTGCTCCCTCTCTTCGACCTCGCCGACTCCCTGCTCCCCGACTTCCGCCTCAACGCCACCCGCCTGTACGGCTGCCGCGGCATCCTCACCCCCGTCCACCTCTCCACCCACGGCCGCCAGAACCACTTCACCCCCCGCTGGTGCCAGACCTTCTGGACGGCGGGAGCCGCCTGGCTCGCCCGCCTCTACTTCGACTACTACAGCCACACCCGCGACACCGCCTTCCTGCGCACCCGGGCGATCCCCTTCATGACCGAGGCGGCCACGTTCTACGACGACTTCCTGGACGAGCGGGGCAACTTCGTCCCGTCCTACTCCCCGGAGAACGCGCCCCCGGGCGAGACCGCCCAGGCCGCGATCAACGCCACCATGGACCTGGCCGCCGTCCGTGACCTGCTCGCCAACCTGGGCAGAGTCGATCCCCGCCCCCGCTGGGACGCCCTGGCGCGGCGGCTGCCGGACTACCGCGTCGCGCCCACCGGCGAACTGGCCGAATGGGCGTGGGACCTCAAGGACAACCACCAACACCGCCACGCCTCGCACCTCTATCCCTTCTGGTACGAACCCGACCTCCGGCTCGCCGAAGCGGGGGCCCAGGCCGTACGGAAACGGCTGGAGTGGTGGCGGAGCGCGGAGTCGGACGAGATGGCGTACGGACTGGTGCAGATCGGGCTGGCCGCGGCCGGGCTCGGCATGACCGCCGAGGCGGCCGAGGCGCTGACCCTGCTGAGCACCCGCTACTGGCGGCCCAACCTGGTCTCCACCCACAACCGCGACGCCATCTTCAACGTGGACATCTGCGGCGGAACCCCCGCTCTGATCGCCGCCATGCTGCTGCGCTCCACCCACGAGGGCCGCATCGACCTGCTGCCCGCCTGCCCCTGGCCGTCCGGCGAGGTGACCGGCCTGCGCGCCAGGAACGGCGTCACGGTCGAGCGCCTGGCCTGGTCGCCCCGGGCGGTCGAGGTCGCGCTGACCGCCGTGGAGAACACGCGCGTCACGCTCGACGGCCGCGGGCTGCGCCTCCCGGCGGGCGTGCCCGTCAGCGTGCGCCGCCCGGTCTAGGTGGAGTCGCGGACGATCAGCTGGGTGGGCAGCGCCACCGAGGGGACGTGCTCGGCGCCGTCGATCAGGTCGAGCAGGATGCTCAGGGTCCTCTCCGCGATCTCCGCCAGCGGCTGGCGGACCGTCGTCAGCGCCGGGTGCGTGGACATCGCCACGTCGGAGTCGTCGAACCCGCCCAGGGCCACGTCCTCGGGCACCCGCCGCCCGGCCGCGCGCAGCGTCGTGAGCGCCCCCGAGGCCATCACGTCCGACGCCGCGAAGACCGCGTCGATGTCAGGGGAGCGCTCCAACAGGCGGGCCATCGCACTCTCGCCGCTCAGGCGGGTCCAGTCGCCGTGCTCGATGAGCTTCTTGGACGCCTTGCGGCCGAGCACGTCCGTGAAACCCTCCAGGCGCTGGATGCCGCCGGGGGTGTCCATCGGGCCGGTGATCATCGCGATCTTCTTGCGGCCCTGCTCGACCAGGTAGCGGGTCATCTGCTGGGCGCCGCCGCGCTCGTCGCAGGCCGCGTACGGGATGACGTTCTCCCGGCCGATCACCGCCCCCAGCGAGACGACCGGGATGTGCACGTCGTGCAGCGCGTCCACCAGCGGGTCCCCGGCGTGCGTGGAGAGCAGCAGCACCCCGTCGGCGTGGCCGCCCTTCACGTACCGCAGCACCCGGTCCCGGTCGCCGGCGTCCCCGGCGATCATCATCACCAGGGACAGGTCCCGTTCCGCCAGCCGCCTGATCGAGGTCCGGATGGACGTGCTGTAGTTCGGGTCCTCGAAGATCTTCTCGTGCGGCTCCGAGAGCACCATGACCACCGACCCCGACCGCTGGGTCACCAGGCTGCGGGCGGTGCGGTTCACCACATATCCCGTCTCGGCGATCGCGCGTTCGGTCGCCAGCCGGGCGGCGGTGCTCACGTATCGGTCCCCGTTGAGCACCCGCGAGACCGTCCCCCGCGAGACCCCCGCCGCCGCCGCGACGTCGTGGATAGTCGGCCTCTTCACACTGGCATTCTCCACTAGCCTTTCACGGCCCCGCCGGACAGGTCCGTACGCCAGTAGCGCTGCATGGTCAGGAAGAGCGCGATCAATGGAATGATCGACAGCAGCGCGCCCGTGATGATCAGGTTGTACAGCGACGGCTGGTTGGCGCCGGCGGCGAGCAGCGTGTACAGGCCCACCGTCAGCGGGAACTTGCCGTCGTCGCCGAGCATGATGAACGGCAGCAGGAAGTTGTTCCAGATCGCCACGAACTGGAACAGGAAGATCGTCACCATGCCGGGCACCATCAGCGGCAGCCCGACCCGCCAGAGCAGCCGGCCCTCCGAGGCGCCGTCGATCCTGCCGGCCTCCAGCAGCGAGTCCGGCACGGCCGCGCTCGCGTACACCCGGGCCAGATAGATGCTGTACGGATGCAGGATCTGCGGCAGCAGAACCGCCCAGTACGTGTCCGCCATCCCCAGCTTGGAGAACAGCAGGTACTGCGGCACCGCCAGGACCACCGACGGCACCAGGATGCCGCCGATCAGCACGTTGAAGATGAGGTTCCGCCCGGGGAAGCGGTATTTGGCCAGGGCGAAGCCGGACACCGCCGAGACGAGGGTGGACAGCAGGGCGCCGCCTCCCGCGTACACGACGCTGTTCAGCATCCACCGCCAGAACACCCCGTCCCGGTACGCGTCCAGCTCCCGCACGTTCTCCAGCAGCCCGGTCCCCGGCGTCAGCGTGCCCAGCGTGAACAGCTCGCCGGGGGACTTGCTGGCCGAGATCAGCACCCAGCTCACCGGCAGCAGGCAGTAGAGCGCGCCCAGCACCAGCAGTCCCGTGGGCAGCGCGCCCACCGGCCGCCGGTTCACCGGCTCTCCCCGAACGCGCGCCCGCGCACCAGGCGCAGGAACCCGAACGACAGCACCAGCGATATCGCCGCGATCACCAGCGACGTGGCCGCCGCCGAGTACAGGTCGCCGGTCACGAACGCGTCCCGGTACACCTTCATCAACGGACTCCAGGTCGAACTGATCGTGTTGGTGAACGGCCGCAGCGCGGTCGGCTCGGTGAACACCTGAAGCGTGGCGATGATGGAGAACACCATGGTCAGGATGAGCGCCGGCACCAGGATCGGGATCTTCACCCGGAGCGCGATGGCCAGCTCGGACGCGCCGTCCATGCGCGCCGCCTCGTAGTAGCTGCGCGGGATCGCCCGCAGGTTCGTGTAGAGCACCAGCATGTTGAACCCGGTCCCGCCCCACACGGCCACGTTCGCCATCGAGTACGTCAACGCCGACGGACTCAGGAACTCGAGGCCTCCGAGGGGCGTCAGGCTCGGCAGGTAGAGGAAGCCCCACATCAGCGAGGCCACCACCCCCGGCACCGCGTACGGCAGGAAGATCGCGATGCGGGAGAAGCGGGCCAGCCGCACGTGGGCCGAGTCGAGCAGCAGCGCGAACAGCAGCGCCAGCCCGAGCATGACCACCAGCACGATCAGGCCGTAGCCGAGCACCCGAAGCCAGCCGGCCCAGAGTTCGCCGTCGGTGACCGCGGCGCGCAGGTTGTCGAGGCCGACGAAGACCTCCCGCCGCGACCCCCGGCCCAGGCCGAGCCCGGACACCCGGGTGCGCCGCAGCGCCAGATACACGGTGTAGCCGATCGGCACCGCCAGGAAGAGCGTGAACAGCACGATCGCCGGGGTCAGGAACAGGTAGGGGGCGGCGCTCCGGGGAGCGCCGCCGCGTGCGCCCGCCATCTACTGGGCCAGCGTGAAGCCGGACTTCTGCATGTCCGCCACGGTCGTGTCCTGCATGGTCCCGACCGAGGCGCTGAACGGCGACTTGTCCTGCAACGCCTTGTCGAAGGCATCCTTGTACGCGTTGTACGTGACGCCCACGTTCGGCCCGAAGGTGAACCCGCGCGCCGAGGAGCCGATGGTGGCCGCCTGCTGCCAGAAGTCCGGCTGGCTCTCCGCGAAGTACGCCGGGGGCTCACCCAGCGCCGCCTGGCCCTTGCCGGAGGCCGGGTACACGAACGCCTCCTTGACCAGCAGGTCGATGCCCTGCGGGTCGGTGTTCAGCCAGGTCGCGAACTTGACCGCGGCCGCCCGGTTCTTGGAGGTGGCGGAGACCGCCGTCGAGGAGCCGCCCCAGAAGCCGCTGAAGTTCTCCCCGGCGTTCCACTGCGGCAGCGGCGCCACGGCCCACTTGCCCTTGCCCTTGGGCGCGTTGCTCTCCAGCACACCCGGCCCCCACACGGCCGACGGCCAGCTCAGCTGGGTGCCGTCGTTGAGCGCCTTGTTCCACTCCGGCGTGAAGTACGGCTGGTCGTCGATCACACCCTCCTGGACCAGGCCGCCCCAGAAGTCGGCGACCTTCGTGGTGGCGGCGTCGTTGATGCCGACCTTCCACGCGTCCCCGGAGATCGACCACCACTGCGCGCCCGCCTGCTGGGCCAGGCCGGCGAACCAGCCGGGGTCCTTGCTGGAGAAGCTGCCCAGGTAGACCTTGGGGTCGGCCTTGTGCACGGTCCTGGCGGCCTCCGCGTACTCCTCCCAGGTCTTGGGGACGGAGATGCCGTACTTCTCGAAGAGGTCCTTGCGGTAGTAGAGCATCATCGGGCCGCTGTCCTGCGGGATCGCGTAGACGCTCTCGGTGCCGAGGGTGACCAGGCCCCAGAGGCCCTCGCTGAACTCGGGCTTGACGGCGGCGGTCTCGGCGGCGATGTCGGCCACCGCGTCGGCGGCGATGAACGACGGCAGGTGCTGGTACTCGGCCTGGACCAGGTCGGGCGCGTTGCCGGCCTTGGCGGCGGTGAGGAACTTGGCGGCCGCGTCGTCGCCGCCCGCCTGCTTGCTGACGGTGACCTGGATATCCGGGTTCGCCTGGTTCCACACGGCGGCGATCTTGTCCATGTTGGGGGCCCAGGTCCAGTACGTGAGGGTGACCGGACCGGCGGGGGCCGAGCTTGCCGGGGCGGACGGGGCCGCCGCAGGCGATTCCGCGGTTCCGCCACATCCGGCGGCGAGCAGGGTCGCGAAAGCCGCCGCTAGGGCCAGGCGATGGGTGCGCATAGATGCCTCCGGCTGGAAGTCTGTGAACGTTCACAGAGTGGGATGGGGCTTGCTGGCCTGTCAATGTTCGTTACGCTCTCGTTAAATCCCAGCATGTTGTCCCAAATGCCCGATCGTGCATTACTGTGCACGTTCACAGAAACGATTCACGCTTGGGGGGCCTGTGCCTGGATATCCCGCTCTGCCGGAAGGCATCGCGTTCGGCGGCGACTACTACCCCGAGCAGTGGCCGCGCGAGGTCCAGGAGGAGGACATCCGCCTGATGCGCGAGGCCGGGGTGACCCTGGTCAGCCTGGGGATCTTCGCCTGGGCCCTGCTGGAACCCGCCGAGGGCCGCTACGAGTTCGGCTGGCTGGACGAGGTCCTGGACCGGCTGCACGCGGCCGGCATCGCGGTGAACCTGGGCACCCCGACCGCCGCGCCGCCCCCGTGGTTCTCCCGGAAATATCCGGACTCGCGGCCGGTGACCCGGGAGGGCGTGACCGTCGGGACCGCCAGCAGGGAGGGCGCCTGCTCCAGCCATCCCGCCTTCCGCACGGCCACGTCCGCGCTGGTCACCCGCCTCGCCGACCGGTACGGCGAGCACCCGGCCGTGGTCATGTGGCACGTGCACAACGAGTACGGCGCGCCTCTCGGCGAGTGCTACTGCGCGGCCAGCGTCACCGCCTGGCGGGAGTGGCTGCGCCACGCGTACGAGAGCCTCGACGCGCTCAACGACGCCTGGGGCACCACCTTCTGGGGCCAGCGGTACGGCGACTGGGACGAGATCGACGCGCCCCGGTGGAGCCACACCGTGGTCAACCCGGCGCAGCGGCTGGACTACGCGCGCTTCTCCAACGAGGCGCACCTGGCGCACTACCGGCTCCAGCGCGACCTGCTGCGCGGTACGGGCAAGCCGGTGACCACCAACTTCGCCGGAACCGTGAACTGCAAGTCGATGGACCTGTGGCGGTGGGCGCCCGAACTGGACGTGATCGCCAACGATCACTACCTGGACGGCGAGCGCCCCGACAACCACATCCACCTGGCCATGTCGGCCGACCTGAGCCGCTCGCTGGCCGGGGGCGCGCCCTGGATGCTCATGGAGCACTCCACCGGGGCGGTGAGCTGGCAGCCGCGCGGCATCGCCAAGCGCCCGGGGGAGATGCGGCGCAACAGCCTCGCGCACGTGGCGCGGGGGTCGGACTCGGTCATGTTCTTCCAGTGGCGGGCCTCGCGCTTCGGCGCGGAGAAGTTCCACTCGGCGATGGTGCCGCACGCGGGCACCGACTCCCAGATCTGGCGCGACGTCGTCTCTCTCGGCGCCGACCTGCGCGAACTCGCGGGGGTGCGGGGGAGCCGGGTGGCGGCCGAGGTGGCGATCGTGTGGGACTGGGAGGCGTACTGGGCGCTCGAACTGGAGTGGCGGCCGTCCGGCGATCTCACCTTTCTGGAGCGGATCAGCGCCTTCTACGAATCCCTCTGGCGCGCCCACGTCACCACCGACTTCGTCCACCCTTCCGCCGATATTTCGGGATATCGGGTGGTTGTTGTGCCGTCGTCGTACCTGATGACCGAGGCGGCGGGGAAGAACCTCCAGCGGTTTGTCGAGGCCGGGGGCACGCTGGTCGTCTCGTACTTCTCGGGCATCGTCAACGAGCACGACACCGTGCATCCCGGGGCGTACCCGGGCGTGCTGCGGGAGGTGCTGGGGCTGTCCGTGGAGGAGTTCCACCCGCTCCGCGAGCGGGAGACCGTCACGCTCTCCGGCGGGGGCACGGCCCGCGTCTGGTCGGAGCGGGTCCGCCTGACCGGGGCCCGCTCCGACCAGACGTTCCGCACCGGGCCCGACGCCGGGCACCCCGCCGTCACTGTCAACGAGCTCGGCGCGGGCTCGGCCTGGTACCTGGCCACCGCGCCCGTCGGCGGCCTCGGCGAGATCCTCGGCCCGATCCTGGACCGGGCCGCCGTCACCCGCCCGCGCGGCCTGCCCGAGACGCTGGAGTACGTCCGGCGCGGGCGGCACGTCTTCCTGATCAACCACGCCGACGTCCCGGCGGCCGTACCCGGCATCACCGGAACCGACGTCCTGACCGGAGCGCCGTTCTACGGCGAGGTGGCCGCAGGCGCGGTCACCGTCGTCCATCTCTGACCGTCCACCTCTGACCGTCCATCTCTGACCGTCCACCTCCTGACCATCCACCTCTCCTGACCGGAGGTCCCATGAAACGTCTGCTTGCGGCGCTGACCTGCGCCGTGCTCGGACTCGCCCTGGCCGCGCCCGCCCAAGCCCACCCCCGGCCCGCCCCGCCGCTCCCCATCCGCGGGGCCGACGTCTCCAGCCTCGCCAAGTCCGAGGCGTACGGCGGCGTCTACCGGGACGGCTCGGGACGCCGCGGCGACGCCCTGCGCATCCTGGAGAAGGCCGGGCTCAACTACATCCGCCTCAAGGTGTGGGTGAACCCGGCCGACGGCTACAACGACAAGGCCCACGTGCTGGCGGTCGCGCGCCGGGCCAAGGCCGCCGGGCTCAAACTGCTGGTCGACTTCCACTACTCCGACGCCTGGGCCGACCCGGGCAAGCAGAACAAGCCGGCGGCCTGGGCGGCGTTGCCGTACGAGCAGCTCAAGCAGGCCGTCTACGACCACACCAGGGACGTGCTCAACGGGCTGCGGCGGCAGGGCACCACGGCCGACATGGTGCAGATCGGCAACGAGCTCAACGGCGGCCTGCTCTGGCCGGACGGCCGCTACGACAACTGGCCGGGCATGGCGGGCCTGCTGAACGCGGGCTACGACGCGGTCAAGTCCGTCTCCGCGCGCACCCGGGTGGTCCTGCACCTGGCCAACGGCGGCGACAACGGCCTCTACCGCTGGTGGTTCGACAACGCCGCCGCCAACGGCATCCGTTACGACGTGATCGGCCTGTCCTACTACCCGTACTGGCACGGCACCTTCGAGGCCTTCCAGGCCAACCTCAACGACCTCGCCACCCGGTACGGCAAGCCCATGATCCTCGCCGAGACCGCGTACCCGTTCACCACGGCCGACAAGGACGGCTGGGAGAACATCATCCTGGCGGCGGAGCCGTACCCGGGGTATCCGGCCACGCCCGAGGGGCAGCGCGCGTTCGTCAGGAAGGTCACCGAGATCATGCGGGCCGTGCCCGGTGGGCTCGGGCTGGGCGTCTTCTACTGGGAGGCGACCTGGACGGGGGTGCAGGGCAACGGCTGGGATCCGGCCGATCCCGCGTCCGGCAACGGCTGGGAGAACCAGGCGCTGTTCGACTTCGGCGACCGCCCGCTGCCCGCCATGCGTGAGCTGGGGCGGGGACGATGAGCAGGATCCTGGCCGTCTTCGTCCTGCTCGCCGCCGTACTCGTCCCGCTGCCCGCGCGGGCGGCGACCACGCTCACGAACACCGGGTTCGAGACCGTCAACCTCTCCGGGTGGAGCACCTCCGGCACGGCCGCGGCCGACTTCCACGAGGCGGGCGGGCGTTCCGGCAGCTACCGGCTGTCGCACTGGTCGTCCTCGGCGTACGCGGTGGAGACCTGGCAGTTCCTGTCGGGGATCGCCAACGGCACGTACACGCTGCGCGCGTGGGTGCGGGCCGGGGTGGCCACCCAGAGCTGGATCTCGCTCAAGAACTGCGGCGGCGCGGAACGCCGGACCTACGTGCCGGTGTCCGGGAACTGGCTGCGCGTCGCGGTCACCCAGACCGTGACGAACTCCCAGTGCACCATCAGCCTCAACAGCTCGGCCGCGGCGGGCGGCTGGGCCAACTTCGACGACGTGAGCTTCGGCACCGGCTCGGCCACGCTGTCGATCAAGGGCGCGGACGTGTCCAGCCTGCCCAAGTCGGAGGCGTTCGGCGGCCGCTACTTCACCGCCGCCGGGGTGCGCCAGGACGCGCTGGCCATCCTGCGCGACAACGGCGTCAACTACGCGCGCCTCAAGGTCTGGGTGAACCCCGCCGACGGCTACAACAACAAGGCCAGGGTGCTGGCCATGGCCTCCCGGGCGAAGGCCCTCGGCCTGGGCCTGCTGATCGACTTCCACTACTCCGACAGCTGGGCCGACCCGGGCAAGCAGTACAAACCGGCCGCGTGGACGTCGCTCTCGTTCGCGCAGCTCAGAACGGCCGTCTACAACCACACCTACGACGTGCTGAACGCCCTGCGCGCTCAGGGCACCACGGCCGACATGGTCCAGGTCGGCAACGAGATCAACGACGGCATGCTCTGGGAGGACGGCCGCAGCTCCCGCTTCGCCCAGCTGGCCCAGCTCATCCGCTCCGGCTACGACGCCGTCAAAGCCGTCTCCTCCGCCACCAGGGTCGTCCTGCACGTGGCCAACGGCGGCGACAACGGCCTGTTCCGCTGGTGGTTCGACAGCGCCGCCGCCAACGGCGTGCTCTACGACGTGATCGGCGTCTCGTACTACCCGTACTGGCACGGCACGTTCAGCGCCTTCCAGGCCAACATCGACGACATCGCCACCCGGTACGGCAAGCCCGTGCTCCTCGCCGAGACCGCCTACCCGTTCACACCCGGCACGGACGACGCCTTCGGCAACATGGTCAACTCCGCCACGCCGGTCTCCGGGTACCCGTCCTCGGCCGCCGGCCAGTCCGCCATGCTCCGCGACGTCATGTCCCTGGTCCAGGCCGTCCCCAACGGCCGCGGCCTCGGCGCCGTCTACTGGGAACCCACCTGGACGGCCGTCCCCGGCAACGGCTGGGATCCCACCAACCCCTCATCCGGCAACGAATGGGAGAACCAGGCCCTCTTCGACTTCAACGACCGAGCGCTGCCCGCCCTGACCCAGTTCACGCACCAGTAGCCATCATCCGGACACGGCTCCGATTCGCGGGGCCGTGTCCGGCCTTCGCAGGCGGGCTCAGTTGGCCGTTTCCCACAGAGCGGTCATGGGGAGGGCGCGCATCCTGTCGCCGAAGGGAAGCTTCTCCTGGCCTGCGTACAGGACGAAACCGGCGATGAGGCGATCACCTACCCGGTCCGCCAGGTGGCGAAGACCGTTGAAATCGTCTGCCCGGACGGTTTCGGCAGCCTTGACCTCGATACCGACGATCTCACCGGACGCTCGTTCGAGGATGGCATCGACTTCGACGTTGTCGCGGGTTCGGTAATGGTAGAGGCGAACGGGTTCGTCTGCCCAGGTCAGCTGGCGGGCCAACTCGCCGAGAACGAAGTTCTCCAGGAGGGGACCGATAGGGGCGGTGATCCCTGCGGTTCGGGCCGGTGTGAGACCGGCCAGGTGAGCGCCCAGGCCGGAGTCGATGACAAGGAGCTTCGGGGTCGCGACGGCTCGCGTGGTGGCATTGGTGGACCATGCGGGAATCCGCCGCACGAGATAGACCAACTCAAGTAGATCGATGTAGCGCTTTACCGTCGTACGGGCGAGCCCAAGGTCCCGGCTGATGTTGTCGATCACCAGGAGACCGCCCATACGCGCGCACAGGACATTGAGCAATCGCCGCATGTCGGCTGGCTGCTCGATGTCGGAGATCTGCTTGACGTCTCGGCTGATCAGGTCCGAGACGTAGGACTCGAAGAACCGTGCGCGTCTGCGATGCGAAGGGCGGTGCACGGCTTCGGGATAGCCGCCCCTCAGGGCTCGATCGACGTAGTCCGCCCGGTGGAGACGAGATCTGGGAACCCCTATGTCCACTCCCCGGTGAAACACCGCTTCGATGAACCCATCCGGGCCCCGCTCTATCTCGCCTTGGGAGAGCGGCCAGAGTTCAATCGTCTCGGTCCGGCCGGGAAGCGCGTCGGGAAGGTCGCGGAGGCCGAGCAGCCGCGCTGAGCCGGTCAGCAGAAAGCGTCCAGGGCGAGGGTCCGCATCGACTTCCCGTTTGATGGAGAGCAGGAGGTCCGGGACGCGCTGGATCTCGTCAATGAGCATCAACCCGTCATGGTGAACGATGCCGTCAGGGTCCTGCCGCGCGGCCGCTCGAACCGCCGCCTGATCCAAGTAGATCTCACGCGCGTTGGGTGACCGATGAACGATGGCCTGCGCGAGCGTGCTCTTACCCACCTGGCGCGCTCCATTGATCACCACGACTCGAGTGTCGCGGAGAGCCTCTGCTGTCATGGCTTCCGCCCGCCGGGGGAAGACTGTCAGCTCATCGATGTCCATCTCATCAGAATAGGCAGTCCAGGCGTTGATCGTGGTGGATCTGCCGCTACCTACGTGGTGGATCTAACGCAGTGATCGTGGTGGATCTGCCGCTGATGGGATGGTGGATCTGCCGTCAGAGGATCTCGGGGGAGGCTTCCCAGTTGCGGCAGGGGACTACCGCGTAGTGGCGGTAGAGGACGGCCACGGGGCCCTGGCCGGCCATGGCGCCGCGGAGTTCGATGGACTGGGTGTAGGGGCCGCAGACGCAGTCTGGGGTTCCCTCGTGGGGGATGACGTCGTCAGTTGGCAGGACGTGCACGAATTTAGACATCTCATTTCCCACTTTGCTCGGACCAAGTTCTCAAGTTACCACAAAACAGGACAAAGCAGGCAAGGGCTTGGCGAAGGCTTGGCGTTGACGTTTGTTGGGATGGTCGGCAAACTAATTCGCGAAGTGGTCGTCTGGAGGGTTGGGAGTTCGGCATGCCGTACCGTCCGCCGTTGGTGGCTCGTGAATACTTCGTGGCCGATCCGCCGGAACTCCCGGTACGGGGGCACGGGGAGAGCGGGCTCTCGGCGCTGACCAGGGCGGAAGTGGTGACCGTCGACTGGGCGGGAGTGACCTTCAAGGGGTCCACCTCGGCCGACGAGACCCTGGTGGTGCGGATCTGCGCGGCCGGGGAGGGGGTCATCCGGGTCCGGTTGATGCAGGACGCGGACGCCCGTACGCGGTCGGCGCGGGCCATCTCGATGGTGACGCCGGGGAGCTACCACGCGGTGGTGACGGCCGACGAGAGCCGGGTGGTGCTGCACGCGGGCCGCCTGCGGGTGGAGATCCGGCTGAACCCGTGGAACATGCGGTTCGTCGACGAGAGCGGGAAGGTGCTGGTCGAGCAGGATCCGGGGCGGCCCGACATCAGCGGGCGACTGCGTACGCTGCCGTTCGGGCGCTCCACGGTGGACGGCACGACCGTGGCCTACCACGAGACGTTCCTGGCCCCGGCCGACGAGGTGTTCTGCGGGTTCGGGGAGTCGTTCACGCCGCTGGACAAACGCGGGCAGCGGCCGCTGATGTGGAACTTCGACGCGTTCGGGGCCGAGTCCCAGCGGGCGTACAAGAACGTGCCGTTCTACCTGTCCAGCCGGGGTTACGGGATCGTCGTGGACAGCGGCATGCCGGTCGAGTTCGACGTGTGCCAGTCCACCCACAGCGACGTGCAGATCGTGGTGCCGGACGACCTGATCGACTACTACGTGCTGGCGGGGCCGGGGCCCGAGCAGGTGCTGGCCCGGCTGGACGGGCTGACCTGCAAGCCGGAGCTGCCGCCCAAGTGGGCGTTCGGGGCCTGGATCTCGTCGGGGTTCTTCCGGGACAGCCAGGAGCGGGTGCTCGCGCGGGCCCGGACGATCCGGACCAAGGGCATCCCGTGCGACGTACTGCACCTGGACACCTTCTGGCAGGCCGACGGGCACTGGTCGGAGCTGCGCTGGGATCCGGTGGCGTTCCCCGACCCGGCGGGCATGCTGGCCGAGCTGGCGGAGCAGGGGTTCCGGGTCTGCCTGTGGATGAATCCCTACATCTCCCACCTGAGCCCGGCGTTCGCCGAGGCCGCCGACGCCGGATATTTCCTGAAGAACCGGGACGGCGAGGTGTACGTCGCCGACGTCTGGCACGGCTCCTACCCGGCCTCCGGCATCGTCGACTTCACCAACCCCGACGCCGCCGCCTGGTTCCGCGGCCTGCTCAAGCGGCTCCTGGAGCAGGGCGTCGAGGTCTTCAAGACCGACTTCGCCGAAGGGGTGCCCGCCGACTCGGTCGCCTTCAACGGCATGACCGGCGTCGAACTCCACAACGTCTACACGCTGCTCTTCAACGACCTGGTCGCCGACGTCACCCGGGAGGTCGCCGGGCACGGCATGGTCTGGGCGCGCTCGTCCTACCTGGGCGGCCAGCGCCACGCCGCCCAGTGGAGCGGCGACGTCGACGCCACCTACCCGGCCATGGGCAGCACGATCCGCGGCGGCCTCTCGCACGGCCTGTCCGGCATCCCGTTCTGGAGCCACGACGCGGGCGGCTTCACCGGCACGCCCACCCCCGACCTCTACATCCGCTGGTCCCAGTTCGGGGCGCTCTCCCCGCTCGTACGGTTCCACGGCACCACCAGCCGCGAACCCTGGGAGTTCCCGCCCCACGCCGAGCAGGGCGCGATCGACGCGCTGCGGCTGCGGTACCGGCTCATGCCGTACATCTACTCGGCGGCGGTGACGGCGGCGGAGACGGGCGCGCCGATGATGCGGGCGCTCTGCGTCGACTACCCCGACGACCCGGTGGCCTGGCGGTCCGACCTGCAGTACCTGTTCGGCCGGGACCTGCTCGTCGCGCCGATGATCTCGGCGGACGGCGTGCGGAGCGTCTACCTGCCGGCGGGGTCCTGGGTGGACTACTGGACCGGCGAAATCCTGGCCGGCGGGCGCCACCTGACGGTCGCCCCGCAACTCGACCGCATCCCGCTGTACGTCCGGTACGGCGCCCTCATCCCCACGGCCACCCCGGGCGACACGGTGGCCGACGACCCCGACATCACCCTGGTCGTGTACGGCCTGCCGGAAGGCGTAAGCCGTACCGAGATCAGGGATCTGGACGGAACCACCGCCGTGACCGCGGCGGTGGACGGAGACCGGCTGGTGGTCAGCGCCGACGGTCCCAAGCGGATCTCCCACGTCGAGCTCGTCGGCGCCTCCGCCGAGTTCGTCATTCTCTAGGAGTCGCCATGCGCAAATCCCCCCTCCTCGTTCTCATGGCGGTTCTGCTGACCGCCTGCGGCGGCACCGAGAGCCCGGCCCCGCAAGCCTCCGGATCCGCCCAGGCCAGGACGCTCACGCTCTGGCACTACGAGGGCGCCGACAGCGCGATGGGCAAGGCCTGGGCCGAAGCGATCAAGAAGTTCGAGGCGTCGCACCCCGGCGTCACGGTGAAGTTCGAGGCGAAGGGCTTCGAGCAGATCCAGAAGACGGCCGGCATGGTGCTCAACTCCGACGAGGCGCCGGACATCATGGAGTACAACAAGGGCAACGCGACCGCCGGGCTGCTGTCCAAGCAGGGGCTGCTGACGGACCTGAGCGAGGAGGCGGCCAAGCGCGGCTGGGACAAGGCCCTCTCGGCGTCGCTGCAGACCACCGCCAAGTACGACGAGCGCGGGATCATGGGCTCCGGCAAGTGGTTCGGCATCCCGAACTACGCCGAATACGTGATGGTCTACTACAACAAGGATCTCTTCACGAAGCACAACGTGGCCGTTCCGGCCACGTACGAGGAGTTCACGGCCGGGCTGGACGCCTTCGTCAAGGCCGGCGTGACGCCGATCGCCAACGCGGGCGCCGAGTACCCGGCCCAGCAGATCTTCTACCTGCTCGCGCTGAGCAAGGCGCAGCGCCCCTGGGTGGACAGCTACCAGCTCTACAAGGGCAAAGTGGACTTCCACGGCCCTGAGCTGACCTACGCCGCCACCACGTACGCCGACTGGGCCAAGAAGGGCTACGTGGACAAGGACTCCGCCGGGATCAAGGCCGAGGACATGGGCGTGGCCTTCATGAGCGGCAAGTTCCCGATCATGGTGTCCGGTTCCTGGTGGTACGGCAGGGTGCAGTCGACGGTCAAGGACTTCGAATGGGGGTCCTTCCTCTGGCCCGGCAACCAGATGGCGCCCGGCTCCTCGGGCAACCTCTGGGTGGTGCCGGAGAACTCCGAGAACAAGGACCTGGCGTACGACTTCATCGACATCACGATGAGCAAGGAGATCCAGAACCTGCTCGGCAACTCGGGCGGGCTGCCCGTGGCGGCCGACCCGGCGGCGATCACCGACGCCAAGAGCAAGGAACTGGTGGAGAACTTCAACAAGCTGTCCGGCCAGGACGGCCTGGCGTTCTACCCGGACTGGCCCGCGCCCGGCTACTACGACGTGCTGGTCGCCGGCGTGCAGGGGCTGATCAACGGGACCGCGCCGGACGCGGTGCTGGACGAGATCGCCGCGCCCTACGAGGAGAATCTGGCGGACATCGGCGGATGAGGTCCCGGGGATACTGGCTCTATCTGATCCCCAGCCTCGTGTTGTTCGTCAGCGTGATCGTGCTGCCGTTCCTGATGAACGTCGCCACGAGCTTCACCCGCTGGTCGGGGGTGGGCACGCCGAAGTGGATCGGTTTCGAGAACTACGCGAGGCTGCTGAAGGACGAGCGCTTCTGGGCGTCCTTCCAGCACAATGTCGCGCTGATCCTGGCGATGGCGGTCGTGCCCACCCTGCTCGGGCTGGTGCTGGCCGCCGCGCTGTTCGACTACATCGCGAGAAGGTTCGGGCCGCGTACGGCGTCCGCGCTGCGGGCGGCCTTCTACCTGCCGCAGGTGCTGCCGGTGGCGATCGCGGGCGTGGTGTGGGGGTGGCTGCTCCACCCCTCGTACGGCGCGGTGAACGAGATCTTCGGGCTGGACGTGAACTGGCTGGGCGATCCGTCGCTGGCGCTGGCCACGGTGATGGCCATCATGGTCTGGTTCCAGCTGGGGTATCCGGTGGTGATCTTCATGGCCGGGCTGCAGCGGGTGGACCCGGCGCTGTACGAGGCCGCCGAGATCGACGGCGCGTCCTGGTGGCGGCGGTTCTGGCACATCACTGTGCCGCAGATCCGTCCGGAGTTCTTCGTGGTGCTGCTGACCTGCACGATCGCCGCCCTCAAGGTGTTCGGCCCGATCTTCGTGCTGACCCGGGGCGGTCCCGCGGGGGCGACCATGGTGCCGTCGTACTTCTCGTACCTGAACTTCTTCGAGCGGGTCAACGTCGGGTACGGCTCCGCCATCGCCACCGTGCTCGCGCTGATCATCATCGTGGTGACGTTCCTGTTCCTGCGGGTCCAGGAGCGTGAGCCGTGAGGCGCTACTCCCTGCTGGCCGCCCTGGTCGTGCTGGCGTTCGTCATGCTCTTCCCGTTCCTGCTGGTCGGGCTCAACGCGTTCAAGTCGCCGGAGGAGTACTCGTCGGCGGGGCCGCTGGCGTTCCCGGACGGGCTCTACCTCGACGGGATCGTGGCGTTCTGGGAGCGCGTCGACTTCGGGCTCAAGCTGTGGAACAGCCTGCTGATCAGCGCGTGCGTGGCGGTGGGCGCGGTCGTGCTGTCGGTGCTCAACGCGTACGCGCTGGGGATCGGCCGGGTGCGGGGGAGGCTCTGGATCCTGGTGGTGTTCCTGGTGGCGAACACGCTGCCGCAGGAGGCCCTGGTCTATCCGCTGTACTACCTGGCCAAGCAGGTCGGCCTCTACGACAGCCGGCTCTTCGTGATCCTGATCTTCACCGTCATCCAGGCGGCTTTCGGGACCTATCTGCTGTCGGCGGTGCTGGGGCGGTTCCCGGCCGAGATCCTGGAGGCCGCCGCCATCGACGGCGCGGGCAAGTGGCGGGCGCTGTGGCGGATCGTCGTCCCGATCAGCCGTCCCACCCTGTCGGTGCTGCTCGTCTTCTTCTTCATCTGGACCTGGAACGAGTTCTTCCTGCCCCTGGTCTTCCTCATCTCCAACGACAACCAGACCGTGCCGGTCGCGCTAGGCGTGCTCCAGGGCGACCGGCTGATGGACGCCACCATGTCCAGCGCCTCGGCGCTGCTCGGCATCGTGCCCGCCGTGGTGTTCTTCCTGATCTTCCAGCGGACCCTCACCCGCGGCATCGCCGTGGGCGCCATCAAGTAAGCCACCAACCTGACCTGGAGGCTTTCCCATGTTCCGACGATTACTGCTCGCGCTGGTCCTGGTTCTCGGACCGGCCGCCGTTCCCGCGCGGGCCGCGGCGGAGTTCCCGTTCCGCGACCCCGCGCTGCCGCTCGCGCAGCGCATCGGCGACCTGCTCGGCCGGCTCACCCTGGCCGAGAAGATCTCCTGGCTGCACCAGTACCAGCCGGCCGTGCCGCGCCTGGGCATCGGCTCGTTCAAGACGGGCACCGAGGCGCTGCACGGCGTCGCCTGGTCCACCGACATCGACGCGGGCGGGGCCGTGCGCACCGCGGCCGGGACGGTGTTCCCGCAGGCCGTCGGCCTGGCCAGCACCTGGGATCCGGCGCTGATCAAGAGGGTCGGCGCGGTCGTCGGGACCGAGGCGCGCGGATACAACGCGGAGAACCCCCGGGTGTGGGGGCTCCAGCTGTGGGCGCCCGTGGTGAACCTGCTGCGCGACCCCCGGTGGGGGCGCAACGAGGAGGGCTACTCCGAGGACCCGCTGCTGACCGGCGCGATCTCCACCGCGTACGGGACCGGCATCACCGGCGACGACCCCGACCACCTGCGCGCCGCGCCCGTGCTCAAGCACTTCATGGCGAACAACAACGAGGTCAACCGGACCACCACCAACTCCAGCCTGCCGGCGCGGGTGCTCAAGGAGTACGAGGAGCCCGCCTTCCGCACGGCCATCGCCGCCGGGGCCGCGACCGGCGTGATGACCGCCTACAACGTCGTCAACGGACGCCCGGCGACGGTCACCGACCTGAACGCGAGCGTACGGACCTGGACCAGCCGCGACCTGTTCAACGTGACCGACGCGCACGCCCCCAACAACCTGGTCGACTCCCAGCGCTACTACCCGACCCTGGCCCAGGCCGACGCGGCCACGCTCAAGGCCGGCGTGGACAGCTTCACCACCGACGACGCCAACTCCGCCAGGACCGTCACCGCCGTGACCGACGCGCTCGCGCAGGGGCTGATCACCGAGGCGGACGTGGACACGGCCATCCGCCACATCCTGAGCATCCGGTTCCGGCTCGGCGAGTTCGACCCGGGCGGCGGCCCCTACGGCGGCATCACCAAGGCGGTCGTCGACTCTCCCGCGCATCGCGCCCTCAACCGGGAGACCGCGGGCAAGGCCACCGTCCTGCTGAAGAACTCCGGCCTGCTGCCACTCGCCCCCAGCCGCAAGGTCGCCGTCATCGGCCCGCTCGGCGACACGCTCTACACCGACTGGTACGGCGGCAGCCTGCCGTACCGGGTGACGGCGCTGGACGGCATCAGGGAGCGCGCCACGGCCACCGCGACCGAGGGCGTGGACAGGGTCGCGTTCAAGCAGGTGGGGTCCGGCGGGTACGTCACCGCCACGGGCACCACGGACGCCGACACCGTCGGCACCGCCGCCGCGCTCACGCCGGCCGCCCAGTGGGACCTCACCGACTGGGGCGAAGGCGTCGTGACCCTGCGCAACGCCGCCAACGGCCGCTACCTCGGGTGGAACTGGGCGCCCTTCATCACGCGCGACGAGCAGCCCAACGGGTGGTTCGTGCAGCAGCAGTTCAAGCTGGAACCCGCCGGCGACGGCAGCTTCCTCATCCGGTACGCCGGATACGAGGTGACGCAGCCGTGGTTCTGGCTGCCGGAGACGTACGTGCAGGTGGACGCCGACGGCAAGCTCTCGGTGGGCGCGAAGGCCACCGCGGCCAGGTTCACCAAGGAGGTCGTGACCGACGGCGTCGCCTCGGCCGTGGCCGCCGCGAAGGCCGCCGACGTGGCCGTGGTCGTCGTCGGCAGCATGCCGTTCATCAACGGCCGCGAGGACCACGACCGCACCTCCACCAAACTGGCCGAGGGCCAGGAAGCCCTGGTCAAGGCCGTACGGGCGGCCAACCCGAAGACGGTCGTGGTGCTCCAGAACAGCTATCCGGCCACCGTCGACTGGCTCCAGGAGCACGTGCCGGCCATCCTGTGGACCACCCACGCGGGCGCCGAGACCGGCCACGCCCTCGCCGACGTCCTGTACGGCGACGTCAACCCGGCCGGCCGGCTCACCCAGACCTGGCACCGGGCGGGGGCCGCCCTGCCGCCGATCACCGACTACGACATCATCAAGACGGGTTCGACGTATCTGTACTACACGGGCAGCCCGCTCTACGCGTTCGGGCACGGGCTGTCGTACACGACCTTCGGCTACCAGGGCCTCAAGGTCACCCCCAAGGGCGCGGGTTACGAAATATCGGTCAAGGTGACGAACACGGGGAGCCGGGCGGGGGACGAGGTCGTCCAGCTCTACACCCACCAGCAGCGGTCACGCGTCAAGCAGCCCGTGAAACAGCTGCGCGGCTTCCAGCGGGTGACCCTCGCGCCGGGCGCGTCCACCACCGTGCGCTTCACCGTCGCCAGGGCCGACCTCGCGCTCTGGGACGTCACCAGGAACCGGTTCGTCACCGAGACCGCCACCCACGACGTGCTGGTGGGCAGCTCGTCCGCCGCCATCCGCCAGCGCGCCACCGTCAACGTGCCCGGCGAGAGCATTCCGCACCGCGACCTGACCCGCCCGACTCGGGCGAGCGATTTCGACGACTACGCGGGCATCGAGCTCGTCGACGAGAGCAAACCCAGCGGCACGGCGGTCGGGGCCACCACCGGGGAATGGATCGCCTTCAAGGGCGCCGACCTGCGCGGCCCGGCGTCCGCCACCGTCGGCGTCTCGTCCGTGGCGGGCGGGTCCATCCAGGTCCGCGTCGGTTCTCCCACGGGCCGCGTGATCGGGACGATTCCCGTTCCGGCCACCGGCGACGTCTACTCCTGGACCAGCGCCAGCGCGGCGCTGACCAGGACGTCCGGGGTGCACGACGTGTACCTCACCGTCACCGGCGATCTCCGCGTCCGCACCCTCACCCTGAACTGACGACCCAGGAGGGAGCCGGTGCTGACGGCCGGCTCCCTCCTGCGATGATTCGCCCGGACCCTCCCTTGGACAGCCGGATCAGGCTGTCCCGGCCAGCTTTCTCCTGCGGTGATTCGCCCGGACCCTCGCTTCGACAGCCGGACCCGGGGGAGCAGGCTGCCCCGGCCAGCTCCCTCTTGCGGTGACCCCTCACTACCCTGCAAGGTCGCAGGACGAAGGGGGGCGGCGTGCTCGGTGGTCTGGTGCGGGAACGGGTGAGCGGTGTCGGCGGCCGGCTGGTCGTCGTCTGCGCGGGATGGGGGGTCTTCTGGGGCGCCTGGGCCGGGTTGTTGCCCGCGATCAAGGCGCAGCTGGGGGCCTCCACCGCCGATCTTGGGCTGGCCCTCACGGCGGTCTCCGTTGGGGCGATCCCGGCGATGATGGTCACCGGCAGGCTCGCTCGCGGCCGGGAGAGCCTGGTCCTGGCCCTGTCCATGGCCGGGCTGGCCGCCGTCGCGAGCCTGCTCGGCTTCGTCACGGCGCCGTGGACGCTCGCGGTGGCGCTGCTCGTCGTCGGCGTCACCAGCGGGAGCGTGGACGTCGCGCTCAACATGGCCACCGCGCGCGGCGAACGGGTGACCGGGCGGCGGCTGTTCCAGCCGGTGCACGCCGCGTTCCCGGTCGCCGTGATCGTGGCGGCCCCCGCCGCCGGGTTCGCCCGCGACCTGGGCCTGTCCACCGCCGCCGTCCTCGCCTGCGCCGCCGCCGTGGTGCTGGCCACCGGTCTCGCCGCCGTACGGCTGCCGCTCGGCCTCCCGGACGCCGGGGACCCGGCCGAAAAGGCGCGCGCCGGGCTCTGGGGCGTGGGCGTGGTCTTCGGCCTGCTGGGGGCCTGCCTGCTGATCGTGGAGAACGCGGTGGAGCAGTGGTCGGCCATCCTGCTGGAGGACTACCGCGCGGCCGGCCCTGTCCTGGCCGCCGCCGCACCAGCCGCCTACATGGCCGCGCTCACCGTCGGCCGCCTGATCGCCCAGGCGGTGCCCACCCGGACCAGCAGGCCGCTGTTCTTGATCGCCGGTCTGGGCGGCTCGTCCGGAATCGTCCTGGCCGGACTGGCGGCCTCCCCGTGGGCGAGCCTGGCCGGGTTCGCGCTCGCCGGGCTGGCGTTCGGGCCGCTCATGCCCGCCATCCTCAGCGACGCCGGAGCCAGGGACACCACGGGGGCCGTGGTCACCACCGTGTCCACCGTGTCGTACGCGGGATTCGTGGCCAGTCCGCTCGCCGTGGCCGCCCTGACCACCGGGCTCGCGCTCCCGGCCGCGCTCGCCTGCCTCGGCGTACTCGGGCTGCCCCTGCTCCTGGCCGCGGCCCGCCGATGACTTCCGTACCGGAAATGGTGCTGTAACGGCACGGGCAATCCGTGAAGCACCCGAACGGGATTTCGCTATCCTCCCGCTATGGCCGAATCGATCGGGGAAAGACTGGCCTCTCGGTACCTCCTGCTCCGTCCTCTCGGTTCCGGCGGCATGGGCACGGTGTGGCTGGCCAGGGACGAGACGCTGGACCGCGAGGTGGCGGTCAAGGAACTGCGCTTCCCCGAAGGGCTCGACGAGCGGAAGCGGGCCGAGCTGGTCGCCCGCGTGATGCGGGAGGCCGAGGTCACCGCGCGGCTGCGGCACCCGTCCATCGTGGGCGTACACGACGTGCTCGTCGAAGGCGGCAAGCCGTGGATCGTGATGGAGCGCCTGCACGGCCGCAACCTCGCCGACGAGATCAGGACGCACGGGCCGATGCCGGCCGCCAGGGTGGCCGAGATCGGTGCCCGCATGCTGGAGGCGCTGGCCGCCGCCCACGCCCTCGGCGTGCAGCACCGGGACGTGAAACCCGGCAACGTCTTCCTCACCAGCGACGGCCGCGTCGTCCTCACCGACTTCGGCATCGCCAGGCCGGCCGACACCACCGCCCTCACCGGCGACGGCCTGCTCATCGGCTCGCCCGGGTACATCGCGCCGGAACGCCTGTCCGGCGAGCCGGGCGGCCCCGCGTCCGACCTGTGGTCGCTGGGGGCCACCCTCTACCTGGCGCTGGAGGGCGCGCCCCCGTTCAGGGGCTCCCAGGTGGAGGTCCTCTACGCGACGATCTCCAACGACGTGCCCGCGCCGTCCGCCGCCGGGCCGATCGGGCCGCTGGTGCGCTGGATGTTGTCGCGCGACCCCACCGGCCGCCCGGAACCGGCGGCCGCCCTCGACCTGTTCCGGCAGATCGCCCGGGGCGGCATGCCCGAGGTGACCATGCCGATGGCGGCGCGGCGGAGCCGTACCCGGCGGGGGCTGGTCGCCGCCGCGGTGGCGGTCCCGCTGCTGGCCGCGGCCGCCGTCGTGGCCCTCTGGCCCGACTCTTCCGAGCCGCCCGCCCGCCGCTCCTCGCCCTCCTTCGCCAAACCCGTCGATCTCTGTACGGCCCTGCCCGCCGCCGAGGTGACCGCCGCCTTAGGCAAGGCCGTACCCGGCCGCAAGATCGAAAAGGGCTGCCAGTGGACCGTGGAGGGCACCGGCCTGCGCATCGACCCGGAGACCGACTCCGACACCCCCGACCCGTGGGCGCTCACCGCCGAGTCGGCCCGTACCCTCTACACCGGGCTGCGCCGCCGCTCCGACAACGGCCTCCGCGAAGGCGAGTTCATCTGGTACGAGATCGGCGCCGACCGCAAACAGCAGGTCGTGATCTCCCGGCCGCGTAGCCTGCAGGGCGTCGGCGAGGAGGCCTTCGCCACCGACGTCAGCTCCACCGGGGGCCGCGTGCTCGGCAACCTGATCTACTTCCGCCTCGGCGACCTGGTCGGCAAGATCGAGTACGCGGACCTGGGTGACCGCACCCCCGAGCAGATCCGCGCCGCCGCCCTCCGCGCGGCCACCGTCGTCGCCGACACGTTGTGGAGCCGGGCGTAGTGGATTTACTCGCCGGGCGTTACCGGCTCGTGGAACCCCTCGGCCAGGGCGGCGAGGGGACGGTCTGGCGTGCCCACGACGAGCTGCTGCGGCGTGAGGTCGCGGTCAAGCAGATGCGCGTGCCCAGCGGCCTGGCCGCCGGCGAGCTCGCCGAATACGCCGGGCGCGCCCTCCAGGAGGCCCGCGCGGCCGGACGGCTCAGCCATCCGTCCATCGTCATGATCCACGACGTGGTGCCGCATCACGGGCAGCCGTGGATCGTCATGGACCTGGTGCCCGGCACCTCCCTCGACAAGCTGCTGCCGCTGCCGTCCAACCGGGTCGCCGAGATCGGCCTGGCCGTCCTGGACGCGCTGGACCTCGCCCACCGCAACGGCATCCTGCACCGGGACGTGAAACCCGCCAACGTGCTCATCGGCGAGGACGGGCGGGCCATGCTCGCCGACTTCGGCATCGCCGCGCCGCTCGGGGCCGATCCGGCCGACAGTTCGGGGTCGCCGGCGTACATGGCGCCCGAGCGGTTCCGGCGGGAACCCGCGGGACCGCCGTCGGACCTGTGGTCGCTAGGTGCCACCCTCTACACGGCCGTCGAAGGCCGGGGGCCGTTCCACCGCGACATCCCGGCCGCCGTGCTCGCCGCCGTCCTCATGCACGAGCCGCCGCCGATGATGCGCGCCACCCCGGGACTGGCCCGTGTGATCCTCGCCCTCCTCGACAAGGACCCCGGCCGCCGCCCGCCCGCCGCGGCCGCGCGTCACATGCTGCAGTCTCTCCTCCCGCCACCCGTCGTCGTACGGCCGCGCAGAACCGGGCGGCTGGTGCTGATCGGCGCGCTGACCGTGGGGCTCGGCGTCGCGGCCGGGCTCGCCGCGTGGAACCTCGGGGCGGGCGGTCCGGACACGCCGGGGCGGTTCACGGTGATGCCGGATCCGTGCGAGGCGCTCACCAGCAGGCAGGCCACCGAACTGCTCGGCGAAGGGGCGGATCGGGGGGAGCAGGACGGCGGCAGCTGCGGCTGGGCGCAGCATCGCACCAACATCGCGCTGACCGTCACGTATCGACTCAACCCTGCCGAAGCGGGGGAGAACCAGGCCGCCCGCGCGTTCGACGGCCACCGTTCCGGCGGGGGCTCCGAGAGCTACGCCCTCGCCCAGGAGGCGTTCACGCGCGCCATCAGCGAGCCAGGGGTCACCGGCACGTCCGTGTGGTTCCGCCAGAGCAATCTGATCGTCGAAGTCGCCTACCGGCAGTCGGGGGCCGCCCCGCCCGACGCCGCCGAGCGATCACCCACATGGCAGGCCGCCACCCACGCCGCCACCCTCGTCAGCGTCGGCCTCGGCTAGCCCTCCACCCCCTCCAGGAGCCCTCCATGACCACACCTCCCGGCACCCCGTGGGACCCCTTCAAGCCCCCGCCCCGCCGCCCCCTCACCGAACCCAATCCCGACCCCCGCCTCTACTTCCCCCCACCCACCCCAGACCCCCCACCCGAGCCCCCCCATCCCACCCCCGACGGCCCCCCCGACCCCAGCCACCCCCACGACCAGGCCGACACCGACACTCCGACCCCCACCGACCCGGGGCCGCCCGAGCCATCCGGGTCCACCGGGTCATCTGGGTCCTCGGGGTCCGCTTCCGCTGAGGCCGACTCCGAAGGCTCCGAGCCGGACTCCTCCACGCCTGACCCCATCAACCCCGAGGCCGACCAGCCCGTCCACGCTGAATCCGTGTCTCCTAAGGCTGTTCAGCCTGAGTCGTTCACGCGGAAGTTCGCTTCGGCGCGGTTTTCCGGCCGTGAATCCGAATCTCTTGGGTCGCAATCTGACACCACCGCGCCCACACCGGTGAATACCGAGATGGCCGGACCTTCTGACTACCGGGACCACGGCGACCAGGGCTTCGGACGCCCGGACTCTCCGGGGAGCGGGCATTCCCCGCGTGTGCCCGATTGGCCGGACAATTCTGATCTGCCCTTTGGTCCACCCCCGGAGCCGAGGGGACGGCTGTCGGAGCCGGAGCCCGAGGACGACTCCAAGACGCAGTCGGCCCAGATCCTCCGTCCGAAGTTCGGGCGGAACTCGGACGAGCGTCCGGAGGATCCGGCGGACCGGCCTTCCTTTGACATGCCGACGACCAGAGTCGCGGGCGGGCATTTTGGCGCCGTCACGCAGTTCCGACCTGAAGACCGGTCTGGCCCGCCGATTGACCGCTCTCCAGGCTTGAAACCGGACGATCGTTTTGGCCCGTCTTCGGCACCTGAGGGAGCCGGCAAGCTTGGCGAGCCACAGGATTCGGACCCCGACACCCGACCGGTTGAACGTTTACCCTCCGGCCCCATCCCTTGGCCCTCCGGTTCCGGCGACCGCCCCGAGCCGCGCGCGGCGACGGACAGCGAAGAGCCCTGGCGCAGCGGTTCTCCGTTACCGCCCCCGCCAGGCCGTCAGCACGAACCCCCGGCCGCCCCCGGCTGGCCGCCCACACCCTCCACCGCCAACGACGAGACAACCGGCCCCAACGACTACTCCCTCCACACGCCTCCGCTCTCCAGCCCTCCGCCGGAAGCGGCCCCCGGACCTTGGGGCGGTCCTCCCACAGGCCGGGAACCGGCTACCCCCACCCCCTCCGGCGCCCCGGGACCCCAGCAAGACACTCCTCCGAACGCTTCGGGACCCTGGACGAACGAACCTCCGGACGCACCCGGCGCATGGCCCACCACATCCCCGGACCCCGGAGCGTGGTCCCCAGCCCAGCCGCCCAACCCGCCTGGCTCGTGGCCCCACGCATCCCAGTCGCCGGACACCCCTGGATCCCGGCCCGGAGGTTCGCAACGTTCAGCAATGCCTGGCTCGTGGCCGACTGCGGCGCAAGGACCGGAGGGGGTCGGCTCGTGGCCTCACGGAGCACAATCGCCTGATGCGCCGGGTCCGGGTATGCCTGGTTCGTGGCCGACTGCCGCCCAGGGACCGGAGGGGCCTCGTTCGTGGCCTCATGGAGCAGAGTCGCCGGATGCGTCCGGAGGCTCGCAGCCTCCGGGTATGCCCGGTGCCTGGCCCGTTGCGGCGCAGGGATCGGATGGGTCTGGAGCGTGGCCCGGCAGTCCGCAAGCGCCGAATGCCCCGGGAGCTTGGCCGGGTGCGGTTCCGCCATCGGACGCTCCGGACTCGCAGCGGGGCGGGTTTCCGCAGGGCGGAGTTGCCGGATCTTGGTCCCCGGGACCTCAATCGGCGGATTCGACGCGGCAGTGGCCAGGCGGTCCTCCACAAGGGGGAGCGCCGGGATCTTGGTCGGGTCCGCAGGCGGATGGGCCTCCTCAGGGGAGCCCGCCGGGGGCTTGGCCGGGCGGCGGTCCGCAGGCGCCGGGAGCGCAGTCAGGTGGGTCTCCGCAGGGAGGTACGCCCGGGAATTGGGGCGGGCCGTCTTCGCCGGACGCCGCTGGGCAGTGGTCGGGTGGGGCGCAGGCGCCGCCGGTCGGGGGGCCCTGGCAGCCGTCCGGGCAGGAGAGCATGCCGTACCAGATGGGAGGGCAGGGGTCGGGGAGTGGGCCCTGGCCGGGGACGACGCAGCCGGGCGGGGGGTGGCAGGGGCCGCCGCGGAAGCGGGCGGGCTGGGTCGTGCCGGTGCTGGCGCTGGTCGTCGTGCTGCTGGTGGCGGGCGGCACGTTCGTGTTCATGAAGACGCGGTCCGAGGAGCAGGCGCCGGTTGCGGCGTCGTCCTCGGGGAGCGCGGCTCCGTCGGCGACGGCTTCGGCCGCCGCGAGCGCGGGTGCGAACGCCGACGTGTGCGGGATGCTCGACCCCGTGGAGACGGAACGCCTCGTGCCCCGGGCGAAGATCGATTCTACGACGAACGACAACCGGTCGGACACCATCGTCAGCTACGTCCGCTGGACCTGCACCTGGGCGAATCGTGACATCTCCTACCGCGACGTCACCCGCAGCCGCGAGATCGTCGTCAACGTCGCCCGCTACGAGGCCCTCGGCGAGACCACCGCGGAGAAGGCCGCAAAGATCCAGTTCAACGGCGAGGTCAGCCAGTACACCTATGGCGGCAACAACTCCACCGAGGAGCGCTACTACTCCAAGCCCACCAAGTTCACCGGCGTCGGCGAGGAGGCCGTCGCCCAGTACCAGCTGGTCCGCGAGAAGGATCACCATTACTCCTTCGGCCAGGGCATGGGCCGCGTCGGCAACGTGACCTTCCAGGTCCGGTACGAGGCGAGCCAGCAGCACAAGGAAGCCGACCTGTTCTCCACCGACACCAAGCAGTCGATCACCGAGGCCAACGCGATCCGCGAGGTCAAGACGCTGCTCGGCCAGCTGGCCCAGTCGGTGACCGCCTGGCAGCAGGGCAAGCCGCCGCCCTTCGCCGCCCGGCCCCAGCCGAGCCCGAGCCCGAGCGAAAGCCCCAAGCCCGTACGCATCGACCTGCCCCCGCACTGCGTCGCCCTGAACGCGGTCGCCGGTCAGCTCGTCCCCGCGACGAAGGGCGAGGCCGTCACCGCCAAGGACGGCAAGGCGGACCACACCCAGTGCCAGTGGTGGAACGACAAGATGCCCGTCGCCGGCGGGAAGATCCGCTGGCGGAACCTCCTGGTCAGTGTCCGCGAGTTCCCGGACGCGGAGACCGCCCGCTTCTTCCTCATCGACCGGCGCGGCAAGACCAAGTTCACGGCCGGTTCCCGGATCGGCGGCATCGCCTGGAGCAAGATCGCGAAGCTTCCCGGCATCGGTGAGGACAATTTCGGCCAGGCGATCAAACAGAAGACCGACACCGCGTACTCGGCCCGGTACGAGATCTACGCCCTGCAGGGCACCCGCGTCGTGTACATCCTGTTCGGCGGCAGCGACCGCCCCGCCGACACCCCCATCAACTCCACCGACTCCACGCTGATGGAGCTTCCCGAGGCCTTCGCCGGAGCCAAGACCACGATCACCACCCTGCTCAAGGCCCTGTGAAACGCCGGGCGCCCGCTTCGTCATCGAGACGGAGCGGGCGCCCAGCAAACAATCCCTCTGAACCCCCCAAAGCCTTCAGCAAGGCCCTTGCCGCGCCCCCGCCAACGGGTACCAACCCGCCGTAAGCATCTACATAAGGGGGAGACAATGGCGGCTTGTGAAGTCTGCGGCAACGACTACGACATGACCTTCGAGATCCACGCCCAGGGCGCGGTGCACACGTTTGACAGCTTCGAGTGCGCGATCACGAAGATGGCGCCCGTCTGTGAGCACTGCTCCTGCCGCATCATGGGTCACGGTGTGGAGGCCAACGGCAGCTGGTACTGCTGCGCCCACTGCGCCCGCAAGGCCGGCGAGACCGACATCGTGGACCGCGTCGGCGCCGCCCACACCTGATCCGCGTGGCAGTAGGTCAGGGGGACGCCTCGTGCAGGATCGGCCAGAACTCCACCTGGCTGAGGGCCGCCGCGGGCAGTTCTGCGGCGATCTCCAGGGCGCGGGCCTCGTCCGCGACGTCCAGGAGGTAGGTACTGGCCAGGTATTCCTTGGCCTCCAGGTATGGCCCGTCGGTGACGACGGGCATACCGTCACGGACGCGGACGGTTTTCGCCTCGGACTCCGGAGCGAGACCGTACGCGCCCAGGAGCTCGCCGGACTTCATGTGTTTGGTGTTGAACGCGTCGAATTTGGCGATCATCGCGTCGCGTTCGTCCGGCGGGATCGCGTCCCAGGACTCCTGTGTCCCGTAGATGATCAGTAGATACTTCATGCCATCGACGCTAGCCGCTGCCCGGGGTCAGCCGTTCCCGGGCTCGCCGCCCCAGCGGGCGATGTCGCTCTCGTCGACGTTCCGCGGCTGGAGCGCCGGCTGGGTGATGCGGATGTGGTTGCCGAACGGGTCCCGGAGCGCGCAGTCGATCCCGTACGGCTGGACCACGGGCTCCTCGGTGAACTCGACGCCCCGGGCCTTCAGCGTCTCGAACGTCTTCTGGCAGTCGTCGGTGGTGAGGATGGCGGCCACGCCCATGGCCCCCTTGGTCACGAGTTCGCGCACCTGCACGGCCACCTCCGGGCTGAGCGCCGGCGGGCCGGGCACCTCCAGCAGGATGTGCCGGTCGGGGTCGCCGGGCAGCGCGACGGTCAGCCACCGCATGAAGCCGAGGTCGACATCGTTGCTGACCTCGAACCCGAGCTTGCCGACATAGAAGTCAAGTGCCTCGTCCTGGTCCAGGACGCGTACCGAATGAATGCTGATCTGCTTGAACATGGGTCCAGGCTATGAGCCGGCCCCGGATTCGGCTTGTCCAAAACTGCTCGGTCTCGTCCAGCTCTTCACGAAGCAGATCGGCGCCGAGAAGGGCGCGGCCTTGGCGCGGAACTCCGTGGGGGACGACCCGACGATCGAGCCGAACGTCCGGATGAAGGTGCTGAGGCTCTCGAACCCGACCTCCCGCGCCACGTCGGTGACCGGCGTCGCCGTCTCCCGCAGCAGGGCCATCGCCCGTTCGATCCGGCGCCGCTGCAGGTAGCGGTGGGGCGTCTCGCCGAAGGCCGCCCGGAAGCTGCGGCTGAAGTGCGCGGCCGACATGAAGGCGACGGCGGCGAGTCCGGGCACGTCGAGCGGCTTGGCGAAGTCCCGGTCCATCGCGTCCCTGGCCCGCAACAGCCGCCGGTTCTGGTCCTCCTGCGGACTCATGCCACCCACTCGTTCCCCCAAACCCTGGCACCTCGTTCATGGTAGGACCGTCCCGTACGCAGGCGGGAAAAGAGCCGGAAGGGGGCGGATCCGGCAGGACCGAAATGGGCAAATACGCTGGTAGAACAGCTGTTACAGGAGGGCGACGATGGCGGAACCGGGACGGGAGGCGATCCCGCAGGAGGTGCTGAGCCCGCTGACCAGGGCGGCGATCTTCCTGGTGGTGACGATCGACTCAGGAGGCGAGTCCCGCGTCCGGGACCTCCTGTCCGACCTGGCCGGTCTCCAGCGGGCCATCGGGTTCCGGGCGCAGGAGGCCACCCTGAGCTGCGTCGCCGGGATCGGCTCGTACGCGTGGGACCGCCTGTTCGCCGGCCCTCGCCCCAGCGAGCTGCACCCGTTCCGGGAACTCGACGGACCCGTGCACCGGGCCGTGTCCACCCCGGGCGACCTGCTGTTCCACATCAGGGCGCAGCGGCCCGACCTGTGCTTCGCGCTGGCCTCGGAGATCATGGATCGCATCCGCGAGGTGGTGACGGTCCGCGACGAGGTCCACGGCTTCAAGTACTTCGACGTACGCGACCTGCTGGGCTTCGTCGACGGCACCGAGAACCCGGTCGGCCCGGCGGCGTCCGACGCGGTCCTGATCGGCGCGGAGGACCCGGACTTCGCCGGCGGCAGCTACGTGATCGTCCAGAAGTACCTGCACGATCTCCAGGCCTGGAACGCCCTGCCGGTCGAGGCCCAGGAGAAGGTGATCGGCCGCACCAAGCTGTCGGACATCGAACTGGACGACGACGTCAAGCCGGCCGACTCCCACGTCGCGATGACCACGATCGAGGATCCCGACGGGACGGAACGCCAGATCCTCCGCGACAACATGCCCTTCGGGGAGGTCGGGCGCGGCGAGTTCGGCACGTATTTCATCGGCTACGCCCGTACCCCGGACGTGACCGAACGCATGCTCCGGCGCATGTTCCTCGGCGAGCCGCCCGCCGCCCACGACCGCATCCTGGACTTCTCCGTCGCCGTGACCGGGACCCTGTTCTTCGTCCCGAGCGCCGACTTCCTCGACGACCTGCCCGACCCGCCCGGCGCCACGACCGAAGTCCGCGCCGAGACCCCGGCTGTACCTGAACCCCTGTTCGCACCGTCCCTGGGGATCGGTGATCTCAAAGGAGGCGATGTCTGATGGACAACCTGTATCGGGAGCTGGCGCCGATCTCCTCGGCCGCGTGGAGCGACCTGGAGGAGGAGGCGCGGCGCACCTTCAAGCGTTACGTGGCCGGTCGCCGCCTCGTTGACGTCGCGGGTCCCGCGGGGATCCAGCTGGCGGCCGTCGGCACCGGTCATCTGCGGGACCTCGGCCCGCACTCGGAGGGCGTCACCGCCCGCGCCCGCCGCTCGCAGCCGATCGTCGAACTGCGGGTGCCCTTCACCCTCGACCGCCGGCAGATCGACGACGTCGAACGCGGTGCCAAGGACGCGGACTGGCAGCCGGTCAAGGACGCCGCCCGCCTGCTCGCCTTCGCCGAGGACCGCGCGATCTTCGAGGGGTACGCGGACGCGGGTATCACGGGCCTTCGCGAGGGCTCGTCCAATCCGGCGCTCACGCTTCCGGCGCAGGTGCGCGAGTATCCCGACGCCATCAGCCGGGCCCTGTCCGCGTTGCGCCTGGCGGGGGTGAACGGCCCGTACCGGCTGGCCCTCAGCGCGGACGCGTACACGGCGGTCGTCGAGACGACCGACCAGGGCTATCCGATCTACGATCATCTCGCCCGGCTCGTGGACGGCGAACTCGTCTGGGCGCCCGCCGTCGCGGGCGCCTTCCTGCTGTCCACGCGCGGCGGCGACTTCGAGCTGCACCTCGGCCAGGACGTCTCGATCGGTTATCTCAGCCACGACGCCGACACCGTGCGGCTGTATTTCCAGGAGAGCCTTACTTTCCTGGTCTACACCGCCGAGGCCACGGTGACATTGCTCGAATCATCCGAATGATTCCTAAAGCTCGAACGCGACCAGCCGGATGATGACGAAACCATTCCCATCGGGCACGGGCGGGAAGGTCGTCCCCGGGACGGCTTTGAAGATCTCCGGGTGCTCGTCGCGGGTGACGATGCCGAACATGTCGCCCGGGACGGTCATGCCCAGCGAGTCGGCGCGCTTGGCGGCCGCGTAGAAGCTGCCGCCCGTCTCCAGTTCGGCGCCGATGGACGCCGCCGCCCACTCGTCGGCCAGCCGGATGAAGGCCACCCTGGCCCGCTCGGGCTGGACGGTCTGAGCGCTGAGGTAGTCCTCGATCTCCCAGATGAGCAGCTCGCCGAGGTACTCAGGGGTGTCTCTCCACATGGATGGGATCTTTCCGGTACGCGCTTGACGATTGCTTGTCCCTCGATTGCACCCCGCCGGATATTTACAGCGAAGTTGCCACCAAGCAACAAATCGTCATTCGTCAGGTGAAGGGCGGTCAGGGTCTTCACCCTACTGCGCCAACCGCTCACACTTGCGGTGTGAGCGACTTTGATGTGCTTGTTCTCGGTTCCGGGCCCGGTGGGCAGAAGGCCGCGATCGCCGCGGCCAAACTGGAACGCCGGGTGGCGATCGTCGAACGACGGAACATGATCGGGGGCGTGTGCATCAACACCGGCACGATCCCCTCCAAGACCATGCGCGAGGCCGTGCTGTACCTGACCGGCCTCAGCCAGCGCGAGATGTACGGCCGCAACTACCGAGTCAAAGAAGAGATCACCGTCTCCGACCTGACGGCCAGGACCCAGCACGTGGTCGGCCGCGAGGTCGAGGTGATCAGCAACCAGCTCTCCCGCAACCACGTCACCGTACTCACCGGTTCGGGGCACTTCGTGGACCCGCACACCATCGCGGTGATCGACGAACGCGGCCGGGAGACCAAGGTCACCGCTGACAAGATCATCATTGCCACGGGCACCCGGCCGGCCCGGCCGGACACGGTGGAGTTCGACGGCCAGACGATCATCGACTCGGACGGCATCCTGGAGCTGGACCGGGTGCCGGACTCGATGGTCGTGGTCGGCGCGGGCGTCATCGGCATCGAGTACGCCTCCATGTTCGCCGCCCTCGGCACGAAGGTCACCGTGGTCGAACGCCGCGACCGCATGCTCGAGTTCTGCGACCTCGAAGTGATCGAGGCCCTCAAGTACCACCTGCGCGACTTGGCGGTCACCTTCCGGTTCGGCGAGAGCGTGGCCGCGGTGGAACGCCGCGAGCGGGGCGCCCTGACGATCCTGGAGAGCGGCAAGAAGATCCCCGCCGCGACCGTCATGTACTCGGCCGGACGCCAGGGCATGACCGAGAACCTGGCCCTCGGCGAGGCCGGCCTGGCCGCCGACGCCCGCGGCCGCATCACCGTCGACGAGTACTACCGCACCTCCGTCCCGCACATCTACGCGGTCGGCGACGTCATCGGCTTCCCCGCCCTCGCCGCCACCTCCATGGAACAGGGCAGGCTGGCCGCCTACCACGCCTGCGACGAGCCGGTGAACGCCATGCACCTGCTCCAGCCCATCGGCATCTACACCATCCCCGAGATCAGCTTCGTCGGCCGCACCGAGGACGAGCTCACCGACGCCAGCATCCCCTTCGAGGTCGGCATCTCCCGCTACCGCGAACTCGCCCGCGGCCAGATCATCGGCGACACGTACGGCATGCTCAAGCTCCTGGTCTCCGCCGAGGACCGCTCCCTCCTGGGCGTCCACGTCTTCGGCACCGGCGCCACCGAACTCATCCACATCGGCCAGGCCGTCATGGGCTGCGGCGGCACCATCGACTACCTCGTCGACGCGGTCTTCAACTACCCCACCCTCGCCGAGTCCTACAAGGTCGCCGCCCTCGACGCCATGAACAAACTCCGCCGCGTGGCCCGCTTCGCGGATTGATCACGAAGGGAGGCCCGCCACCGGTCATCCCTTGACCGCGCCGATGATCACACCCTTGGTGAAGTGCTTCTGGACGAAGGGGTAGATGATCAGGACCGGGACCAGGGCGACCACGACGATGGCCATCTTGATGGCGAGGTTCGGGGGGAGGGCGCCGGTGGCGGTGTCGTACGTGCGGGTGTTGGGGACGAGGTTCATGCCCTGCTGCACGTACTGGCGGAGGATGAGCTGGAGAGGCCACTTGGCGTTGTCGTTGATGTAGAGGACGGCGTTGAAGAAGGCGTTCCAGTAGCCGACGGCGTAGAAGAGGCCGATGACGGCGGTGACGCCCTTGGACATGGGCAGGACGATGCGGCCGAGGATGCGGAAGTCGCCGGCGCCGTCGATGCGGGCGCTGTCGATGACCTCGCCGGGGATGTTCATGAAGAAGGCGCGCATGACGACCAGGTTGAAGGCGCTGATCGCGGACGGGAGGATCAGCGACCAGTAGCTGTCGATGAGGCCGAGTTCGCGGACCAGCAGGTAGCTGGGGATCATGCCGGGAGTGAAGAGGAAGGTCAGCAGGAACAGGAACAGCAGCGGCCGGTGGAACAGCGAGTTGGTCCGGGACAGGCCGTACGCGGCCAGGATGGTGAGGCCGAGGCTGACCGCGGTGCCGACGACGGTGACGCCGGTGCTGACCAGGACGGCGCGGGTGACGACGCCGCCGCCGAAGAGCTCGCGGTAGGCGTCCAGGGACAGGCCGCTGGGGCGGGTGACCAGGCCGCCGGCCTCGGTGACGGCCTGCGCGGTGGAGACGCTGGTGAGGATCACCACGTAGATCGGGTAGATCATGCACAGCACGATGAGGGTGAGCAGGAAGCCCTTGATCGTCAGCCCGAACAGCGTGGGCCGCTCCTGCCAGGTCGGTCGCGTACTCATGATCGTTTGTAGATTCCCTGTTCGCCGAACCTGTGCGCCACCTTGTTGGCGATCACGATGAGGATGAGCCCGACGAGGCCCTTGAACAGGCCCGCCGCGGCGCCGTAGCTCCACGCGCCGGTCATCAGGGTGCGCCAGTAGACGAAGGTGTCGAGCACCTCGGCCGCGTGCGCGCCGACCGCGTCGCGTTGCAGGAAGAACTGCTCGAAGCCGACGTTGAGCGCGTCGCCGAGGCGCAGGATGAGCAGCAGCAGGATGACCGGGCGCAGGCCCGGCAGGGTGATGTGCCACATCCGCCGCCACCGGGACGCGCCGTCCACGGCGGAGGCCTCGTACAGGTTCTGGTTGATGGCGGCCAGCGCCGCCAGGAAGATGATCGTCCCCCAGCCGGCGTCCTTCCAGACGGACTCGGCGGTCACCAGCACGAGGAACGCGTCCGGATTGGTCATGATGTCCCAGGGCTCGTGGCCGTGCTGCCGCAGCGTCTGGGCGAGCAGCCCGGCCCCGCCGAGGATCTGCTGGAACAGGCTGACCACGAGCACCCAGGAGAAGAAGTGCGGCATGTAGACGATGCCCTGGATGAACAGGCGCAGCTTCCTGGAGAGCACGCTGTCCAGCAGGATCGCCAGCGCGATCGGCACCGGGAAGTAGAAGACCAGCTGGAACGTGGTGATCGTGACGGTGTTCCGGAGGGCCTGCCAGAACTCGGGGTCGGAGAAGAGCCACTGGAAGTTGTACAGGCCGACCCAGGGGCTGCCGGCGACCCCGTCGTACGGGGTGTAGTCCTGGAAGGCGATGACGTTGCCGAGCGTGGGCACGTAGTGGAACACCAGCACCAGGCCGGCGGCCGGCAGCGTCATCGCCAGGAGTTGCCAGTCCCGCCGCAGCCGAGCCCGGAACGGGAGCGCTCCCGGGCGCGGTCTGCGGCGGGCGGAGCCGGCGGGTGAGGTCAGGTCACCCGCCGGTTCCGAGTCGGTGCGGCTCTTAAGCACGGCCATTGTCGGTGAGGACCTTCTGGTAGAACTCGCGGCCCGCGTCGCCGCCGCCCTTGCGCCACTCGTCGATCGCCTGGGACAGCGTGCTCACGTCGCGGCGGCCCCGGATGATGTCGGTCACCTTGTCCTCGAAGGGCTTCACCGCGGCGGTGAAGTCGCCGGGCTCCTGGACCCGGATGCCGTCGAAGGGGTCCTGGTGCCGTACCTGGACGGCGGAGTTCCACCAGGTGGTGGCGGCCTGCACGTAGTTCGGGTGGGCCTGGGACTCGAAGATCGGGTCGATCCGGCCGCCGAGCCAGACGTAGCTGCCGACGATCTCCTTGGGGCCGAGCTCGGTCTGCTGCGGCGCGCCGGCGGCGTCCCGCGTGAAGTGCTTGCCCTCGACGCCGTTGTTGAACAGCAGCTGCTCCTGGGTGCCGAAGGGGGAGGAGAAGTAGTTGAACAGCGAGAGCAGCTCCTCGATCTTCTCCTTCGGGGTGCCCTTCTTGATGAAGGTGTAGCTGGGGTCCTGGTTGACCCGGTATTCGGGCTTGCCGCCGTCCCCGCCGAAGACCGGGAGGGGCTCCATCCAGAAGTCGGGGTCCTCCTTGGACATCTGGATCAGCGTCTCGGCCCAGAAGCTGAAGCCGTCCGAGGCCACCAGGACCTGGCCGGACTTGAACAGCTCCTTGGTGTCGGCGGCCTGCTTGGCCGACAGCACGTTGGGGTGCACCAGGCCGGCATCGACGACCTTGCGCATCCACGCGACCGTGGCCTCGTACTCCGGCGTCTCGTACGCGTGGACGAGCTTGCCCGCCTCCTTACGCCACTTGCGCGGCACCCGGTAGATCTCCCGCATGATCTCGAAGACGTCGCTGAACGCCCAGCGCTTGGCCTTGGGGTCGGTGGCCTGCTTGCCCATCTCGAACAACTCGTCGGCGGACTTGGGCGCGGTCAGGCCGAGCTTGTCCCAGAGGTCCTTGCGGTGGAAGAGCACCAGACCGAACATGGGCGTCGGCCACGCGGGCACGGCCTTGAGCTTGCCACTGAAGACCGAGTACTGCCAGGCCAGCGTGGGGATCGCGGCCAGCGCCGGATACTTCGAGGAGATGTCCCCGGCCAGGTACGGCGTGAGATCCTCGAACAGCCCGTCCACGGCCTTGGAGTAGTCGGGCACGGCGGTCAGCGCCCAGCCGGGCACGGTGGTCACGTCCGCGACGTCGCCGCCGGCCAGCAGGGTGGGCAGCTTCTCATGGATGGTCATGCCGTCGAGGTAGTTGAAGTCGATGGTGGCGCCGATGTCGGTGTTGACGGCGTCGTAGTAGGAGTTGCTGCCCAGCGGCGGCGGCAGCGGACTCCAGGTCGGCACCATGACCTTGTACGTGCCGCCCTTGCCCGGCTTGGCGGTGATGGAGTCGACCAGGGCGGTCGGGTACTTGAGGAAGCCGTCCCGGCCGAACCCGGGCACGCTGCTGGTGATGTCGGGCTTGACCGCCTGGAGCGGGACGAACTTGGGGACCAGCGAGGTCAGTTTGTCCATGGCCGCGGCGGTCGCCTTGGCCGCGCCGGGTTTGGGCCCGGAGGGGGCGGCGCAGGCCGATAAGGCGGTGAGGCCGGCGAGCGCGAGGAACCCGCGCCGGGTGGTAGTCGCGCCATCGGGGGAATGCGTCACGACGCGCTCCCTTCCTTTAGGTTCGTGCGTGTTGGAGAGGGGTGCGGAGAACCACATCTACGCGGTAGAGTTAGTTCGTCTTTCGACCAAACAAATTAGTCGAGGGTGACGGTTACCACAAGGTTTCGCCCCCGCGGACCCCCGGGACCCGATCACAGATTGATGACAGCGGATGACAGCGGATGACAGAGGCCGGATCGGGGGCGCATGAGGCATGATGAGCCCGAGCAGGAACGGGGCTGACTTTGATCACTTCGCACAACGGGCCTCAGCCGGCCGACTTCACCGACGTCCGCGCCACCAATCTGGCCGTCGTCCTGCGGTTCGTCCGCGAGAACTCACCCTGTTCCCGCGCTGACATCGCCGCGTCCACCGGCCTGAACAAGGCTACGGTCTCCAGCCTGGTCGCCGATCTCATCGACCGGCGGCTGCTGCGCGAGACCGGTCTGACCGAGAACCGGGTCGGGCGTCCGGCGACCATGCTGGTGCTGGACGGCTCGCCGTACGCGGCGATCGGCATCGAGGTCAACGTGGACTACCTGACCGCGGTCGCGGTGGACCTCAAGGGCGAGGAGCTGCTGTCTTGGCGGCGTTCCTTCCCCGGCGGCACAGCCTCGGCGGCCCAGGCGGTCGCCGGGATGGCCGCCATCGCGCGCCGCGTGGTGAGCCGGATGGCCAAGGAGGCCCGCCAGGTGCTCGGCCTCACGGTCGCCGTGCCGGGACTGGTGGACGTGAACGGTTCAGTACGGCTCGCGCCGAACCTCGGCTGGCGCGACGTCGACCTCTGCGGCGACCTCACCAAGGCGATGCGCGATCCCGGCTTCCCCGTCCTGGTCGACAACGACGCCAACCTGGGCGCGCTGGCGGAGCTGCGCTTCGGCCCGCACGGCGGCGTGACCGACCTGGTCTACCTGACGGGCGAGGCCGGCGTGGGCGCCGGCGTGATCATGGACGGGCGGCTGCGGCGCGGCGGGCAGGGCTACACCGGCGAGATCGGGCACATCGAGGTCCAGCCGGACGGCCCCCTCTGCCGGTGCGGCCGGCGGGGCTGCCTGGAGGCGGTGGCCGGCATCGGCGCGGTGCTGCCGCCCGGGGTGCCGCCCGCGGAGCTGGAGCCCGAGCTCGACGAGGTGCTGCGCCGGGCCCGCGCGGGCGACGCGGAGGTCCTCGCCTCCTTCGACGCGGTGGGCCGCGCGCTCGGCACCGGCGTGGCGATCCTGGCGAACACCCTGAACCCCGAGGTCATCGTGCTGGGCGGCTACTTCGTCCGGCTGGCGCCGTGGGTGCACAAGCGGGCGGAGGAGGAGCTGTTCCGCCGCTCGATCGCCCCCGGGGGAGGCGGCTGCCGCCTGGTCGTCTCCACGCTGGGGCACGGCGCGGGGGCGCTCGGCGCGGCGGCCAGGGTCCTCGACTCCGTCGATTCGGGCAGGCTTCCCGCGCTCGGTTGATCATGCTGACAGCCCCGACAAATGGGTCTTGACCGAAGGTTCGTCAAGCGGCACCCTTCGGGTGTGAGGCCGATTTCATCTGGGTGATACCTAATCGAAGCGCTTCGATTGAGGCGCTTTCTTTCGCCCGTTCATCGAAGCGCTTCGACACCGAGGATGGTGGATCCCAATGTCCGAGCCGTTCCGCGATCCCAGCCTCCCCGCGGAGTCGAGGGTCGCCGACCTCCTCGCCCGGCTCACCCTGGCGGAGAAGATCGGGCTGCTGCACCAGTACCAGGCCCCGGTGGAACGGCTCGGCCTGCGCAGCTTCCGTACCGGCACGGAGGCCCTGCACGGCCTGGCCTGGCTCGGCCCGGCGACGGTCTTCCCGCAGGCGATCGGCCTGGCCAGCACCTGGAACCCCGAGCTGGTACGGAGCGTGGGCGCCGCCACCGCGGACGAGGTGATCGCCTTCCACCGCAAGGACCCCGCCGGGGCCGGGCGCAACGTGTGGGCGCCGGTGGTGAACCCGCTGCGCGACCCGCGCTGGGGGCGCAACGAGGAGGGCTACTCCGAGGACCCGTGGCTGACCGGGGTGATGGGCACCGCGTACGCGACCGGCCTGCGCGGGGACGGGCCCGTGCTGAAGACCGCGCCCACCCTCAAGCACTTCCTGGCCTACAACAACGAGACCGACCGCTGCGTCAGCTCCAGCAACCTGCCGCCCCGGGTCCTGCACGAGTACGAGCTGCGCGCCTTCCGGCCGCCCATCGAGTCCGGCGCGGCCGTCGCGGTGATGCCCAGCTACAACCTGGTCAACGGCCGTCCCGCGCACCTGTCCCCGCTGATCAACGACGTGCTGCGCGCCTGGGCCGCCCAGGACCTGCTGGTGGTCTCCGACGCGTACGCCCCCGCCAACCTGTTCGGCACCCAGGCCTACCACGACGACCCCGCCGAGGCGTACGCGCACGCGCTGAAGGCGGGCCTGGACAGTTTCACCCAGGACGACGCCAGCACCGCCGCCACCCTCGGGCACCTCAGGACCGCCCTGGACCGGGGGCTGATCACCGAGGCCGACGTGGACGCCGCGGTCCGGCACGCGCTGGCCGTCCGGACCAGGCTCGGGGAGTTCGACCCGGTGGAACCGTACGAGGAGATCGGCGAGGACGTCGTCAACTGCACCGAGCACCAGCGGCTGGCCCGCGAGGCGGCCCGGCAGTCGATCACGCTGCTCAAGAACGACGGCCTGCTGCCGCTCTGCGCGCCCAAGCGGGTGGCGGTGATCGGCCCGCTGGCCGACGTGCTGCTGGAGGACTGGTACAGCGGCACCCTGCCCTACCGGGTGACCGCCAGGAACGGGATCGCCGAACGCTGCGAGACGGTCTACTGCGAGGGCGTGGACCGGGTCACGCTGCGGGCCGAGGAGGGCTACGTCAGCGCCGTCTCCGACTACACCGGCGGCCCGCTCGGCATCGGCGCCTCGGCCGAGTTCGACGTCTTCGACTGGGGCGGCGGCGCGTACGCCTTCCGCAGCGTCGCCAACGGCCGGCACGTCAGCGTGGGCGACGACGGCGTGCTGGTCAACGACCAGCCGGGCCCCAACGGCTGGGAGGTCAGGCAGACCTTCCGGATGGAGGAGCGCTTCCGCGGCGTCGTGCTCCGCCACATCTCCACCGACCAGTACGTCACCGCCGACGGCGGCAGCCTGCGCCTCACCGAGGACCCCGATCTGGCCACCGTGCTCACCGTGGACCTGGTGGAGAGCGGCGCGGCGCTGGCCGCCGAGGCCGCCGCGGCGGCGGACGTGGCCGTCGTCGTGGTCGGCGACCACCCGCTGGTGAACGGCAGGGAGACCGAGGACCGGGCCGACCTGGCCCTGCCGCCGATGCAGGAGAAGCTGGTCAGGGCCGTGCACGAGGCCAACAGGGCGACCGTGCTGGTGATCTCCAGCGGCTACCCGTTCGCGGTCAACTGGGCCGACGCGCACGTGCCCGCGATCATCTGGTCCTCGCACGGCGGCCAGGAGTACGGCCACGCCCTCGCCGACGTGCTGTTCGGCGACGAGGACCCGGGCGGCCGCCTCACCCAGACCTGGTACCGCTCGGCCGGCGAACTGCCCGACCTGTTCGACTACGACATCATCGCCACCGACGCCACGTACCTGTACTTCCGGGGCACGCCGCTCTACCCGTTCGGCCACGGCCTCAGCTACGCCCGCTTCGGCTACGCCGACCTGACCCTGGCCGGTGACGACCTCGGCCCCGGCGACACCCTCACCGTCCGGGTGACCGTCACCAACACCGGCTGGCGCGCGGGCGAGGAGGTCGTGCAGGTCTACACCCACCAGCAGCGCTCCCGCGTCAAACAGCCGGTCCGCGCCCTGCGCGGCTTCCGCAAGGTACGGCTCGCGCCCGGCGAGAGCCGCGTCGTCGAGATCCAGGTGCCGGTCGCGGACCTGGCGTTCTGGGACGTCACCCGGGGACGCTTCGTGATCGAGGACGCCACCCACCAGGTGCTCGTGGGCGCCTCCAGCCGCGACGTACGGCTGTGCGCGCCGTTCACCGTCAAGGGCGAGCGGGTGCCGCCGCGGCAGGTACGCGGGCTGGACGCGGCCGACCATGACGAGTACGACGGAATAGTGCTGTGTGACGCCGCCAGGGAACGCGGAGACGCCGTGCGCTCGGCCGCGCCGGGGGCCTGGATCGCCTTCCGCGACGCCGACCTGGGCGACCGGCCGGAGCAGGCCGTGCTCAGCGCGGCCAGCACCGAGGGCGGTGTGCTCACCCTCCGCCTGGACGATCCGCTGCACGGCGAGGTCCTGGGCACGGTCACCGTACGGCCCACCGCGGGCGGTCACGACTTCGTCGAGGCGGGGACCGCCCTTTCGCCCGTGACCGGGGTGCGCGATCTTTATGTGGTGTTCGAGAACGAAGGAGTCACGTTGCGCACGCTCAGGCTGGGCCGGTGAGGAAAGTCCGTACGGTCACCATCGCCGACGTGGCCAGGCACGCCGGAGTCGCGGTCAGCACGGTGTCGTACGTGCTGAGCGGCAAGCGGGCCATCTCGGCGACCACCCGGCAGCGCGTGCTGGAGAGCGTGCGCGCGCTGGGGTACCACCCGAACGCCGGGGCGCGGGCGCTGGCCAGCAAGCGGGCGAACGTGATCGCGCTGGTGCTGCCGCTGCGCGCGGGCATGAACCTGCCGGTGCTCATGCAGTTCGCCACCTCGGTGGTGGCCACCGCCCGGCAGTTCGACCACGACGTGCTGCTGATGACCGCCGACGAGGGCCCGGAGGGCATCCAGCGGGTGGCGGCGAGCGCGCTGGTGGACGGGCTGCTGCTGATGGACGTGGAGGTGCGCGACCCGCGGGTGCCGCTGCTGCGGGAGCTCGGCGAGCCGAGCGTGCTGATCGGCTTCCCGGCCGACGCGGACGGGCTGACCTGCGTGGACCTGGACTTCGCACGGGCCGGCGCGCTCTGCGCGGAGCACCTGGCGGCGGGCGGGCACCGGGAGATCGCGCTGCTGGGCGCGCCGCGGGTGGTCTACGAGCGCGGCACCGGCTTCGCGGAGCGCACCAGGGCCGGGTTCACGGCCGCGGCCAGGGGCCTGACGGCGGTCGCCGTCCCGTGCGAGGAGACCTACGACGAGGTCGCCGAGACGGTGAAGCTCCTGTTCGACCGGCATCCGGGCCTGACCGGCCTGGTGGTCCACAACGAGGCGGCGGTCGGGCACGTGCTGGCGGCGCTGCGCGCGCTCGGCCGGTCGGTGCCGGAGGACGTGTCCGTGGTGGCGATCTGCCCGGACGACGTGGCCGAACGGGCGAGCCCCGCGCTCACCTCCGTGCTGATTCCAGCCGAGGATGTCGGACATGAGGCGGTTAGGCTGCTGATGGCAAAGCTCGACGGGCTGCCGGCGGACTCGATGCTGCTGGAGCCACGACTCACGATCAGGGAGAGCACACGTTGACCGCTGATTCCGGTGATTCCAGAGGTTCCGGGGCCGTCACTTTCCCCGAAGGATTCGTCTGGGGTGCGGCCACGGCGTCGTACCAGATCGAGGGAGCGGTGCGCGAGGACGGCCGGGGGCCGTCCATCTGGGACGTGTTCTGCCACACGCCGGGCAAGGTGGCCGACGGCCACACCGGCGACGTGGCCTGCGACCACTACCACCGGTACCGCGAGGACGTCGCGATCATGGAGGATCTGGGGCTGCACGCCTACCGGTTCTCCATCGCCTGGCCGCGCGTGCTGCCGGGCGGCGTGATCAACGCGGCCGGCCTCGACTTCTACGACCGCCTGGTGGACGAGCTGCTGGCCCGGGGCATCTCCCCGATCGCCACGCTCTACCACTGGGACCTGCCGGCCGAGCTGGACTGGCGGAACCGGGACACGGCCGAGCGCTTCGCCGACTACACCGAGATCGTCCACCACCGCCTGGGCGACCGCGTCGCCACCTGGACGACCCTCAACGAGCCCTGGGTCTCGGCCTTCGTCGGGTACGGCTCCGGCCGGCACGCCCCCGGCGTGAGCGACCCGGCCGCCGCGTTCACCGCCGCCCACAACCTGCTGCGCGCCCACGCGCTCGGCGTACGGGCGCTGCGCGCGGGCGGCGCGGCCGAGCTCAGCGTCACGCTCAACCTCACGCCGATGACCGGCGACCCCGAGGCGGTCACGCTGATGGACGGCCTGGCCAACCGCCTCTTCCTGGACCCGGTGCTGCGCGGCGGCTACCCCGACGACGTCCGCGCCCACATCGCGAAATATACGGACCTGGACCTGGACGATCTGCCGTACGAGCCGATCGACGTGCTGGGCGTGAACTACTACACGATCGCGCGGCTGGCCGCCGACCCCGCCTCGCCGGGCCACGCCGAGTATCCGGGCAGCGAGGGCGTCGCCTGGCTGCCGCCGCACGGCGTGCCCACCGAGATGGGCTGGGAGGTGATCCCGTCCGGCCTGGAGGACCTGCTGGTCCGGCTCAGCCAGGACTACCCCGGCACGCCACTGATGATCACCGAGAACGGCGCGGCCTACGACGACGTGGTCAGGGACGGCCGGGTGGCCGACACCGACCGCATCGCCTTCCTGGACGGCCACTTCCGGGCCGCGCACCGCGCCATCCAGCGCGGCGCGGACCTGCGCGGCTACCTGGTCTGGTCGCTGCTGGACAACTTCGAGTGGGCGCGCGGCTACCACAAGCGCTTCGGCCTGGTCCGGGTGGACTACGACTCCCTGGAGCGGCTGCCCAAGGACAGCGCGCACTGGTTCCGGGAGGTCATCGCCAGGAACGGCCTGGCCTAGCCGAATTTCAGCGGGCCCGGGCCTGGCGGCCCGGGTACTCGCGCACCATCACGTCCCTGGGCGTGATGCGCAGCACGTCGTTGTCGGCGATGGCGACCCCGCGCACCTCGGCCCAGAACCGCGGGTCGCCCACGAAGATGGCGACCCGCGGGTCGCGCTCCACGGCCTCCCACGCCTCGTCGCCCGCGATCACCCGAAGCTCGCCGGAGCGGCTCACCGAGGTGACCGCGCTCACCGCGACCGAGCGGGGGCCGTCGGGACCGGTGTAGGAGAGCACCACGCTGCGCGAGAACGTGACCGCGTGCCTGACCTCGTCGGTGAGGTCGGAGGACGGGCTGATGTCCCCGGTCGGCAGTTCGACCCGGGTCAGCGCGGCCCGCCACGGGCCCGGCGTGCCCCGGAACCTGGCCCGGACCGCCCGCGCGCAGAACGCCAGCGCGGCGGCGGTCAGCGCCAGCCACGCCCCCAGCCAGGCGCGGTCCATGGACGGCACGACGCCGCCCACCGCCAGCGAGACCGACGACGCCACCAGGAAGGCCAGCGCCACCACCAGCCACCGGTCCCGCCGTACCACGCCGCGCGGGTTGGTCTTCCGCCCGACCAGCACCATCGCCACCGGGACCGCCAGCGCGGCCAGTGCCAGCCGGGGAACCGGCAGCACGGAGAGGGCCAGCAGCCCCCACCAGGCCCGCCCCGCGATGATCCATAACGCCACGTCCATGTTGCGCCGGGCCACCCGGTTGGCGGAGGCGTGCGCGAATTCGGTCAGCGCCTTCACCGGCCGACCCCGCCACGCCTCCACGAGCAGCCACAGCAGCACGACGCCCACGGGGTTGAACAGCACCAGGCCGAGCGCGCCCGGCCACACCCAGCCCGTGTCGCCTGGCTCCGGCAGGGTGGCCAGGCCGACCACGTACCCTGCGATCGAGAAGAACGCGACCGAGACCGCGACGCTCAGCCACAGGTCCCGGCCGAGCATGGCCGGCACGTACGACCAGGTCCGGATCCCGCCGATCTGCCGGAGGGTGAGCGCGAGCACCGCGCCCAGCACCAGCGCGCCGCCGATCTGCGCCTGCAGGTGCAGGTCGAAGACCTGGGCGGCCACCGCGACCGCCGTGAGCGCGACCGCGAGCAGGATCCTGACCTGCCAGGACCAGACGAGCAGCGCCTGCCGGGTCTGGCCGGTCTCGGCGGGGTCGGTCTCCCAGGCCGGGTCGTGGTGGCGGCCGGCGGGCTCCCAGCCGAGATAGGTGAGGCCCAGGTTCACCCGGGCCCCGGTGTGGCCGGGATCGCGGCGGAGCGCCGCCCGGTAGGCCGTGGCGGCCCGCCGGTGGTCGCCTCGGGCCAGGGCCAGATCTCCGGACAGCGCGTGCGGGCCCGGCTCCTCCGGGGCGTACCTGACGGCTTTGGCGGCCTCCGCGGACGCCTCGCGCCAGCGGCCCGGTAGGTGCCGCAGGGCCCCGGCCAGGCGGAGGCGCGCGGCCCAGGAGCCCGGCGCGAGCCGGACGGCCTCCTGGGCCGCGTCGACCGCCTCGGAGTCGCGGCCCAGGCGCTCCAGGGCGAGGCTCGCCAGGCGATGCCCCCACTCGCCGTGCGGTTCACGATCCACCGCCTGACGAGCGGCCTCCAGTGCCGCCTCCGGTCGGTCGCGGCTGAGCCTGGAAGCCGCAACCGCGCACCAGGCCCGAGGGTCGGCACGGTCGTTCGGGACCGAGTCCTCGGAACCGCTTTCGCGCCGGGCATGCGCGGATGACTCCTCGGCATCGTTCCCCACCCACCGCATGATCCAGCGCCTGCCTTTGATTGCCTAGGTGTCGGACATATACCTATATCTCTCTAGAGAGGTTCTCAGGTGTCAAGCGCGGCGTGAGCCACTTGACGGCCATCACGTACCGGTGTTCAAGGTTGCTGTGCGTGCCGTCGAAGAGTTCGAAGCTGACCCGGTCCTCCGGGACGCCGGCGGCGCGGACCGCGCGGTGGAAGGCGGTCGCGCCCAGGTCCAGGTAGTACTGGTCGCTGCGGCCCGCGTCGATCCAGATGGAGTGCAGGCCGCGCAGCGTCTCGGGGCGCTCGCCGGCCATGACCACCGGGTCATATTCCAGCCATCTCTGCCAGATTTCCGGAATCAGGTGGCCGGTGGCGTCGAAGGGGATGTCAACCGTGCCGTCCTCGTTGGCGGAGTAGGAGGCGGCGTTGCCGTACAGGAGGATCATGTCGCTGCCGGGGCAGCGGCCGCCGGTGTCGAAGAAGCGGGTCAGGTAGCGGTCCCAGGAGCCCTCGTACTCGTCGCGCAGGGTGCGGGCGGCCGGGGGGAACTCGCGCGGGTAGAGCACGTCGAAGAGGCAGTCGCCGGCGTGGGTGGCCAGCGCGCCGAACAGGCCGGGGCGGAGCATCGGGGTGATCATCGCGCCGTAGCCGCCGCTGGACTTGCCGGTGATCGCGCGGTGCTCGGCGGCGGCGAGGGTCCGGTAGCGGGCGTCCACGTACGGGACGATCTCGTCGCAGAGGTAGGAGTGGTAGCGGCCGTGGCCCGCCGAGTCCACGAACTGGCTGCCGCCGAGCCTGGTCCAGGCGTCCACGAAGACGACGATCGCGGGCGGGGCCTCGCCGGAGGTGAACAGCTCGTCCAGGAGTTCGGGGTAGGTCGGCCGCCACGCGGCGCGGTTGTCCCACATGGTCACCTGCCCCGAGTAGCCCTGGAGCACGTAGATCGTCGGGTACCGTCCGGCGGTGTCGTCGTAGCCCGGCGGGAGATAGATCCAGAGCGGCCGTTCGTACGGGTCGCCGAGGGCGTTGCCCCGCAGTTGATCGCTGACAACCGTGACCTTCTCCACGCGTCCGGATATTTCAGGACTCCAAGGCATCATGGGCTCACGATATGTGACTAGTAGTCCGCGAATGCGTGACTTGACTGTTTGCCGGAATGCCTGAGGATCCTTCGCGTATCACCTAAGCTGCCACGCATGTCCATCCGGGCCAGGACCCCCTGAGCGATCATGGTCTTTCTCAGGGGCGAACCTGGAGGAGCCGGGCGGAGCGCGAACCGGTGGCACGTCCTGGCGCTGCTCTGCTTCAGTCTTCTCCTCGTCGCCGTAGACGCCACCGTGCTGCACATCGCGGTGCCCGCGCTGACCGCCGCGCTGGAGCCCTCCGCGGTCCAGCTGCTGTGGATCATCGACAGCTACTCGCTCGTGGTGGCCCCCCTGCTGGTCACCTTCGGCACCCTCGGCGACCGGTACGGCAGGCGCGCCTTCGTCCTCGGCGGCTATCTCGTCTTCGGCCTGGCCTCGCTGGCCGCCGCGTTCGCCCCCACCCCGCTGGCCCTGATCCTGGCCCGCGCCTTCCTGGGCGTCGGCGGCGCCATGATCATGCCGGCCACCCTGTCCATCATCCGGCAGGTCTTCACCGACCGCAGGGAGCGCGCGATCGCCCTCGGCGTCTGGGGCGCGGTCGCCGCCGGGGGCGCGGCCGTCGGCCCGATGCTCGGCGGCGTCCTGGTCGAGCACTTCTGGTGGGGCGCGGTCTTCCTGATCAACGTCCCGCTGCTGCTGATCGCCCTGCCGCTGGCGGTCCGCCTGCTGCCGCCCACCGAGCGCCGCGACCATCCCTGGGACGCGCTCAGCGCCCTGCTCTCCGTGGCGGGCCTGCTCGCCCTCGCCTTCGGGCTCAAGGAGGCCGGGTACGGGCACACGATCGGGCGCGGGGCCGCCGTACTGGTCTTCGCGGCCGGGGTGGCCCTGCTGGTGTGGTTCACCGCGCGGCAGCGGCGGCTGGCCACGCCGCTGCTGGACGTGGACCTGTTCCGCCGGCGGGGCTTCGCCACCGGGGTGGTCTGCGTGCTGCTGGCCATCTTCGCCCTGGTCGGCCTGGAGCTGATGCTCGCCCAGTACCTGCAGTTGGTGCTCGGGCTCTCGCCGCTCGGCGCGGCCGTGCGGATGGTGCCGCTGATGATCGCGGCCATCGTGGGCGGCCTGACGGCGGCCCGGCTGCTGGACCGGGTGGGCCTGCGGGCCACCATGAGCGGCGGGCTCGCGCTCACCGCGCTGGCCCTGATGCCGGTGCTGGCCTGGGGGGTCGAGGACCATCCCGTGATGCTCGCGGTGTGCTTCGTGGGCATCGGCTTCGGCGTCGAGGTGGCGCTGCTGGCCGCCTCGGACACCATCATGGCGTCGGCCCCGGAGTCCCGCGCGGGCGGCGCCGCCGCGATTGAGGAGACCGCGTACGAGCTGGGGGCGGGTCTCGGCATCGCCGTACTCGGCACGATCACCACGCTCGTGTACGCGCCCGCGCTGCTGGTGCCGCCGGACCTGCCGCCCGAGTCGGCGGCGCAGGCCCGGGAGTCGCTGGCCGCCGCCGCCCACGTGGCCACCGAGATCGGCGGCCCGGCCGGAGCCTCCCTGCTGGCCGAGGCCCGGTTCGCGTTCGTCGGCGCGCTGCACTCGGCGGTGCTCGTGAGCGTGCTGTTCCTGCTGGTCACCGCGGTCTCGGTGGCCGTGTTGCTGCCCCGGCGCGAGGCCGCGCGGATCGCGGAGCGGGAGCGCGAACGGGTTGCGGTCTGACATGACCGTGCCTGTTATGGGGAGAAATGCATAGGAAGCGTCCCCTACCAGTCCCAGAATGGTCCCCGTGAACAGAACATTCCACGACCTCGCCTCGCTGGCGGCCCGGCTGGGCGTCGGCGGGATCTTCTTCGCCCAGGGCTGGCAGAAGCTGGAGGCCGGCCTGCTCAAGACCGGCGACCAGTTCGCCCAGCTGGGCGCGCCCGCCCCCAAGTTATGGGCCGGTTCCACGATGCTCATCGAGCTGATCGGCGGCACCCTGCTCGTCGCCGGTCTGGCCGTCTCCTTCGTCGGCATGCTGCTGTTCGCCGAGGCGCTCGCGGTGTTCATCCTGACCGCCGGTGACGCCGGGCTGCCGCTCACCGGCGGCGACATCAGCCTGATCGTCGCCCTCGGCGCGGCCTCCGTGCTGCTCTCCGTGAACGGCGCGGGACGGCTCTCGGTGGACCACATGGTGGTCATCAAACGGCGTGACGCCGAGGAGGCCGACGACCTCGCCGCCGAGGCCGAGGCCGACGCGGTCATCAACGCCCTTCGCGAGCCCCGCCCCGAGAAGAAGCCCGACCCCAAGGGCCCCGTCACCTTCCCCGCCTCCGCCAGCCCCTCCGAGGAGGTCACCGAGACCCTCCCGAAACCCCGGGGCCGCCGCCCCAAGCGCCCCGAGGAGACCACCGAGAGCAAGACCGAGGCCCCGGCCGGCGTCCCTGAAACCCCCCGCCCCGCCGGCGGCGAGTCCGGCGACACATTGGTGGCCGGCCGCCGCACCGGCAAAGCGGACTGATCAGACGGGTACCTTCTCCGGTGTGGCGCGCCGCAGGCGGATGTTCTGGGTGAGGGCGATGGCGGCCAGGACGATCACGGCGCCCACGGGCTGGTGCCAGGTGAGGCGCTCGTCCAGGATGGCCACGCCCGAGACGGTCGCGAAGATCGGGAGCAGGTAGGTGACCGTGGAGGTGGTGGTCACGCCCGCGAGGCGCTGGACGCGGTAGAGGAGCAGGTAGGCGAGGCCGGTGCCGAGGGCGCCGAGGGCGAGCAGGCTGGCCCAGGCGTCCGCGGGCGCCGAGAAGTCGACCAGCGGCAGCCCGGCCAGCGGGGTGATGACCGCGAGCTGTACCGTGCCCGCCACCAGCTGCCCGGTGGCCAGGACCAGCGGCTCCTCGCCCCGGTTCACGATGAACCTCCCCAGGTACGCCCCGCCCAGGCCGTAACAGGCGGCCGCGGTGAAACACGCCAGGCTGCCCATGAGGGCGCCGCCCGCCATCGGCTCCCACACCCCGAGCACGACCATGACCCCGGCGAAGCCCAGGCCGAGGCCGGTGACCCGCTTGGCGGTGACCTTCTCGGTGCGCAGCACCAGGGCGAACAGCAGCGTGCAGAGCGGGGTGGTGGCGTTCCAGATGGCGGCCAGGACCGAGGAGACGTACTGCTCGCCGTACCCGAAGAGGGTGAAGGGGATGGTGGTGAGGGTCACCGAGGCGACGGCGAAGTGGCCCCAGAGGCGGGGGTCGCGGGGGAGGCGGCGGCCGGTGGCGTACAGGATGATCAGCAGGGTGAGGGCGCCGACGGCCATCCGGCCGAAGGAGACCTGGAGCGGGTGCAGCGCTCCGACGGCCACTTTGATGAAGAAGAAGCTGTTGCCCCAGATGGCGGCCAACAGCACGAATGACGGAAGCCAGCGCCGCACTACGTGTCCCTTCGCATAGACGTAAGGAGCGTAGTGGGGCTACGTACCTGATTTCTATCGGAAATCAGGCCAAACCGGAGAGAATAGTGCGATGGGCAGTGAACTTCCGGTCATCGACGTCTCACCGCTGCTCGGCGGCGGGCCCACCGAAGAGGTCGCCAAGCGGATCGAGGCGGCCTGCGTGGACAGCGGCTTCTTCTACATCAGCGGGCACGGGGTCCCGGCCGACCTGATCGCGCGGCTGGACGCGAGCGCGCGGCGCTTCTTCGAACTCCCGCCGGACACCAAGATGAAGATCTCGATGGCCGCCGGCGGGCGGGCCTGGCGGGGCTTCTTCCCCGTGGGCGGAGAGCTCACCTCGGGGCGTCCGGACCTGAAGGAGGGCGTCTACTTCGGCGCGGAGCGGGAGCCCGACGGACGGCCGCTGCGGGGACGCAACCTGTTCCCCGAGGAGGTGCCCGAGCTCGGCGCGGCGGTGCTGCGCTACCTGGACGTGATGACCGAGGTCGCGCAGGCGGTCATGCGGGGCGTCGCGCTCAGCCTGGACCTGGAGGAGGACTACTTCGCCACCGGGTACACGGCCGACCCGACCATTTTGTTCCGGATCTTCCACTACCCGCCCGCCGAGCCCTCCGACGACGGCTGGGGAGTCGGCGAGCACACCGACTACGGCCTGCTCACCCTGCTGCTCCAGGACGAGAACGCGGGCCTGCAGGTGCACACCGCGCGCGGCTGGATCGACGCGCCGCCCATCCCCGGCACCTTCGTCTGCAACATCGGCGACATGCTCGACAAGCTGACCGGCGGGCACTACCGCTCCACCCCGCACCGGGTGCGCAACGAGAGCGGCGCGGAACGCCTGTCCTTCCCGTTCTTCTTCGATCCCGGCTGGGACAGCGAAGTGCCGCCGCTGCCGTCCCGGCCGCGCCTGGACGGCGGGAGGCCGCGCTGGGACGGACAGGACCTCAGGGCGTTCACCGGCACATACGGCGACTACCTTCTGTCCAAGGTCGCCAAGGTATTTCCGCAACTCCGGGCCGACGTGCTGGACTGACGGATTCGGGGCAGCGGAGAAGACGCGCCGAATCCGGCGGGGACGTCCATTCGACGCTTCCGTGCGGTATAACCGGGGGCGACCGGGGAGGTGTCATGCGGGAGGATGGCCGGGCCCGTCCCACGGGACGCGCGGCAGCACGGGACCTGTTCGAGCAGGTGCGACTTCGCTATTTCCACCTCCCGCCGTTCGCCAGACGGGCGGTCTTCATCGGCGGGCTGATCGGGGCGCTCGCCCTGGCGGTGGCCTTCGGGTGGTCGCTGTGGAGCACGTTCTTCGTCACCGTCGTGCTGCTGGCCTTCGTCGCGCTGGCGCTGCGTTTCCCGCGCGCCGCCGCGACCACGCTGGTGCTGGCCGGGTGGACGGTGCTCACGCCCTGGGTGCTCGGCGCGCTCAGCGGCCAGGGCGCGGGGCCGTACGCGCTGTTCATGCTCTTCCTGCTGGGCATCGTGGTCGGCGCGGCGGCGCACCTGATCCGCTGGGTGCCGCCCTGGCTGACCGCCCTGGCCGCCCTCGGCCCGGCCGCCGCCGTGGGCTTCGCGCTGTCCTCGATCTCCTTCGCCGCCAGCATCTGGGGCGCGTACGGCGTGGCCGCGGTCGCCCTGGTCTTCCGCCTGGTGCAGGCCCGCCGGGTGAAGGCGGACATGCCGGTCGAGGACGTGCCCGCCCAGCAGCGCGGCCGGGCGGGCGGCTACCAGCAGCCCTCCGCCGAACGCGGCCAGAAGACACCGCCCCCGATCACCGTGGAGCAGGCCCTCGGCGAGCTGGAGGGCATGATCGGGCTGGCCCCGGTCAAGGAGCAGGTCCGCTCCATCGCGGCCTCCATCGAGGCGGCCCGGCTGCGCCGGGAGGCGGGCTACAGCACCGAGCCGCCGATGCGGCACTTCGTGTTCGTGGGCCCGCCCGGCACCGGCAAGACCAGCGTGGCCCGCAGCCTGGCCAAGATCTTCTACTCGTTCGGGCTGCTGGAGACGCCGTTCGTGGTGGAGGCGCAGCGGGCCGACCTGGTGGGCGAGTACCTCGGGGCCACCGCCATCAAGACCAACGAGCTGATCGACCGGGCACTGGGCGGCGTGCTCTTCGTGGACGAGGCGTATGGGCTGATCAACTCCGGGGACGGGCAGCCGGACCGGTTCGGCCAGGAGGCCGTGCAGACGCTGCTGAAACGCGCCGAGGACGACCGGGACCGGCTCATCATCATCCTGGCCGGCTACGAGAAGGAGATGGCCGCCTTCCTGGGCTCCAACCCCGGGCTGTCCAGCCGATTCTCCAGCCGGGTCAGGTTCCCCAGCTACGACGCCGACGAACTGCTCGCGATCACCGAGTCGCTGCAGGCCGGGCGCGGCGACCGGCTCGCCCCCGAGGCGCGCCCGGTGCTGCGCGGCCTGTTCGAGGACGTGCACCGGCGCGGCCTGGTCGACGAGCTGGGCAACGCCAGGTTCGCCCGCAGCGTCACCGAGGCGGCGGCGCAGGCCAGGGACGTCCGGGTGGTCAGCGCGGGCGGCGCGCCCCGCGGCGAGGACCTGGTCACCACCACCGCCGCCGACGTGAGCAAGGCGTTCAACGAGATCACCGCGCGCTTCCGCGGCTACCAGGCCACGCCGACGCTGGAGGACGCGCTGCGCGACCTGGATCGCATGGCCGGGCTGGAACCGGTCAAACGGCAGGTGCACGCGATCACCGCGCAGCTGCGGGTGGCCCGCATGCGGGAGGAGCAGGGGCTCCCGGTGCAGTCGCAGATGCGGCACTTCGTCTTCGCCGGGCCGCCCGGGACGGGGAAGACCACGGTGGCCCGCATCCTCGGGCGGATCTTCTCGGCGCTCGGGCTGCTGGCCAGATCCGACGTGGTGGAGGCGTCCCGGGCCGACCTGGTCGGGCAGCATCTCGGCGCGACCGCGATCAAGACCAACGAGCTGGTCGACCGGGCGCTGGGCGGCGTGCTCTTCGTGGACGAGGCGTACAGCCTGGCCAACACCGGATACTCGGGCGGGGACGCGTTCGGCCAGGAGGCCGTGCAGACGCTGCTCAAGCGGGCCGAGGACGACCGGGACCGGCTGGTGATCATCCTGGCCGGCTACGAGCGGGAGATGGACGCGTTCCTGGCCACCAACCCGGGGCTGGCCAGCCGGTTCAACCAGCGGGTGGCGTTCCCCTCGTACTCGCCCGAGGAGCTGGCCGAGATCGCGGCGATGACCGCGGAGACCGCGGGGGACCGCTTCGATCCGGCCGCGTCGCGGGACCTGGCGGACGTGTTCGCGTGGGTCTGCCAGGAGCGGCTGATCGACGGCCTGGGCAACGGGCGGTTCGCGCGCTCGCTGTACGAGCGGGCCGCGCTCCGCCGGGACGTGCGGCTGGCGGCGCAGAGCAGCGCCAGCGCGGCCGAACTGGTCACCATCACCAGCGAGGACGTGCGCTCAGCCGTGGACGAGCTGTCCTGATCAGAGTTTTGCCTGCTCGTGGCGTTAAGCCACCCCACCGGATCTCACTATTGATGCCGGGGGGTGGGCTCGGTGAAGATCCGCGACGGTGTGGCGCTCGCGGCGATCGTGATGGTCGCGGCGGCGTGCGGGGGGCACGAGGACCACGCCCTCCCCGGTGGGGGCGGCATCCCGCAGCCGGGCGGCACGCTCAAGGTCGTCGGGTCCGGCGACGTGGACCATCTGGATCCCTCCTCGTCGTACACGGTCGTCGCGTACAACCTGAACCGGACGTGGACCCGGCAGCTGGTGACCTATCCGGCGAGCAATGACTTCGAGAAGGCCATCGCGGTCGTGCCGGACGTGGCGGAGAGCCTGCCGGAGATCAGCGGCGACGGGCGCACGTACACGTTCAAGATCCGGCAAGGGGTGCGGTGGAACACCAAGCCCGCGCGGCAGGTGACGGCGGCCGACTTCGTCCGGGGGCTCAAGCGGCTGGCGAACCCGGTGCAGCCGTCCGGGGGGATCTCGTACTACACCCAGACGATCGAGGGCATGCAGGAGTTCTTCAACGCCTTCCAGAAGGCGCCGAAGACGGCGGCCGGGATCGCGCACTTCATGGCGGCCAACCAGATCAAGGGGGTACGCGCGGTCGACGCGGCCACCCTGGAGATCCGGCTCACCAACAAGGCCAGTGACTTCCTCAACATCATGGCGCTGCCGTTCGCCTCGCCAGCTCCCGTGGAGTACGAGAAGTTCGTGCCCGACGGGCCGGACTTCCGGCAGAACACGATCTCGCTGGGGCCGTACCAGATCGGGAACTACCAGGCGGGGCGGACGATCCTGCTGGTGCGCAACCCGTCCTGGAACCAGGAGGCCGACCCGGTCCGGCACCAGTACGTGGACCGCATCCAGATCACGCTCGGCCAGGAGAGCGCCGACGTCGTGCAGCAGCTCCTGGAGGCCGGGCTCTCGGACCTGTCCTGGGACCAGCCGGTGCCCACCTCGGCCATCCAGCGGCTCAACGGCGACCCGGGCTTCCACGTGTACGAGGGCTCCTCGCTCAACCCGTTCCTGGTCTTCAACCTGCAGAGCCCCAACAACAACCGCGCCCTGGCCGACGTGAAGGTACGGCAGGCGATCAACTACGCCGTCAACAAGGTGGCGATCGCGCAGATCTTCGGCGGGCCCCGGCTGAACACCGTGGTGGAGGGGGCGATCCCGCCGGGCAGCATCGGGTTCGACGCGGACGTCAAGCCGTACATGGTGCCGGGGCACACCGGGGACCCGGCAAAATGCCGGACGATGCTGGCGCAGGCGGGCGTGTCCGGCCTGGTGCTCCAGTTCCCGTACCGGACCACGGGCAACCACGCCAAGGTGGCCCAGTCCATCGCGGGTGACCTGGGCAAGTGCGGCATCACCAGCAACCTCATCGCCACCTCGCCTGACGACTTCTACGGGCGGTACCTGTCGAGCGTGGCCAAGAGCCGCGAAGGCAAGTGGGACATCGGCGGCCCGGGCTGGCTGCCCGACTGGTACGGCAACAACGGCCGGTCGGTCGTCGTGCCGCTGTTCGACGGACGCAACTACACCGAGGGCTCCACCAACTACGGCGCCTACAACAACCCCGCGGTCAACGCGCTGATCGACAAGGCGCTCACGGCCGGGACCGAGTCCGCCGCGGCGGGCTACTGGAAGGAGGCCAACGCCATGATCATGGCGGACGCGCCGATCGTGCCGGTCATCTCGCAGAACGTGCCGACCTTCCACTCCAGCCGGGTGCAGAACGCGGTCTACTCGCCGCTGTCCCAGCAGTTCGACTACACGCAGCTGTGGCTGGGCTGATGGCGCTGCTGGAGGTCTCCGGGCTCACGGTGTCGTTCCCGACGCCGGACGGCGTGGTGCGGGCCGTCCGGGGGATGAGCTTCGAGGTCGAGCGGGGCAGGACGCTCGGCATCGTGGGCGAGTCGGGCTCGGGCAAGAGCGTCAGCACGCAGACGCTGATGGGGCTCACCCGGGGCGCCGAGGTGTCCGGTTCGGCGCGGTTCGAGGGGCGCGAGCTGATCGGCATGCCGGCGGAGGAGCTGCGGCGGCTGCGCGGGGCGCAGATCGCGATGATCTTCCAGGATCCGCTGTCCAGCCTGCACCCGCTGTACACCGTGGGCTGGCAGATCGTCGAGCTGATCCGGATCCACGAGCCCGCGACCACCAAGGCGCAGGCCCGCAAGTGGGCGATCGAGCAGCTGGCCCTGGTCGGCATCCCGCAGCCGGACCGGCGGGTGGACGACTACCCGCACCAGTTCTCCGGCGGCATGCGGCAGCGCGCGATGATCGCCATGGCGCTGGCCCTGCAACCCAAGCTGATCATCGCGGACGAGCCCACGACCGCGCTGGACGCGACCGTGCAGGCGCAGATCCTGGACCTGATGGCCCGGCTCCAGCGGGAGTTCGACACCGCCCTCATCATGATCACCCATGATCTCGGGGTGATCGCCGACATGGCCGACCAGGTCCTCGTCATGTACGCGGGCAAGCCGATCGAGGTCGCGGAACGGCGGGAGCTGTACTACCGGCCGCACCATCCGTACACGGTGGGGCTGCTGGAGTCGGTGCCCAGCACCACCGGGGCCAAGGAGCGGCTCAAGCCGGTGCCGGGGCAGCCGCCCAGCCTGCTCAGGCCGCCGTCCGGCTGCGCGTTCCATCCGCGCTGCCCGTACGTCATGCCGAAATGCCGGACGGACGTGCCGCCGCTGATGGGGGAGGAGCACCTGTCGGCGTGCTGGCTGCCGCTGGACGTCGTCGGGCTGGGCCCCGAGGCCGCGCGGCGGCGTACGGAGGAATCCTCGTGACGCCCCTGCTCAACGTCTCCGACGTGCGGAAGTACTTCCCGATCAGGAAGGGTGTGTTCCTCCGGCGCGAGGTCGGCCGGGTCCACGCCGTGGACGGCGTGAGCCTCCAGGTGCGGGCCGGGGAGACCCTCGGGATCGTGGGCGAGTCCGGCTGCGGGAAGTCCACGCTGGCCCGCTGCGTGACCGGCCTCTATCCGGTGACGTCGGGCTCCATCGAGTTCGACGGCGCGCCCATCGGCGGCAAGGGCTTCCGGCGCGACGTCCAGATGATCTTCCAGGATCCGTACGGCTCGCTCAACCCGCGGCGGCGGGTGGGCTCCATCATCGCCGACCCCCTGGTCATCCACCGGATCGGGAACGCGGCCGAGCGCCGCCGGCGGGTCCAGGAACTGATGGAGCTGGTTGGGCTCAACCCCGAGCATTTCAACCGGTTCCCGGCGGAGTTCTCCGGCGGGCAGCGGCAGCGCATCGGGATCGCGCGGGCGCTGGCGTCCCGGCCCCGGCTGGTGGTCTGCGACGAGCCGGTGTCCGCGCTGGACGTGTCGATCCAGGCGCAGGTCATCAACCTGCTGAAGGACCTCCAGGCGGAGCTGGGGCTGACGTACGTGTTCATCGCGCACGACCTGTCGGTGGTCCGGTACGTGAGCGACCGGGTGGCGGTGATGTACCTCGGGCGGATCGTGGAGATCGCGCCGGGGGAGGATCTGTACAAGACGCCGCGGCATCCGTACACCAACGCGCTGCTGTCGGCCGCGTCGGTGGCCGACCCCGACCTGTCGGCCCGGCGCGAGCGGATCGTGCTCACCGGCGACGTGCCCTCGCCCATCACGCCGCCCTCGGGCTGCCGGTTCCATCCGCGCTGCCCGAAGGCCCAGGCCCGGTGCGTGCGCGAGGACCCCCTGTTGCTGCCGGGCGGCGACCACTCCGCCGCGTGCCACTTCCCGGTCGTACCGGGCGAGCGTCTCGGTGCGGAGCACGCGGGGATCCCGCAGGAGTCGACCGAGCCCGGGCTGGGCCGTACGGAGCCGGACAGGGGTGGCGAATGAGCCTGACGGACGCCTCGGCGGAGGCGGAGCACGTTCCCGAGGAGGCGCCGGCGGTCCGGGGGAAAGGGCCGTGGCGGCTGGCCTGGGAGCGGCTGGCCCGGGACCGGGCGGCGATGGTCTCGCTGGGGGTGATCGCCGTCATCGTGCTGCTGGCGCTGCTCGCGCCCGTGTTCGCGGCGATCACCGGCCACGACCCGCAGGCCCAGTTCCCGGAGACCGGGCTGACGCCGGAGGGCCTGCCGGTGGGACCCGGCTCGGACTTCTGGCTGGGCGCCGACAGCCTCGGCCGCGACCTGTTCATCCGCATCCTGTACGGCGCGAGGATCTCGCTCCTGGTGGGCCTGCTGTCCACGCTGCTGGCCACCGTCTTCGGGATCGTGGCCGGCATGGTCGCCGGGTTCTACGGCGGCTGGGTGGACGGCGTGCTGGCCCGGGTGCTGGACGTGGTGCTGAGCTTCCCGTACCTGCTGGTGGCGATCGTGCTGGTGGCGGCGCTGGGGGCGAGCGTGCCGCTGATGATCTTCGTGATCGCGTTCTTCTCGTTCGCGGCCATGGCGCGGGTGGTGCGGGGGCAGACCATCGCGTACAAGGAGCGGGAGTTCATCGAGGCGGCGCGGTCGATGGGGGCGGGCAAGGTGCGCACCATGTTCGTGGACGTGGTGCCGAACCTGATCGCGCCGGTCACGGTGCTGGCCACGCTGCTGATCCCGACCTCCATCGTGTTCGAGGCCACGCTGTCCTTCCTCGGCCTGGGCGTGGACCCCCGCACCGCCAGCTGGGGCGCCATCCTGGCCGACTCGGTGGACTTCTACCGGGTCGCCCCCGGGCTGCTGGTCTTCCCCGCGCTGATGCTCCTGCTCACCACGCTGTCCTTCAACCTGCTCGGGGACGGCATCCGCGACGCCCTCGACCCGCGCAGCGACCGGCTGCTTCCCGGAAAGTAGCCGCCGATGACACGCTTCATCATCCGCCGGGTCCTGTTCGGCGTGATCGTGCTCTGGCTGGTGGCCACCACGGTCTTCCTGCTCTTCTTCGCCGGTCCCGCCGACAACGTGGCCCGCCGCCTGGCCGGGCCGCGCGCGCCGATGGAGGTGATCGAGCAGATCAAGGACACGCTGGGCCTGAACCGGTCGATGTGGGAGCAGTACGCGAGCTTCCTGGGCAACCTGCTCCACGGGGATCTGGGCATCTCCTTCATCAGCCAGACGCCCGTGACCACGCTCATCATGCAGAGCCTGCCCGGCACGCTGTGGCTGGTCGCGGGGGCGGCGGTGCTGTGGATGGCGGCGGGCATCACCGGCGGGGTGATCAGCGCGGTCCGGCCGCGCAGCGTCCTGGACCGTACGACGACCGTGCTGGTGCTGGCCGGCATCTCGCTGCCGACGTTCGTGCTCGGCATGCTGATGGTCTATCTGGCGCTGTCGGTGTTCCCGTGGACGGGGTTGCAGCCGGGGCCGTACATCTCGCCGCTGCTGGACTTGAAGGGCTTCCTCCAGGTCATGATCATGCCCTGGGTCTGCCTGGCGGTCGTGCAGGCCGCCGTGTACGTGCGGCTCACCCGGGGCTCGATGCTCGACACGCTCGGCGAGGACTACATCCGCACCGCGCGGGCCAAGGGCGCGCCGGAGCGCCGGGTCACCTACCGGCACGGGCTGCGGGCCGCGCTGACGCCCGTGGTCACCCAGTTCGGCGTGGACATCGGCACCCTGCTCGGCGGCGTCGTCGTCACCGAGTCGGTGTTCGGCCTGCAGGGGCTCGGGCAGCTCATGATCCGCTCGGTCCGGTACGGGGACCTGCCGGTGATCATCGGCGCGGCCATCCTGGCGTCGGCGTTCATCGTGGTGGCCAACATCGTGGTGGACGTCGCGTACTCGTTCCTCGATCCGCGGGTCCGGCTGGCCTGAAACTGTCACTCATAGTCGCTACTCTGTTGCGCACTGTTGTTATCCGGTGTCAGGGGGCGACCAGGTGGCGGGGTTTCTGGCCCGGCGGCTGATCGGGTATGTCGTGCTGGTGGCCGTCGCCGCCAGCGTGGCCTACCTGCTGGCCGCCGTCGCGCTGAACCCGCGCGCCAACTACGCCGAGCGCACGCCGCGTCCGCCCGAGTCCGCGGTCGACGCCCAGCTGGCGGCCTACAACCTGAACGACAAGGAGCCGCTGGCTTCCCGCTTCGCCACCTGGGCGGGCGGCGCGCTGCGCGGGGACTTCGGGCGCACCTGGAACGGCGCGTCCGTCAACGACGACCTCGGCCGCCGGGCCGGGGTGACGCTCCGCCTGGTCGCGGCCGGCCTGCTGCTGGGCGCGGTGGCCGGGATCGCCGTGGGCGCCTGCGCGGCCGTGGGGCAGTACGGGTGGTTCGACCGGCTCTCCACCCTCGCGTCCTTCGGCGTGCTGGCCGTGCCGACGGTCGTGCTGGCCAACGTGCTGATCATCGGCGCGGTCTGGCTCAACGACCTGACCGGCATGAAGATATTCCTGGTCAGCGGCGAGGCCACGCCCGGCGTCGACTCGGTGCTCGACCGCCTCCGGCATCTGGTGCTGCCGACGCTCACCCTCGCCCTCGGCATGGCCGCCGTCTTCAGCCGCTACCAGCGCAACATGCTCCTGGACGTGCTCGGCGCCGACTTCGTGCGCACCGCCCGCGCCAAGGGGCTCACCCGCCGCGCCGCGTACGGGCGGCACGCCCTGCGGGTGGCCCTGATCCCCGTGGCCACGTACTTCGCCTTCACCTTCGGCGCCCTGCTCGTCGGCACCACCGTCACCGAGACCATCTTCGGGTGGTACGGGCTGGGCCAGCAGCTGGTCGCCTCCATCCGCGCCAACGACGTCAACACCGTGGCCGCCATCAGCTGCCTGGCCGCGGTGGCCCTGCTGGTGGCCGCCGTGGCCGCCGACGTGCTGCACGCCGTGCTCGACCCGCGGGTGCGCGCGACATGACCCATGACATGAAGCCGGACGCGGTCGCGGGCGTGCGGGTGACGCCGCCGGGGGAGCCGGTCGTCCGCGTCCCGGCGCGGTGGCGGATCGTGCTGGGGCGGTTCGCGGGGTCCTGGGGCGGGCGGGCCGGGGTGGTGCTGCTCGGGGGGCTGTTCGTGCTGGCGTTCGCCGGGCCGGTGGTCGGGCCGTGGTCGTACGAGGACAGGGACTTCCTGGCGTTCCTGCAAGGGCCGTCCTGGGCGCACTGGTTCGGGACCACGCAGACCGGCGGCGACGTGTTCGCGCTGACGCTGCGCGGCATGCAGAAGTCGCTGCTGATCGGGCTGCTGGTCGCGGTGGTGTCCACGGGGGTCGCCGCCGTCGTGGGCGCGTTCGCGGGCTACTACCTGGGCTGGACGGACCGGGTGCTCGGCTGGGTCACGGACCTGCTGCTCGTGCTGCCGGCGTTCCTGGTCATCGCCGTCCTGTCGCCCGCCATCGGCCACGGCGCGTGGCTCGTCCTGGTGATGCTGCTCGCCGCGTTCATGTGGATGGTCACCTCCAAGGTGGTCCGCGGCATGACCATCTCGATCAAGGAACGGGAGTACGTGCTGGCCGCCCGCTTCATGGGCGTGCCCGGCTACCGGATCATCTTCCGGCACGTGCTGCCCAACATGGCCTCGCTGCTGATCGTGGACGCCACGATCAACGTCAGCGCGGCCATCCTGACCGAGACCTCGCTGTCCTACTTCGGGTTCGGGGTGCGCCCGCCGGACGTGTCCCTCGGCGGGCTGATCGCGGACGGCGCCAGGACGGCGCTCTACGCGCCCTGGACGTTCTGGTTCGCGGCGGGGCTGCTCGTCCTGCTGGTGCTCGCGGTGAACCTGATCGGCGACGCGCTGCGGGACGCCTTCGACCCCACCTCGGACGGGAGGCGGCGGTGACGGTCCTGGAGGTGCGCGACCTGACGGTGCGGTTCGGGGAGACCCCGGCCGTGCAAGGGGTCGCCTTCGAGGTCGCGCGCGGGGAGGTCCTCGGCGTCGTCGGCGAGTCCGGCTCGGGCAAGTCCGTGAGCGTGCTGGCCGTGCTCGGCCTGCTGCCCCGGCAGGCCGCGGTCACCGGCTCGGTGCGGCTGCACGGCCGGGAACTGCTCGGCGCGCCGGAGAAGGAGCTCACCGCGTTGCGCGGCAGGTCCCTGGCCATGGTCTTCCAGGACCCGCTCGCCGCGCTGACGCCGGTGCACCGGATCGGCGACCAGGTCGCCGAGGCGATCCTGGCGCATCAGGACCTGCCCAGGAAGCAGGCCAGGGCGCGGGCGGTCGACCTGCTCGACCTGGTCGGCATCCCCGAGCCCGGCCGCCGGGCGCGGGCCTTCCCGCACGAGTTCTCCGGCGGCATGCGCCAGCGCGTCATGATCGCGATGGCCGTGGCCAACGACCCGGACGTGATCATCTGCGACGAGCCGACCACCGCGCTGGACGTCACCGTCCAGGCCCAGATCCTGGACGTGCTCGGCACCGCCCGCCGGGAGACCGGGGCCGCCGTCGTCTTCGTCACCCACGACCTCGGCGTCGTGGCCGGCCTTGCCGACCGGGTCATGGTGCTGCGCGCCGGCCGCGTCGAGGAGACCGCGCCGGTGGACGACCTCTTCTTCCGGCCGCGCACCGCCTACACGCGGAACCTGCTCGCGGCCGTACCCCGGATCGACCGGCGACACCGCCGATCGGCCCCGCCGCCTGGGGGCGAGCGGGTGCTCCAGGTCGAGGGCCTGGTCAAGCGGTACGGGCGGGGCGCCCGCGCGGTGGACCGGGTCAGCTTCGCCGTACGGGCGGGGGAGACGTTCGGGCTGGTGGGCGAGTCGGGCTGCGGCAAGACCACGACGCTGATGGAGATCCTCGCGCTGGCCGCGCCGCAGGCCGGGCGGATCGTGGTGCTGGGCCGGGACACGGCCGGGCTGACCCGGCGGGAACGGCTGGAGCTCCGGCGGGACCTGCAGGTGGTCTTCCAGGATCCGATGGCGAGCCTGGACCCCCGGATGACCGTGCACGACATCGTGGCCGAACCGCTGCGCGCGCACGGGCTCGCCGCCGACCGGGTGCCCGAGCTGCTCCGGCTGGTCGGGCTGGACCCCGGGCAGGCCGCGCGCTACCCGCAGGACTTCTCCGGCGGCCAGCGGCAGCGCATCGCGATCGCCCGCGCGCTGGCCCTGGCCCCCCGGCTGCTGGTGCTCGACGAACCGGTGTCCGCGCTGGACGTCTCGATCAGGGCCGAGGTCATCGCGCTGCTGGCGGACCTGAAGGCGCGGCTGGGGCTGTCCTACCTGCTGGTCGCCCACGACCTGGCCCTCGTCCGGGGGATCGCGGACCGGGTCGCGGTCATGTACGCGGGACGCATCGTCGAGATCGGCCCGGTCGAGGCCGTCTTCGCCGAACCCCGTCATCCGTACACGCGGGCGCTGCTGGCGGCGGTCCCCGTGCCGGACCCGGCGCGGGAACGGGCCCGGCGGCGGGCGCCGCTGCGGGGGGAACCGCCCGGGGGAGCGGCGGCGTACCCCGGCGGCTGCCGCTTCCGCGGCCGCTGCCCCGTGTACGCGGAGCTCGCCGCCGCGCCGGCGTCCCGGTGCGTGAACGAGGAGCCCGAGCTTGGCGGGGCGGATGGGGCCGCCTGCCACCACCCTTCTGGAGGAACACGTTGAGAGCACGATGGATCGGGGCACTGCTGGCGGGGCTCCTGCCGGTGTCGCCGGCGCTGACGGCCTGCGGGGGCGCGCCGGGCGGGGAGGTGGCCGCGGTGTCCCCGCTCAAGGCGTACGACATCAATCCGCTGCCGCGGGAGCGGGTGCGGGACGGCGGGACGCTGCGGTGGGGGCTGACGGAGTATCCGGCGCAGTGGAACCAGCACCACATCGACGGCAACCACGCGGACGTGAAGACCGTCATGGACGCGCTGCTGCCGCGCGCGTTCCGGTCCGACGAGCGGGCCGACATCAGCGCCGACCCCGACTACGTGATCTCGGCCGAGGTGACGGCCACCGCGCCGCGGCAGGTCGTGACGTACACGCTGAACCGGTCGGCGAAGTGGTCGGACGGGAAGCCGATCACCTTCGCCGACTACGCGGCGCAGTGGCAGGCGCTGCGCGGGGCCAACGCCGGCTACCGGGTGGCGGCGGTCACGGGCTACCAGGACATCGCGAGCGTGGCCAAGGGCAAGGACGACTACCAGGTGGTGGTGACCTTCGCGCGGCCCTTCGGGGACTGGCGCTCGCTGTTCTCCCCGCTCTACCCGGCCTCCGCCAACGCCACGCCCGAGGCGTTCAACAGCGCCTGGGCGAGCAGGATCCCGGTCACGGCCGGGCCGTTCAAGTTCGCCTCCTTCGACCACACGGCCAAGACGGTGACCCTCGCCAGGGACAACGCCTGGTGGGGGGCCAAGGCCAAGCTCGACAAGATCATCTTCCGGGGGCTCGAGTCCGACGCCAGGATCGGGGCCTTCGCCAACGGGGAACTCGACGTCTTCGACATCGGGCCGTCCGCGCCCGACTACGCCCGCGCCCGGACCACCCGGGGCGGCGTCGTGCGCCAGGCCGCCGCGCCCGACTTCCGGCATCTCACCTTCAACGGGGAGAGCCCGGTCCTGTCGGATCTGCGGGTCCGGCAGGCGCTCGTGCTCGGCCTGGACCGGCGGGTCATCGCCCAGTCCGACCTGCAGGGGCTGAACTGGCCGACGACCCTGCTGGACAACCACTTCCTGATGAACAGCCAGGAGGGCTACCAGGCCAACGCCGGGAGTCTCGGCGCGCAGGATTCGGCGCGGGCCAGCCGGCTGCTCGACGAGGCCGGCTGGAAGATGACCGGCGCGGCCCGGGTCCGCGAGGGCAAGGAGCTGACGGTCCGCTTCGTCATCCCGTCCGGCCTGCAACTGGCCAAGTCCGAGGGCGAGATCGTGCAGACGATGCTGCGTCCGCTGGGCGTGCGGCTGACCATCCAGACGGTGCCGAGCAGCGATTTCTTCACCAAATACGTCATCCCCGGCAACTACGACATCGCGCCTTTCTCCTACGTCGGGACGCCGTTCCCGGTGTCGGCCAGCTACGGGACGTACGCGAACGGCGTCACCGGCCCCGGGGACGACGTCCGGTGGAACGCCAACCTGGGGCGCAGCGGCAGCCGCGAGATCGACGCCCTGCTCCGGCAGGCCGGCGCCGAGCTCGACCCGGTCAAGGCCAAGGCGCACCTGAACGCCGCGGACCGCCTGGTCTGGCAGAAGGTCAACGTGCTCACCCTCTACCAACGCCCCCAGAACGTGGCGGTCCGCGCCGATCTGGCCAACGTCGGCGCCCGCGGCTTCCGCGACCTGGACTACGCGGATATCGGATTCGTCCAGAACCACTCGTGATACGCCAGGAGGTCCAGCGGTCCGGTGGCCTCCTGCGTCTCGCTCAGGCGGAAGCGGATCCGGGTCCCCGGGCGGCACTGCGCGACGGCCGGCAGGTCGGTCGCCCGGACGACCCCGACGACGGGATAGCCGCCCGTCGGCGGATGGTCGGCCAGGAAGACGATCGGCTGGCCGTTCGGCGGGACCTGGACGGCGCCCGCCACCATGCCCTCGCTCGGCAGCTCGCCCTGCCGGCTCCGGGTCAGGGCCCGTCCGGTCAGCCGCACGCCGACCCGGTTGCTGTCCGAGCTCACCTCGTACGGCTCCGCGCACAGTTCGTCCAGGGCCTCCGGCGTGAACCAGTCGTCCCGCGGGCCCCGGATCACCTCGACGACCGGGTCCGGCGGGAAACCCGCGACCGGGGCGAGGTCCACCGACAGCGGCTCGCCGGTGGACCCCACCGGCAGCACGGTCCCCCGCTGGAGGGGCGGCGGCCCCAGCCCCGACAGGGAGTCGGTGGAGCGGCTCCCCAGGACCGGTTCGACGGCGACGCCGCCCCGGACCGCCACATAGGTCCGCAGTCCCGACGTGGGCATACCGATCCGGACGTCGCCGCCCGCGGGCACCCAGACCGGACCGGCCATGCCGACCGCGCGTCCCCGTACCCGGACCGGGCAGCAGGCTCCGGTGATCGCGATCCAGCCGCCCTGGCCGAACCGCAGGACCGCCCCGCCGAAGGTGAGCTCGATCAGCGCGGCCGACTTCGGGTTCCCGACCAGCCGGTTCGCCAGCGCCGCGCTGCCGGCGTCGGCCGCCCCCGACCGGGGCACCCCCAGATGCGCGTACCCCGGCCGCCCGAGATCCTGGACGGTCGCGTACGGACCCGGCTCCATGACTTCGATCACGCCGCCACCATCCGCACCCGCGTCCCCGGCCGCAGCAGCGACGGCGGCTCGGCCGTCACATCCCAGACCCGCGTCCTGGTACGGCCCAGCAACCGCCACCCACCCGGGGAAGCCGCCGGATAGATCGCCGAATAACGCCCGGCGATCGCCACGGAACCGCCGGGCACCGACGTGCGCGGCACCTCCAGCCGGGGCACCTCCAAGGCCGGGTCGAGCCCCACCAGGTAGGCGAACCCGGGCGCGAACCCGAGCCACCCCACCACGAACGGCGACGCGCAGTGCCGCGCCACCACCTCGTCCACGCTCAGGCCCGTCAGCTCCGCGACCACGGCCAGATCGGCTCCGTCGTACTCGACCTCGACGACCACCTCGGCCGGAGCCGGCCCGGCGTCCGGCCCGAGGCCGCCCGGCTCCCGGACCACCGCCTCGACCCGCTCCCAGATCTCCTCGAAGTCCTCCTCGGCGGCCACCACGAGCACGGTCTCCGGCCCCGGCACGATCTCCTCCACGCCCGCGAGGGCCAGCCCGCGCAGGGCGGCGTCCAGCCGGTGCGACTCCGCGAGCGCGCCCGTCTCCACCAGCAGGGCGCGTTCCCCGACCCGCCGCAGCACCCCGCTCGCGCCCGTCACGCGAACGGCCCCACGGTCAGGCCGGCCCCGGCCAGCGCGTCCCGTACGGCCCGCGCCAGCGCCACCGCGCCGGGCGTGTCGCCGTGCACGCAGATGGACCGGGCGCGCATGGCCAGCTCGGTGCCGTCCGTGGCCGTCACCGTGCCGTCGGCCGCCATCCGTACGGCCCTGGCGGCCACCTCGGCGGAGTCGTGCAGGACCGCCCCGGCTTCACGCCGCGAGGTCAGCGTGCCGGCCGGCGTGTACGTGCGATCGGCGAAGAACTCCGCGACCGCGGGGATCCCGTACCGGGGGGCGAGGTCATGGACGACCGAGGAGGGCAGGGTGAGCACCGGCAGCGGAGCGGGAGCGGGGTAGTCGGACACGGCCGCCAGCAGGGCCTCGGCCTGGACGGGGTCGTGGACGATCCGGTTGTAGAGGGCGCCGTGCGGCTTCACGTAGGAGACCCGGCCGCCGCACGCGCGGGCGATGCCGTCCACCGCGGCCAGCTGGTAGAGGATCTCGGCGCGCAGTTCCTCCGGCGGCACGTCCATGTCGCGGCGGCCGAAGCCGGGCAGGTCGCGGTAGGACACCTGGGCGCCGACGGCCACCCCTCGGCTGACGGCCGCCGCGCACGTGCGGCGGATCGTGAGCGGGTCGCCGGCGTGGAAGCCGCATGCGACGTTCGCGCTGGTCACAACATCCAGCAAAGCCTCGTCGTCGCCGAGTTTCCAGACGCCGAACCCTTCGCCCAGGTCGGCGTTGAGATCGATCATCGTCACATCATGCCCGCCGGGGCAGCTCAGCGCCCTCAGGAACATCCCAGGCTTGCGGGCCGGCTTCAGGACGGGGGCTCGTCGGGGATGTCGGCGATGTCGTCCAGGGCGGCGGCCAGCTCGTCCGGGTGGTCGCCGATGCGCTCGGCGATCTCGATGAGCACGTGCAGCACGTCGTGGCGGTCGTGGCCGAGGTCGATCAGCCGCTGGGCGGCCTCCCACATCTGCGGCGGGTCGCCGTCCCAGAGCCGCCCGGCGATCTCCTGGTGCCAGGCCAGATGCTCGGCGAAGTCGGGCCGGTCGAACTCGGCCGCGTGGTCGATCTCCAGCAGGATGCGCCGGTCGGCCTCGTCGGCGGGATTGAGGGCGTCCAGGTCGATGTCGCCGTGTTTGCCCTGGAGCATCGGGAACACGAACGCCCGGCGGGCCAGCGCGGACAGGTCGCCGTCCGGCAGCAGGCGCTCGACCAGCGACCGGTCGAGCCCGAACGTGGTCGGATCCCGGTACGCCTCGGTGAACCGGCCGGTCGCCTCCCAGACCGCGTCCAGCGTCGCCCGTACGGCGTGCTCGGACAGGCCGATGCGGTACCCGGCGAACCGCACCCAGGCGGCCAGCACGTGCGGCATCGCGTCCTGCTCGGCGGGCGTGAGCATGACCTTGCGCGGCAGCCAGTCCAGCAGGAAGGTCTCGCACTTGGTGGGGCTCACCCGCCGGGGGCGGCCGAAGTCCTGGTCGCAGCCGTAGTCGATGATGTGGTCGGCGCAGCGGGAGGCCGCCGACGGGTCGGACAGGTTCTCGGCCGCGTCGGAGCCGAGGAACTCGGCGGCCAGCATCGCCCGGCGCTCCCGGGTGTAGGGGGCCTCGCTGTGCGGTGGCGCCGGCCGTTTGCGGCCAGGCGGTAAGGCCTTGATCCTGGACCGCGCGAACGCGTGGTAGGCGCTGTAGCTGTCGCTGACCAGCTTGGGGGCCTTGCGGTCGTACGCCTCCTTGGTGGCCTTCATCGCGAACTCCAGGAGGGCCCGGGCCTGCTGCGGCTCGATCTCCTCGAAGCGCAGCATCGGGTTGCCGGCCGCCTCCAGGCCCGCCTGCTCCAGCAGCTTGTCCACCTGGGTGGACACCCAGGCGTCCCTGGCCATGCCGCGCATGTTGTAGTCCACGACCATGACCAGGGCGTGGGTGTCCTCGCCGTTGTAGTTGAAGGTGCAGACGACGGTGTCCTGGTCGCCGTAGATGTCCCGGGAGACGAAACAGCCGGCGGGTTTGACCGCGCCGACCCGGTCCGCCCAGCGCGGCCGGGCCACGTCGGACTCCATCAGCGCCAGCGCGGCCCCCTCGGCCTTGGCCGCCTGGCGCGCCGTGCCCAGGTAGGCCACCGAGATCAGCAGGGTGAGCGCCGCCGGGCTGCCCGCCTTGGCGGCGTAGTCGACCAGGCCCTCACCCAGGATCTGCTCGACGTCGCCGCCGCGCAGCCGTTTGCCCCACCAGGCGCCGAGCATGTCGGACACCATGAGTTCCGCGTCCAGCGGGCTCCGCACGGCGAGCAGTTCGCGCGCCGCCAGCAGCATCTCCGCGAAGACGTCGTCGGGCGGATTCTCACGGGGGTCTCGTCGCCGTCTTCGACTCACGGGGGCTCCTCGGTCCTCCCGTCGTTTCCGGCGTCGCGACTGCCGTTCCAGTCGGTCGGCTCGGTCCGCACACTCACGCTTCTACCTTCTCGCATAACGGCGCGAAACGGCATCCGGAACGCGGGCTGGTGACTACCCCGTTATCTGCTGCTCGGCGGGGCAGAGTTGATCATCGCGAGGAGGTGCTCGCGAGCGATCCTTTCGATGATAGCCGGAGTCACCTCGACGCCGAGGTGTTCCGCACAAGCCCAGACATCCGCGACACATCGCTCCACGGCCGGACGGGGCACGGCGGGGAACTCGGCGGCCAGCACGGCGTTGACCGGCTGCGTCAAGCGCGGGTCCGGCCCAGCCACCACGCCGGAAATTTCGCCTTTGCCGGAAATGTCGGGAATTTTGGGGTTCTTTTGGATGTGTGGCGCCAGAACAGGCATTGACGGATGCACTCCTCGCTGACTGGGCTCATGGCCGGCAGGCAGGCTCGATTTCCGAAGGTGTCCAAGTCCGCACGGGCACTGTCGTACCAACGAGAAACCCGTCCCACAGACAGCCGGTCAGCGGCCGGCCGGGCGGGTTCGTCCGCCGCGGCTGTCCCAGATCACGACTTTCTCATTGATGGGGGGTGGTGCGTCTCTCATTCCATAACTTTCCGCGCGGGTGTCAACCCTTATTGTGGTCTGGTTCTGACCTGATTAAGGGCGATCTTTCCCCTCGATCGCCCGTCCTCGCCCCCCGGCCGGGCGGCGCGTGCGAAGCTTGGCCCATGCGAATCCAGCTCGCCCAGCAGCAGGAAGCCGACGCGCTGCTCGGCCGCAGCCCGCTGGCTCTGCTCCTCGGCATGCTGCTCGACCAGCAGGTTCCGATGGAGTGGGCGTTCGCCGGGCCGTACACGATCGAGTCCCGGATGGGCCGCGATCTGGACGCGGCCGCGATCGCTTCCTATGATCCGTCGGAGTTCGAGGCCCTGCTGGCCGCCAAGCCCGCGGTGCACCGCTATCCGCGCGCGATGGCCGGTCGTATCCAACTGCTGGCGGCCTATCTGGTCGAGCACTACGATGGCTCCGCCGACGGGATCTGGACCGATGTCGACGACGGCGCCGAGCTGTTGCGCCGCCTGCTGGCACTGCCCGGGTTCGGCAAACAGAAGGCACAGATCTTCCTGGCTTTACTGGGCAAGCAGCTCGGGGTGCGTCCCCGGGGCTGGCGCGAGGCGGCCGGGCCGTACGGCGAGGAGGGGGTGCACCGGTCGGTGGCCGACGTGGTCGACCCCGACAGCCTGGCGAAAGTGCGCGAGGCGAAGCAGGAAGCGAAGCGGGCTGCGAAGAAGTAGTCCTCACATCCGTGGGGGTGAGCCGTCAGATCTTGCTGCGCGAGGTGGCGCTTTTTTGACAGGATGCGTTGACCGCATGCCGGGCGGGGCTTCCGTCCGCGCATGCCCATCGCCGATGATGTAGGGCAGACCTGCGCTACTCAACACAGTTATGGAGATGTGCCTCGTGGGAGACCCTGGCACGCGACGGAGGTGCCGACCATGAGCGCCGAAACCTCCGTGCCCCGTCCCCGGGAGTCGGGTTTGGACATCTCAGACTCGGGCCTCCTCAGAGGCCTTATGTCGGAGGCGCCGTTCGCCTTCGCGTTTTTCGACCCCTCTGGTCGGTTCGTCCGTGTCAACTCGACCTTTACTGAACTGACCGGGCTCGCTGTTGAGCGGCATATCGATCGTATTCCCGCCGATCTCCTCTCGGCGGATCTGACCACGTTGATCGACTCCGCGCTGCGCAGGATCACGGACGAGGGACTTCCGGTCACCGACCTCAGGCTCAGGACCCGCGCGGAGAACGGCGACACCCGGCACTGGACGGTCGCCTTCTTCCCCATGCACGACGAGGAGGGCGCCCCGCTGGGGGCCGCCCTGTTCGGCGTGGACGTCACCGAGCGCCAGCTCACCGAGGAGGACCTGCGCCGCAGCGAGGAGCGCTACCGCTCGCTGGTGGAGTCCCAGCAGCAGCTCGTCTGGATCACCTCGCCCAGCGGCGCCGTGATCGAGGACGCGCCGCAGTGGCGCGCCATCACCGGCCAGGGCCTGGAGGAGTACCTCGCGCACGGCTGGCTGGACGCGGTCCACCCCGACGACCGTCCCGGCGCGGAGGAGGCCTGGCGGGAGGCGCTGCGCGGCCGGACCATGTTCGAGTGGAGCTACCGGGTCCGCACCCGGGCCAGCGGCTACCGGCACTTCGAGGTCAGGGCCGTCCCGATCATCCGGCACGGCCGGGTGGTGGAGTGGGTCGGCGCCAACTCCGACGTCACCCCGCAGCGTGAGGCCGAGGAGATGCGCGGCCGCCTCACCGACCAGCTCGGCGCCGCGGCGCTGCGCACCGCCCGCCTCCAGGGCGCCACCGCCATGCTGGCCGAGGCGCTCACCGTGGAGCAGGTCGTCCAGGTCATCATCGACGTGGGGCGTACGGCGCTGGCCGCCGACCACTCGGCCGTGGCCCTGCTGGACGCGGAACGCGCCAGCCTCAAAGTGATCAACAGCGGTGGCATCCCGGACGTGCCGAGCGCGCCCGGCGAGGACATCCTGCTGTCCCGCTCCAGCGTGATGACCATGGCGGTGAACAGCCGCCGCCCGGTCTTCGCCGAGTCGCCGGACAGCCTGCGCACCCAGCTCACCGACGCCGGCGCCGAGGCGGCCCAGGTCAACGGGTTCCTCTCGCACACCGAGGAGCGGGCCTGGGTGGGTCTGCCGCTGCTGGCCGCCGGCCGCGCCCTGGGCGCTCTCCGGTTCTCCTTCACCCGGCCGCAGAAGATCTCCCAGGAGGACGGCGTCTTCCTGGAGGCCCTGGCCGGGCAGTGCGCGCTGGCCGTGGAGCGGGCCACCCTGTTCGAGCGCGAGCACAAGACCGCCGAGACGCTCCAGCGCAGCCTCCTGCCGGATCGGCTGCCCGTGGTGCGCGGCCTGGTGCTGGCCCAGCGGTTCCGCTCGGGCTCCCGACACGTGCAGGTCGGCGGCGACTGGTACGACGCGTTCGTGCTCCAGGACGGGCGGGTCGCGGCCGTGGTCGGCGACGTCATGGGCAAGGGCGTCAAGGCGGCGGCCGGGATGGGCCGGATCCGCAACGCCATGCGCGCCCTGGCCCTCACCAATCCGCCGCCCGCGGCGGTCCTCACCGGCCTGGACCGGGTGTTCGAGGCCACCGAGGAGGAGGAGCAGGTCACCACCCTGGCCTACATGGTGGTGGAGCCCGGCACGGGGGAGGGCACGCTGGCGCTGGCCGGTCACCCGCCGCCCCTGCTGGTCTCGCCGCAGGGCACCGCGATCCTGTACGAGACCGAGCCCGGCACCCCGCTGGGCTGGGCGACCAGCCGCAAGCAGTTCCGGTTCGCCGTGCCGCCCGGGCACACGGCGGTGCTCTACTCCGACGGTCTGGTGGAGAACCGCAAGCGCGGTCTCGACGCCGGCCTGCGGGAGCTGGCGGCCGTCGTGGCCGAAGCGCCGGAAGAAGTCGTGACAAGTCCGCATATGTTGTTGGATTTCCTGGTGGACAGGATGTTGTCCGGGTATGAGCAGGATGACGACGTGACGGTGCTCGCGGTCCACGTTCCCGCAGCCACGAAGAGTGACTGAATGAATCAGTCATAACGGTTGCTTTCGGGTATCGGTGACCGACTTCCGTACGCACTACTGTCTCGGTCGGCCTAGGGTGGAGAAGCAACCGGCCGGAGGTGGCCGTACGGGCTGTCATGGCGTGCCAGAATGGCATGTCGCGGTCCGCGCGGCCTCGCCATCGGAAAAGAAGCAACCACCTGGGTCCATTCTCGCCATGCGTTCGTTCGAGAGGTGTTCGTGTCGCCTGCAAGTTCGACTCGCTCGAAGCCGTCGGAGCTGAACGAGCCAGTGATTCAGCAGCTCCTCGAGCGTGGGCGCTCGCAGGGTTTCCTCGAAGCTGAGGATGTCCGCCGGGCCGTCGAGGAAGCGGACATTCCTGTTCCGCAAGTCGCCGGAATCCTGCGCAGCCTCAGCAAAGAGGGCATCATCGTGAGGCTCACGGCCGAGGATTCCGCAGCGCCCAAGAAGGCCAAGAGCCCGGCGAAGAGCCGCGCCAAGGCCGCGCCCGTCAAGAAGACCACCAAGGCCGCCGCCGCCAAGGAGTCGCATCCGGAGACCGTCACCGCCGTGGTGAACGATCCCGTGTCCGACGCTCCCGCCGCGGCGAAGAAGCCGGTGGGCAAGAAGGCCGCCCCGGCCAAGAAGGCGGCTCCGGTCAAGCCGAAGGCCGAGCCCGCCGCGGCGGCAGCCGCTCCGGCGGCGCCCAAGATCGAGCCGAAGGCCAAGCCGGCCGACCTGTCCGAGGACGAGGACGACATCGACATCGAGGATGTCGAGATCGAGGACTTCGACATCGAGGATGTCGAGATCGAGGTCGAGGTCGAGGGTGAAGGCGAGGTCGACGCGGACGCGGAGGCCGAGGAGGAGCCCAAGCCGGAGGCCGTCGCCAAGGTCGAGGAAGAGGTGCTGATCCTCACCGACGACGATGACGACGCGCCCGTGGCCCAGGTGGCCGCGGCCGGTGCCACCGCCGACCCGGTCAAGGACTACCTCAAGCAGATCGGCAAGGTCCCGCTGCTCAACGCCGAGCAGGAGGTCGAGCTCGCCAAGCGCATCGAGGCCGGCCTGTTCGCCGAGGAGCAGCTCGGCACCGACGGCGAGCAGCTGCCGGTGGACGTCCGCGCCGAGCTGGAGTGGATCGCCGAGGACGGCCGCCGGGCCAAGAACCACCTGCTGGAGGCCAACCTCCGCCTGGTGGTCTCGCTGGCCAAGCGGTACACCGGCCGCGGCATGCTGTTCCTGGACCTGATCCAGGAGGGCAACCTCGGCCTGATCCGCGCCGTGGAGAAGTTCGACTACACCAAGGGCTACAAGTTCTCGACGTATGCCACCTGGTGGATCCGGCAGGCGATCACCCGGGCCATGGCCGACCAGGCGCGGACCATCCGCATCCCGGTCCACATGGTCGAAGTGATCAACAAGCTGGCCCGCGTCCAGCGGCAGATGCTGCAGGACCTGGGCCGCGAGCCCACGCCGGAGGAGCTGGCCCGCGAGCTCGACATGACCCCCGAGAAGGTCATCGAGGTCCAGAAGTACGGTCGCGAGCCGATCTCCCTGCACACCCCCCTCGGCGAGGAGGGTGACAGCGAGTTCGGTGACCTGATCGAGGACTCCGAGGCCATCGTCCCGGCCGACGCCGTCAGCTTCACGCTGCTCCAGGAGCAGCTGCACAGCGTTCTGGACACCTTGTCCGAGCGCGAGGCGGGCGTCGTGTCGATGCGGTTCGGCCTGACCGACGGTCAGCCGAAGACGCTGGACGAGATCGGCAAGGTCTACGGGGTGACCCGGGAGCGCATCCGCCAGATCGAGTCCAAGACCATGTCGAAGCTCCGGCACCCGTCGCGTTCCCAGGTTCTGCGGGATTATCTGGACTAAATCCGGAATTACCACGACATAAGTTGACGGCCTCACTTTTCGATTTCATGAAAAGTGGGGCCGTTAACGTGTGTGTAACGCGCATTTAGCGTCGGTAGCACGGGGAGGGCCTAGGCTGCGCCCCGTGGGAGTTATCGAAGTGGATCGGGCACGTGCTCGGGGGCCACGAGTGATCCCGGACCGCCCTTGGGCGGACATCATGCTCGATGAGACGGTGACCGCCGTCCATCGCAGAAATCTCGAGGCGGGGCTGCCCGCGCTTGCCGCGACCAGGGGTGATCCCGAAGTCCGGGCGCTGCGGGTGGAGGCGCTCTCCCGCGCGGCCGTGGGGATGAGCCGGGGCATCGAGAGCCTCATCGTGAGAGACCAGTCCAACGCCGACCTGTGGTTGTGGCTCGGCCGTACGCGGATAGAGGAGGCTTGGGAGATCAAGCCGGAGGTGAAGGCGCGAGCCGTACAGGCGCATCGGCTTGAGGCCTATCACACGGCGATGGAGCAGGCCAGGCAGCCGCTGCTGACGGCGGCGGGGCTGGCGCCCGGCGATCCGGTGCCGTGGGAGTCGATGTTGTGGCTCGCGCTGGGGCTGGAGCGGCCGAGGGCCGACAAGGATTCGGTCTGGTTCGAATGCACGCGGCGCTGGCCGACGCTTTATTCGGCGAATGTGGCCAGGTTGGTCACGCTTTCGCCGGGCTGGGGCGGAACCGCGCAGGAAATGATGGAATTCGCCAGGACCACGGCGGCGCGGGCCCCGGAGGGCAGCCCGCTCCCGGCGCTGCTGCCGCTGGCCCATTTCGAGAATGTCGCGGCGGAACGCACGCCGATGTCCCGGGGCGGCTGGTTCTCCTTCGACGCGCAGCGGGAGATGGTGTCGGCGGCCGGGCAGTGGTCCGAGCGCCGGATCGGTCCTCCGCATCCGCGTTCGATCGAGGCGCACAACGCCTTCGGCGCCGCCTTCTACCTCGCCGACCTGCGACGGCCCGCACGCGGGCACCTGATCAGGACCGGCGGGCGCTACAGCCGGGTGCCCTGGTCGCACCTGGGAGATCCGGAGTCCCAGTTCCAGCGGGCCTGCGGCAAGCTGAATGTGATCACGAACTGACGATGACGTCGAGGCGTCCGGGGTGGAGTTCGGCGCGGTGGCCGAAACCCGCCAGGACGTGGGCGAGCTGCTCCGGCGTGGCCGGGGCCTTGGCATGCTCGGCCAGCGACCGCGCGACCGCACCGCGCGTCGCCTTCGCCATGTGGCTCACCACCGTGCGTTTCCCGTTCGCCTCCTGCAGCACCCGGACCGCGACCACCCGCGATCCGGCCTCCCGCGGAGGTTTCCAGGCCGCTCCGTACGTGGCCGAGCGCATGTCCACGATCAGCCCTTCTTCGGCGTCCAGCACCGGGCGCAGCGCCGGACGCCAGTACGCGGCGAGCCCGCCCATCGGGGGCAGTCGCACCCCCATCGACAGCCGGTACGGAGGCACGCGGTCGGTCAGCCGCAGCGCCCCCCACAGGCCGGACATGATGACGATGCGCTGCTCGGCCCTGCGGCGGGCCCGGGCGGGCAGCGTCGCCAGCCCGAGATGGTCGTAGAGCACCCCGGAGTAGAGCTTGCCCGCGGCCAGCGTGGGCGCGGTGCGCAGCGCCCGGTTCTTGACGATCTCCCCGGCCAGGCCGTCGGTCAGTTCGAGGACCGCCTGGGCTTCCGGGGTGTGGCTGAGCTGCACGAGCGCATCCAGCACCTTCTCGCGGTGGCCGGTCAGCTCGGGAAAGCTGAGGCCGGCCAGGTCGAGCGCGGGCCCGCGCCGGGCGGCGGACTTGCCCTCGGAGGGCGGCAGCAGGATCAGCACCCGGTCACCCTATCGGTCGTGAACACGCAGGCTGGAGGGGCTCTGGAGGGGCTATCGTCCCGGGATGGACGATATTGAAACCTTTGATCGGCTGGTTCATCGGGCGTGGCCCGCGCCCGAGCAGGTGACGGCGGGCTCCTGGATCTACCGCTACGCGGCCGGGGTGACGAAACGGGCCAATTCCGTGCTCCCGCTCAGCGGGACGGGCTCCTGGGACCGTGTGGACGCGGCTGAGCGCTTCTATCGGGGCCTCGGAGCCGCCTGCGTGTTCTCCATCGGCCCCGGCGCGGAGGGCGGCCTTGACGCGGAGCTGGCGGCGCGCGGATACCGCACGGTGGACCCCACACTGATCATGACGGCGGAGACCGCGCCGGCGGATGGCGCGGATGTGGCGGACACGCCCTCGGCGGAGTGGTTCGACACCTGGTGGGAGGTGGACGGCGGACGCCATCCCGGCCGCCCCGACGCGCGGGACTGGGCCCGGCGCATCCTGACCGGCGTCCAGGCCGGGTACGCCTCGGCCGGGCCGGACGCCGTGGGCCGCGGCGTGGTCCAGGGTGAATGGCTGGGGGTCTACTGCATGGCGGTACGGCCGTCCGCGCGCCGGAAGGGCAACGGGACGGCCGTACTGCGACAGCTGCTGGGGTGGGGGCACGGACGCGGCGCGCGGCGCGCCTATCTGGTCGTCACCGAGGCCAACGCCGGAGCGCGGGCCCTTTACGAACAGGCCGGATTCGTCGTCTCAGGCGGATACCACTACCGCGTGAGCCCCTGAAGATATTGGGCTGAAGATATGGGCAACGGCGCGATCCGGTGTGAACCGGTCGCGCCGTTGCGTATGATCAACGTTCGTCGGCGGACGCCGTCGAAGGGGTTTCCGAGAGTCGGGCCGACTCGTCCTGGATCTCGGCACCTTTGTCGCGCAGGGCGGCCACGTGCCGACGCCCATGGTGGGCACAGAACAGCAGTTCCGCACCAACCTGCAGCGTCGCGCGAATGTAGGCCTGAGCGCCACACCGGTCACACCGGTCCAGAGCGGTCAGCGGCTTAGCGGGGGCGAGAGCTCCAGTCACGTATCGCCTTTCGGGTCACCCCGTCTGAGCGGGGATGTTGGCGTCACAGTCACTTGGGACAACATCTAACCCGATGAGGGCGTTCCCAATCACCCCCTGGCTACGCCGAGAGCGGAATGTTCCGAAAAGTGATGCGGATCACACGGCAAGTAACGTGCACTCCGCTATCCCTGGCAAGCTATGTAGTCGGGAATTCACGCCACACGCTAAGCTGCGTACGCGTGTTCGACTCGTGAACGTGGGAGCTGGTGTGACGGTAGCGGAGACGGGTTACACAGCTCGTCACCTGTCGGTGCTGGAGGGCCTTGAGGCAGTCCGCAAGCGTCCGGGTATGTACATCGGGTCCACGGACAGCCGGGGGCTCATGCACTGCCTCTGGGAGATCGTGGACAACGGGGTGGACGAGGCCCTGGCCGGATTCTGCTCCCGCATCGAGGTCGAGCTGTACGCGGACGGGTCCATCGAGGTCCGCGACAACGGCCGCGGCATCCCGGTGGACGTGGAGCCCAAGAGCGGCCTGGCCGGAGTCGAGCTCGTCTACACCAAGCTGCACGCGGGCGGGAAGTTCGGCGGCGGCTCCTACGGCGCCTCCGGCGGTCTGCACGGCGTCGGCGCCTCGGTGGTGAACGCGCTCTCCTCCCGGCTGGACGTGGAGGTCGACCGCGACGGCAAGGTCCACGAGATCAGCTTCCGCCGTGGCGTGCCCGGGGTGTTCGAGGGCGACGGCCCAACCGCGAAATTTCGTAAGAAGTCGGGCCTGCGCGACGGCGGGCGGCTGACCAAGAAGATCACCGGGACCCGGGTGCGCTGGTGGGTGGACCACCAGATCTTCCTGCCCGACGCCGAGGTCTCGCTGGACGAGATCCACGTGCGGCTGCGCCAGACCGCCTTCCTGGTGCCCGGCCTGACGCTGATGGTGCGCGACAGCCGGACCGAGGAGGTGACCGAGGAGACCTTCCACTTCGACGGCGGCATCTCCGAGTTCACCGAGTTCCTGGCCCAGGACGAGGCGCTCTGCGACGTGTTACGGCTCCAGGGTGTGGGCCACTTCCGGGAGACCGTGCCGGTCCTGGACGAGCAGGGCCACATGACCCCCACCGACGTCGAGCGCGAGCTCACCGTGGACGTCGCGGTGCGCTGGGGCAAGGGCTACGACACCACCGTGCGCTCGTTCGTGAACGTGATCGCCACCCCCAAGGGGGGCACCCACGTGGCCGGCTTCGACCGCGCCCTGGTCCGCACCGTGAACGAGCAGCTCAGGGAGACCCGGCTGCTCAAGAACGGCGACGACGCGGTCACCAAGGAGGACATCCTCGAGGGCCTCACGGCCGTGGTCACCGTGCGGGTGCCCGAGCCGCAGTTCGAGGGCCAGACCAAGGAGGTGCTCGGCACCTCGGCGGCCACCAGGATCGTCTCCCACGTGGTCGCGCGGGAGCTGAAGGAGCTGTTCGCCAGCCCGAAGCGGGCCCAGAAGCAGGCCATGCGGGCGGTGCTGGAGAAGGTCGTCGCGGCGGCCAAGGCACGCATCGCGGCTCGGGAGCACCGGGACAACCAGCGGCGCAAGAGCGTGCTGGAGAACTCCGCCCTGCCGGCCAAGCTGGTGGACTGCCGCAGCGACGACGTGGACCGCAGCGAGCTGTTCATCGTCGAGGGTGACTCCGCGCTGGGCACGGCCAAGCTGGCCCGGGACTCGGAGTTCCAGGCGCTGCTGCCGATCCGGGGCAAGATCCTCAACGTGCAGAAGGCGTCGGTGAGCGACATGCTCAAGAACGCCGAGTGCGCCGCGATCATCCAGGTGGTCGGCGCCGGCTCCGGCCGGAGCTTCGACATCGAGGCGGCGCGGTACGGGAAGGTCATCCTCATGGCCGACGCCGACGTGGACGGCGCGCACATCCGGTGCCTGCTGCTCACGCTGTTCCACCGGTACATGCGGCCGATGGTGGAGGCCGGGCGGGTCTTCGCGGCCGTGCCCCCGCTGCACCGGGTCGAGCTGACCAATCCGGGCCGGGGGCAGGAGAAGTACATCTACTGCTACTCCGACGCGGAGCTGCACAAGGTGCTCGAAGGGCTGCGGAAGAAGGGCAAGCGCTGGAAGGAGCCCCCGCAGCGCTACAAGGGCCTGGGCGAGATGGACGCCGACCAGCTGGCCGAGACGACCATGGACCCCCGCCACCGCGTGCTGCGCCGGGTCCGGATCGAGGACGTCGAGGCCGGGGAGCGCATCTTCGACCTGCTGATGGGCAGTGACGTGGCTCCCCGGCGGGAGTTCATCGTGAGCAGCGCGGCCGAGGTCGACCGCGACCACATCGACGCGTAGGAGTCGCTAAGGGAGCTCGATGGGCTCCAGCTTGCCCGTGTGCACGTCGTAGATCGCGCCGCCGATGGCCAGGTCCTCGACGAGGAAGGGGCTGGCCTTGATCCGCGTCAGGTCGTGGCGGAGCGCCGCGTCCTGATCGGGGACGGTGTGGAAGTCCAGGCTGCGCGTGTCGATGCCGCGAGACCGGGCCAGCGCGTGCACGTCCTCGTCGGTGGCCTTGGCCATGCCACAGTCCGTGTGCGGCATGACCAGGACGCGGTTGACGCCGAGCAGGAATACGGCCAGCACGAGGGTGCGTAGCACGTCGTCGGTGACCCGGGCGCCCGCGTTGCGCAGGATCTTGGCGTCACCCGGCTTCAGGCCGAGCAGCCCGAGGGGGTCGATCCTGGAGTCCATGCAGGTCACCACGGCCAGCCCGCGGGCGGCCCGTCCAGTCAGCTCACTCCCCGCGAAGGCGCTCGCGAACTCGGTGTTGGCGGCTAGCAGGTCATCGAAGGCACCGTTCATGACTCCGATATTCCCTTACGGCCGTTTCATGGTCTTTTCCGGGGCCTATCAATACGCCGAAGATCGCACGATCAGTGGTCACCTTGGGTGATGATGTCGTGACCCAACGTGCAAGATCGGTGACCGTACGCCACGACGGCGGTGTCGCCGAGTCCCGAGGAGAGCAAAGATGAGCACCACCGAGACGCTGGCCGACCAGCTCCGCGCCCAGGCCCGCCGCCGCCTCGACCGCGTCGAACCCCGTGACGAGGGCCGCAACGCCCGCCTGGCGCTGGCCCTGCTCGACGCCGCCTGCTACGTGGAGACGCTGCCCGCGGAGGACCCGCTCCCCGAACTCCCGGAGATCGGGGAGGTCCTGCGCCACTGGCCGTGGGGCGAGCCGGCCGACCTGATCCGCCTGCTGGCGGACGCGTAGCTCAGGAGGGTTCGTTCCCGGGCTTCCATTTGATGCCGCAGCCGAGGCTGGGGTTCTGGCCGGGCACGGCCTGCCCGGCCAGCATCGCCTCGGTGGCGGCGCGCAGCGAGGCCCCCGTGACCGGGACGTCGTTGCGGGGGCGGGCGCCGTCGAACTCGCCCCGGTAGGCGAGCCGGTGGTCGGCGTCGTACAGGAAGAAGTCGGGGGTGCAGGCCGCGTGGTAGGCGCGGGCCACGTCCTGGCTCTCGTCGATCAGGTACGGGAACGTGAACCCGGCCCGCGCGGCCTGCTCGATCAGGTGTTCCGTGTCGTCGTCGGGGTAGTTGGCGACGTCGTTGCTGGAGATCGCGACCGTGGCGACCCGGCCCGCGTAGTCCGTCGCGTACGGGCCCAGGCCGTCCTCGACGCGGCGCACGTACGGGCAGTGGTTGGACAGGAAGACCACCAGGACGGGAGAGCCCTTGTGGTCGCTGAGGGCGACGCGGTCGCCGCTGATCGCGGGCAGGTCGAAGTCGGGCGCGGCGGAGCCGAGCGGCACCATGGACGAGTTGACGGCCACGTTGTCCCCATCTTTCGGCGGGTGATCTGGTCAGGACTGCTTCCGCCCATTCAATACCCGGCTGACCCTGGCGGGCACCAGTGACACCGGTATACGCTCTTTGCTGGTTACGGAATGAGGAGGATTCATGGCCATCGGAACACTCAGCGAGGTCGTGCTCGACTGCCCCGACCCCGAGGCGCTGGGCGGCTTCTACGCCGAGATCCTCGGCTGGAAGGTGGAGCGGGAGGAGGAGGACTGGGTGACGGTCGCGGGTGATGGGCCGTTCAAGCTCGCCTTCCAGCTCGCCCCCGACCACAAGCCCCCGGTCTGGCCCGACGCGGAGCACCCGCAGCAGTTCCACCTGGACATCCGGGTCCCCGACCTGGTCAAGGCCACCGACGAGGTGATCGCCCTCGGCGCGGTCAAGCACCACCACCAGCCGGGCCTGGAGGAGGGCTTCATCGTCTTCCTCGACCCGGCCGGCCATCCGTTCTGCCTGGTCGACTGAGCCCCTTCACAACGTCCTTCACAAACGATGGTGGGCCACCCCGCATGGAGTGGCCCACCGTCGTCATGTCCGGGTCAGAACAGCGGAGGTTCCTCGGGGGCCTCGTCCGTGCCCGGGCCGGAGAGGGCGCCGCCGATGGCGGCCACCGTGTGCGTGAGCCGTACGCCGGAGCCGTCCCGGCGGCCGAGGTCGGACGGCAGCGGGACCGGCTTGCCGACGGCGGAGACGGCCTTGGCGGGGGCGGGCCCGGCCCAGGCCAGGAGAAGGGTGTCCTCGCCCTTGAGGAAACGCTGGGCGCGCACGCCGCCGGTGGCGCGGCCCTTCGGCGGGAACTCGGCGTAGTCGGCGATCTTGCCGCCGCCGACCTGGGTGCCGGGGAGGGCGGTGGACGACCCGGCGATCGTGATCACCCGGGACTCCCGGGCGGGGTCCACGGAGCCGAACCAGATGACCCGCGCGCCCGGCTCCAGCCGGATGCCCGCCATGCCGCCGGCCGGGCGGCCCTGCGGCCGCACCTGACTGGCCGGGTAGCGGAGCATCTGCGCGTCCGAGGTGATGAACACCAGGTCGTGCTCCTCGGCGATCAGCTCGACCGCGCCGACCACGGTGTCGCCGTCGCGCAGCCCGATGACCTCGAACTCGTCCCGGTTGCCGGGATACTCGGGCACCACGCGCTTCACCACGCCCTGCGCGGTGCCGAGCGCCAGGCCGGGGCTGGCCGGGTCGAGCGACCCGAGGCCCACCACCACCTCGTCCGGGTTCAGCGCCACGTATTCGGCGACGGGATGCCCGCCCGCCAGCGACGGCGGATTGGCCGACGGGGGCAGCGCGGGCAGGTCCACCACGGAGACGCGGATCATCCGGCCGTGCGAGGTGACCACGCCGATCTCGCCGCGGACCGTGGAGCGCACCACCGACACCAGCACGTCGTGCACGGTGCGTTCCCCGTCCCCGGGCAGCGGGTCCGCGTCGCCGGTCCTGGCCAGCAGCCCGGTGGAGGACAGCAGCACCAGGCAGGGGTCGTCGGCGACCTCCAGCGGCACCGCGGCCGTCTTGGACACCCCGGACGACTCCAGCAGCACCGTACGGCGCGGCGTGCCGTAGGTCTTGGCCACCTCGGCCAGCTCGTCCGAGACGACCTTGTTCAGCTTGTCCTCGGAGGACAGGATGGCGGTCAGCTCGGCGATCTCCCGGGTCAGCGTCTCCTTCTCCTTGTCCAGCTCCAGCTTGTCGTAGCGGGTGAGCCGGCGCAGCGGCGTGTCCAGGATGTAGTTGGCCTGGATCTCGGTCAGCTCGAAGATCTCCATCAGCCGGCCGCGGGCGGCGGCCGAGTCGTCGGAGGAGCGGATGACCTGGATGACCTCGTCGATGTTGAGCAGCGCGACGATCAGGCCGTCCACCAGGTGCAGGCGCTCCTCCCGCTTGCGCCGCCGGTGCTGGGAGCGCCGCCGGACCACGTCGATCCGGTGGTCCACGTACACCCGGAGCAGTTCGCGCAGGCCCAGGGTGCGGGGCTGGCCGTCGACCAGGGCCACGTTGTTGATGCCGAAGGTCTCCTCCATCGGCGTCAGCCGGTAGAGCTCCTCCAGCACCGCCTCGGGGATGAAGCCGTTCTTGATCTCGATGACCAGGCGGAGGCCCTTGTGCCGGTCGGTGAGGTCCTTGAGGTCGGCGATCCCGGAGAGCTTCTTGGCGTTCACCAGCTCCTTGATCTTGGTGATCACCCGCTCCGGGCCCACGTTGTACGGCAGTTCGGTGACGATCAGCCCCTTGCGCCGCGGCGTCACGTTGTCCACGGTGGCCTTGGCCCGCATCCGGAAGGTGCCCCGGCCCGTCTCGTACGCGTCCCGGATGCCGGCCAGGCCGATGACCGAACCGCCGGTGGGCAGGTCGGGGCCCGGCACGAAGCGCATCAGGTCTTCCAGCGTCGCGTCCGGCTTCCTGATCAGGTGCCGGGCGGCGGCGATGACCTCGCCCAGGTTGTGCGGGGCCATGTTGGTGGCCATCCCGACCGCGATCCCGGTGGAGCCGTTGACCAGCAGGTTCGGGAACGCCGACGGCAGGACCGTGGGCTCGGTCTCCTGGCCGTCGTAGTTGGGCTTGAAGTCGACGGTCTCCTCGTCGATGGACTGCACCATGAGCATGGCGGCGGCCGACAGCCGGGCCTCGGTGTACCGCATGGCGGCCGGCAGGTCGTCCGGCGAGCCGAAGTTGCCGTGGCCGTCCACCAGCGGCAGGCGCATCGAGAACGGCTGGGCCATCCGGACCAGGGCGTCGTAGATGGCGCTGTCGCCGTGCGGGTGGAGCTTGCCCATCACGTCGCCGACGACCCGGGAGGACTTCACGTGCCCCCGGTCGGGCCGCAGCCCCATCTCGTTCATCGAGTAGAGGATGCGCCGCTGCACGGGCTTGAGCCCGTCCCGGGCGTCCGGGAGCGCGCGCTGGTAGATCACCGAGTACGCGTACTCCAGGAAGCTGGTGCGCATCTCCGCGGAGACGTCGATGTCGACGATCCGCTCCTCGAAGTCCTCGGGTGGGGGGCTGGTGGTTCGTCGGGCCATGTCGAACATTTTGCCGGTCATCCAGGCGTGCCGCGACTCAGACGCGCTTCGCGCCCGCAGCCGGGTCCCGCTTGGACCACTATCGTTGTCGCTTGGCCGGGTTTCAGGGATGGGAGGCCGGGATGGCGCAGTGGTGCCTCGGCGTGGACCTGGGGACGAGTTTCTCCGCGGGGGCGATCGCGACCGACCGGCGGGTGGACATCCTGGAGGTCGGCGGCGAGCGCCGGGTGCCGTCCACGATCCTCCTGAACGAGCAGGGCGTGCTGGTGGCCGGCCGGGTGGCGCAGCGGTCCATGGTCCGCCATCCGGAGCGGGTGGAACGCAATCCCAAGCGTTACGTGGGGCGGGCCGCCATGCTGCTCGGCGGCGTCCCGGTGGACGTGAAGGACGCCATGGCGGCCATCCTCTCCTTGTTCGTGGCCGAGGGCCGTACCCGGTTCGACGGCGCGGATCCGGCCACCGTGGTGCTGACCTGCCCGGTCGCCTGGCGGCCCGACCGGCGGGAGATCCTGATGGCCGCCGGGCGGGCGGTGGTGCCCGGCGCGCGGATCGTGATCGTGGAGGAGCCGGTCGCCTCGGCGCTGCACTACACCTCCATCCACAGCGTCTCCGGCGGCCGCCAGGTCGCCGTGTACGACCTGGGTGGCGGCACCTTCGACACGGCCGTGCTGGCCGCCAACGGCGACGACTTCGACGTGATCGGCGAGCCGGGCGGCGACGACATGATCGGCGGGGAGGTATTCGACGAGCGCGTCTTCGCCTTCCTCGGCGCCCAGCTGGAGCGCTCCGCCGCCGACTGGTGGGCCGAGGTGAGCGCCAACCCCGACCGCCGCTACCGGGCCGCCGCCGCCGACCTGCTGGACGAGGCGCGGGCCGCCAAGGAGACGCTCTCCAACTACGACACCGCCAGCCAGTACGTGGCCGGCGCCGACGTGGACGTGCAGATCTCCCGGGCCGACCTGCACGCCCTGGTGGGCGCGGACATCATCAGGACGGCCGACATCCTCGACGAGACCATCGCGGCGGCCCGGGTGGACCGCCGCCAGCTGTCCGGCATCTTCCTGACCGGCGGCGCCAGCCGCATGCCCCTGGTCCACGAGACCATCAAGGCCAGGTACGGCGAGCTGGTCCGCACCTACGACGACCCGAAGATCGTCGTGGCCCTGGGGGCGGCCCGCCTGGCCTGGACCATCCTGGAGGCCGAGGAGGCCAAGAACCAGGCCAAGAACGCCGCCAAGAACGCCAGCCTGGTCACCAGCCAGATCAGAATCCCCCCGAAACCCGCCGAGGGCGGCTCCGTCAAAACCCTCATGGAGGGCGTGTACGGTGTCCACGTCACCGCCCACGGCACCTACTGCCTGTGCGTGGAGGGCGGCAGGCAGCTCCTGCGCCGGTTCGACGTGGCCTCCGGCCGTACCGACCGGGAACTGGCCTTCGGCCCGGTCATCGACTGGGCGGCCAGTGACGAGGGCATCCTGCTGGCCGAGCGCGGCCCGAACGGCGCGGTGGTCCGCACCCTCACGCCGGAGCTGGTGATCCGGTCCACCCAGGCGCTGCCCGGGGTCGCCGACGTGCGGACGATCGCCAGGGGCGGGACCGGGTGGGCGTTCTTCCACCCGGGCCCGGTGCTGCCGGTGGACAACTCGCGCGGCCTGCCCTGGGGGGAGACCGGCGAACTGGCCATGCTGGAGTTCCGGCTGGGCGGTTTCTTCCAGGAGCCCGCCCACATCCCGCTCGGTCCTTCGGCGCGCTGGTTCGTGAACGAGGACGGCGTCCGCCGCAGGCTCCTCGACCAGGACAGCCCGACCGGCGTCGAACCCGCCCTGGCCATCGGCTCCCCCGGCTGCACGGTGGTGCTCGGCCAGTACGCGTTCCAGAACGGCTTCCTGCCCTGGCAGGTGTTCCTGATCATCGACCCGGGCGGCCGGGTTCGCCGGGTGGAGCGCCGCCCGCCCAACTGGCTGCAGCAGGTCGTCCTGCACGAGTCGAAGTGGTTCGTGGCCACCAGCACCGGCCTGGAGATCGACGCCGCCCCGAACCCGCCCCGGGTGCTCGCCACCCGCCCTCGCGCGGGCGCGCTCCGCTGGTTCCCCGCCGGCCGGGAGATGTACGCGGTGGGCATGGACACCGTGCTGCCCGCCCAGGGCTGGTCGGTCCTGCACTGCGACCGCAGCACCGGAAACATGCGCACGCTCGCCCACGAGCCCGCCACCGCCCTGCTCGGCCACCTCACCTCGCGGTCGCCCGCCGAGCGCCCCCGGGTGGTGGCCGACGGCGAGACCCTCTGGCTCGGCGTCTCCGGAGCGCGTGACACCTCCCGGATCATGCACGTCACCCCTGGCGGGGCCCGCCAGGCGCTCACCGCGCCCGGCTGGGCCGAACCGCTGGCCAAGGTCCCGCAGGGCCTGCTCTACCTGCGCGTGCCCGACGCCATGCCGGGCCCGGAACAGTCCCAGCCGGGACGCCTCTGCCTCCTGCCCGACTGACCCCGCCATGTCGGCCGGACGCGCCAGGCCACAAACCGGGCTGACCGGGGCTGGCTCCCGGGACAGCCTCATCCGCACGCGGGCTCTTCGGGAACGCCCAGGTCACGTGGCGGGTTTGACCAGGGCCGCCGCGATCTCGCCGCGCAGTCCGGCCGCCCGGCCGGTGAGGGCGGTGATCGTCTCCAGGCGTTTGGCGGCGGACTCGCGGGTGTTGCGCTTGTCGGCCTCGTTGCTCGCCGCCAGGGCGCGCAGTTCGGCGCGGCGGGTCTCCAGGTCCTTGCGCTGGGTGGCCAGGGCGGTGTCGGCGCTCTGCTCGACGGTGGCCCGCCAGTTCGCCACCTCCCGCTCCAGGGCCAGCGTGATCTCGTTGCCCGCCTGGGTGAACTGCTCGGCCAGCAGCCGCCGCAGGGCCTGCTGGTTGCGGTTGACCTGGTCCCATTCGCGGCGCCGTACGAGCACGGCGGCGGCCAGGGCGGGGCCGATGATGAAGCCGATCGGGTTGAGGTGCGCGATGATCAGCCCGAGGCTGGCGGCCATCGCGGCGGCGGGCACGCCCTCCCGGAACATGTCCATCTTGACCTCGGCCGCCGGTTCGCTCCTGAGCTCGTGCGACCAGACCCGCGGCATGGCCACCTTGGCCAGGTCCATGTCCATCGGGTCCAGCCGCAGTGAGCGCAGGAACTCGTTGAGCGCGTTCCCGACCAGGGCGCTCACCTCGGCGACGATCTCGTCCCAGGCGGCCTGGATGGAGCGCTCGACGCTCTCCGGCAGCTGCTCCAGATAGCGTTCGAGATCGGCGCGCTTGGTCAGCTCACCCACCGCCAGCTCGTACGGCTGCCGCACCCGGGCCAGGTGGGCCCGCGCGATGCCCGCCACCTCGCGCCCCAGGAACTGGTTGCCCACCGCCGACCGGCGGCGCTCCTTGGCCGTCTCGGCCAGGTCGGCCAGCGCGGCCTCCACCTCGGCCAGCCGCTTGGCGGGCTCCTTCTGGTCGTCCGAGGCCCCCGCCACGTGGTCGGTCGCCACCGCGCCCAGGGCGGCCAGCACCGACGCGCAGGCCGACACCACGGTGGCGCTGCGCGCCAGCTCGCGCCCTTCCGCGCAGGAGCGCAGGTACTCCTCCAGCCGGCCGATGCCGCTGCGCGCGTGCAGCTGGTCGGCGCGCTCCGGCCGCCCGAGCCTGCGCTGCGCCACCGCCGCCTCGGCCAGCTTGGCGCTCACCGGCAGCCAGGCCGCCCCCCGCAGGATGGCCGCGTTCTCCGGCGCCACCAGGCCGGACTCGGCCACGAAGGTGTCCAGGCGGCGGCGGTTCTCGGCCAGCAGGGCCTGCCAGTTGGCCGAGTCCTCCACCTTGGTCAGCACGAACGTGACCGCCTGAACCCGCTGCACCGCCTCGGCCAGGAACTCCAGCTCGTGCCGGAGCACCGGCTGGTCCTGCGCGCTCAGCGCGAACAGCAGGGCGTCCGCGCGCTGCAGGATCGCCACGGTGGCCTGGCGGTGCCCGACCGTGAGGCTGTCCACGCCGGGGGTGTCCAGCAGCCGCACGCCGTCCAGGAGCGGGTGGTCGACGGTCAGCTCGACGTTGACGACCTCGCGGCGTTTGGCCGGGTCGCCGGTCATCGAGGCGTAGTCGGTGATCTGGGCGGGGTCGATCGCGAAGTCCTCGTCGGCCTTGTGCACCCGCGCGGTGAGCGCGGGACCGCGGCGCAGCCCCAGGTAGCAGTTGGTGGCCACGTCGGCGTCCACGGGCAGTAACCCGGGCTGGCCGATCAGCGCGTTGAGCAGGCGGCTCTTGCCGCGCTTCTGCGCGCCGGCCAGGACGACGGTGGTCTCGCTCTCCTTCCACCTGGCCGCGACCTGGACCAGCACCTCGGCCAGGTCGGCGCGCCCGGCCTGCTTGGCGAGCGTGTTGACCTCGTTGGCCAGGCGCAGCACGCGGGTGACGAGCTCAGCCGACATGCGGGGAACCTTTCTGGACGGCCGTGACCGCGAGGTGGGCGTAGCTGTCGCTCACGCTCTCGGCCGCGCGCCGGTCGGCGGTGAAGGGGAGGAAATGGCTGAGCGAGCGGAACCGCGCGCTCAGGGCGGCCGCGTAGGCGGCGACGTCGGGCGGCCCGGCGCTGAGTCCGACCTGGGCGGCGCCGTCGCCGCCCGCCAGCAGGCAGGTCAGGGCCTGGCGGTCCTCGGCCGGGACCAGCGGCGAGGCCAGCAGCCGCCGGACGGCGTCGCCGTCCACGGGGGCCGCGGCCACCGGCAGGAAGATCGGAGCAGGGGTCTGGAGGATCGGCGGCGCGGCCAGGTCCTCCAGCACGCCGAGCACGTCCCTGGCGCGCTGGCCGCCGACCCGGCCGCGTTCGATCATCGCGCGGGCCCGCCACCGCTCGGTCGCGCGCCGGGCCGCCTCCGGGACCTCTCCGGCGGGTACGCCGAGCTGTTCGGCCGGGTCGTCGGAGCGGGCCAGCCGGAGCAGCTCGTCCCGCATCTCCTCGCTGAGCACCAGCTGGCCCCGGGCGACCGCCTCGACGGCCGCGAAGATGCGCAGGCCGTGCAGCCCGGCGGCGATCGGCTTGGTTTCGTCCAGTTCGGCGGCGAGGGCGTCCAGCGTGGCCAGGTCGGAGCCGAACGCGGGGGCGCGGGAGACGCGCCGCAGCTGGGTGATCGCGGCCAGGGCCTTCAGCTGGTCGGCCCGGCGGGCGAAGTGCACGATGCCACCGGCCACCGTGCCCGTACGGGCATCCACCCCGAATCCCGATTTATCGAGCAATGTCTGGCGGAGGGCGTCGGGGCCGGCGGCGGCGTGGGCGATCGCGGTGCGTAAGCCGTACCGGTGGAGGTGGCGGATGAGGCGGCGGGCCACGTCGGGGGCGAGCGGCGAGTCGGGGGAGTCGGCCAGGTCGTCCAGGTCGAGCAGGAGGAACTCCAGGTCGGCCTCGTCCAGCCGGGCGAGGGCGGCCAGGCCGTCCAGCTCGGCCGGGCCGAGGGCGCCGGTGCCGGCCGTCTCGGCGAGCAGGCCGATCACCGGGACCACGTCGAAGACCGAGGCGCGCAGATCCGCGTACGCCTTGACGGCCAGCCGCCGCGCCGTCGGCCAGGGGTCCTCCTCGTCCCCGCGCCGGTCGATCTGGCTGAGCACGGCCAGGGTGTTCACGCAGGTCATGCCGCACGCCTCGGTGAGGCCGCGGAACTCGGCCAGGGTGGTGTCGTCGAAGGCCTGGACGTAGCGGAGCACGTAGATCAGGGCCTGGGCGTGGTCGTCGTCCTCGTCGGTGCCGAAGATCATGCGGCGGGCGGCGCGCTCGTTCTCGACGGTCGTGGTGTTCATGCCGGGGGTGTCCACCACGGTGATCGCCCGCAGCGCCTCGGAGGCCAGGCGCACGCGGACCCGCCGGACCAGGTCCACCGGCACGCCGAGGTCGTCGGGGAGCCGGTGGCCCGGAGCCAGGCGGGTACGCAGGACACGGCCGTCCTCGCACTCGATCTCGACGAGGCCGTCATCGGTGCCGTACTCGTACTGGGTGACGACGCGGGTGCACTCGCCGGCGTCCACGGGCGCGACGGGCAGGCCGAGCAGGGCGTTGACGAGCGTGGACTTGCCGCTGCTGACCGCGCCCGCGACGGCGATCTTCAGCGGCGCGTCGAGGCGGGCCCGGACCTGGCGCACCCGGTCCCGCAGTCCGGGATCGACCAGCTTGGCGATCGTCGTGCCGCACAGCTCGCGCAGGCGGTCACCAGGGTTCATGCCAGATCCCCGAAATCCCCAACATCGGAGAAATCGCCACTAAAGTCCGTTTCTTCAACAGAAATGTCGAAATATGCCTCGAAGTCCTCGTAAAGGGCTTCGGGTTCGGCTTCGGTGGTGTTCATTGTCTCCTCGAACATGGCCAGGCTTTCCGCCGGAGTGGGAGGCGGAACCGAGCCGTAGAGAAGGTCGTAGAACGCGGTCGCGTCATCCTCCTCCGCGCCCTCATTACGTTCGAATATCATGCCGTGTCGTCTCATGTCGTTTCAGCGGCGAGCGTGGTCTGATCGTCGCAGATTTCCCGGTACTGGCCTTCGGCGCCGGGTCTTTCCTGATCCGGGAGGACGTGCTGCGCATGTCTGCTCCACTGGCCGGCGGAGAGCTCGACGGTGGCACCGGCGGTGGTGCCGGTGGTACCGGTGGTGCCCAGGGTGCGGACGACGCCGTGCTGCTCGCGGCCGCGCGCGCCGGTGACGGCGAGGCCTTCCGCCGCCTCTGGGAGCCGGTCGAACGGCGGGCCTTCGGGCTCTGCTTCCATCTGACCGCCAACCGCCCGGACGCGCTCGACGCGCTGCAGGAGACCCAGATCGCCGCCTGGAAAGGCATGCACAGGTACGAGGGCCGCGCGCCCTTCGCCGCCTGGGTGCTGGCGATCGCCCGCAACGCCGCTCTGAGCGTGGTACGCCGCCGCAACCCCCACGACGACCTGCTGTTCCCCGAGGCGGCCGAGCCGCACGCCGCGGAGAGCGGGTTCGACGAGACCGTGGCCGGCCTGGTGGACCTGCGCCGCGCGCTCGGCACGCTGGCCCCGGCGCACCGGGACGCCCTGCTGCTGTGGGCGGGCGGCCTGACGTACGAGCAGACCGCGGCCACCCTGGACGTGCCGCTGAACACCGTCAAAGTGTGGATCTTCCGGGGCCGCCGGAGCCTGCGGGAGTTGCTGGGCTGATTCAATACGGGACTCATGACGGGGGGTCCTGCCGGTACACGACGACCTGCGGCACCCGCAGTACCTGATCGCCGTCCAGGTAGCCGGCCCGCACGGTCTCGGCGATCGTGCCGTGCGCGTCCGGGTCCTCGGTGGGCGCGGTGTCCACGGCCTCGTGCAGCTCGCCGTCGAAGGGCTCGCCGTCGGGCCGTACCTCGCTGACGCCGGCCTCCGCCAGCGCGGCGCCGAGCAGGTCGGCCAGCTCGGGGAAACGCCCGGCCAGCTGGTCGCGGAACCGCGCGCAGGCCAGGGCCAGCGCCTCGCGGCCGGGCTCCTCCGCGAGCAGGCGCTCGATCTGCTGGGTCACGGCCTGGCTGGGCTCGCCCGCCGCGACTTCGGCGAGCGCGCGCGCCAACCCGTCTCCCGCGCCCAGGGGGGGTTGAGCGGGGGAGGGGGCGGGGCGGCCGACAGCCATGCGGGCTCCTCAGGAAGGGGGGTTCGATCGGCCCTGGTCTCCGGAGGGTTGCTCAGAGCCCGCCCGGCGACGGCATCTCGCCGACGGCACCGGGCTCCTTTCGAACAACCTTCCTACATGACGTTCACGATGTAGCTGAAGATCATGCCGACGACCAGGCAGACGCCGGAGGTGATGGCGGCGGCCGAGCCCAGCTTCTCGCCGCGCCGGTGGCCGATGACGCCCAGCGCGATGCCGATCGCGCCCAGGATGGGCGGGAGGATCAGCAGGGCCAGCCCGGCCATGACGAACGCGATGATCGACATGGTCTGGGCGCCGGTGGCCGGCGGCTTCCCGTACTGCTGCCCGTACTGCTGGTGGGGCTGCTGCTGCCCGTACGGGGGCGGCGGCGGGTACTGGTAGCCGGGCTGCTGCGGCGGGAGCGGCGCACCCGGGTCGTACGGCGGGAGCTGCTGGCCGTACGAGCCGGGCTGGGGCTGTCCGGGCTGGGTCGGATCCTGGGGGGTACCCATGTCGGGTTTCCTTCCGCTGATGGAACGTTCCTGCTAGGCGGTGTACTCCGGACCGGGCATCGCGCCCTCCACCACGTCGTGCGCGGTGAGGCCGGAGTCCCCACCGGTGGTGTCGGCGCCGGCCTCGGGGAACAGCGGCGCGTCGTCGGCGGTGGCCGGGATGGTGACCGCCACCACGTCGGGCTCGCCGTCGCTGTCGGTGTCGAACAGCGCCGTGTCCGCGACGCCGTCATTGTCGGTGTCCAGGACCGCGGTGTCCACCGCGCCGTCGCCGTCGGTGTCGTACGCCTCCATGTCGATGTCGCCGTCGCCGTCGAGGTCGGACACCGCGGCGTCCACGACGCCGTCGTTGTTGGTGTCCAGCGCGGCCGACTCGTAGTAGCCGTCGCCGTCGGTGTCGGCGAGCTCAGAGGTGCCGGCGTCGTATACGTCCATGTCGTTCTCCAATTCCGAGGGGGTGGATCGTCATGGAGGTAGATGCGGCCGCCGCCGCTTTTGTTTCAGCCCGCTTTTCTATCGATCCGGAAAACGCGGAATCCCCTGGCCTGGTAGTTGGGCAACGCGGCCGGGCCGTCCAATGAACAGGTGTGCACCCAGACCCGCCTGGTCCCTTCCCGCTCCCACGCCCGGCTCACGGCCTCGCTCAGCAGATGCCCGCCGATGCCTTTCCCGATCGCGTACGGCAGCAGCCCGAAATAGGCCACCTCCACGTTGCCGCCCGCCTGGCCGTGCAGCTCGGCGTACCCGGCCGGAGTGCCCCGGTGATAGGCCACCCAGGTCTCCACGTCGCCGGAGAGCCACTCCGACCACTGCTCCGGCGTCCACGGCAACCGGTCGGTCCAGTGCCAGCCGCCGCCGACCGCCGTGTAGAGGAACCGGCTGAACTCGGGCGAGGGGATCTCGGCCCGGACGATCTCGACGGGCGCCGGCGCGGCGCGCCGCAGGTCCTTGCGGCCGGTCTGCTCCAGATACCAGGTGGTGACGTCCATTCCGGTCATCCAAGCACATCCGTTCGCCGGTCGATCGATGCCGTAACCGTCGTCCGGACCTGGTACTAAGGACCGGTGACCGAAGAAGAGGTGTTGCGGGAAGAGGCCGAGGAGCGGTTGCGCGCGCTCGCGGGGCCGGACGCCCGGCTGCGCGAGGACCAGTGGCTGGCGATCAAGGCTCTGGTCATGGACCGGCGCCGGGCCCTGGTGGTGCAGCGGACCGGCTGGGGCAAGTCGGCCGTCTACTTCATCGCCACCGCGCTCCTGCGCGACCTCGGCGAGGGCCCGACGGTCATCGTCTCGCCGCTGCTGGCGCTCATGCGCAACCAGATCGCCGCCGCCGAGCGGGCCGGCATCCACGCGGCCACCGTCAACTCGGCCAACGCCGATGAGTGGGAGAAGGTCTACGCGCAGGTCGCCGAGGGCACGGTGGACGTGCTCCTGGTCAGCCCGGAACGCCTGAACAACCCGGAGTTCCGCGACCAGGTCCTGCCCGAGCTGGCCGAGAGCGCCGGCCTCGTGGTTGTCGACGAGGCGCACTGCATCTCCGACTGGGGCCACGACTTCCGCCCCGACTACCGGCGGCTGCGGACCATGCTGGCCGAGCTGCCCCCCGGCGTCCCGGTGCTGGCCACCACCGCGACGGCCAACGCCCGCGTCACCCGCGACGTGGCCGAACAGCTGGCGGGGGAGGACGAGGAGACCCTGGTGCTGCGCGGGCCGCTGGAGCGGGAGAGCCTGCACCTGGGCGTGGTGCGCCTGCCCGGCGCCGGGCAGCGGCTGGCCTGGCTGGCCGAGACCCTGCGCGAGCTGCCCGGGTCCGGCATCGTCTACACGCTCACCGTGGCCGCCGCCCAGGAGATCGCCGCCTACCTGCGCGAGCGGGGCTACCCGGTGGCGGCCTACTCCGGCCAGACCGAGCCCGCCGAACGGCTGGCCGCCGAGGAGGACCTGCTCGCCAACCGGATCAAGGCGCTGGTGGCCACCTCCGCGCTCGGCATGGGCTTCGACAAGCCGGACCTCGGGTTCGTCGTGCACGTGGGCGCGCCGCAGTCGCCGGTGGCCTACTACCAGCAGGTGGGGCGGGCCGGGCGCGGCGTGCGCAAGGCGGAGGTCGTGCTGCTGCCCGGCCAGGAGGACCGGGAGATCTGGGCCTACTTCGCGTCGCTGGCGTTCCCCCCGGAGCCGGTCGTGCGGGCCACGCTGGGCGCGCTCGGCGAGGCGGGCGGCGTGCTGTCCACGGCGGCGCTGGAGAGCCGGGTGGACCTCAGCAGGAGCCGGCTGGAGATGATGCTCAAGGTCCTGGACGTGGACGGGGCGGTGCGCCGGGTCAAGGGCGGGTGGGAGGCCACGGGGGAGCCCTGGGCGTACGACGCGGAGCGGTATGCCCGGGTGGCGGCCGAGCGCCGGGCCGAGCAGGAGGCCATGCTCGCCTACCAGACGACCGCGGAGTGCCGCGAGCTGTTCCTGCGGCGGCACCTGGACGACGACACGGCGGTGGCCTGCGGGCGCTGTGACAACTGCACCGGCGCGTGGCGGGCGGCCGAGATCGACCCGGCGGCGGTCCAGGCCGCGCAGGAGCGCCTGGCCAGGCCCGGGGTCGACATCGAGCCGCGGCGGCAGTGGCCGACCGGTCTGGCCGACCTCAAGGGGCGGATCAAGCCGGAGCTGGGCGCGGAGACCGGGCGGGCGCTCGGGCGGCTCACCGACATCGGGTGGGGGACGCGCCTGCGCGAGCTGCTGGCCCAGCCGGACGGTCCCGTACCCGACGACGTGTTCGCGGCCGTGGTGACCGTGCTCAAGACGTGGCAGTGGGAGCGGCGGCCGGTCGCGGTGGTCGGCGTGCCGTCCGCCACGAGGCCGGTGCTGGTCCGGTCGCTGACCGAACGGCTGGCGCAGGTCGGCAGGCTGGCCGATCTGGGGCAGCTGGGCTACCGGAACGGCTCGCCGGGGCAGCAGTACAACTCGGCGCAGCGGGTTCAGGCGATCAGGGGCACGCTGGCGATGCCGCGCGAGCTGGCCGCGCGGATCGCCGAGACGGCGGGTCCGGTGCTGCTGGTCGACGACCGCACCGACACGGGCTGGACGTTGACGCTGGCCGCCGCCCAGCTCAGGCACGCGGGGGCGACGGCGGTGCTGCCGTTGACGCTGGCGACCTGAGCGGGGGGTTAGAGGCGGGGGCGGGCGCCCAGGTTGGAGATGCACTTGGCGGCCAGGGCGTTGCCCGCCGCCAGGGCGTCCGCCGGGGGCTTGCCGTTCAGCCAGCTCGGCAGGAAGCCGGCCGCGAACGCGTCACCCGCGCCGGTTCCGTCCACCACCCGGTCGACGGTCTCGGCGGGCACCCGCACGGGCTCGGAGCGGCTGTTGGTGTACCACAGCGCGCCCTCCTTGTTGAGCTTGATCACGACCTGCGGGAACCAGGCGGTGAGCACCTTGGCCGCGGCGTCGGGCTCCTCGCGGCCGGTCAGCACCTTGGCCTGGTCGGCGTTGGCGAACAGCAGCTTGACCCCGTGGGTCCACTCCAGGAACGGCTCGGCCCCGGTGCGCTCCACCGGCGCGGACGAGGCGCAGTCCACCGAGATCGACATGCCGGCCCGGCGGGCCAGGTCGAGCGCGGCCAGGCCGGCGTCCCGCGAGCCCTCGCAGATCAGCGTGTAGCCGGACATGTGCAGGTGGCCGCCCTGGGCGAACAGGTCACGCGGCAGGTCCTCGGGGGACAGCGCGGCGTTGGCGCCCGGGTCGGAGAGCATGGTGCGCTCGCCCTTGTGCGTCACCAGCACGACACAGGTGCCGGTGGGCCGCTCCGGGTCCATCACGAGGCGGGCGTCCACGCCGTAGCCCATCAGCTCCATGTCCCGGTTGCGGCCCGTGATGTCGGCGCCGCGCCGGCCGATGAAGGCCACTTCGGAACCTTCCACGGCGAGCCAGGAGGCGATGTTCGCCCCCGATCCGCCGCCGTGCATGGTGACGATCGCCGGGGTGTCACTGGCGCGGGCGAGAGGGAACCTGGCGCGAGCGACCGCGTCGGTCATGAGATCGCCCACCACGACGACCCGGGTCATGATGTCACCACCTTGCCAACTGCTGAGGGAGGTGATTCCGCCGCACCATTGGGGGGTCGGCGTCCTCTCCGTGCGATATGAGGCTGACGCCGAGAAACTTAACAGCTTCCGGTGACGTCGTGGGGGGTAGAGCGGACACTCGGGCACAGTCGATGCACAAGCGTTGCCCAACCATCCCAAGCCGGGCGTCGATACGCTCGACCTGTGGAACCACCGTACCCGGCCCACTGGGAGGCGGACGTCGTGCTCTCCGACGGGGGCACCGCGCACCTGCGGCCGATCCGTCCCGACGACGCCGAGCTGCTGCGCGCGTTCTACTCGCGGCTGTCCGACCAGACGATCTACTTCCGGTTCTTCGGACCGCGCCCCCGGCTGTCCGATCGGGAGATCGCCTGGTTCACGAACGTGGACTACGACGACCGGGTCGCGCTGATCGCCACGATCGGCACCGAGATGGTGGCGGTGGTCCGCTACGACCGGGTTCAGCCCGCCGACCACGCCGAGGTGGCCTTCCTCGTGGAGGACGCCCACCAGGGCCGGGGCGTGGCCGCCGTGCTGATGGAGCACCTGCGGGCGGCCGCCCGGGAGCGGGGCATCCGTACCTTCATCGCCGACGTGCTGCCCGCCAACCACCGCATGAACATGCTGTTCCGCCAGGCCGGGTACACGGCCAAGAGCAGCTTCGCCGACGGCGTCGTACGGCTCACGCTCGACCTGGCCACCACCGAGACGGCCGTCGAGGTCACCGCCGCCCGCGAGCACCGCGCCGAGGCCCGCTCCATCGAACGGCTGCTCACGCCGGAGTCGGTGGCCGTCATCGGCGCCAGCAGGGAACCCGGCGGCATCGGCCAGACCGTGCTGCGCAACCTGCTGGCCGCCGACTTCACCGGCCCGGTCTACCCCGTGCACCGCGAGGTCCGCGCCGTCGCCGGGGTACGCGCCTACCGCAGCGTCGCCGCCATCGACGGCGACGTGGACCTGGCCGTCGTGGCCGTCCCGGCCGAGAGCGTGCTCGACGTGGTCGAGGAGTGCGCCCGCAAGGGCGTCAAGGGCCTGATCGTGGTCTCCAGCGGCTTCGGCGAGACCGGCGAGGAGGGCAGCAGGCGCCAGCAGGAACTCGTCCGCATCTCCCGCCTGTACGGCATGCGCGTCGTCGGCCCCAACTGCCTGGGCGTCGCCAACACCGACCCCGGCATCCGCCTCAACGCCACCCTGGCGGCCACCCTGCCCGGACGCGGCCGGGTCGGCTTCTTCAGCCAGTCCGGCGCCCTCGGCACCGCCCTGCTGCAACGGGTGGCCCAGCGCGGCATGGGCATCTCCACGTTCGTCTCCGCCGGGAACCGGGCCGACGTGTCCGGCAACGACCTGCTCCAGTACTGGGAGGAGGACCCGGCCACCGAGGTGATCCTGCTCTATCTGGAATCCCTCGGAAACCCCCGCAAGTTCACCCGGCTGGCGCGGCGCATCTCGCGGACCAAGCCGATCGTGGTGGTCAAGTCGCGGGGGGTGCCGAGCGGGCACGCCGCGTCGGCGCTCGGCCTGCCCGACACCGCCCTGAGCTCCCTGTTCGCCCAGGCCGGCGTGATCAGGGTGGACGATCTGACCCAGCTGTTCGACGTGGCCCAGCTCCTGGCCCACCAGCCGTTACCTGCGGGTCCCCGGGTCGGCGTCGTCAGCAACTCGGACGCGCTGGCGCTGCTGGCCGCCGACGCCTGCCTGGCGGCCGGTCTGGTGCCCGCCACCCCGGTCAACCTGGGCGCGCGCGCCGGGGCCGAGGAGTACGGGAAGGCGCTCACCGGGGTGCTGCCCGAGGCGGACGCGGTGCTGGCGATCTACATGCCGCCCATCCCCGGGCGGGCCGAGGAGGTCGCCGCCGAGCTGGTGAAGGCCGCGCGGGAGTCCGGCAAGCCGGTGCTGGCCACCTTCCAGGGCGCGCTGGGCCTGCTTCCCCTGCTGCGCGTCCCCGGCGAAGGGCCCGCGCGGGGGTCGGTGCCGTCCTATGCCGCGCCGGAGGACGCCGTACGCGCGCTCGCGCACGTGGTCCGGCACGCCGGATGGCGTTCGGGACCGGCCGGGAGCGTGCCGGAGATCCCCGTGGACCGGCGGGAGGCGCGGCGGATCGTGGCCGAGGCGCCCGCTGGCGCCGAGATCGACGCCGGCGCGCTGCTCGCCTGCTACGGGATCGCCGTCGCGGACGCGCCGCCTTCGGGGCCCGCGGTGCCGACCGTCGTGGGCATGACCCAGGACCGCGACTTCGGGGCGGTGGTGTCGTTCGGGCTGGGGGAGGTGGCGGCCCGGCTGCTGGGCGATCACGCGTACCGGCTGGCGCCGCTCACCGAGGAGGACGCGGCCGGTCTGGTGCGGGCCGTGCGCACCGCGCCCCTGCTGTTCGGGGAGTACGGCTACCCGCCGGTGGCCGTACCGGCGCTGGAGGATCTGCTGGTGCGGGTGGGGCTGCTGGCGGACGCGCTGCCCGAGGTGGCCAGGCTCGATCTCGACCAGGTCCTGGTGGGGGAGAGCGGCGTCGCGGTGCTGGGCGCCCGCGCGGTGATCCGGCCGGTCGTGGGCCCCCGCCCGGACGGCGGCCCGCGCCGGCTCGCCTGAGTTCGGTGAGGGCGAACGCATATGTTCGGTCAAGGCGAACACCGGCGAGGGAAAAGCCTTGTCAGCCTTTCCAAATACTGCCAATTCGGTATATCTGGGCTGGCGAGAACGTGGCTTCGCATGTGAAATCCGCGCCCGTGACAGGGCAGGATGGACCCATGAGGGATACCCGAGTCTCGGCTGCCGACCTGCGTGAGGCGATCGACCGCAGCGGCTACTACCCCGACCTGGTCGCCGACGCCGTCGACTCCGCCTTAGGGAAAGAGCAGGTAACGGCGTTCGTCGTGCACCACGAGGCCACGTTCGACCCGGCCATGGAGGTCAGGCGGCACGTCACCGTGCTCGTGCTGTCGCCCACCCGGCTGCTGGTCTGCCACACCGACGAGCATCCCCCCGCCGAGGGCAACCCCGCCTCGCACGCGTCCACCACGACCGAGGCGGTCCGCCTCAGCCGGATCCAGTCGGTCGCGCTGACCCGGGTCGTCCCCGACCCCGCCTCCTATGTGCCCGGCGTGCCGCCCAGCGAGGTCACGCTCACCATCGGCTGGGGGGCCATCTCCCACGTCGACCTCGAACCGGCCACCTGCGGCGACGAGAACTGCGACGCCGACCACGGCTACACCGGCGCCGTCACCGCCGACGACCTGCAACTGCGGGTGAGCGAGGCCGCCGACGGCCCGGAGGCCGTCAGCCACGTGCTCGCCTTCGCGCGCGCCCTGTCCGAGGCCACCGCCCGCGCCGCGAGCTGACCATGGCGGGCCCACACCTCCCTGCGTACGGCACGGCCTCGCTGAGCGACTTCCCCGGCTCCCTGCTCGCCTCCTTCGGCGGAGGCGGGGAGAACACCCTCGGACTCCAGCCCGCCACCCGGGTGTGCCTGTTCCTCGTGGACGGCATGGGCGCCGAACTGCTGCGCGCCCATCCGGGGGTGGCGCCGTTCCTGTCCGCGGCGCTGGGCCGTACGATCACGGCCGGGTTCCCGTCGTCCACGCCGACCAGCCTGGCCACGCTCGGCACCGGCGGGACGCCCGGCGAACACGGCATGCTCGGCATCAAGATGGCCGTGCCCGGCGAGGGCCGCCTGTTCAACTGCCTGCGCTGGACCGCGCCCGGCCTGCCCATCGACCCCGACGTCTGGCAGCCCGCCGACACCATCTACCAGCGCCTCGCCGTACTCGACGTGGACGCGGTCTACGTGGCCACGGCCGCCTTCGACGGGTCCGGGCTCAACCGGGCCGTCTACCGCGGCGTCGACCACCGGCACGCCGAGTCGATCGACGAGCGGATCGCGGGGGTGCGGCACGCGCTGCGGTCGCCGCGGACGTTCGTGACCGTCTACTACGGCGATCTGGACAGCACGGGGCATATGGCGGGGTGGGGGTCGCAGGCCTGGCTGGACCAGCTGGCGCTCGTCGACCGCATGGCCGAACGGCTGGCGGAGACGTTGCCGTCGGACGCGGTCATGTACGTGACGGCCGACCACGGGATGGTCAACGCGACCGACAAGGTCGATGTGGACGCGCATCCCGAGCTGATGGAAGGGGTCGACCTGCTGGGCGGGGAGGCCCGGGCTCGGCACGTCTACACCTCGCCGGGGGCGGCCGCCTCGGTCGAATCCGCCTGGCGGGAGACCCTCGAAGGGCGCGCCTGGGTGGTCTCCCGCGAAGAAGCGGTGGATTCGGGCTGGTTCGGGGGGCGGGTACGGCGGGAGTGGTTGCCGCGGATCGGGGACGTGGTGGCGGTGCCGTACGGTGGGTGTGTGGTCATTCCGGCGGAGGCCGAGAAGGTGGAGTGGCAGTTCACCGGGTATCACGGGTCCCTGACGGCGGAGGAACTGAACGTGCCCCTGCTGGAGATCCGGCGGTAGAGGTCGTCTGCCGGGAGCCGGGGGGCGTCAGGGGAGGCCCTCGCGATCCCGCCGGGCGGTCACGCGAGCGCCGCGCCGCCATGTCCGCCGTCGTTCGCTGTTCTCGGGTGAGCGCTGTTCTCGGGTGACCTTGGTTCGAGCGCCCGAGTGAGGGGACTTCGGGTAAAGGTCGAGCCGGCGCCGGTGGTGTTCGGCTGGGGGCGAGTATGGTCGCTGGGTGTGCTTGGGACCGCGTCGTCCGCGGGTCCCGCCCTGTGATCGTGGTGATCTGCCTGGAGGTGGCGTTATGAGTCCGTTGATCACTCCTGAGAGTCTGGCCGCCGAGCAGGTCACGTTGCTGGATGTGCGGTGGCGGCTGGGTGGTCCGCCGGGGATCGAGGCGTACCGGGAGGGGCACATTCCCGGGGCCGTCTTCTGTGATCTTGAGAAGGATCTGGCGGCGCCGCCGGGAGTCGGGGGGCGTCATCCGTTGCCGTCCGCTGGGGACTTCCAGGCGGCCATGCGGCGTCTCGGGGTGTCCGCTGGCAGGCCTGTCGTGGTCTACGACGAGGCCGACTCCACGGCGGCGGCCCGAGCTTGGTGGATGCTCAGGTACTTCGGGCATCCCGACGTGCGCGTACTCGACGGGGGCCTTCACGCCTGGGTGCGCGCGGGGCTTCCGATCACCAAGGACGTCCCCGACCTCGCTGGAACCGCTGCCACGGCGTCCGACTCCAACGCTGGTGCGGCTGGTGCGGCTGGTGCGGCTGGTGCGGCTGGTGCGGCTGGTGCGGCTGGTGCGGCTGGGGATTTCATGGCGGTTCCGGGTGGGATGCCGGTTCTGGATGCGGATCAAGCTGCGGAGCTTGTGGAGACCGGGGTGCTTCTCGATGCCCGGGCGGCCGAACGGTACCGAGGCGAGGTCGAACCCGTCGATCCTGTGGCTGGTCACATTCCTGGTGCCGTCAGTGCCCCCACCGGGCAGAACGTCGAACCTGGCGGCCGGTTCCACACCCGTGAATTCCTGAGCGAACGCTTCAACACGATCGGTGCGGTACCCGGGGTTTCCGTGGGGGCGTACTGCGGTTCCGGCGTCACCGCCGCCCACGAAGTCCTCGCCCTGGAGATCGCCGGCATCTCCGCCGCCCTCTACCCCGGTTCCTGGTCCAACTGGATCACAGACCCCACCCGCCCTGTCGCCACCGGCTGACCTCCCTGTCGCCACAAGCCGGCCCTCGGTCGCCAGAAGGCAACGATCTCGGTCGTCATCAGGCGACGATCTTCTGTGTGGATGACGATCTTCTGTGTGGATTTCGCAGGGTTTGTGATCAAATAGGCCTGGAGATCGCCAAGGACTAGGGGACCGTCCATGCGCCGAATCGCTCTGACTCTCACCGTGTTAGCCAGCGCCCTCATCCCTGCGGCCACGGCGTCCGCCACTGCGGACCCGGGCCACTCCTGGCCGGCGAAGCCCTGGCCATCCGTCCACACCAAGGGCAACACGGTCGAAGCCCGAGGAACCTCCTGGGAACACCAGGAAGGCACGAATCTCGAAACCCACGTGAGCGGCAAACTCCGCACGAACAAGAAGAACCTCTGCGGCTGGGTACGACTCGAATACCAGGTCGTCAACGTCGGCACCCTGAACTTCAAAACCAGGAACTGCGGCAGCAAGTGGAAGAAGTTCCACTTCACCCTGGACAAAGACCACGTCGTCTACGCGGCCGTCCAGGCATGCGAGGGCACAAAACGCAAACCATCCAAGCGCTGCTCACCGCTGAGATACCTCCCCGGCTTCATCGTCGAATCAGCGAGCGACCGGAACCAGTCGTAACAGGTCGCTCAGGCCGTGAACCTCGGCTTTTGAGGTTGTGCCTCTCGTGTCCGTGGTCGGACAAATTTGAGAGAGGCGTCAACCGGAAGAATCCGGCGCGTGGCAACCAATGTGCGCGCACTTTCCGGACTAATTTCTTAGAGGGCTTAGCAGAATGGCCCGAGGTGCCGGACTTCGCCGTTATCTGGCGCCGTTAACGCAGGTGACGCTTCTCGCCGCAGCGGTGCCAAGAGTGACCGGCTTCATTTTGTTAGGGGTTCTTAGTCGGCGACCCTGGGTTAAGAATCGTTCGCATCTATCAACTTCCGGTGCCGAAACAAGCGAACCCTGGGACATCGGTCTCGGCCGATGCCTGGGCGAGCGCTTCTGAAGGGCTGTGTCCCGCCGCCAGCAATTCGTGAAACCGGATCATCAGAGCCTGAGCTTCGTCATCTCTCACCGGCACCACACCGGCGATGACACAACGGGCACCACGCTCCAGAAAAGCTCCCGCGAGGCCCCACGTGACCCCGTCCATCGGGGCATGCGCCATGCCCGCCTCACAGGCCGACAAGACGACCACCGGCGGCACACGGCCGACTCGCAGCAACTCATACGCCATCAACGGCCCATCATCGAGCGTGATACTCGAAAGCATCGGACTCCGCGGCGAAAACATCCCATGAGCCGCAATATGCAACACCCCCGCATAACCCAACGCCTCAACCACCGCCCCCTTGACCGCCGGAACGACCACCCCGTTCTTATGCACCCCCGTCACCATCCGAACCTCATCCACGGCATGCACAAGCCCAGGCCCAGCCACCCCCACAACGGTGCAGTCCCTCTCGTAAACACCCCCACTCCCGCCCGCATGAGAATTCACCGACATCGGCCGCCCACGAAGCGACGGCAACAGCGGCCAAGGCAACGTATGAAGCGCCCCCGTCGGAACCACGGTAACCGGCCCCGAATCCCGAACCAGCGGCCCCATCAACATATCGTCGAGCGCCACCAAATCCCCTTCAGGCATCGACACCAGCCCAGGCCCCGCATCCCGCAAATTCCGCCGCCGCAGGTGATACCGAACCCGAATAACAGCCTCACTCACCTCCGCATAAGATCCAACCCTCCGCAACTCACAACCACCCCCTCGAACAACCACCGCAAACAACTCATCCTCATGCCGCACGTACTCCACAAGCCAACCCCGCCCAGCAATCCGACCTGCGCCGAAATCGCCCGCGCTGTAGGTATCCGCGCTGAGGTTGTCCGCGGTTGGGGAGTCCGCGGTGAAGGTGT
>NZ_BOOA01000020.1 GCF_016862995.1 Acrocarpospora phusangensis
TCAGGGCGAGGGCGAGGACCGACGCGGCGAGTATCTGCGTTCTTTTCATGTGATAGCTCCACATTTGGGGGGCGGGCCCGGCCGGCCTTTTCGGCCGGCCGGCCCCGGTTGAACTAAGCGGCGTCCCCGGCTTGTACGCCGGTGGCCACCGGTCCGATCAGGCGCAGCTGACCGCGGTGAAGGCGGGGTCGTGCGACGCGGCGACCTGCTGGCCACCGACCGTCGCGGTACCCGTCACGTTCACCGAGCCGGCGGCGAGCTGCCCGGTACGGGTGTTGAAGGACTGGTACGCCTGCTTGCCCGGAGCAACCGCGGCGAAGGTCTTGACACCGTACGGAGTGGTCAGCGTCACGGACGCCGGCACGGTTCCGTTGTTGACGGCCGTGACCGCCAGGTGCGCCGACGTGCCCACGCAGCGGGCCTGGGCGGTCGCGGCCAGCGAGAGGCCGGGCGTCAGCTTCGGCTGGTGCTGCGCGTTGAACCGGTCGAGCTTCACGGCCGTCGCCGCGTTGATCTCGGCCTGGCTGAGCCACTGGCTCGGCGTCAACTTGAAGGCGTCGAAACCGCGCACGATCTCGTTGCCGTAGATGTGGCCGTTGTACCAGTACGCGGACCAGAAACCGCCGGTGACCAGCGAGGTCGCGCTGACCGGGCCACGGTCGAAGAACGCGATCTCCCTCGGGTTGGCGGAGTCGGTGAAGTCGAACACCGACAGGCCACCCTGGTACCAGGCCTGGACCATGACGTCACGACCGGGGATCGGGATGAGCGACCCGTTGTGGGCGACACAGTTCTCCTGGGTCGTCTGCGGCGGCGCGAGCTTGTAGTAGCTCCGGAAGACGAGCTTGCCGCCGACGATGTCGTAGATCGAGTTCGCACCCCAGGACGGCAGGTCGGTGGTCCGGCAGCGCGCACCGGAGCCGCCGCCCCACTCGTCGGTGAAGATGACCTTCGTACCGTCGTTGTTGAAGGTGGCCGAGTGCCAGTACGCGTAGTTCGGGTCCGAGACCGCGTCGATCCGCGTCGGGTTCGTCGGGTCGGAGATGTCGATCAGGATGCCGTTACCCGCGCAGGCGCCCGCGGCCAGACCGATCTCCGGGTACGCCGTGATGTCGTGGCACTGGTTGGTGACCGGCTGCGGCGACCAGTTCGTGCCCGACGGGTGCTGCGGCGTGGGCGGGGTGTTCTGGAGGCCGTTGATCGCGCCGGACACCGGGTCGGTGAACAGCCGGGGGTTGCTCACGACCGCCGCGTTCTGCGGCGCGGCCAGCGGCACCCGGATGACGTCGATCCGCCACAGCGAGGTGGCCGGGTCGGTCGCCGCCGTGTTGGCGCAGCCCGCGAGCTCCTGACCGGAGCGGACGCCGGCGGTTCCGGAGACGTAGACGTAGACGTTCTCCGGCTCGTTCTCGCTGGTCACCAGCGAGTGGGTGTGCGAGCCGCGGCAGGTCTGCACCGCCGCCACCTGCACCGGGTGGTCGATGTCGCTGATGTCGAAGACCCGGACACCGCGGAAGCGTTCGAGGTTGACCGTTCCACTCGCGCCCTGCGTGCCACAGTCGATCCGGCCGCGGGTCTCCTCCACCGACATGAACAGCAGGTTTCCGTACACCGACAGGTCGCCCTGCCCGCCGGGGCAGACCACCGAGGTCTTCAGGACGGGGTTGCCGCCCGTGGAGATGTCGTAGATGTTGAAACCGTTGTAGTTGCCGGAGAACGCGTAGTTCCCGCTGAACGCCAGGTCGGAGTTGAGGAACGAACCGCTGCCTGGGTTGGTGGGGTTGAAGAAGCCCTCCGGCCTGTCGCGGTGGGCGGTCTGTTCCAGTCCGCTGATGGCCGACTGGGCGTCCAGCCAGCCGGCGCCGAGGCCGACCCGGGGGTCGACGTCGGCCGCTGCCGAGGTCGCGGTCGGCAGGAGTCCCGCCAATAACGCGCCTACGGCGATGATCCCGAGCTTTTGTAGTCTGGCACGTCCCCCACGTGCCGTACGGCTACTTCTCACGGGCCGTTTCCCTTCTTTCGGGCATCCCCTCCCTAGTTGATCATCGCGAGGGGCGACCTGGGATCTTGCCGGTGCCACTTCTGACGCCAGCTGGGGGGAGATCCACTTCGGTGTTACACCGCGAACTGTAATGGAGATGACCTTGATGTTCTATACCATGACATCTCTACGTTTCCGGGTACACATAACCGAGTGATGCGAAACAGGTCCAAGCAATGAGTTCGATGGCCACGTTACGATATATAGGCATATTTTCGCTGGTCACGGGTGTGCTCGCCGGATGTACCACGGAGACGCCCAAGGCGCAGACCGCTCCCGTGGTCGTTCAGCCGGGAGCTCCCGGCAATCCCGGAAAGACGCTCCCCGCCGCCTCGGTGTCAGCGGCCGCCAACCCTCAGTTCACGGCCGCCGACGTCCTTTTCATGCAGGGGATGATCCCGCACCACACCCAGGCGTTGCGGATGACCGAACTCGTCCCCTCCCGCACCAAGAACCGGGACATCACTCTGATCGCCCAGCGGATCCAGGCCTCCCAGGAGGACGAGATCGGGCTGATGCGACGCTGGCTCCAGGACCGCGACCAGACCGTGCCGGACCCGAACCACGATCACGCGGGTCCGGGCGGGGAGCTCATGCCCGGCATGCTGACCGAGGAGCAGTTCGCCGAACTGAAGCAGGCCACCGGCACGGACTTCGACCGGGCCTTCGTGCAGAGCATGATCGCCCATCACCTGGGCGCGCTCCAGATGGTCGAGAAGCTGTTCAACAGCGACGGCGGCCAGGAGACGGAGATCTTCACCTACGCCTCCCACGTCGACGCCGACCAGCGCATCGAGATCGACCGCATGCGGAAACTCCTGGTTCACATGGGCGGCCCCACCCCGAGCGCTGAGTCGTAGGGCTTCAGGGTGATGGCGCCGGCCGTCCCTCTCGCGGCGTTGATCATTGCGCGGGCCATGAGGCCCTTCCACGGGAGACAGGACAGCAGGCGGTAGTTGAGATTGATGAACCAGATCATGAACCTGCTGGTCGGGACCATCCACTTGGCGATGCCCTGGCCCGCCCGCTGGCAGCCGGCGACGTAGTCGCGCATCGCCTCCTCGTAGCCCGCGAAGCCGGCTTGGTGGTCCCCGCCCGCCGCGGCCAGCTCTCCCGCCAGGACGTACGCGCCGACCATGGCCAGCCCGGTGCCCATGCCCGACAGCAGCGAGGGGGAGTGGGCGGCGTCGCCGAGCAGTACGACGCGGCCGCGGGACCAGCTGTCCAGGTGGACCTGGCTGACGGAGTCGAAGTAGAAGTCGGGGTCCTTTCCCATCGCGTCGAGCAGCCGGGGCGTCTCCCAGCCGATCCCGTCGAACACCTCGGCGACGATCTTCTTCTGCCGGCCGGTGTCGTGCCGGTCATAGGGGAACGGCGGCGACCCGAAGAAGAACATCGCCTTCGCCTCGGTGTTGTGCCGGGCGCTGTAGACGCACACGACCTTGCCGGGGACGACGTACGTGAGTCCGGCGTGGTCCAGCCCCAGGTGGTTGTCCATGGTGAAGACGGCACAGTAGAGGCCGAGGTGCTCGATCGCGTCCCGATCGGGGCCGAAGGCCAGGGCGCGTACGTTGGAGTGCAGCCCGTCGGCGCCGACGACCAGGTCGTACCGGCGGGGCGCGGCCCGCTCGAAGGTGACCCACACGCCCTCGTCGTCCTCGGTCAGGGCGGTGATGGAGTCGCCGAAGAGGTATTCGGTGTCGTCCTTGGTGGCGTCGTACAGGATGCGGGCGAGGTCGCCGCGGAAGATCTCCAGGTCGCCGCTCGCCACGGAGGGCATGGTGGCCACCTTCTTACCTGCGGCGTTGACGTACGACATGTCGCCCATGTGGGTCTGTTCGCGCTCGACGTCGGCCAGGATGCCCATGCGGCGGAGCAGGGACAGTTGCACATCGCCGCGGAAGTCGACCGCGTAGCCGCCGTCGCGCAGGGCGGTGGCGCGTTCGACCACGGTGACGGTGAACCCGTGCCGGCGCAGCCAGTAGGCCAGCGCCGGTCCGGCGACGCTGGCCCCCGAGATCAGGATGTTCGTGTTCGTTCGTGTGGTGGTCATGCCACGAGCGTGTCCGCTCACGCTCACCGGCCGCTCACCGCCGCCTCACCGGTCCACGGCCATGTGTTCGGCCAACTCGCGGATGACCGGCTCGGAAACGCCGACCAAGCGAAGGACGCCGGCGAGGGGCAGCCGCGTACCGGCCAGATAGGCGGTCTGGTACGGCGAGTCGCCCAAGGCGGCCCGCGCCGAGTCGGCGAGCTTCGCCGGGCCGGGCCGGGCGTCGCCCCGCAGCACCGTGGCGGCGCCGAGCAGCCGGGCCGCGGCCTCCGCGTCGTTCCCGGCCAGGGCTATCCCGGCGAGGGCGTCGATCGCGCGGGCGCCTTCGGGCAGCGGCCCGGCCAGGGCGGCTTCGACGGCGCGCACGTACCAGACCCGGGCCTCGCCGGGCGCGCCCGAGGCTTCCGCGACCTGGCCGAGGCCCATCAGCGTGTTGAAGCGGCTCCTGGTGCTCTTCAGCCAGCCGGCCTGGAAACGCTCCAGAGCCTGCTCGTACAGGCGGCGCGCCCCGGCCAGGTCACCGCCGAGCCTGGCGATGTCGCCGAGCCCGGTCATCGCGGCCGCGAGGTAGGTGGGACTGCCCGCACGGCGGGCGATCTCGGCCGCCCGCTCGTAGTCCGCGCGCGCCTCGGCCAGGATCGCCGCCGACCTGGCCTGGTGGACCGCCTGATGGACGCGGTAGTCGCCCCGGTTGCACAGCAGGTCCGCGACGTCCTCCAGCGCGCCGAGCCGCTCGGTGGCGGCGATCGCCTCACCGGTCAGCACGATCGCTTCGCCGGGGTCGTCCCGCAGGTACGCCAGGCTCGCCAGCGCGTCCAGCGCCAGCGCCGTCCCCCAGCGGTCGCCGAGCGCCCGAAATGCCCGGGCGGCCGTACCGAACGCCTCCCCGGCGGCCGCGGCGTCACGCGTCATGAGCCGCGAGTAGCCCCACACGACCTGGCCGATCGCCGCCTGCCACGGATCCGCCGCCACCCGGCCGCGCTCGATCGACGACCACATGACCACCGGGTCCCCCCGGGCCGCGGTGTTGATCACGGCCCACAGGAACGCGACGGCCGGATGCCCCGGCGGCTCCGCACGGGCGACGAGCGACTCGGCCGCCGGCCGGCATCGTTCCCACAGCTCCGACTCGCCTCCGGCGGCCGCGATCAGCGCGGCCAGCACATAGCCGGTCTCCATCCCCTCGGGGGGACCGGCGTGGGCCGCCGTCAGCAGCGCGACCGCCCACGGCGTCACCGCGGCACGGGTGCCGCGCAGCCAGACGTACCAGGCCATGGACGCCATCAGCTCGAACCCGGGCCCGATCTCGCCGGACTCGGCCGTCCAGCGCAGGGCGGCGTGCAGGTTCCCGTCCTCCGCCGTGAGCGTGGCCAGCCACCGCAGCTGCTCGCGCCCCCGCAGCCACGGATCGGCGGTCCTGGCCAGCTCCCGGTAGTGGTCCGCGTGCGCCCGCCGTACGGCGTCCGCCTCGCCCGCCGCCACGAGGCGCTCCGCGCAGTAGTCGCGGATCGTCTCCAGCATCCGGTAGCGGCCCCCGGCGACCTCGACGAAGGACTTGTCGGCCAGGGAGTCCAGCACGTCCCCGGCATCGGGGACCCCGCAGACCCATCGCGCCGCCTCGGCGGTGGCACCGCCGTCGAAGACGGTCAGGCGTCTGGCCAGCACCCTTTCGGACGCCGAGAGCAGGTCCCAGCTCCAGGCCACGACCGCGCGCAGCGTCCGGTGCCGCGCGTCGGCGGTACGGCTGCCGCGCGACAGCAGCGCGAAGCGGTCGTCCAGCCCGGCCGCCAGCTCCTCGACGCCGAGGGTACGCAGCCGTGCCGCCGCCAGCTCGATCGCCAGCGGCAGCCCGTCCAGGCCCCCACAGACGCGCCGTACCGCATCGTCCACCACGAAACCGGGCCGTACGGCGGCCGCCCGGTCGGCGAACAGCCGTACGGCCGGAGCCGACGCGAGCGGGCGGACCGGCCACAGATTCTCGCCGGTGATGCCCAGCGGCTCCCGGCTGGTCGCCAGCACCCGCAGCAGGGGGCAGCGTCGCAGCAGCCGCTCCGCCAGCACCGCCACCGCGTCCACCAGATGTTCGCAGTTGTCCAGCACCAGCAGCATCGCCCGCTGGTCCAGGGCCGCCACCAGCCGTGACTCGGGAACGGCCGGCCCGGCGTGAAAGCCGCTGTCCCGCAACCCGAGCGCGCCGAGCACGGCAGTGGGCACCTCCGCCCCGTCGCGCACCCGGGCCAGCTCCACCAGGCACACGTCGGGCACCGGGCCCGCCGCCTCGACGGCCAAGCGGGTCTTGCCCACGCCACCGGCGCCCACGAGGGTAACCAGGCGGGTCCTGGCCAGCAGGTCGGCGACCGCCGCGAGGTCGTCCGCGCGGCCCACGAAGGTGGTGAGCCGGGCGGGGAGCCCGGGCGCGGCCGGCTCGCCGCGCAGCAGCGAACGGTGGATCGCGGCGAGTTCCGGCCCGGGGTCCGCGCCGAGCTCGCCGGCGAGCGACCGGCGGATCTCCTCGAAGACCAGGAGCGCCTCGGCCTGCCTGCCGTCGGCGCGCAGCGCGCGCATGAGCAGAGCCCCGAGTCGTTCCCGCAGCGGATGCGACGCGGTCAACTCCCGCAGCTCGGGCACGACCGCCCGGTGCCCGCCCTGTCGGAGGTCCGCCTCGATCCGGTCCTCCAGCGCGCCGAGCCTGCGCTCTTCGAGCCGCGCCGCCTCGGCCCGCGCGGTCCCGGCGTCGGCGGCGTCGGTCAACGCGGGGCCACGCCACAGGGATAACGCCGCACGCAGCGACTCCGCCGCCCGCGCGGGATCACCCTCCGCCAGAAACCGCCGGCCCTCGTCCGCGAGGCGCTCGAACCGGTACGCGTCGACGTGGTCGGGGTCTGCCGCCAGGCGATAGCCCTCCGGCGCGAACGCGATCTCGGCTTCCGGGCCCAGCGCTCGCCGCAGTCGTGACACCTGCGACTGCAGGGCGTGTGCTGAGCCGTCGGAGAACCGCCCGCCGTACAGGTCGTCGATCAGCCGCTCGGCGGGCACCGTCTCACCGGCCCGTATCGCCAGCAACGCCAGCAGTCCCCGCCGGGCCGGGCCGCCGAGCGCCACCTCGCTCCCGTCGTCACGCCACGCCCGCGTGACCCCCAGGATCCCGAACCGCATGACCCATATCATCCGCAACCCGTACCGGTGTGGCCAAGCGGCGTCATGTGCCCCTGAAGGCCGGTGCCCCTGCGACCGGCCTTCAGGGGATCAGCCGGTGGATCGCAGGAGTCGTCGATCGCCCGTCTTCTGCCTCTCCTTTGTTGCTTTCGCCATGCCGCAATAGGTATCGAGCCGGTCTATATTCGGCGTATATGCGCTGCTCAGGTCCATTTCCGTATATTCAGCCCAGCCTCATGGCGTCGTAGCCGCGATCGACCCCCGTCGAACCGCCTCCTTCACTCAACCGCAACCCAACTGATCCGAAGCCCCACGACATTTCGGGCATACTTGGCCTGCTCCCGAAGTGTGTCCATGAACAGGTTGGCCGAGCCAGAGGCCGCGAATTGTACGGGCGAGAGGCACGGAATTCGCTGCACGGTCCAGACGGTCTGGGGCGATTCCGCGTTCGACTTGCGCCGACGGTAACCGGCGGCGGTTGGGGGAGGGCGTGGATTTTCAGGTACTCGGGCCGCTCCAGGTGCTCCGGGACGGGCAGGTCGTCGCCTTGGGTAGCGCACCCAAGGTCAAACTGGTCCTGGCTCTGCTGCTGTCGCAGGCGGACCGGGTGGTGTCGGCCGACTGGCTGGTCGACGCGGTCTGGGGCGACCGCGCGCCGGCCTCGGCCCGGCAGAACCTCTCCCTGTACGTGCACCGCCTGCGCCGGGCGCTGGGCCCGGAGCGGATCCACCGGTCCGGCGCCGGCTACCGGGTCATGCCCGAGGACAACCTCGATCTCGTACGGTTCCGGAGTCTCCTCGCGGACGGCCGGAACGCGCTGGCGGCGGGCGACATCCCCGGTGCCGGACGGACGCTGCGGCAGTCCCTCGATCTGTGGCGCGGCCCGGCGTACGAGGAGTTCGGGGACTGCCTGCCGCTGGCGGAGGAGTCCGAGCACCTGGAGCGGCTGCGCCTCAGCGCGTACGAGCACTGGGCCGACGCGGAGCTGCAGCTGGGGCGGGCGGCCGAACTCGCCAGTGAACTGACCGGACTGGTGCGTACTCACCCGTTCCGGGAGAAACTCGTCGGGCAGTGCATGCTCGCGCTGTACCGCAGCGGCAGGCAGGCCGAGGCGCTGGAGATGTACCGCGAGGTCACCGCCAGCTTCGTCGACCAGCTGGGCATCGAGCCGGGACTGGACCTGCGGCAGTTACACGAGGCCATCCTGCTGGCCGATCCCAGCCTGCTCGCGCGTCCCGGCGCGGCCCTGGCAGGGTCGGTGAGGGTGGCGCGGGCCGGGAACCCGTACCAGGGGCTGGCCGCTTTCCAGCAGGAGGACGCCGCACTGTTCTTCGGGCGGGACACGGTGCTCAACCGGCTGGCCGACCTGACGGCGCGGCGGTCGGTGATCGCGGTGGTGGGCGCGTCCGGGTCGGGGAAATCGTCGCTGCTCCGCGCGGGCCTGCTCGGCTCGGTCGCGCCGGAGGGAGCGCTGATCACGCCGACCGCGCAGCCGCTCCAGGCGTTCGCCCGGATCGCGGGCCAGCCGGGCGTGATCGTCGTCGACCAGTTCGAAGAGGTGTTCACGCTCTGCTCGGACGAGGCCGAGCGGCAGGAATTCGTCACGGCCCTGATCGAGGCGAGCCGCGAACCCAAGGCCGTCCTGGTGCTCGGGATCCGCGCCGACATGCTCGGCCAGGTCAGCCGGTACGGCGAGCTGGTCGAGGCGATCGCCGGCGAGGGCACGCTGCTGCTCGGCCCGCCGACCGTCTTCGAACTCAGGGAAATGGTGACCCGGCCGGCGGCGGCGGTGGGGCTCGTCGTGGAACCCGAACTGCTGGCCGCCGCGCTGACCGACACCGGCACGGAACCGGGCGCCCTGCCGCTGCTGTCGCACGCGCTGCGCGAGACCTGGCGGCGCAGCGCTGACGGGGAGCTGACGCTGGCCGGCTATCGGGCCATCGGCGGGGTACGCGGGGCGATCGCCCAGTCCGCCGAGCAGCTCTACCACGGCCTCACCGAGCCGGAGCAGCGTGCCGTCCGGCGGATCTTCCTGCGGCTGACCGCGCTCGGCGACGGCGGGGAGGACTCGCGGCGACCGGTCACCCGCGCCGAGCTGGACGGCATCGGCGACCCCGACGTGGTCGAGCGGGTGCTGGACCGGCTGGCCGCCGCGCGGCTGGTCGTCCTGGACACGCGGACCGTGGAGGTGGCGCACGAGGTGCTGATCCGGTCCTGGCCCCGGCTGCACGGCTGGCTGACCGCCGACCGCGCCGACCTGATCGTGCACCACCGGCTCACCCAGGCCGCGCAGCACTGGCTGGCCCTGCAGCGCGACTCCGGCGCGCTCTACCGGGACGCGCCGCTGCAGACCACGCTGAGCTGGGCGGACGAGCACCCCAACGAGCTCAACCGGCTGGAGCGGCAGTTCCTGCTGGCCAGCGAGGCCCGGCAGCGCGCCGAGCGGACCGTCGAGCGCCGCCGGATCCGGCAACTGCGCCGGATGCTCGTCGCGCTGACGGTCCTGGTGCTCCTGGCGGCGGGCGGAACCGTCGTCGCCCTGGACCAGAGCCAGGCGGCGGAGCTGGCCAGGTCGGCCGCGCAGGCCCGGCAGCTCGCGCTGACCGCCCAGTCCATGGTCGGCACCGACCCCGACCTGGCCGGGCTGCTGGCGGTCTCCGCCTACCAGGAGAGCCCCGACCCGCGAACCCTCAGCGCGCTGGTCAGCACGGCCGCCTCCGCGCGATGGCACCAGGTGTTCAAACCCGACGGCCGGCAGGTCTTCGCGATGCGGTTCAGCGTGGACGGACGCCACCTCGTCACCGGGGACGACCAGGGCTACGTGTCGGTGTGGGAGGCGAAGACCGGCAAACTGCTCGCCCAGTACGGCGAGCACCGGCGACTGGAGCCCTCGAAGGTGCCGCCGACCGTGCTGCAGGCCGCGTTCGACGCCGACGGCCGGACGCTGGTCACGCTCGCCGAGGGCATGAGCGCCATCGGCATCCTGATCGTCCGGGACATGCCGAGCGGCACCGTACGCTTCCAGCGCGAGGTCGGACAGCGGATGCGGACCATGGCGCTGTCCCCGGACGGCACCAGGATCGCGGTCGGCGACGTCGAAGGCAGGGTCCGGGTGATCGACCTTCGCGGCGGTCCGGACCTGACCTTCCGCTACGCCGACGGACGAGTCGCCGCGCTGGCCTTCAGCCCGGACGGTACGCACCTGTTCGCCGCCATCCGGCACACCGGCGTCGTCGTCTGGGACCTCGCCACCAAGACCTCCCGGCTGGCGATCGAGGACGACCGGGTCGGTGCCGCCGCCTTCGACGACACCGGCCGCCTTCTGGTGATCGCCAGGCAGCACGACGTCGAGTTCTGGTCGGTGTCGGGAGATCGGGTGCGCAAGGCCAGGACGTTGCCGTACCAGGAGCCCTGGGCCTGGTCGATGTCCGCGGTGACCGCCGGCCGGCTCGCGGTCGCCGACGAGAACGGGCTGATCACGGTCTGGGACACCGAGCGGGGCATGCCGCTGGAGACGTACCAGGATCGCCGCCGCGCCGAGGCGCTCGTCGTGGCGCTCAGCCCGGACGGCCGTACCCTGGCCTCGTCGGGGTTGAACGGGCCCATCGTCGTACGGGATCTGGGTGACGCCTTCGCCGGGCACACCGGGCGGGTCAACGACCTGGACGTCTCACCCGACAGGCGTACCGTCGCGACCGCGAGCGGCGATGGATCGGTCCGGCTCTGGGACACCGGCGGCAGGCTGCTCCGCGTGCTCGACGGGCACGCGGACTCCGTTGAGGCGGTCGCCTTCAGCCCCGACGGGCGGTCACTCGCGGCGGTCACCCGCGACCACGAGGTCACCGTGTGGAACCTGGCCGACGGCGGCGAGGACGCGCTGATCCGCTACGACGCGTCCGGTTCATCTACGGACGTCGCCTTCCGGCCAGACGCGCCGAACGAGGTGGTGACCGCGGCCCTCGGCCGATGGCGGATGGATTTGGGGAAACCGGGCAAGCCGACGGCCGCCGCCTTCGGCAACGAGTACCAGCTCGCCAACTCGCTGGAGTTCAGCCCGGACGGCGCCTTCCTGTACTCCGCCAGCGCCGACGACGTGGTCATCCGCCACGACATGCGCACCGGCGAGGACAGACGCCTGCTGCGAACCGGGCAGGGCGGCCTCACCGACATCGCGGTCAGCTCGGACGGCAGGACGATCGCGACCGCGGGCGGCACCACCGTGCGGCTGTGGGACGCGGCCACGGGCGCCCACCGCGCGACCTTGACCGGCCACACCGCGCCGGTCCTCAGCGTGGCCTTCAGCCCTGACGATCGCACCGTCGCGGCCGGTGGCGAAAGCAGGACCATCATCGTGTGGGACGCCCGGACGACCAGGGAGATCGTCACGCTGACCGGCCACGACACGAGGGTCCAGGCGCTGGCCTTCGTCTCTCCGGACACGCTGATCTCGGGCGCGAACGAGAACCGGGTGCTGACCTGGAGACTCGACGCGGCGACCGCCGTCGGCCGCATCTGCGCGAGCACGCCCCGACGGCTCACCGCCGAGGAGATCGCCCTCTATTCGGCCACGGAGGTCTGTTGAGCTGTGGAGATCGTCGCCGGCTCAGGCCGGCGACGATCCGCCGAACGTACGCGTCAGCTCACGTAGACCAGGTGCCAGACGCGGGAGGGGTGGCTGTCGCAGGTGTACTGGAGCGCCTCGACGTTGTTCGCCTTGCTGACGCCACCGGCGATGGTCACGCACTTGCCGGTCTGGACGTTCCTGATCCAGTAGTTGCCGGTCTTGCCGTCCGGGGTGAAGGTCCACGACCGCGACGGGTGGGTGTCGCAGTTGTACTGCAGGGCCCGGACGTTGTTGGCCTTGCTGACGCCACCGGCGATCGTCAGGCACTTTTTCGTCTGGGCGTTCCGAACGCGCAGCCCGCCGCCGACGCCCTTCTCCATCAGCCAGCGCCTGGAGAGGTGGGTGTCACAGGTGTACTGCACGGCCGGGTGGTTGTTGGCGGTGCTGAGCCCGCCCGCGATGGTGAGGCACTTGCCGGTCTGGACGTTGACGAATATCACCTGCTTGGGGGCGGCGGCCGCCTGCGCCGGAGTGGCGACCGAGGCCAAGCCCAAGGTCAGCGCGGTGACGACGAGCTTGAGGGCGGTGGAACGATCCATTACGAGCTCCTGAGGGCTGGTGGGGATTTCCTTCAGGATCAGGCGCGGAGGTTCTCTCTGCGTTGAGTAGAGTCCTACTCAATTTTGGCACCACCATCGATCACGGCCGCACGAATCAACGGCGACATCGACCTGACCATCCAGCCGGGCGCGAGGGGGCCGTCGACGACGCCCCCGACTGCGCGCCGGGCATATTCACCGTCACGGTGATCTGACAGGCTCACCCTCCGTACGGGCGAGTGATGATCTCCAGGTTGTGGCCGTTGGGGTCGGACCAGTACAGGCCGCGACCGCCGTCGTTGGTGTTGATCTCACCTGGCCGCTGGTGGAAAGGGTCGGCCCAGAAGGTGAGTCCGCGGCCCTTGATCCGGCCCCAGATCTGGTCGAACTCCTCCTCGGTGACCAGGAAGGCATAGTGCTGGGGGTGCACGGCGCCGTCGGTCCCGGCGACGTCGAGGGACACCTCGTTGCCGAGTTCGACGACGAGGAACGGCCCGAAGGCCGTCGCGGCCGGCAGACCGAGAATCTCCACCAGAAACGCGGCGGTCTCCTCGCGGTCACGCGCTGCCACGATCGTGTGGTTCAACCGCACTGACATGCCGATCTCCTTCCCACACGGTCCCGACCGCAGGGGGATACGACAGGGGCCGCGATGTCTTGCCTCCTCATCTCCATGGTAGGAGCGGCCGTCAGGCACGTCGCTGCGGAAGGGCAGGCCCGCGGCCCGCAGCCGGGCGATCTCGGCGTCCAGGTCCTCGACTGTCAGGTGGATTCGGTTGCCGCCCGCGACGGCGGATTCGGCGGGTGTGGCGCGGGCGCCGGAGCTGGCGGGCCCGGACAGCAGCAGCCGCAGCGGCCCGCGTACCACGTCGGCGAAAGCCGGTGCGGCGTTGGTGTTCACGGTGAAGCCGAGGTTGGTGGTGTAGAAGTCGACGCCCGCCTGGACGTCGTCGACGAGGTAGCGGACGCTGGCGTAGCGGTCGGGTGCCGTCATGGGTGTGCGGTGCCGTAGCAAGGCTTCGGCGATCGGTGAGCGGGAGCTGTTGCCCGTACAGGCGAACAGCACCGCCAGGCGGGGCCACCGGCGGCCGGCTGGAGTCAACGGCGGCGCGGGGACACAGCGCAGCAGACTCGGCACGTGGGGATGCTCACCCGGCCGTGCTGGAAAATTCAGCGGGGGCCGAACCGGGCCAGACCGCCACTTCGGCTGACTAGCGCTGGTCGAGGCGCTGCGCTTCCTTGCGCACCTCGGCCTGAACCGACCGCTCGCGCTTCAACCACTCGGGGTCCTCCGCCTTGATGGCGTCGATCTCGGCGGTGGTGAGCGGCCCGGTGATGCCGGCCCTGGCCAGGCCCGAGTTGGAGATGCCCAGCTTCACGGCGACGACCTGCCTGGGGTGCGGCCCGTTGCGCCGCAGATCGGCCAGCCACGCCGGCGGATCGGCCTGCAGCGCGTTCAGCTCATCCCTGGAGACGACGCCCTCCCGGAACTCGGCGGGAGTAGCCGAGAGGAGCACACCCAGCTTCTTGGCCGCGGTCGCGGGCTTCATCGTCTGGGTGGTCTTGAGCTTGGCCATGGTGTCAAGGGTAGGGCGCGAAGCCGTCTTCTCTGACACCGGTACCGTGAGGAGGTGATTGACAGGGAGTTCCGGCTGGCTTACGTGCCCGGGGTGACGCCCGCCAAATGGGTCAACCTCTGGGCCGAGCGTGTGCCCGGCGTGCCACTCACCCTGGTCTCCGTCGCCGCCGCCGAGGTGGTGAAGGTCCTGCACGACGGCTGCGCCGACGCCGGGTTCGTACGGCTGCCCGTGGACCGCGAAGGGCTCAGCGTGATCCCTCTCTATGTCGAGACCACCGTGGTCGTGGCGCCGAAGGATCACCTGGTGGCCGCCGCCGACGAGGTGACTGTCGCCGATCTCGCCGACGAGGAGGTGTTCCGTCCGATGGACGACACCCTTGAGTGGACGGCCACGCCCGGGCTGCCGGCTTTCACGCGTCCGGACACGACGGCGAAGGCGATCGAACTGGTGGCGGCGGGGGCCGGGCTGCTGCTGGTCCCGCAGTCGCTGGCGCGCCTGTACCACCGCAAAGATCTGATCTACCGGCCGGTCGCGGAGACGCCGCAGTCGGGCATCGCGCTGGCCTGGCCCACGGAGGCGACGACTGAGCTGGTGGAGGACTTCATCGGCATCGTCCGTGGGCGTACGGTGAACAGCTCACGGGGCCGTACCCCCGAGCCTGCCCCGAGGAAGGCGCGGAACCCCGCTCCGGACGGGTCGGGTCGCCGGGGCGCGCAAACCGGCCGAGGCAGGAAGGGCCGCCGTCCCCGCTGAACCGTGTACCGCTCCAAGAGCCGTAGGGCGCTTGATCTGCGGTCCGACCTGCGGGGCATCCCACAGCACTGACAACGACCTGATCAGGTACCCGAGGCGCAGACGGTCCCGTCCCTGGGAGTCTTCCCCGTCAGCAGGTACGCGCTGACCTGCCCCTTCACGCATCCTGACTGAAAGAAGGCGGTGTGCCCGTCCCCGTCGAAGGTGAGCAGCACTCCGGAGTCGAACTGCCTGGCCAGCGCCTTGGCCTGCGCGTACGGCGTGGCCGAGTCACGTACCATGCCCACCACCAGGATGGGCGCGGAGCCCTTGGCCGGTAGCGACCGGGGCACCGGGGACGGCTTGGCCGGCCAGTCCGCGCACCAGTCGGTCGTGTCCTCCCCGTCGGTGAAGTAGTCGCCGAACAGGTCCGGCTTCCCGCCGTTCTTACCGGCGGAGACCGACCGCGGGCGGGTCGCGGCGGAAGCGCCCCGAGGCTGGTCGGCGCAGTTGATCGCCCGAAACGCGTCGTTCAGGTTGCTGTAGGTCCCATCCGGACGCCGCTCGTTGTAGAAGTCGGCCAGCGCCTGGAGCGCGGTGCCGTCGCCCTTGAATCCCTCGGCCAGCGCGTCCCGCAGATCCGGCCAGCTGTCGGCGCTGTACATGGCGGACTGGATGCCGGTCAGCACCACCTGCTCGGTCACCTTCCTGCTGTCCGTCGAGGAGGGAAGGGCCTTGCGGTCGGCCCGCTTCAGCAGCTTTTTGGTCTCGGCGAACGCCTTGGCCACGGTACGCCCCTCGAACGGGCAGTTCGCGGCCTTGAAGCAGTCCTTGACGAAGGCGGTGTAGGCCACGTCGAAGCCCGCGCCCTGGCTTTCGTCCGCCTCGTTTTCGGTGAGCGCGGGGTCCATCGCGCCGTCCAGGGTCATCGCCCTGACCCGCTTGGGGAACAGGTCGGCGTAGACCGCGCCCAGGTAGGTGCCGTAGGAGAAGCCCAGGTAGGTCATTCGCTGGTCACCGAGCGCGGCGCGCAGCACGTCCATGTCCCGTGCCGCGTCGAGGGTGCCGACGTGCGGCAGCAGGCGGCCGGAGTTGGTTTCGCACGCCTTCAGGTACTTGCGATCCGCCACCTCCAGCGCCTTCTCCTCCGCCCTGGTCTCGGGGCTGTCGTCCATGGCGAAGTACGCGTCCTGCTCCGGGCCGGTCAGACACCGTACCGGCGCTGACTCACCCACCCCGCGCGGGTCGAAGCTGACCAGGTCGAACTGGGCCCGCAGCGCCGAGCCGAAGGCGGCGCTCTCGTCGCGCAGGAACTCCAGCCCCGACCCGCCTGGGCCGCCGGGGTTGGTGACCAGGGAGCCGATGCGCTTGCTCCCGCTGGCCCGCAGCCGGATCACCGCCAGCTGAATGGTCTCCCCGCCGGCGTCGCGGTAGTCCAGCGGCACGGTCAGCTTCGCGCACTGGAAGCCGCCGCCGCAGCCGGTCCAGCTGAGCTGCTGGGTGTAGAACCTGTCCAGACCTGGCTTCCCGGCCTGGGCCTGGTCGCCGCGGGCCGGCGACGCGAACGCGGTGGCGAGCAGCCCCACGCCCAGCATCGTGATAAGTCGGGATGCGCGTCCCATATCCGCGTCCTTCGGGTTGATTTCGGGTAGCAGGCTCCTTCCGAATCGGCGCATCCCGCACTTACGAGGGTCTTTGAGGTCGCGAACCTTGATCGCTTCCACGGCGCCATCGACGAACCGGGAACAGGCCGATGACCGGGAGGACGATGATCAGGGACGCGGCCATGACCTCGTTGTAGCGGGGATCTGGCTGGAGATCAGGACTCCAGGCCGAGCGGCAACGTGTAGCGCGCGGGGTCGTTGACGGACACCCGGGTCAGGACATACTCGTTCCAGGTCGGACGGCGGTCAGGACCGCGATGGTGACGTGCGCTGGGCGAGCCAGCGACAAGCATACCGACCAGAAGACGCGCATCTCCCCTTCGCCGCCCGCACGGCCTCCCTCGGTCCACGCATGACGACCCGTGTCACAAAGGCGGCCCACTCGGCACGGACGTGACTCACTCGGTGATCCGGCGACTACGGAAACGGTTAAAGTGGTAGGACGCCAGGGATTCGAATCCCCAGCCTACGGATTAAGACGGAACGCGGGCTTTCTACGCAGACAGATCTCTGCCCTTGAGCTGCATCGATGAGATTTTCGGGGGACGCAGGATCGCTGCGATCGGTGCGGGGACACCCGGACGATCTACTCGAGATCGACTGCGGCTAAGATCAGCAAAAACCGCTTTCCCTGGAGACCGGCATGGCCAGCGACGCGCACTTCCCCCCGTTGTCTGAGATCCCGGAGTCGACGTCGGTGAAGATCGACACCTCGGTGCCGCATTCCGCTCGCGTGTACGACTACTGGCTCGGCGGCAAGGACAACTTCGAAGCCGACCGCAAGGTCGCTGAAGCCACCAGGCTCGCCTCCCCCGGAGTGGTCCAGGGAGCAAGGGACAACCGCGCCTTCCTGGGACGCGCGGTGCGCTTCCTTGCGGAACAGGGAATCCGCCAGTTCCTGGACATCGGCACCGGCATCCCCACGCAGGGCAACACGCACGAGGTCGCGCAGGGAGCGATCCCGGAGGCCAAGGTCGTCTACGTCGACAACGACCCCATCGTGATGACCCACGCCCGTGCGCTTCTGCGCGGCACACCCGAAGGCAAGACCAGCTACATTGAGGCCGATCTCCGCGACCCGGAGAGCATCCTGACGCATCCGAACGTGCTGGCGACCCTCGACTTCGACGAGCCGATCGCCATCGTGATCGTGGGCACGCTGATGTTCATCAAGGACGAAGAGGACCCCTTCGGCATCGTCAAGCGGTACACCGACGCCGTGACACCCGGGAGCTACCTGGCCATCTCTCACGTCACCGCCGACTTCGAACCCGAAGCCGTGGGCGCCAGCGCGAAGGCGTACAACACCGGCCCCATGGCCTTCACCCCTCGCAGCGGTGCCGAGATCACCCGGTTCTTCGACGGCTTCGAACTCGTGGAACCCGGCATGGTCGCGGTCTTCGACTGGCAGCCGGACGACGATCCCACCCGCGCCACCCGCATAGCAGGCGCGTACGGAGCCGTCGGCAAGAAGCTCTGACTTCCTGCGCTCCCAAGCCGACGCTCCAGGCGCAGTGCTGCAGGGCTATGGCGTGTGCCCAGTCCGTGCCCATGAGCTACCTCGTCCGGCTTTACTGGAAACGCGATTGTGCATTCTCGACTTTGGATTCGACGCGGAAGGGCGATCTCCCTATCCACGGAGGTCCGGGGGCATGGATTGCGCTTGTCCGGCTCGCTTGGCCACTGCTGCCACTTCTTGCCCTTGGGCAGCCCCTCTTCGATGAGGCCGCCCGATTGGTAGGTGTGCGGGCCGACCGCGACGGAACGGGTGCCGGACTCCATCAGGCTGGTCTTCATCGTCACGTCGTAGCCCTCTAAAGCCCCTAACAGAATGATCTCTGTTGTGATTTGCTCTCTCGCTGTGACTGCGGCGGGATGAGCCTCATGGCGCGGCTGAGGCCGTGGGAGATCAGTGACGAGTTATAGCAGGTCATCGAGCCGTTGCTGCCCAAGCGTGAGCGCCGGTTCCGTCAGCCTGGCCGCAAGCGCCTGGCCGACCGGCAGGCGTTGCGGGGCATCTTGTTCGTGCTGCACACCGGGATCGCCTGGGAACACCTGCCGCAGGAACTCGGGTACGGCTCGGGCATGACCTGCTGGCGGCGGCTGGCGGAGTGGCAGGCCGCCGGCGTCTGGCAGCGCCTGCACGAACTGCTCCTGGACCGGCTGCGGGCGGCCGACACGCTGGACCTGCCCGCGCCGTGGTGGACTCCTCCCACATCAGAGCCCTAAAGGGAGCCGCAGACCGGCCCGTCCCCGGTCGATCGAGGCCGGGCCGGAAGCAAGCACCGCCTGATCACCGATGCCACCGGCATCCCGCTGGCAGTTATCCTCACCGGCGGCAACCGCGACGACGTCACCCAGCTCCTGCCGCTGCTGGAGGCCATCCCAAGATCCGCGGCAAACGCGGCCGCCCCCGCCGACGCCCCGATGCCGTCCTGGCCGACCGCGGCTACGACAAGTACCGCCGCCTTGTCCGGAAGCTGCAGATCCGCCCGCTGATCGCCCGGCGCGGCACCGGACACGGCTCCGGCCTGGGCAGACACCGGTGGGTGGTGGAACAGACCTTCGCGCTGCTGCACGCCTTCCGCCGTCTACGGATCCGCTGAAAGATCCGCGCCGACATTCACGAGGCGTTCCTCAGCTTGGCCTGCGCCCTGATCTGCTGGCGCCGGCTCAGCTCATTTTGTTAGGAGTTTCGAGACCGGCGGCCTCCTTGGCCCGTCGCACGTCATAGGCCACCCCTAGCCGTTCCGCCGTCCGGATCGGCTCCCGTGCGGGCATTCCGGCCGTGACCCGCAGGAGAACCTCGCCCCACCCGAGCCGGGCCGCCGCTCCCGGGTAGCGCGCGACATAGCCGCGCATGCCCCGGAGCACGGTCCGCACCGTGGCTCGCTCCCGCCAGCGGAGTTCCCACAGCAGCTCGGCCAGCCCCGACCAGCATTCGAGCATGCCGGGCTGGGCCGACGGCAGCTTCCCGATCAAGGCCAGGATCTCCCGTACGGACACGGCGGCCTCCTCGGGATGTCCGTCGCGCAGGTCGGTCCTGGCGAAGCCGGTGAGCAGCCGCATCCGCTGGATCACCCGGACGATCGGGCCGTTCCGCAGGCCGAACGCCTGCTCGTGGGTCCGTCGTCGTTCCGTGGCGGCGGCTGCGGCCGTCAGCACCTCGCGGATCCGCGCCGACGGCACGCCGTCGATCCGTAGCAGCGCCTCCGCCTGGCCGGTCAGGCACCAGTAGCGGCCGATGTCGTCGCCGCCGACCCGGCGGGCGGACAGTTCGCCGGTCTCCACGTACAACTCCGCGGCCTGGGCGAACTCGCCACGCCACAGCGCGGCCTCCGCGAGCATTCCGGTGCAGACCTCCGCCAGTCTCGGTTCGAGCGTCCGCGCCCGGCCTTCGGTGAAGGACCGCCACGCCGCGTCGAGCGCTCCGCAGGCCAGCTGGTCGACGCCGCGTGCCAGCCGGGCCCGGTTCGCCGCCTCGCCGACGTGGTCGAAGGGGAGCGACGCGAGCGCGTCGTCGGCCCGCCGGGCGTAGCGCCGGGCCAGCCGGGACTGGCCGGAGATCCTGACGGCGGTGGCGACGTTCGCGTACGCCTCCGCGCGCAACTCGGGCACGTTCGCCCGCTCGACGGCGGCCAGCTGCCGCAGTGTCGCCGAGAGCATCACGGCGACGTCCTGCCGGTAGTAGGCGAACACGGCGACCAGTGACAACGCCTGCGCCGCCTCCGCCTGATGGGGTCGGCGGCGGCCTCGTCGGATCAGCTGGACGGCCGCGACCGCGATCGCGAGCGGAGTCCCGGCCGGTCGTGGCTCGCCCAGCGCGTCGAGCGACTCCTCGGCGAGGTGGAGAGCGCGGCGCTCCTTGGCGAGCTGGTAGTGGCTGACCGCGGCCATGCGCAGCCGCCGGGCCCGCGACTCCGGAGGTTCACCGGGGAGGCCGTGTTCGACGATGGCCGCCGACTCCTCGTACAGGCCGAGCCGCAGGCACAGTGTCCAGTAGTGGTCGAGGAAGGCGGGTTCGGGGGCGTGGGCCCAGGCCAGGCGGATGTTGTCGAGGTCGGCGCCGAGCAGGCGGGGCGCCTGCGTGTCGGCCGCGTCGCGGATGCCGTGGGCGTGCGTGTCGAGCAGGCGGGCGAAGTGGCGGGCGTGGCGGAGCCGGACCGGCTCCTCCGCGACGAGGTGTTCGGCGGCGAACCGCTGGATGAGCGGGTGCATGAGGTAGCGGCCCGGCGGCTGGAACGTGATCATGCTGTGGTCCACCAGGTGGACCAGCACCTCGGGGGTGGCCTCGGCGACGTCGAGCGCGGCCTCCAGGGTGAAACCGCCGGCGAACACGGACAGCGCCGCCAGCATGCGGCGCCCCTCCGGGGTGAGCAGCGTCCACGACGTCTCGAACACCCGGCGCATCGTGGCGTGTCGCGGCCGGGGCGCCGGGCCGTCGGCGCCGAGCAGGCCGAGGTCGAGCCGCTTGGCGACGTCGGCGCAGGACAGGGCGCGCAGCAGCCCGGCGGCCAGTTCGATCGCGAGCGGCAGGCCCCGGGTGGCGGCGCAGATCCCGGCCACCAGCGCGGCCTCACCGTGGGCGTCGAAGCCGGGCCTGACCGCCTGGGCCCGGACCGCGAACAGCTCCCCGGCCGCGTCGGCGGCCAGCCCCTCCACCACGACGGCCGGACCCGGCAGGCCCAGCCGACGCCTGCTGGTGGCCAGAACCCGCACGTCAGGGCAGGCGGCGAGCAGCTCGCCGATCACCACGTCGAACCCCGGCAGATGCTCCAGGTTGTCGAGCACCAGCAGCAGCGAACGCTCGGCGAGCGCCTCCAGCAGCAGCTCCCTGGCCGGGCGCGGCGACGACAGGTCCATCCCCAGCCGCCGGGCCACCGTCGTGACCGCCGCCTCCGGGCCCACTCCGGCGAACGTGACGAACGCCGCGGCGGGTGTGCGGGCGGCGGCGGCCAGTGCCAGCCGTGTCTTGCCCACCCCACCGGGCCCGAGCAGCGTGACGATTCGCTCCCGGTCGAGCAGCGCCATCACCTGCTCGACCTCGGCGTCCCGCCCGACGAGCGGGGTGCTCGGCACGGGCGGCGCGCCCCGTCTCCGCTGCGGACCCAGGGCCTCCCGCACGGCCCGCGTCTCGGCTGACGGCTCCACGCCGAGGTCGGTGGCCAGCCGGTCACCCAGCTCGGTGTAACACACCAGGGCGGCGGCCCGGTTGCCCGTCTCGGCCAGCGCCGTGATCAGGAGGCGGTGCACCTCCTCGTCGTACGGGTCGAGGTCGGCCAGCAGCCGGGCCAGCCTGACCACCTCGTGGGCGGGACCCGCCTTCCGTACCAGCAGATCCCGGAACAGGGCGCGGACCCGCAGCCGTTCGGCGGCGAGCCACCCCGCGAAGGCGGGCGCGTCGAAGAAGGTCACCCCGTCGAGGAACTCCCCACGCCACAGCGGCAGCGCCTCCCCGATGGTGGCCGCCCGCCCGAGCCGGGCGTGGTCGACATGGCAGGCGACCTCACCGCGCAGCCCCACATGGTCGCGGCTGACGTCGAGCCAGTCACCGACCCCCTTGCGCAGCTCCGACACGGCCAGCCGCAGACTTCCCCGGGCCTGCACGTCAGGCCGCTCCCCCCAGAGCAGCCCGGCGAGTTCGGCGCGCGGACGCGGACCCGGTACGGCGGCCAGGTAACAGAGCAGCGCCCGGCTCTTGGCCGACCGGACCGCGACGGGCGTCTCCCCGATCGCCATGTACGGAGGGCCGAACAACAGAAACGTAATCGCGTCCCCCATGACAGGGGGAGTGTACGTCCGCCCGATCTATCGGTCCAGCTGGGCTTTAACGGTGTGCTCACGGTGGTCCCCGCAGCCTGGTGCGGCGCCCGCGACCGTCGCGGGCGCCCATTCCGAGAAGGACCGATCATGCGCAAACTCATAGTGGTGCTCGCCATCCTGGCGGTACCTGTCGCGGTGGCTGCCCCCGCGCACGCCGACGTCCCGTGCCGGGCGGAGCTCTACTCCATCTACGCCAACAACCTGAACGAGATGGACGGCAAGGACGAGCTCCGCTTCAGCGTCGGCGGCAACCTCTACCCGACCGTCCACAAGGACTGGGTGAAGATCGCCAGTGGCAAGACGAAGTACAGCGCCGCCTTCGAGAGGCCGAGCGGGCTGATCAGCACGTCGACGGGGTCGGCGATCTTCTCGCTGCGTGAGGTGACGCCCCCGGCCGCAGGTTTGGGCACCCTGCTCGGCACGGCGGTGGTCAACTCCCAGGACTGCAACGGTCTGGCGGTCGGCCAGACGAGGATCCTGCCCACCCAGTTCATCGAGGGCAACGACGAGTCGCCATACGCCTACGAGGTCAAACTCCAGGTCCTCGCGATCTGAGAAAGGGCCGCCCAGCCCCTCCCGGGCGGCCGCTTATAGGCTGACCAGGGTGACGCTCGCCGCCACGAAACTGGCGCCCCCGGCCCGTCACGTCGTCCGTGCCGAACTCATCCGGACTGTGACCGACCCACTTCCGCAGGTGATCCTCGACAGCGCCCCGGCTGGATCGGGCAAAGACGACCCTGCTCGCCTCCTTGGACGTCGAGAAGGCCTGGCTGCAACTGGAACCCGCCGACACGCGGTTCTGTGTGGCCGTCGGCCACGCCGTCGACCGGGTCAGGCCGGGCGTCGCCGCACCGGTGGAGGCCGTGGCCCGAGCCGCTCCGGCGCAGCGCCGACGTGGTGGTCCCCGTCCTGGTGAACCTGCCGGTGACCGGCCCGCGTCTGGTCGTCGTGCTCGACGACCTCCACGTCGTCACCGACGACGTCGGGATCGAGCTCGTCGACCTGCTGCCGCCGACCGATCACCCTCGCCATCGGCACCCGCGTCGACCCGCCACTGCGCCTGGGACGGCTGCGCGTGCAGGGCCGCCTGGCCGAGATCCGCGGTGCCGACTTGCGCTTCGAACGTCACGTCTTCGCGAACTCCGCAGGACTCCTGCTAATCAACCAGCCCCACCCAGAGCGGCGGAAATCGCCTCGAACACGATCGCCGCCCTGATCAGGAACCATCGGCGATCACCGGATCGTCGTTCCTCTTTTGGGGGAGGTGATGGCGATGGGTGAGAAGCCATCCGGTGGTCTACAAGCGGTGCGGTTGCACCGGTCGGAGCGGGCGATGCCAGCGGCTGGTCGTTGATGGACATGGCTCGTGGTATTTCGCGGTGCAGTTGCAAGGTCTGTCGGGGCGGCGGGAACGTGTCCGGCGAGGAGGTTACGCAAGCGCGGGCGAGGTCGAGCAGGCCGGGCAGCAGCTGATCGCGGCTGAACAGGGCGGTCCGACCGGTGTGGGGTGCACAACAGCGCAGTGGTTGCGGTATTGGCTGGCGACCGACCAGGGGAATCCGGCCGAGGACGCGTCAGGGGTATGCGGATCACGTGCGACTGCACCTGGTCCCGGCGCTGGGGCGGATCAGGCTGTCGGAGCTGTCCTTGCGCGATGTCCGGCGCATGTTCACGGCGTTGGCCGGGTGCCGAAACCGGTACGGCAGGCCATTGGCGGCGGCGTCGCTGGAGCGGATCCGTGCCACGCTGCGGGTGGCGCTGAACGAGGCCGTCCGGGAAGGACTGATCGACAGCAATCCCGCCCGCTGTGAGGTTGCCGGCTGCGCCATGTCCGAGGGCGCAGGTGTGGACCGACCGGCGGATAGCGGCGTGGAAGGCCACCGGAGAGGGGCCCACGGCGGCGGTCTGGACGATCTCGCAGCTGGTGGCCTTCGTGGACGACGTCCGCGAGGACTCCCTGTTCCCGCTGTGGTGGCTGGCTGCGCTGCGCGGGCTGTGCCGGGGCGAACTGGCCGGTCTGCGCTGGGTGGACCTCAGCCTGAAGACCGCCGAACTCGCCATGGCCCAGCAGTTGGTGCACGTCGGTGGGAAGCTGATGCCGTTCCCGCCCAAGAGCGCGGTCGGCAGGCGCACGGTGGCGCTGGTTCCGCAGACGGTCCGGCTCCTGCGCCGTCATGAGCATGATCGGCGGGCCGAGATGACTCGTCGCGGCCAGGCGTGAGACGACATGGGAGACATGGGATACGTCTTCACCCGTCAGGACGGCGGCCGCGGTGGCGCCGGACTACCTGACCTACCGGTTCCATAGGCGTGCGGCTGCACGAACTGCGGCACGGCGCCGTGACGATGGCGCTGGCCGCGCATGTGGATCTGCCGGTGGTGCAGGGCCAGATCGGGCGCGCCAGCATCGTGCTGACCGCCGACACCTACACCTCGGTGCTGCCGGAACTGGACCACCAGGCCGCAGAGATGGTCGAGCAGTGGTGGCGTCTCTATACGACAGGCGGGTCCCGCTTGTCGCCGTGGTCGTCATCGGTGACTGGACGCCGGCCATCGACAACCGCTACATCGGGGTCGGCGAGAAGATCGTCGAGCGGTTGTCGGAGGGCGCTCGTGTCGTCTCGCACTTCCTGCCGGAGGGTAAGGCACTCCACGACTTCCGTTGGTTCGAAGGCGGGCAGGAGCAGATCAGCTTCTGTCCCCAGGAAGGCTTCATGATCGGTGACAGGCACGCCGAACCCGACCACATGCCGGCCGCATTCGCTGAGATCGTAGGCCGCTCCGACGCCCGATTTCCGGGCGTGTGGAACATCAACGAGGGGCCGGTGTTCGTCTGGGCCGAGGAACTGACCGGCATCAAGCTGACTCCGGAGTTACGCGGCGACCTCTCGTTCCTCGGCGGCTTGGCTTACATGATCACGAGGTTCGTGCTTGCGAAGACCCGTTCCCGGCGGCTCATCAACGAATACGAGGCTGCATAGATCGCCGATTTGTAAGTTTCATCGGCAGGTCGCGCGCCATTAAGACGTCCATCGCATTCTCCGGGCGTGTTCGGGATCCGGGACTCATGACGGTTCGCATTCCTTCGTATGTCGCTGAACTGCGAAAACATGAACTTCGGTAGTCGGGATCGCCCTTCTGGCGTAGCCTTCGGAAGGCCGCCCGCGAAGGACTCACCTCTTCCGTACCGCGGGAACCCGGCGCGGGACTCGCCTAATTGGCCGGCCCGATATTACGATAGCGCGCGCCGGTTATTCGCGAAATGCAATTGTCGCTCCCCTGAAATTTATCTTCGCGAAAATATCTTTTCGCATGCTCCGCAGCGATGATGCCGCGGGCGTGAATTCCCCCTTGGACATGACTCCGCAGCGTCATCCGAGGTGCCACGTCGTAGGGGCGCACCAGGGTGACGACACCGGAAGAGAGGCGCTGAGCCATGACAGCAGGCAGTGAGATCACGCCTTCGCCGACCCGTCCGACCGGCGGGGGATCGGCCGGGCCCGGTTCCGGGCGCGGCGGGGGTGTCGTCCGCATAACGATGCACGCGAGGGCCCGTCATATCTGGTGGATCGCGCTTGTCACCGGTGGCGCCGGAGCCGCGTTCGTATGGCTGGCCACGCCGCACGCCAGGGAGATCGCGCAGACGTGGCAGCTCGGTGTCAAGCTGCTCGCGTTCGCCTGCCTGTGCGTCGCGATCGCGTTCTTCCCGTGGGCGTCGTCACGCCTTCACTGGCTGGTGTACGTCCCGTTCGTCTTCTTCACCGCGTATCTGCTCCCACGGATCAGCTTCTTCTACTACATGGACGCCGAGCGCGCCCAGCACGACAGCTTCTACACCCACCTGTACCTGCTGCTCTATCCCGGGATCGTGCTCACTGTCGCCGCCGCGTACCGGCTGGGCGGGGGATCCCCCGGGAACTGCCTGAAGATCGCGGTCAACGGCATCCTCATCGTGTTCTCCGGCCTCCTCGACCTCATGTGGTACTTCGTCAACCCGATCGAACTGCCCGAGGTCATCGACGCCCCGCACATCTCGGTGTTCACCGGCGGGCCGATCTCGTACGGCGCGACGATCCTGTTCGCGTTGGCGCACGTCCCGATCGTCGTCGGGGTGGCGCTGCTCCCGTTGGACCGGTGGATCGGCCGTTCGTTCGCCGTCGCGCCGACCGAACCCGCGCCATGACCGGCACCGATGCCAGGTCCGGTCCGTCGACGCCGGCCGCCCATGTCCGCGACATCACCGCGAGAGGTGCATCCATGCCGGTGTCCCGTACCGTCGCCATCTCGATCGCGGCACCCGCTTTCAACGAGGCCGCCAACATCGCGGCGGCGGTGACGGAATGGCGGGAGTACCTGGAGGCGCACCCGGCGATCGGCGCGTGGGAGATCGTGGTCTGCGATGACGGCAGCACCGACGCCACCCGCGCGATCCTGGAGGACTTGCTGGAGGGCTGCCCCGGGCTCGTCGTGGTCGGATTCCACCGCAACCGGGGAGCGGGCGCGGCCATCGCCGCCGCGATCGCCGCGACCCGGCTGGACTGGGTGGTGCTGCTGGACTCCGACGGCCAGTTCCCGATCGCCAACCTGGACTCGTTCCTCGGGCCCCTTCGGGACGGCGCCGGCAGCGCCTTCTCCGGCGCCCGGATCAGGAAGGCCGACGGCCTGGCCTACCGGTGGGGCTCGGCGGCGAGCGGCGCGGTCAGCAACGTCCTGCACGGCACCCGGTACCGCGACTTCAACTCGATCTTCAAGGTGGTGTACGGCCCGCTGTTCCGTGCGCTGCCGCTGGAGTCGGGCGGGATGAACTGCTCGACCGAGATCACGGCTCGGGTCGCCGAACTCGGCCATACCTGGGTGGAGATCCCGATCGAGCACCGGGAACGCGGCGGCGGCCGTCGCGGATGGCGGTTCTGGCGTGGGGCCTGTGACCGAGCGCTGTTCGTGGGCTACCTCGGCTATCGGCGGTGGCTGCTTCGCCGGCGCGTGCTGCGCGCTCCTGCCGTACCTGAAGAGCTCGCCGTGATCGTGCGGCCCGGTGCGCTTGAGGAGACCTGATGAGTTCGCGCCGTCTCGGCCGCGCGGCCGTGGCCCTGTTCAGCGGAGGTCGGGGCGCGGCCAGCATCGCGCGCGGGCTCCTGCGGGCCCCGGAGGTCGACCTGTCCGTAGTGATCAACGGGTACGACAACGGGCTGTCCACGGGCGCGCTGCGCCGCTACCTCCCGGGAATGCTCGGGCCTTCGGACTTCCGCAAGAACCTCCAGCTACACCTCTACGCCGACGATCCGGCGCAGGCCGCGCTGATCCAGGTCCTCGAACATCGCCTGCCGGCCGGGACCACTCGGGACGACTTGGGCGACCTCATCGGTGCTCTCGCCTCCCCGCAGTCCCCGGGGTTCGGGGCGTTCGGGGCACTGCCGCCGTGCACGCGGGCGGTGTTCGTACGGGAACTGTCCGTCCTGCTGGACAGGCTCGGCAGCCACCCCGGCCTGGACCTCGCCGACTGCGCGCTCGGCAACCTCGTGCTCGCGGGCGCGTACCTTCGACTGGGCGAGGACTTCAACGCCGCGATCCGCTGCTGCGTCCAGGCTCTCGAATCGCCGGTACGGCTCGTCAACGTGACCAACGGCGAGAACGCCTTCCTGGTCGCGCGCAAGCGGGACGGTCGGTTGCTGGCCAACGAGGCCGACATCGTCGCCCCGCAGGACGCGGTCGCCATCACCGATCTGTTCCTGGTCCGCGAGCCGATCACCCCGGAACGGCTGGTCCGGCTGGAAACGCTGCAGGTCGACCGGCTACGCCGAACCCTGGCGCGCGACGGCGCCGAGGTCACGCTCAACCCAGAGGCCGGGGATGCGATCCGGCAGGCCGATCTCGTCGTGTACGGGCCGGGGACGCCGCATTCGTCGCTGCTGCCGAGTTATCTCACCCCGGGCGTCGCGGACGCACTCGCGGAGAGCCGCGCCGTGGCCAAGGTGTTCGTCGTCAACATCCGGGACGACCACGACGTGCAGGGGCTGGGTGCCCATGCCCTGGTCGGCCACACCCTGCGCTACCTGGGCGATCCCGGCAACGAGCGGCGCACCATCACCCACGTGCTGTGCCACGGGAACGGGGTCCCCGCGGCGGGCGACACCGACCGCCATGCCTGGGCGGGGGTGCGATGGATCGTCGCCGACCTGGAGGACCCGGAATGTCCCGGCGTCCACTCAGGGTCGCGAACCCTCGCGGCCCTGGCCGGTGTCGCCAGCGATGCGGCCCTGTCGAGGACAGGGTGAGCCGGGCCGCCGCGGCGATCGTCGGGCGGCGGGTCTGGCTGTGCGACCTGGACGGCACGCTCGTCGACTCCAGCCCGGTCCATGAGGCCGCGTTCCGCGCCGCGATCACCGAGATCGCGCCCGGACTGCTCGGTTCGTTCACGTATGACGGCAACGCCGGGGCGAGTACCCGCCAGGTGGTGGCCGGTCTGGGCGCCGACCCCGCAGTCATGGACCGACTGGTCTGGCGCAAGCAGCGGCTGTATCGCGAGTACGTCGACGCGGGCAGGGTGCGTCTCTTCCCGGGGGCACGCCGGTTGCTGGAGTGCCTGACCGACCGAGGGCGTACGGCGTACCTGGTCAGCAGCGGGTCTCGGGGTTCGGTCGAGCGAGTCCTGGCTGCCTGCGGACTGGCCGGATGGTTCCGCGCGGCGCTGACCGCCGACGATGCTCCGTCGGCGAAGCCGGACCCGGGGTTCTACCTGCGGGCCTGCCAGGACTGGGCCGTCGACCCCGCCGACGCCGTCGCCGTGGAGGACTCCACGCACGGGGTGGCCTCCGCCGTCGGCGCCGGACTGCTGACCCTCCAGGTCCACACGGACGAGCCCGCCCTCGGCGCGGTGCCGGTACGGGATCTGGACGAGATCGTGTCCCTTCTCGGTACGGAGGCGAAGATCAATGGGTGACCGGGGAATCTGCGCGGTGATCCCGGCGGCCGGGCAGGGCACCCGGCTCGGCCTCGGCATTCCGAAGATCATGCTGGAGATCGCCGACGGAGTCACGGTCTGGCACCTGCTGTACCAGCGGCTCGCGCCGTGGGTCGCGCACGTCCACGTGGTGCTGTCCCCCGCGGGCGAGGCCCCGTTCCGGCGCCTCGCGGCCGCCGAGATCCGCCTGGGCGAGGTCTCGGTGAGCGTCCAGGACGAGCCGAGGGGCATGGGCGACGCCGTTTTCGCGGCCGCCCCGCGCTGGGAGGCGTACGACTCGATCGTGGTGGTCTGGGGCGACCAGGCGAACCTGTCCGGGCGGACGGTCGGCGAGGTGGTGCGCCTTCACCGGGAGGCCGCGTCCGACGACGTTCCGGGGCTCGTCGTTCCGCTGCTGCCGATGCCGGACCCATACGTCGAATACGAGCACGACCTGCCCTCCAACACTCTGCTGCGGGTGCGGATGTCCCGGGAGGGCGATGAATGCCGTCCCGGTGGGCTCAGCGACGTCGGGGTGTTCTGCTTGAGCACGTACCGGCTCCGGCAGGAGTGGACCCGGTATCTGGCCGGGGCACGCGACGGCACCGCCACCGGCGAGGTCAACTTCCTGCCGTTCCTGCCGTACCTGTCGCGGGACCGAGGGTGGCGCACCACGGTGGTGCCGGTCGCGGACCCGGACGAGGCGCGCGGCATCAACACCCCGGACGACCTGGAGTTCGCCAGGAAGGCGTACCGGCGATGCGCGAGCTGACCGCCGGCCCGGGGCGGTCGAATCGGCCGCGCCGGGTCTACGTCGTGTGTTCCGAGGTGCCGCCCGACATCGTCGGCGGGCTCGGCCGGTACGCGGAGCGGATGATGGACGCGCTCCGCGACGGCGGCGTACCGGTCGAGGTGTACGGCACCGCCCGCCGGGGCCGGCCGCCAGAGGCCGAACGCATCGGTGACGTCACCCTGCACCGGTTGCCGACGGCGGGCCGCGGCCACGCACCGGGTTCCCGGACCGCACGGGCGGTATGGCTGCTAGCCAGGAGCGCGGGGATGGTCGTGTTCAACCTGCGTGTCGCCAGCCGCATCCTGCGTACCGAGGCGGCCCGGTCCGAAGACAAGCGGTCTGACGGGAGGCCGTCCGGGGACTCCCGGTCCGAGGCGGTGGTCGCGGTACACGACTGGATGGGCTGCCTGGCTGGGATCCTGTGCCGGGTGCTGGGCCGGCTGCCGGTGGTGTTCCACGTGCACAACCGCGAACTCAGCGCGGCCCCCGCCTCGCGCCGCTCCGTGCTCGCCGTCGCACTTGACGCGCTGGAGACGGTCCAGGCCCGGCTGGCCCGCCTGATCGTGGTGCCGAGCGCCGCCATGCGCGACGACCTGGCGGCTCGTGGCTGGCCGGCCGACCGGCTGCGGGTGGTGGCGCATGGGTTCGAGGAGCCCGAACTGCTCCGGCTGGCCATCCTGTCCGGCGACGAGCGGGAACGGCTTCGTATGGCGATCCGCCGCCGCTACCTGCCCGGCGGCGACGGACGGCTCGTCGTCTTCGCCGGGCGCCTGGCGCGGCACAAAGGTGTGCACACGCTGATCCGAGCGGTGCCGTGGATTGTCAAGGAGCACGACACCCGGATCGTGCTCCTTGGCGCGCAGCTCCCGCAGACAGATGACGACGCGGACATCGCGCGGACGATCGACGAGACGGGCGTGGCCGGACATGTGGTCGCGGGCTACCGCTTCGTGGACTCGGCCGAGGTGTTCGCGCACTTCCTGGCGGCCGACGTCTGCGTGTTCCCGTCCCAGTACGAGCCGTTCGGGCTGGTCGCGGTCGAGGCGATGGCGCTGGGCCGGCCGGTGGTGGTCGGTCCCGGCTACTCACCGGAGGTCGTTGGCGACGGGGCGCTCCGCCTCACCGTGGACGACCCGGAGGAGCTGGCCGCCGCGCTGTCGTACTGCCTTGGAGACCGCCTGGCCGCCGACCGGCTCGCCGCTCGCGGCGCGGCTTACGTATGGGAGCGGTACAGCTGGGCCCGTACGGCCGAGAGCACCCTGGCGCTCTACGCCGAGGCGCCCCGGTGACGTCCACAGGCCCGGCGGGCCAGGCGAGCCGACGGACGGGGGAGCAGGAAGGCGTTCCTGGCGGAGTGCCGCTCGACCTCCGAAGCCGGGTAAGGGGACGGGTCGCGGGGTTGCGCGCCGCACACGGCTGGGTCGTGGGGCCGACAGTGGTGAACGCCGTCGCCAGCGGCGTGTCGGCGACGACCACGCTAGTGGTGGCCTGGGGGGTCAGCGCCGCCGAGTTCGGCCGGTTCACCCTGGTCCTGTCGATCGCGTTGATCGTCACCGTCGGCATGCTGATGAGCCTGCACTTCGTCATGTACCAGGAGTTGCCGCGGAGCGAGCCGCGGGACCGTCCGGCTCTGGTGACGACGGCGCTGCTGTCCACGCTGGTGCTGGGGGCGGGCGTGGCCGTCGCCGGTCTGCTGGCCGCCCCGGTGCTGACCGCGCTGCTGGGCGTCGATCTGCGCACGCTCTGCTTCGCGCTGGCTCTCGCCCTGTCGATGACGGTGAACCAGCTCACCGATAGCTTCCTGCGCGGTCTGGAGAAGTACGCGCTGACCGCCAGGCTGAAGATCGCGGTCGCCGTCGTGTACCTGGGCGTGTCGGCCTACTGCCTGCTCGTTCTCGGGATTAGGGACATCGAGTTCTACCTGCTGGCCTTGATCGGCACGAACGTGCTCTTCGCTGTCGTGTCCGCGGTCGGCTACCGGGTCGTCCCACGGCTCTGGTCGCCCGCTTTGATCCGCTCGCTGTACCGGCACGGGGGGTACCTGACCGTTCTCGCCGTCCTCGGCTCGTTGCTGTTCGGAGTCGATTTGATCTTCCTCAACCACTGGGCCGTCCAGTCCGACATCGGGGTGTACTCCCTCTACAACAACTTCCCCAAGCGACTGCTCGGCGTGGTGTTCGCCGACGGCATCGGCCTGGTGCTGATGCCCATGCTGGCGATCATGGACAGAGGCACGGCACTGCGGCGGATCGGGCGGCTGTCCCCGGCGGTCTTCCTGGCCACAGCGGGCTTCTCGTTCACGGCGAGCATGCTGTTCTTCCTGCTGCTCCGCGGCGAATACCCGTACTCGTTCGGCCTGATGTCGCTGTCGGCCCTGGGGATCGGTGTGCACACCGTCTTCAACCTCTACTCGGCCGCGCTGTTGATGGGCGGAGTACGGGGCGCCAAGGTGCTCATCGTCGCCGAGTTGGTCGCGACCCCCGTGGTACTCGCCTGCCAGGCGGTGCTGATCGCCTGGCAGGGCCTGATCGGCGGGCTGGTGGCGTTCGCACTGTCCAACCTCGTCCTCGTCGCCGTCGTGGTGGTCGTCTCCACTCGGGCCTATCGGCCGGAGCCGGTGGCGGGCGGCACGCGTACCCGGGAGATCCCATGATGAAGATCGCCCATATCGTCAACCAGTTCCCGCCGAACATCACCGCCGGACTTGGCCGCTACGTCGAGAGGATCATTCCTCTGATGGCCGGTCCGCTCCGGTTGAGCGTGTTCACGCTCAACGACGGTCGTCTGCCCGTGCACGAGGAGACCGGCGGCGTCACCGTGTACCGGCCGCTCGGCCGGGTGCTGGGCGGGATCAGTCGCCGCCGACGGCTCAACCGCACCCGCAGGGTCGACTTCGTCCTGCTCGTGCTGAACGTCGTGACGAGCAATTGGCGATACGTTCTGCGGCTGTGGTCCGCCGGGCGGGACGGGCGGCCCGACCTGGTCGCCGTACACGACTCGACGAACTTCCTGGCCGGGCTGCTCTGCCACTACCTGCTGCGACTGCCGGTCGTCCTCCACCTGCACACCACCGAGTACGGCGTCGACCGGCCGCGCGGTGCGCTCAGTGGGCTGAGCCCGTTCCCCGTCATCGAACGGTGGCTGGCCCGGATCGCCCAGCGCGTCGTGGTTTGCACCCCGGAGGTACGGGACCGGCTCGCCGCCGCAGGCTGGGACCGGCAGACGATCGAGGTGGTGTGCCTGGGCGGCACGTTCGAGCGGCTGCCGGCCGAGGGCGGCCTGGACCGGGACGAACTCCGCGCCGATGCCGCTGACCTGCGGGCCCGGCTCGGCATCGCGGCCGCAGACCCGGTGCTGCTGTTCGTTGGCCGGATAGAACGGCAGAAGGGCGTCTACGAACTGCTGGAAGCGATGCGGACGATCGTCGATGCGGTTCCCGGGACGACGCTGGTGATCGTGGGCGAGGGTGACGAGGCCGGCGTCCGGCGGATCGTGGCCGACACGGGGCTGGCCGGGCGGGTGCGCACCTCCGGCGGGTGGGTCGAGCGCCCTGCGCTGCTGCGGTACTACGAGATGGCCGACATCTGCGTCTTCCCCTCGCTGTTCGAGCCGTTCGGCCTGGTGGCGACCGAGGCGATGGCCATGGCCCGGCCGACGATCCTCGGCCACGGGTTCTCCCGGATCTTCCTCGGCGACCCGGCCAGGCCCGCCGTCCGGTTCATACGCGGGTCCGATTCCGATGACATCGCCCGTACCGTGATCGAGCTCATGGCCGATCCGGCGGCGCGCGGCGCGCTCGCCGAGCGCGGGGAGCGGTTCGTCCGGGACCGGCTGAGCTGGGCCCGCGCCGCCGATGAGACGCTCGCGGTGTACCGGGCCGTCCTTGCGGCGCAGCGCTCCGCTCCTGGGGAGTGTGGACATCGCCGGAACCCGCACTGATCTCCGCGCTGCGCAAGGTGTCCGCCGAGGCGATCACGAGCGGTCCATTCCATAGAAGAGATCAGAACGGAGCCGCTGTGGAGAAGCCTCGACGCCGCCGTGACGGCTTGGGCGACCCTTGACTCTCCGCCCAGCCGCTTCAGGGGCGGCGGGGTACGCCCAGCGCAATCCTGGCTTGATTGGGTGTTACCGGTTCGATGATGAGGCCCATCTCGTCAACGAGTGTGTCGAAGGCGTTGCGCATGGCCTCACCACGGTTGTCCGCCACGATGGCCGCTTCGACGTAGTTGACAGCCGAGATGCGACACACGGCGGCGGCGATGGCGTGGGCGAATGGGCTCGCCTCGGGCTCACCATTGATGACAGCGATGATGGCGCTGGAATCGATGATCACGCGGGAAGGCCGGTTTCCGGGTCGTACAGGTCTTCAACGGAGAGCCGGTCCTGACCCAGATGGGATCGCATGCCGGCGGCGATGCTCAGGATACGCTCGGCTCTGTCGGCGGCTTCGGAGCGGCGTTCCAGCGCCACCTGCGGCACGCCCTGCGCGAGTAGGAACGCTTCTACAACCGGCACTGAGCCCATCAAGCTCACGCCCAGGCCGCCCCGCTGCTTCCCGTCCCGGATCCGATCATTGATCCAGAGCGAATCGCGAGCTCGGCCGTACACCGTCGAGACCGGCTCGGCGGACTCCTCCACGGGTACTTACATGCCGCTTGAACTGCACGGATGGGATTTTCGGCAGGCTCGGGGTTCGCGATCGTCTTCGACAGCTGTTGTCCGCCACCGCGCTGTTCGCGGAGCCCTGTGTTGGGTTTGAAAATCATTACCATTACCATGTTCACAAACAACCCCTTTTGGTACGTTCAGGAACATAGGTGCACCTTGCCGCAAGATGAGGAAATCTCCCCCCAAAAGTCCCGCCGCGTCTGGCTGGCCGCTGTGGCCGCCGTCGCGGTCGTCGCGGTTGTCGCCGGTGTGGCGACCTGGCGGGGGCAGTCCGGTGACGACGCATCGTCCCAGGATCAGCCGCGAAACCGCGGCACCGAACTCGTCGTCGCGGTCGGTGACGTCGCCGGCGGCGAGTTCGACCCGCTGAAGGGCTGGGGCTCCCGGCCCGCGCAGATCCGGCTCATCCACAGCTCCCTGCTCGCGGTCGACAAGAACATCGACTTCGTGGGCGACCTCGCGTCGGACTACTCCGTCAGCGACGACGCCCTGACCTGGAGCTTCACCCTCCGCGACAACGCCCGCTGGTCCAACGGCGAGCCGGTCACCGCGCAGGACGTCATCTTCACCTACGAAACGCTGAAGAAGGACGGCACCCGCTTCGACCTGACCTTTCTGGACCGGATGGAGGCCCGCGACGGCTCCCACGTCGACTTCCATCTGAAGGAGCCGCGCTCCACCTTCGTCAGCCAGCTCTCCGACATCCCGATCCTGCCGGCCAAGCACTACGGCACGGACTACTCCGCCAACCCGATCGGCTCCGGCCCGTACGTCGTCGCCGACTACCAGGTGGGGCAGCAGCTCATCCTGGAGGCCAACCCGAACTGGTACGGCCAGAAGCCGCAGTTCACCAAGCTTACCTTCCTCTTCCTGGGCGAGGACGCGGCGCTCGCCGCCGCCCGCGCCGGGACCGTCGACATCGCGTACGCCCCGCCGGCCTTCGCCGGCCAGCGCATCAACGGTATGACCCTGCAGAGCTTCGAGACCGTCGACTCCCGGGCGCTGACACTGCCCACGCTGCCCGCCGGCGGCAGGGGCAAGATCCGGACGAACGACGTCGCCGTCGGCAACGACGTGACGGCCGACCCGGCGATCAGGAAGGCCCTCAACATCGGTCTCGACCGTGACCAGATCGCCCAGATCGTGCTCCAGGGCCACGGCCGGCCCGCCTACAGCCTCGTCGACGGCCTTCCCTGGTTCAACGAGCAGGTCGCGTTCGAGGACGGCCGGACCGAGGACGCCAAGCGCGTACTCGCCGACGCGGGGTGGCGCGACGCGGACGGCGACGGCACCGTGGAGAAGGACGGGCGCAAGGCCGAGTTCACCCTCCTCTACCCGTCGGACGACCAGCTCCGCAGCGACCTCGCGCTGGCGGTGGCCGAGCAGGCGCGCGGTCTCGGCATCGCCGTCACGACCAAGGGCAGCACCTGGGACGGCATCTACCTCGACGGCAAGGCCAACGCCGTGACCTGGGGCGGCGGCCGCCACCACCCGCACCAGATCTACGAGATGTACTCGTCGAAGGTCATCGACACCGGCTACAACAACATGCCGCAGTACACCAATCCCACGGTCGACGGCTACCTCGACCAGGCGCTGTCGGCGACCACCCAGGACAAGGCGAACGAGTTCTGGAAGAAGGCGCAGTGGGACGGCCAGACCGGATTCGCCGGCGAGAACGGCGACGCCTCCATCATCTGGCTGCTGCGGCTCGACCACCTCTACTTCGTGCGTGACGGGCTGAACCTCGGCGAGCAGCCGATCCAGGGCCACGGGCACGAGTGGGCGCTGTTCAACACCCTCGTCCAGTGGCACTGGACAAGCTGATCACCCGGTGACATGCCGAAACTGATCGTGTTACGCCTGCTCCGGCTGGCGACCCTGCTGGCGGGGGTGTCGGCGCTGGCCTTCACCCTCGTCCACAACTCGCCGATCGACCCGATCCAGGCCTACGTCGGCGCTGACGTCAACCTCACCGACGCACAGTACGCGGCGCTCCGGGAACACTGGGGCCTCGACCGTCCGCCCGTGGAGCAATACCTGGCCTGGGCCGGCTCGATCATCCAGGGGGACCTCGGCGTCTCGACGCTCTACAAGATCCCCGTGGCCGACGTCATCGCCACCCGCTTCGGCGCGTCGCTGGCGCTCATGGGGGTGGCCTGGCTGCTGTCCGGGCTCCTCGGTTACGCGCTGGGGGTGCTGGCGGCCATCCGTCGCGGGCGGTTCGCGGACCGGGCGGTGTCGTGGTACAGCTACACGCTCTCCTCGACCCCCACGTTCTGGCTCGGCATCGTCTTCCTGGTCGTGTTCTCCGTCTGGCTCGGCTGGTTCCCCGTGGGGCTGGCGGGGCCGTACGGAGTCCCGGCGGCGGAGGTCACCTTCGCCGAGCGCGTCCACCACTTCGTGCTGCCGGCGCTGACGCTGTCGGCCGTCGGGGTGGCGAACATCGCCATGCACACGCGCGAGAAGATGACCGACGTCCTGAACAGCGACTACGTCGCCTTCGCGCGGGCCAGGGGCGAGAGTCCCGGTCAGATCCTCCGCAACCACGGCTTCCGCAACTCCGCGGCGCCGGCGGTGACCCTTCAGTTCGCGTACTTCTCAGAGCTTTTCGGAGGTTCGGTGCTGGCCGAGACGGTGTTCTCCTATCCGGGGCTCGGCTCGACCCTGACCGAGGCCGCGCTCGGCGGGGACGTGCCGCTGCTACTCGGCATCGTGCTGCTCAGCGCGGTGTTCGTCTTCACCGGGAACGTGATCGCCGACATCGTCAACGCCGCGCTCGACCCGAGAGTCCGGAGGCGGGCATGACCACGTCCGCCGATCGCAAGCCGCGCGGACGCCGGGACCTGCTGGTCTCGCTCGGCGTCGTGGTCGCCGTGGTGGCCTGTGTGGTCGCCGGGGGTCTTCTCCTGGACCCGGCACAGATGCGGCCCAGCGCCGGTGCGCCGTTGTCGCCGCCCTCCCTCCGGCACCTGTTCGGGACCGACCATCTGGGCCGGGACATGTTCACCAGAACGGTGCACGGGCTCTCGCTCTCGCTGGCCATCGGCGTGCTCACCGCGGCCGTCAGCACGGTGATCTCGGCGGTGCTCGGCATCTGCGCCGCCCTCTTCGGCAGATGGGTGGACGGCCTGGTCTCCTGGGTCATCGACCTGTCCATCGGCATCCCGCACCTCATCTTCATGGTCCTGCTGGCCTTCGTGGTCGGCGGCGGGATCCCCGGCATCGTCCTGGGCATCGCGCTCACCCACTGGATGTCGCTGGCGTTGCTGGTCAGGGCCGACGTGCGGCAGATCAGGAGCGCGGAGTTCATGCTCGTGTCGCGCGGGCTCGGCAGATCTCCCCTGTTCATCGCGTGGCGGCACGTGACGCCGCTGATCCTGCCGCAACTCCTGGTGGGGTTCGTCCTCATGTTCCCGCACGTGATCCTGCACGAGGCCGCGCTCACCTTCCTCGGATTCGGGTTCTCCCCGCAGACACCGGCGATCGGCATCCTCCTGTCGGAGGGCATGCCGCACATCTCCAGCGGGATGTGGTGGCTGGCGGTCTTCCCCGGCCTGACGCTCCTGCTGGTCGTGCTCGCCATCGCCCGCCTGGGCGACCGGATCCGGACCGTGCTCGACCCCGCCACGTCCCATGGATGAGACCCCGATGAGTGAACCGGTCCTGGCCGTCTCCGGCCTCGACGTCAGCTTCGTCCAGTACGCCAAGGGCCTGCGAACCCGGACAGTCCCCGGTATCACCGGCCTGGACCTCGAAGTCGCCGAGGGGGAGATCCTGGCGGTCCTCGGCGCGAGCGGATCGGGGAAGACCCTGCTCGCCCAGGCCATCCTCGGCATCCTGCCGCACAACGCGCGGACCGGCGGCGAGATCCTGTTCCGGGGATCGCGGCTGACCCCGGCCCGGCGCACGCGCGTGCTCGGCCGGGAGATCTCCTACATCCCGCAGTCGGTGACGAGCCTCGATCCCCTGATGCCGGTCGGCGCCCAGGTGCGCATCGGCCTGGACGCGGCGGTCGCGGAGCGTGTGCGGCGCCGGCTGTTCGCCCGCTACGACCTGCAGGACCACGTGGCCGGACGCTATCCGCACCAACTCTCCGGCGGGATGCTCAGACGGGTCCTGTTCGCGACCAGCGTCCGGGACACCGTCCGGTTGGTCATCGCCGACGAGCCGACGCCGGGCCTGCACGCCGAAGCCGTCGAGGAAGTACTCCGCCACCTCCGCGAACTCGCGGTGAGCGGGGTCGCCGTGCTGTTGATCACCCATGACATCCGCGCGGCCGTGTCGGTGGCCCGGCGTGTGGCGGTGATGAGGGAGGGCCGCCTGGTGACCATGGAGACCGCCGACGCCTTCACCGGCGACGGCGCGGAACTGCGCCACCCCTTCGCGCGCGACCTGTGGCGTGCGCTACCACAGAACCAGTTCTCTCCGGGAGGCACGGAGTGGCACTCGTAATCGACGGACTCGGCTTCGCCTACCCGGGTGGGCCGCCGTTGTTCCACGACGCGTCCTTCCGGGTGGAGGCCGGCTCGGTGGTCGGGATCACCGGGCCGAGCGGTACCGGTAAGTCCACGTTGGGCGCGCTGCTGGCCGGTGACATCCGGCCCCGGTTGGGAGGCGTCACCGTCGACGGGGCCCCGCTGCCCCGCCGCGCGTTCCGGCCGGTCCAGCTGATCCACCAGCATCCGGAACGCGCGGTCAACCGCACGTGGCGGATGAGCGCGGTGCTCCGCGAGTCGCACGCGGTGCCGCCGGAGACGCTCGATCGGCTCGGCATCAAACCGGAGTGGGCCGACCGCCGGCCCGGCGAACTGTCGGGCGGCGAGCTCCAGCGCTTCTGCATCGCGCGCGCACTCCACCCCGCCACCCGGTATCTCGTCGCCGACGAGATGACGGCCATGTTCGATGCGATCACGCAGGCGGCGATCTGGCATCGGCTGCTGGAGATCGTCCGCGAGCGTGGCCTCGGCATGGTCGTCATCAGCCACGAGTCGGCTCTGCTCGACCGGATCTGCGACGAGCAGGTCGCGGTGGAGACTCTGAGGTGATCCCGGAGGCCGGCCCCGCCGCCGGTCCAGGCGGGGATCGGCGGTGCGGGATCGGCGGGGCATCGGCTTCACCTGGTGCCCGGCGACCCGGAGTCGGCCAGCGACCAGCCCTCCGCGCCCGGGCGCGCGCGGGTGAACTCCGCGTAGAGGCCGGGCCGGGACACTCGCCCATACAGCTAGTAACCAGGGCGTTTTACCCGATATTGACCATCGATGTAGGTTAGCCTAACCTAAGTCCACGTGACCGAAACTCTCGCGTTGCGCGGCTCCGGCCTGTCCCTCGCGTACCAAGGCAGCACTGTCGTCCACGACGCGGGGATCGTGCTGCGCCCCGGCCGGGTGACCGCTCTGGTCGGCCCCAACGGCAGCGGCAAGTCGACCCTGCTGCGCGCGCTGGCCCGGCTGCACGAGCCCGCTGCCGGTTCCGTACGACTGGGCGACGACACCCCAGCCTTCGATCTCGCCCCGCGCGACTTCGCCAGAAAGGTCACCCTGCTCTCCCAGTCCCGGCCCACGCCTTCGGGAGTGCTGGTGCGGGACGTCGTGGCGTACGGACGCCATCCCCACCGGGGGCGCTGGCGGGCCGGAGATCTCGAAGGCGCGGGGGCGGTGGCTCGGGCGATGGACCTGACCGGGACGACCGCGATGGCCGACCGCCCGGCCGACGAGCTTTCCGGTGGCGAGCTCCAGCGGGTCTGGCTGGCCACCTGCCTGGCCCAGGAGACCGGCGTGCTGCTGCTCGACGAGCCCACGACGTTCCTGGATCTGCGCTACCAGGTCGAACTGCTCGACCTGGTCCGCGACCTGGCCGACCACCACAAGGTCGCCATCGGCGTCGTCCTGCACGACCTCGACCAGGCCGCCGAGATCGCCGACGAGGTCGTGCTGCTGCACGAGGGCCGCATCAAGGCCGTCGGCTCGCCTGCCGAGGTCCTGACCGAAACCCTCCTGACCGAGGCGTACGGGATCCAGGTCGAGGTCACCCACGACGGCGTGACGATCCGGACCCGTCCGGTGGGCCGTCATTCGAAAAGAACCATTGTTTAAGGACTGCTCTATGAAGCCCCTGCGAACCGCGCTCCTCATCGCCGCCGTCCTGGGATTGGGCGCGTGCGGCACGACCGAGCCCGCCGCGGCCCCCTCGGTGCAAACCTCCGCTCCCGCGGCTCAGGCGATCACCATCACCGACTCTCTCGGCCGTGAGGTCAAACTGGCCAGGCCCGCCACCCGGGTGGTCGGCCTGGAGTGGGGCGAGATCGAGATGCTGGTCAGCCTCGGCGTGATGCCGGTCGGCGCGGCCGACGTGAAGGGATACGCCACCTGGGTCACCGCCGCGCCTCTTGAGGCGTCGGTCAGGGACGTCGGCACCCGCAGCGAGCCGAGCGTCGACTCGATCGTGGCCCTCCAGCCCGACCTGGTCGTGATGGAGGCCCCGGCCAACAGCCCGCTGGTGGCACAGCTGGAGAAGTTCGTCCCGGTGCTGGTGCCGAAGGGTTCGTCGGCCACCGACAACCTGGGCCGCATGCGCTCCGACCTGAAGATGATCGCGACCGCCGTCGGCAGGGAAGCCCAGGCCGACGCGCTGCTCGCCGGCATGGACACCAGGTTTGCCACCGCCAAGTCGGCCCTGGCGGCCGCCGGGCACGCCGGCAGCCCGTTCGCGATGGCCGACGGCTGGTCCGAGGGTGGCACGGTGTCGATCCGGATGTTCGGCAAGGGCGCCCTGGTCGCCGAGGCCGCCGAGGCCATCGGCCTGCGCAACGCCTGGGAAGGCGAGGTCGACCCCGACTGGGGCCTGGGCACCACCGACGTCGAGGGCCTGGCCCCGCTCAAGGACGAGAAGATTCGCTTCTTCTACAACGCCAGCGACGGCACCGACGTCTTCGCCGACGACCTCAAGGGTAACGCGATCTGGACCTCCCTGCCCTTCGTCAAGAACGGCCAGGTCGCCAAGCTGCCCAACGGCATCTGGACGTTCGGCGGTCCCCTCTCCCTGGGGCAGTACACCGACGCGCTCGTGAAGGCGTACACAGCTTGACCACGACCGTCGTGACTCGCGCCGCCCCGCGTCTCGGGGTGGCGGGCGTCATTCTGACCGCACTCGCGGCCATCGTCGCGATCGCGGTGGCGCACCTCACCCAGGGCACCTCCTCGATCGGCGCGTTCGACCTGCTCAACCCCGACGAGGAGGCCATGCGGGTGCTGCTGGCCTCCCGGCTGCCCCGCCTGTTCGCCGGAGTCGCGGTCGGGCTGGCGCTGGGGACGTCCGGGGCGCTGCTCCAGGCGATCTCGCGTAATCCGCTGGCCTCACCCGACACCCTGGCAGTCTCGTCGGGGGCGTACCTGACGGTGGTCGGCGCCGCCGCGTTCGGGCTGAGTCTGCCGGCGCTGCCGTCGGGCGGGCTGGCGTTCCTCGGCGGGCTTGCGGCGGCCGGGCTGGTCATGGCCGTGTCGGCGGGCGGGCGCGGCGGCACCACCCGGCTGATCCTGGCCGGGTCGGCGGCGGCGCTGGCGATCACCGCGCTGACGAACCTGCTGATGATTCTTTTCCAGCAGGAGACCACTGGCCTGTTCGCGTGGGGTTCCGGGTCGTTGACCCAGAAGGACCTGTCGGTCGTGACGCAGTTCGCGCCGTTGATCGCCTTCGGGCTGGTCGCCGGGGTCGTCCTCGGGCCGCGGCTGGACGTGCTCGGACTCGGCGACGACGGCGCGACCGTGCTCGGCGTGAACGTGCGGCGCCTGCGGTTCTGGGTGACGTTGCTGGCGGTGCTGACGGCGACGGCGGCTGTGGTGATCGCCGGGCCGGTCGGGTTCGTCGGCCTGTGCGCGCCGGTGATCGTCCGGCTGGCTGGGCGGTGGCTGCCCGGGCTGCTCGCCCACCGGGTGCTGATCCCCATGTCGGGCCTGGCCGGAGTGCTGGTCGTGCTGCTCTCCGACGTCCTCCTGCGGGCCTTCTTCGGCGGCCAGTGGGGCGTCGAAGTGCCGCCCGGCGTGGTGACCGCGCTGGCCGGATCCGGGGTGATGATCTATCTCGCCCGGCGGCACCGCGATGGCGGCCCGGCCCGGCGGCCGCCCGGCATCCGGGCAGCCGCCCACCGGTCCCGTACCGGCTTCTGGGTTCTGGTCGCCTCCGGTACGGGGCTGCTCATCGCCGCCCTCGTGCTCGGCATGCTCGCCGGGGACACCTTCCTGCGGACCGGTGACGTGGGGCTGTGGTTGCAGGGGCGTACCAACATGGGCATCACCTTCGTGCTCGATCAGCGCTATCCCCGGGTCCTGGCGGCCATGCTGGCCGGGGCCGCGCTCGCGGTGGCCGGGACCGTCATTCAGGCGGTCAGCCGCAACCCGCTCGCGGAACCGGGCGTACTCGGCATCACCTCGGGCGCCGGAGTCGGGGCCGTCTCGATTATCTCGTTCGCCCCGGCGGCCGGGCTCTGGGGCGTCACCGGCGCCGCCGGGCTGGGCGCGCTGGTCTCGTTCGCCCTGGTCTACGGCCTGGCCTGGAAAGGCGGCCTGAGCTCCGACCGGCTCGTGCTGATGGGCTTCGCGGTCGCCTCGGCCGGTACGGCGCTCACCGTGCTGATCATCGTGCAGACCGACCCGTACGACACCGCGACCGCGTTGACCTGGCTCTCCGGCTCCACCTACGGTCGCACGCCGCCGCAACTGCTCCCGGTGGCGATCGCGCTGGTCGTGGTCGTGCCCCTGGCGATCGCGCAGCGGCGCGAACTCGATCTGCTCTCGCTCGACGAGCACACCCCGCGCATCCTGGGGGTGCCGATGGAGCCGGCCCGTCTCACCGCCCTGGCGGGCGCGGTTCTGCTGACCGCGACCGCCGTGTCGGCGATCGGCGTCGTCGGATTCGTCGGGCTCGTCGCCCCGCACGCCGCCCGCGCCCTCGTGGGCGGCCGGCACGCCCGGATCCTGCCGGTCGCCGCCCTACTGGGCGCGCTGCTGGTCAGCCTCTCGGACACCCTGGGCCGGACGGTCATCGCCCCCGCCCAGATTCCCGCCGGACTGGTCACCGCCATGCTCGGCACACCGTATTTCGTCTGGCTGCTGTGGCGGTCACGAGCGGGACAGGAGTCCTGACATGCACGACCCGTGGCACGTCTTCCAGGTGCGGGTGCGCCGCGTCGACCGGCTGAGCCCGGCGTTCCTCCGCGTCACCTTCACCGGCGACGACCTGGAACACTTCGCCGACCCCGGCTACGACCAGCGGATCAAGCTCGTCCTCCCGATCCCCGAGTACGGGACACTGCTGTTCCCCGACGGCCCCGACTGGTACGAGCGCTACCGCGCGCTACCCGACGATCAGAAGAACCCGTTCCGGACCTACACGATTCGCGCCGTCCGTCCCGAGAAGGCGGAAGTGGACGTGGACGTGGTCATGCACGCTGACGACGGCCACCTGGGACCCGCCGCGACATGGGCGTCCACGGTCCAGGAGGACGATCGCTGCGCGCTGTGGGGCCCGGACGCCCGCCACGGCGGCCCGTACGGCGGGCTGGAGTTCAAGCTGCCCGCCGAGGGCGGGAACCTGCTGCTGGCCGGCGACGAGACGGCGGTCCCGGCCATCATGCGCATCCTGGAGCAGCTTCCGGCTCACCTTACCGGCGAGGCGCTGATGGAGGTCCCGGAGACAGCCGACGTGCTGAAGGAGACCGCCCCCGCCGGAGTACGGGTCACCTGGCTCCCGCGCGACGGCGCCGAGCACGGTTCGCTGCTGACCGACGGCGTGCGGGCGGCGGCCGGACGCCTCATCCCCCCGGCCGTTCCCACGCAAATCGAGGACGTCGACATCGACGAGGGCATCCTGTGGGAGATCCCCGAGGCGCCGCCCGCGGCCTGTTACGTGTGGTTGGCCGGCGAGGCCGCAGTGGTCAAGACGCTGCGTCGGCACCTGGTCGGGGAGCGCGGGCTGGACCGGAAGGCGGTGGCGTTCATGGGCTACTGGCGGCGCGGCCGGGCCGAGTCGAGCTGAGTGGTCGAGTCCGTAAATCCCTCGCGGGTCATGCGGCGGCTGGAGGTTGGACTCTTCCTGTTGGGATAGCGCCTGGCCAGCCGGTCGGCGGCGGCCGGGCCTCCGTGGGAGGAGCCGTTTGCCGACGATGCGGAACACCCGGCGTGCCGAGGCGTACGGCCCGGCGGTCGTGACCTGGTCGACCAGCTCAGTGAACGGGAGGATCCCGGTCTGAGGCGAGCAGCGGCCCATCACGTGGGCGCGCTGGACGTGGGCGGCGGCCAGGTAGGTCGCCCCGCTTGTAGTCGTGGTTGACCCTGTACCGCGAGGACGCGTTGTATCCGTTGTGGTGACTGGCCGCGCTGCGCGGTCTGTGCGCGGTGATTTTGCCGGGCTGCGGTGGGTGGACATCAGCCTGGAGACACGTGAACTCACCGTTGTCCAGCAACTCATCCACGCCAACGGCAAGATGCGAGTCGGCCCACCCAAGAGCGAGGCGAGCCGGCGCACGATCCTCCGCAGGGCGGGCCATGCCTTGATCGGCACCTTACGCCGCGAGTTGCTCGACCGGCGTTCATCCTCAACGAGCAACATCTACGCCGGACACTCATCCACTACCTGCAGCACTACAACACGGCCCGGCCTCACCACAGCATCGGACAACTGCCCCCATCACAAGCCGAAACCGGACCGCCAAACCCCACCGACTTGGCCGACCACCGAGTCCATCGCAGAGCGATCCTCGGAGGCCTTCTCGACGAGTACCAGGTCGCCTGTGACACCGTCACGAACCGGCAGGTCAAGCATCGAATCCAATTGCTGAGCCCCACAGGAGTCGGCAGAGGCTGGGGCGTGGGGGATACAAGATCGCTGATCGTGGCTACTGACCTCACGGCGGGAGGATTAGGTGTTCAGGGCTTTCCGAGAAGCGCCGTGGGCGGAGGCAGGCGCGGGGATGGTGCCTTGACCGTCGCATGGGCTCGTCTCGTTTGACTGCATCGGACGGTCGGTCATCGGCACACATCCGGAATCGCACAGACCTTTCCTGCCATCTGGCGGGCTTGATCCGTGAGGCGTTGTTCGAGCTCCTCAAAAGGATTGCTGCTGTAGAGGAACAACGCGGCTCCGCGCCGGGCGACCACCCATTGGTCGACGGGCCGCCCGTCGCTTTCTCCGTTGGTGTAGTGGTAGCCCTTCACACGCAGGGACTCGTCTCCGATGTCGGCGGGTTCTCCTACCCAGCCGAGGGTGTTGTTCTTGCGGCGCTGGGGCTGCTCGCAGTCGGTGATGTCGTCTTTGAGTGTTGCGAGGGCATCTTCGGCGGCTTTGGGAGTCGTGTAGAGCACGAGTTGCTCAAGGCTGGAGGAGGGGGCGCTGTCCAGGCGGGTGATAGTCCGCATCGCCACGCGGTCCTCATCGGCGGGAGTTTTCCGGTCGCAGGGATTGAGCTCGAACGGCCGCGCGACGTCGTCGTAGATGTCCCAGAACTCCTCGTTTGCGAACTCGGGATGCGGGGTGGCCCGCGCCTGGGCCTCAGTCAGCAGGAATCCCTGGGGTATCTCTGCGGTGACTACCGGCCCCGAAGATATCGAGCAACCCGCTATGCATATCAGCACCACCAGCGTCACACCCTGTCTGAGCATGCCGGGCAGAATTCCGCATATCCCCCCGTCCCGCAAACGCACCTGATCGGGCCGATACCTCTGCGGCCGCTACGACGAAACCATCCCGGACCGTCCGCGGGGTCAGACCGGCTGGGGTGATGCCCTGGCGAGGAGATGCTCGGCAAGTTCGCGTTGCTGGTTGAGGTCCAGGCGCATGTGCGCGGACCAGGCGACCTCACACCGCCGATGCCGGATCCAAGATTCATTGGCTGTTCCATGGGTTCGGCGTGATCTGAACCTCGTCGCGGGCTTCGTGATCCCAACACCGTACCGACAATCCGCACAATTCACCTGCCACAACCGGCCGGTTGCGCCCACATCGTGCCCATGAGCAACCAGCGAGCAACCACTCGTGATCTCGGCTCCGCGTCGAGGGCCACAAACCGGGAGAATTCGCAGGTCAAATGGGGGTAAAGGTGGTGGAGCGCCAGGGATTCGAACCCTGAACCTACGGATTAAAAGCCGCAGTTCTCAATGCCGCCTGCTATCGATTGCTATCCGATTGTGTCACGGTGTCACGCATCCCATTATTGAGCCCCACAGGGGCCGATAGGACTATGACAAACTTCGCGACCGACTCATAGGCAAACAACGAAGAGATGACTGGAGGTTCAGGGAGGACCTGGACAACCTGCGACTTCGCGATCGCAGGTCATCGGTGGCGAGCGGCGCTCCGGCAATCCACGCGCCGGCGATGTCTTCTTCAGCCGGCGGTGGGCGACGCCTCGTCGGCGCTGAGGGTCCGCAATATGTCGACCAGCGTCGACAGCTGCTCGGGGGTGAGTGGCCTGAACAGCTCTTCCGCCGCCAGTTCGTAGCCGGCCGTCCAGTCCTGGGCCAGTGCGGCCCCTTGCGCCGTCACTCGAAGGAGTACGGACCGGCGGTCGTCCGCGCTGGTCTGGCGTTCGAGTAGTCCGTCACGGACGAGCGCGTCGACCAGGGTGGAGGCGGTCCCCTGGGCGATACCGACCGCGAGAGCGAGCTCGGTGAGCCGAACCGGCTGCGAACGTGCCACCTCCACCACCAGGCGCGACCTCGGTGTCGACACCCCATGCTCGCCCAGACGCTCGTTGAAGTGACGTACGAGCACCTTCGCCGTTCGACTGAACTCGTCGGCGACCTGTGCTGCGGTCACGCTCTTCCTCGCGTGCGGCATCGCCCACCTCCACTTGACGCACCCATCGTACGGGAGGTTACATAGACGTCGATGCATTGATATCAAACTATTTGATGGCTATGCATCTGGGAGGGGCGGCCGGGATCGCGTGCCGAGCGGCATCGACAACCGGGCGCGCACGAGAAGTGCGTACTCAATCACAAGGAGTGCAAGCATGAAGGTCTTTGTTACTGGCGGCAGCGGTTTCGTCGGCGGCGCTCTGGTCCATCGCCTCGTCGCCGAAGGACATGAGGTCATGGCGCTTGCCAGATCGGGCTCGAGCATTCAGCGGGTACGTGCGGCCGGAGCCGATGCCGTTCCTGGCGATCTCGCCGAGCTCGGCCGGGCCGGTTCCCCGGCGCCGATCTGGCTCGCGAAGGTGCGCGAGGCCGACGCGGTCGTGCACGTCGCGGCTCACATGGAGTTCTGGGGGCCCGACTCGCTCTTCGAACAGGCCAATCATGTGCCGACCGTCGCCCTGCACGCCGCGAGCGTCGCGGCCGGGGTGCGACGCTTCGTGCTCATCAGCGCTGCGTCCGTCTCCACGGGCAGTCAACGTCGTCCCGTCGTCGACGAGTCGACGCCGGATGGCCGGCCGAACATCGCCTACAGCCGGGTCAAGCTGGCCACCGAGCGCGCACTGTTGAAAGCCCACAGCGAGAACACCGAGCTGGTCGTGCTCCGCCCGCCGTTCATCTGGGGTCGCGGAATGACGACGATCAACGAAATGGTCAAGGTCGCCGAGGCGGGACGGTTCGCCTGGATCGATCACGGTAAGCACATCGTCGACTTCGTGCACGTTGAAAACCTGGCCGGTGCCGCGATCCTCGCGCTCACACGGGGCCGCCACCGCGGGGTGTATTACGTGACGGACGGCACGCCGATGCCCATTCGAGACTTCCTCACCCCCTTGCTGGCGACCCGCGGCGTGGATCTGTCCAAGAGCCGCAGCGTCCCTCTGGCGATGGCGGCGCCCATGGCCGCGATGATGGACCGCACGGCACGCCTGCTTCGCCGCAAGACGGCGCCCCCGCTGACGAACTGGCTGGTGAGCTTCACCGGCCGTGACCGTTCCTACGACATCACCGCCGCGCGGAGGGGACTGGGCTACTCGCCTGACGTGACGGTGGAGAAAGGTCTGGCGGAGATGAGCTTCTCGTGAGGTGACGACCTCGCGCGCCGCGGTCTCACCGCCCTAGCCATGGATACCCCTCGCTATGGATACAGTGCCTCACGTTTCCCGTAGGCGTCCCTTGACGTCGGCGTCTCGCTTGGCCACTGCTGCCACTTCTTGCCCTTGGGCAGCACCTCTTCGATAAGGTCGCCCGATTGGTAGGTGTGCGGGCCGCCCGCGACGGAACGGGTGCCGGACTCCATCAGGCTGGTCTTCATCGTCACGTCGTAGCTCTCTAAGTGGTTGCGCCCGTAAGTCCTTCAGGGGTCAGTAGCTGAGGTAGAGATCGCAGGCGCAATCAAGGGCTTCTTGGGGTGTGCCGGCGGACATGCCAGTGGGAAGGATCTGGTTCTCGTACTTGCCACTGCTGGCGAGGTAGAGGCCGAATCCCCAGATGGAGGCCGATCCGCCGTAGCGGAGGCGGATGAGGGGCAGACGCCGGCCGTCGGCCAGTTCGCCTTCGACGTAGGCGAACTGGCCGTGGTAGCGGACATGCACGCCTGCCAGCTGGGGCCAGCGGTCGCGGGCGTGCTGGCGGAGTCGCTGGGCCAGGGAGGTCTTGGTCGACTCCGGGATGGCGGGCACGAGCCCTATCTTGCCGTCCGGCGTGTCGATCACAACCCGGAAGGTGGTCAGAGGAGCACACTTGTGGACCCCTGAAGAAGATCATGGAAAGCGTTCCGCGTGCCCGTCCCCCGCGCTCGTCAGATCGCCGTGACCGCCGCCGAGCGGCGACGGCTCAAGAAACTGGCTCACTCGCACACCGCCCCTTACCAGCAGGTCATCCGTATCCGGATCGTGCTGGACGCCGCGCACGGTTACTCCAACGCCCGTATCGCCCTGCGACAGCGCGTCCACCTCGATACCGTCCGCCGGTGGCGTGGTCGCTATGCCGACCAGGGCGTCGACGGGCTCAAGGACCGGCCCCGCAGCGGTCGGCCGCCCCGCTTCACCCCCGTGCAACGGGCCGAGGTCAAGGCGCTGGCCTGCCGGCTGCCGGCCGAGACCGGAGTGTCGCTGTCCCGCTGGAGCAGCACCGACCTGCCCGCCGAAGTGGTCGGCCGGGGCATCACCGAGGCGATGTCCGCCCCAACCGTCCGCCGGATCCTGGCCGCCGACTTGCTCAAGCCCTGGAAACACTGCGCCTGCCGATAATTCCATTAATTCCATCCGTCCAGGTCACGGCCTTGCAGGACTTCTCTGGTACGCAGGCTTCGACTCCTGAAGAGGAGGCAGTGCGGCAGGATGACCGGTCGTGCTCCTTCGCCTGGCCTGTCTCGCCGTCACGAACACCTTCGCGGCGCTGCGGTTGCTGCCGATGGGTGATCGGGACAAGGACGTCGAGATTCTCGCCCTGCGTCACCAGATCACCATCCTTGAACGGCAACTCGGCGTCGGTGCCAGTGCGAGGTTCGCGCCCGAGGACCGAGCCTTCCTCGCCGCCCTCCTGGCACCGTTGCCCCGCGACGTCCTGCGCCGGCTGAGGCTTCTCATCCGGCCGGATACCGTCGTGCGCTGGCACCGTGATCTGATGACGCGGCGTCATGCTCGTGCCTGCGTGCCGAAACGGCGCGGGCGCCCGCCAACCGTCCGTTCCATCCGCGCCCTCGTCCTGCGCTTAATCCGGGCGAATCCCTCCTGGGGGTACCGGAGGGTACACGGAGAGCTCACCACGCTCGGCATCAAGGTCGCAGTGTCAACGGTCTGAGAGATCCTCAAACAGGAGGGCATCGTTCCGGCACCCGAGCGGGCGTCCACCACCTGGGCCGACTTCCTGCGCTCCCAAGCCGAGGCCCTGCTGGCCTGCGACTTTATCGAGACCGTCACCCTTGATGGGCAGCGTCAGTACATCCTGGCCGTCATCGAACACGTCACCAGACGCGTGCGCGTACTCGGCACCACCGCACACCCGACCGGGAACTGGGTTGCCCAGGCCGTCAGGAATCTGGTGATGGATCTGGAAAACGCCGGTTGCCGGGCCTGCTTTTTGATCCGTGACCGGGATGGGAAGTTCCCGGCGCTCATGGATGAGATCCTGGCCGAGGCCGGCATCCGGACTGTGCTTACCGGTATCCGGATGCCGCGGATGAACGCGATCATGGAACGGTGGGTGCAGTCCTGCCGCCGCGAGCTTCTCGACCGCTGTTTGCTCTGGAACGAACGCCATCTCCGGCACGCCCTGCGCGAGTACGAACAGTTCTACAACCGGCACCGAGCCCACCAAGCTCTTCTCCAGGCGGCTCCGCTGCGTCCGGTCCCGGATCCGATCATCGATTCAGGGCGAATCGCCGACCTGACCATACGCCGACGAGATCGGCTTGGTGGAGTCCTTCACGAGTACTCACATGCCGCTTGAACTGCGCGGACGGAATTTTCGGCAGGCGCAGTGCTGGACTATGACGCGAAGAACCTATCGCCATTAAAGAAGAATCAAATCATAAGCTCGCTTATGGATCCCGTGCAGAACATATTTATGGCCGCGAAGTACCTGCGGATGCTATCGCCGGCGGCCGGGCCATGGACAAAGGAGACGGCGTTCAAGGCCGCAGCAAAGTACAACGGAGGCCCCGGGGGCTGGAAGAACTCCCGATCTCAAGGTTACGCACGCAGGGTCATTAGCAACCAGAAAATGCTAGAGGAGTTATTGAGATGAGCTCGGAACTGGCCGAAAGTATGGATCGGCAGGCGGCCCGACTCCGCGAACGGCTGACCTACTGGGCCTACGTTTTCGGGGGCATGCTGGCGATCTCCACGAGCTTTTTCATCGGAGTCCATGAGTACGACTGGACGGATTCCCCCCAGGTCGATCGGGATGCGGTCGGCGTGGGAATTCTCCTCACAGGCATCGGCCTGGTCCTGCTGCTCGGTGGTGTGGTGACCCGGAGGAGGTCCCAAAAGTCCTGGATTATTCCTGGGCTGTTCTTCGTGATCGGACTTCTCCGGCTCGTTTGGCTGTACGGCTTGCCGCCGCGGTAGCTCGCTCGGGTCCAGGCAACGCCAGGTAGCGTCAATCCACGCTCGCCCACATACCGGGTCTTAGGCGCAGATGGCTCGGTTCCGGTTCGCGTGAATGGTTGCGCAGCGTGATCGGAGTCGTTGTTAACGGTGTTGCGGAAGCCTGTCATGGTGCAGAAACCGGTGCCGAGCGCTTGACCTGGTCTTCTAGGTGACTGGTGTTTTTCTGACGATCTCGCGGTGGCCTCTTCCCGTATGCCAGGGTGATCGTTGTTGGTCGCCGAGAGCGGGGAGAGGTCGAGCGATGGCAGTGGGCCAGACTCCGATGCAGCCGGGGTTGCTCTCCTCCACGGTGGGTTTCTGCGAGGACCGGCTGGCGCCGAACTCGATCTACGCGGTGCTGCACCGTGAGTGCCGGGCGTTGTTCCCCGATGAGATGTTCGCCGATCTGTTCGCCGCTGACGGCCGCAGGTCGGTGCCGCCGATGATCGTGGCGGTGGTGATGGTGCTGCAACGCCTGGAAGGGCTGTCGGATCGGGAAGCGGTGGATCGGTTCGCGTTCGATGTGCGGTGGAAGTACGCCGCCGGCGGCCTGGACTTCGACCATCCGGGGTTCGTGCACACGGTGCTGGTGGACATGCGGGCGCGGCTGGCCGCCTCGGATCGGCCGGACCGGATCTTCGAGCGGACGGTGGAGGTGGCCCGCCGGGCCGGGCTGGTGGGACGGCGGCGGGTCCTGGACAGCGCGCCGATCTACGACGCGGTGGCCACCCAGGACACCATCACGCTGATCCGCTCGGCGATCCGCGCTCTGCTGCGGGCGGCCGATCACGTGCTGCGGGCCGGGCTGCGGGCGGTGATCTCCAGCGGGGACGACTACACGGGTACGGGCAAACCCGTCATCGACTGGAGCGACGCCGCCGAGCGGGAGGCCTTGGTCGATTCACGCGCCAAGGACGGGTATGCGATGCTGGGCGTCCTGGACGGGCGGACGCTGGAGCCGGAGGTGTCTCGGGCCGCGTGGTTGCTGGCCACCGTGCTCGGCCAGGACCTGGACCGAGACCAGGAGGACGGGGTCTTCCGGATCGCCCGCAAGGTCGCCGGGGACCGGGTCATCTCCACCGTCGATCCCCAGGCCCGGCACGGTCATAAGACGGTGCGCCGTTCCTTCGACGGATACAAGGGGCATCTGGCCGAGGATCCCGACAGTGAGATCATCACCGCGACCGTGGTGAGCGCGGGCAACGTCGGTGACGCCGAGCCCGCCGCCGGGCTGCTGGCCGACCTCCTCCGCTCCCGGGCCGAGGTCGGGCAGGCCGAGGTTTACGGTGACGCCTGTAGGGTGCGGAAACTCAGCCGCCAAGGTTGACCTGGGGGTTCGTGGCTCGAGCATGATGAGGTCTCGGGCATCCTGCTGACGGTGTCGTGGTGATCGGGCCAAGACGGCCGAGATCGTGGTGCTTCGTCATCAGGTCGCCAGGGCCAAAGCGTTCTCGGACGGTGAGAAGGGCCACGTGAGGGGATGGATGGCGGACATCCTCGCTTGCGAACGGCGAACGCGGCCCTGATGATCTTGGGTGTCTAGTCCAGGTCGATCAAGAAGGGCCGCGTCCGCGTGCCATGCAACACCATCGCCATGCTCACCCGCCACATTGAACGTCCGCACCACCACGCCCGTCACCGCCGAACCGCCCGACCTCACCGAGCTACCCGGACTCGCCCAGATCCTCAGCTCCGTTCCCGATCCCCGTGACCGGCGCGGACGCCGGCACCGTATCGGCTCCCTGCTCGCGTTATGCCTGATCGCGGTCATGAGCGGCGCCCGGTCCCTGGCCTCGATCGGCCGGTTCGCCCGCGACAGCGGCCCCGCCGTCCTGACGGCGCTCGGCCTGAGATGCGCGCACAGCCGCCCGGCTGCCAGCACCATCGGACGGCTCCTGGCCAGCCTGGACGGCGACGCCCTGGACACCGCGACCGGCCGTTTCCTGGCCGCGCTGACCGCCCCCACCCTGACCGGCGCACCGGACGACAGCCTCCCCGGTGGCCGTGACCTGCGCGGACTCGCCGTCGACGGCAAAGCCCTGCGCGGCACACGCACCAGCGGCGGCGGCATGGTCCATCTGCTGTCCGCCACCCTGCACGACGGACGCCACGTCATCACCCAGCGCCAAGTCCAGGACAAAAGCAACGAGATCAATTCATTCGGGCCGCTTCTGACGGGGCTGGACCTGGCCGGCGTCGTCGTCACCGCGGACGCGATGCACACCCAGACCGGCCACGCCCAGCAGGTCATCGCCCAGGGCGGCGACTACATCCTCATCGTCAAGGCCAACCGGCCCGCCCTGCTGCGGCAGGTCAAAGACCTGCCCTGGAACCAGATCCCGCTCGGAGACCGCACCACCGGGACCGGCCACGGCCGCGCCGAGATCCGCCGGATCAAGATGTGCGGCGTCCGCCCCGGCCTGCCCTTCCCCGGCGCTGTCCAGGCGATCCAGATCAAACGCCGCCGCATCCGCCGCGCTCCCGGCCGCAGGACAAAGATCACGATCAAGACCGTTTACGCCGTCACCAGCCTCACGCCCGGCCGCGCCACCCCCGCCCGCACCGGCCAACTCGTACGCGGGCACTGGTAGGTGGAGCCACTGCACCACGTCAGAGACGTGACGATCGGCGAGGACGCCTCACGCGTGCGCACCGGAAACGCGCCACGTGCCATGGCCACCTTCCACAACCTGGCGATCGGCCTCGCCGACGCTCTCGGCTGGACGAACATGACCGAGGCCGTGGAGCACTACCACACCAATCCCGCTCACGCTCTTCAGTGGTTCGGACTCACGATGTGAGAACGTTTCGGCCCTGATCAGGTCGCCGTGCTACGCCGCCAGGTGAACCGGCCTGATCTCCAGCCGGTGGATCGGGTCGTGCTCGCGGCCTTGTCTCGGATGCTTCCCCGCTCGTCGTGGGATGTCTTCTTCGTCACCCCCGCGACGTTGCTGCGCTGCACCGTGCCCTGGTGACGCGCCGCTGGACCTACCCTGCCCAACGCCCAGGTCGCCCCTCTACACGCGCGGACATCCGGGAGGCGGTGTTGCGCCTGGCCCGGGAGAATCCCACGTGGGGCTATCAGCGCATCAGCGGCGAACTGACCGGCATCGGCCTTCGGGTACCGCCCAGCACCGTACGCGACATCCTCAAAAGAGCCAGGCTTGGCCGGTGAACAAGCCGGTCGGGAAAGAGCGAGACCCGCGAGCCCGCTTTCGGAGGTGCTCTTATGGTCCTCAGGTGGATCTGACTTGACGTGAGGTGCCCTTAGCGATCTTCAGGCGGCACGGCGCGTGCCCAGTCCGTGCCCATGAGCAGCCAACGAGCAACACCTTGCGATCTCGCCTCGATATCGAGGCCCCAAATCGGGAGGAATCGGCAGGTCAAATGGGGACAAAGGTGGTGGGGCGCCAGGGATTCGAACCCTGAACCTACGGATTAAAAGTTCGAGGGTTGGATGCCGTCCACTGTCGCGGTGTGTCGAGTCCTGCCGTTTTGCCCGCTGACATCCCGGATTTAGTGCCGGTCGGTAGCGGCCCGTGCCGCGTCGTATCACGTACCAGCGAGCAACCGCCGAGCAACCGAGAACTACCCGTCTGGGCTTTACCGAACCACAGGGGACGCGAACTAGGCCCAGGTCTTTACACTGGCTTGCCCTGTTAAGGGGGCCGAGCGGCTCCAGGCACGGTGGCAGTGGTGGCGCTGAGGGGGACAGCTTCGGCGGCCAGTAGGAATCTAACCACGCAACGCGTGGTGCCTCGCTGTCCATCTGATCAGTTCCTGATGGTGAACCGGAAGTCGATCGATCAAATCAACCGATCGGCAGTCCCGGCCGCCTCGATCGCTACCTCCTCGTTGCCGAGCAGTCGCACATGTCCTCGGCGGGTCGAAGAGCGACTCCATCGTGATCGCACCGCGCGGCATCCCGTCGCTGGCTTCGCCCCGGCCTGAGCAAGCACATCTTGCAGCAGAGCTGCGAAAACGGGACACGCTGTTCAAAGCTCGTTGGGATGCATAGCCCGAAGTTCAGGCGGCCTGTGTAGCAATTGAGCGTAGTTCGGTGGCACGTACTCGCTTCCAGAAACGGTTCGCGGTGTTGGACGACGAAAAGATCAAGACAAAAAGGTGAGATCGGGGCAATTTGTCACCAAGTTGGACTCCATTGGATAGTTTCTCGGCCATTCATGGAATTAAGTCGGTAAGGTCTAGCATCTACTGATGCAGGTGATGCCTCGTTTGCGGTCCGAACAAGATCACCAATGGCATGGCGAGCCATAGATCAAGGTGGGAGTGTGCACCTCTTATTCGGCGAACGTGAGGGGCGGGAGCGGGCCTCTATTGGCGGCCTGCCGCCTGGAGTCGTCGCAGTAACGGTTCCCGTACGGCGCAACGGCCAGGGCCATTTGCCTCGGAACAAGCGCGGTCAGCCCAACATCGAGATAGTCGATCTTGTCGCGGAAGGCCCTACGAGTGCGTATCGGCCACCGGAAACCCTGGATTCGCGCGAGCTGATCTTCGCTTTGGAGGCTGGGCGCAGAGATTGGGCTACGGTCGTCGGCTATTTCGGTGCCGACCGGGTATCGCAGAAGGCGATCGATTTGGTGGTGGCCGGTGGAGTGATCCTTCGGTGCGCTGTCGACGACGATCTTGACCTAGCGCAGCCGCTCAGTTGGCGTCGGTCGCACTCGTGGTCTCTCATGCATGTCGATGTCCTCCATGATCTTCGTGGTCGGCCAGATCCGGACGCGCTCCGTGGTGAGCTGATCAGGAAGATGATGGACGTCTCCGAGTTGGATGGCGAGCGCACGCTCCTCGAGGCTGTTGCCTCCAGGTCGCCGCTACGTGTGCCGAACGGATCCGCGACTCGGGCCGGCGCATGGAGCGTCTATGAGCACGCGTTGCGTGCAGCCATCGTGTGGTTTCCGCACAACGCAGACGGTGGCGACAAATTGACGGCCAACGACCTCGCAGGCAGAGCCTTCTTGGACTCCAAGGCTTGGACGCCGGAGCGTGAGGCCGCCTTTTCCAACCTGATCGGCCAGGGGTTTGACCAAGCCGTCGATAAAGCGGACACCGACTTGCGGCTGCGTGGTCCGTTGACGTGGACTCTTGGCAGCGTGGCCGCTGATGCGAACGTGGCTAGGCCGTGGATCGCGCTCCCTGCGCGCGGAATACGTGCTGCGGGCAATGTCTCATGCAGCGCTGTCGGTGTGCTGATTGTAGAGAATGCCGACACCTTCGAAAAGGTGTGCAAGATTCCCGGTGTACCCGAGCGCTGGCTGTGTGTCTGGGGTGAAGGCTACTCAAGCGACGGAATGGTGCACCTCCTGCGCGATCTTGATTTGCCGGTAGCGGCGTGGTGCGACTTGGACGCCCATGGTATTCAAATTATTCATGTGCTGGAAGGAAAACTTGGCCGACTGGTTCACTCGCTTGGCATGGACCTCGAATTATGGGAAAAGACCCCACACCGCAAGAATCAGAAGGCAAAAACTGTTGACGGAGACAAAAAGCTGGCTGCAAAGCTTGCTCTGAAAGGGCCGGTATCCTTGCGGCCACTCGCCAAAGAGATCGCTAAGTATGGAGGGTCGTGCGAGCAGCAACCGATCCAAGAAGGCGTGCTGCCATTGTTGCCCCGGCTCCTTGAAAACGTGATCGCTGGAGCTGGCCGTGCCTGAGGTCGATATCGGCGAAGTTCTGAATGAGGACGACCGCGCGGACATCTTCCAGCCGACGGAACAGATGAATATATTCGATTCTAATCGCCAGCAGCTGAGCCACACAGAACAGAAAGCAACCTGGAAGTCATTTGCCGCTCCACTAACCAGTCGGGCTGGAGCTGTAGTCGAGGAACCCGATCTCGTCGAGATGGTTGTTGCGATCATCGGCGTATACTCGGAACATCACGGCGAGAACGGAATGACGTTTGCACAGATACGGGAAACGCTTCTCCGTCACGGGGTAACCATTTCGCCTACAGCTATAAATGCTAGATTAGAGCATTTGCATGCTGAAGGGTTCCTGGAGAGCTATCTCCCAAAGGTATATCAAGGAAAATATGTCATCAAACCGGCTGGATTGGTTGGTGCGCTGGCGGCCCAGCGTGTGGTTGAGCATGGTGGAATTGACGAAATGGTGTTGCTCTTAGACCGGACACGGGCTGCACTTCAAATGGACCACCCCGATCCACGAAGGGTACTCAACCACCTGCAGACATGTCGCTTCACGCTGACTGTTTTTGCAAGAGACCTACAACGTTGCGTGGCAACAGGAACTTCGGCTGAGCTCATAACTACGGGACGTCAGCACGACCACAGTGGTTACACCCAACAAGTGGCTGACCTCAACGCGCTTGTGACCTCCCGCTTTGCGGGCGTCTATGAGCTCGAGGACGCGGGCGCAGCTCTTATAGAAGCTGAACAGTTCTATCGGGCCCAGGTTCGTGCAGCCATCGGCAAGGTTCTTGCTCAGGGTGGTGCGAGTCTCAATTTCGACGTCCTGACACCACGCGAATACGAGGACGCAGCGATCACGAGCAGCCTCGATGCTCTCGCCGCAGTGGGCGCCCATCTCGTCGCGGATGCTCCAGAAATTGTGATCGATGTCAGCCTGATGATCAACGCTCTGGACCACTACCGGCCACGGTCGAAGCATCGGATTCGCCCACCTGAACCACCTGCGGGCGCTCACGACCCCGATCCAATTGCCGCAGTCGAACAAGCAGCGAGGGAGGCAAAGCGCCGTCGGCGGCTTGGCCTGGAAGCACTACTTGGCGGAAGATCCGAAGCTGATTTAACCGAGGCGATGAAGACCAGTTGGCCGGCGGCACTCCAAATACTCACGGACGCGATGGCTTTGGATTCCGACAAAGACGAGCCCTTCGTGCTGACCATCGACGAGCATCTGCTGGTCGATCGAGAGGCACCGGTTACCTACCTGCACCCTGCACGGCTGATTCGCACCGATGTGATGCCGGAAAGCTTGGAATCAAAAATCGACCAATTGAACACCACGGACGGCGGTGACCGTGACTAGCGATCAGGCCGAGGCGGCTCGGTACACCGAGTGCCCTGTGCAAGGGCAAGCCTCTGTGGGTCCTGGTGCGCTAATTCTTGCCCGTATCCGAGCAGGCGGCGATATCGAGCTGCCGAGTGACCGCTCAGCGCTGGCTCAGGCGGCCCAGGCTGCCGCCGCGTCGGACAGGCGGCTTGGTGAACTGGAGGTAGGTCCCAATCGAACGATCCTCGTCAGAGGATGGCTCGACGATGCGGCGCCCAACCCCAACCTGCACCCTTCTGCTCCAGCTCCTACCCTGTCGCCCATCTCAAACCTGGTCTGGGCAGCCTGCCTAGGCGCGGCATGGCCAGAACCAGAGTCGGATCCGTTCCCGGGGCACCCATTTTCCCGCCATTCGATCCTCACGACCTGCACTGACCTCGGCGCCGACCGAAATACCGTCGTATCGGCGTTGGACACCACGTTGCCCGGAGCTGGCCTTGTCAGGTGGAGCGGAGCTCGAGGAACGCTAGGACCAGCCGCTGCTGCTCTTCCACTGACCACGTGGGCCCAACTGCGACGGATCCATGACCGTCTGCCTCAACCGACGGATTCCGATTCCGCGTCGGCGAGTGATGAGCAGGAGACGGGCTCGCTACCTGCACTATCCGTGGCAGGCGTCCGATGGTTAACTGCCGAGGGGCGAGCGCCGGCGAGCGACTTCGACACCACGGTGCGAATGATCGTGTGCGCGTTAGATATGGCTGACGGTTCGGTTGACCGAGACGATCTGCCGATGCTCGCCGATCCGACAATCCAGTCAACGGTTGAGTCAACGCTCGCGCAATCTGGCCGAAGTCTCATTTCGCTGAGTGCGCGCGAATGGATCACCGGATATCCGGACCCGATAGCGGAGGCACTTGTCTGTGAAGGGACCGGAACCCTGCATCCCACACAGCGAGCAGTACTCGCCCTTGTACTCATTCATACGGTAGCGATTCCGCGGAGTAAGAACCCTCGCCTTGACGATAGATGGACCAGCAAGAATGGCGTCCAACTCGACAAGATAATCGCTAACCGGGCGATCAATCGCACAGCCGCCACGAACGCTTTACGCGCACTTCGTCGCGCAGGCTTCATCGCGAGCGCTCAGAGTGGTGGATACGTTCCTGGTCCTGCCCTATCTCGGCTGACCGCGAAACAACGAAACATGCTCTGGGAAGACATGATCGTACTTGGCAGGCCTCACGGCAACATGGCTCAACGCATCAGAGACGCACGCAATGACGTTACCGGAGTTAACGAGGGAGCTGGGAAGAGTCGATGACTGCGGAACTGTTGCCAGGCCTGGCCAGGCCTAAGCGTGGAGTAATTGGAACGCGCCAGCTTGTACTGATTCAGACGCTAGACATTGCACGGCTCACCAGCCATCCGGTAGGGCTGATACCCGAAACGTTTATTGCCGTTACGGGAATGGGGCCGGTCGATTCAAACGAGTCGGGAAAGACCAGCTTCCTGGCCGCAGTTGCTCTGCTACTTGGCGATCCCGAGTGGCGCGTAGGCGGTAACGGCGCCGCCGGGGTCGCGGCGTTGTTGTTTGAACCGGTCACTGCCGGAATCGCCACCGGAGCCAGTGCTGCCACCGAAGGCTATATTGCAGGAATCTTCGCTGACCCCGATCGTATCCCAGAGTCCGCGCATACGGTCTGGATGAAGATCTCCTCTAGTGCCCCCTATATTCAGGTGCGGCACGCTGCTGGAGTTCATCTGGCGAGAGGGATAGACGACCGGGAAAGGCACGCAACGGCGCCCCAAGTGTTCCGCTCTCTGGCTGGTGACGTACTGGGCGGAGGTGAATTTGCCGAAGTTCTGTACGGCCGAAGTCCTCGCGTCCTGGCGTACGTCGCTAGCCGAGGCCAAGTCCGCTCTCGCCCTTCCTTATTAAAGCTGGATGCGGGTACGTTCACACCTGAGCAAATCGGAGATTCCCTCATTGCCCTCACAGGCAGGGCGACGCTCTTCGAAAGGGATGAGGAAGACCGCCGCGGCCTCGCCGCTAAGCAAGCCGAGTTGAACACGCACAGGGAAAACGACCGGGTGTTCACGGACAAGGAAGATAAGATTCTCAGGCAAGTTGACGCGCGTGAGGATCTTCGAAATCTGATACGCAGCGCTGTCAGGCTAAGAAGCGCCAGCCTTGCCCGCTCAGTGATAGACAGCCATGCACGAGCAGAATCGGCCAAGTATCTCCACGAGAGAGATACCAAGGTTCGCAGTCGTTTGGCGAACGATGTCGAATTCCTCGCCGGGAAGCGGACGGAACTCGGCAGCATTAAAGGGCTTCAACAAGCTCTAGACAAAGCCAACGATGATTTCGAAAGGGCGGCCGGAGCCCACGAACAAAGCCTTCAAACCGATGGGCAACTTGCGCAAAAAGAGGCCGGCCTGAACGAGCAGATTGACGAGACCCGCCGTGCAGCCAACGGGTATAACCTCGCGACCGAGTTGAGTGCAAAGGACGCAATCGCCAAGAGTGAACTGCTTCTTGAAGCCGTGGGTGAAGCGAAGGGTGATCTAAAGGCCGCAACGGAGGCGCTCGGCGAGGCCCGCCAAGCAAGAGAGCAGGCTGAATCAGGACAGTTCGGTTCAGCCGGTGAGGCCATTCGCCGGCTGGAACAGGAGAATATCGAAGCCACCTCTCTTGTCGCCTCGGTTCGCCTTCATGCCTCACATCGACACACCTGGGAAGCGCGACTCGCCCCCTGGCAAGACGCCATCCTGATCGCCCGAGACGATCTGGCTTCCGCTCTACCCCTACTGCGTGACCGTCCGGGAACGATCCTGATCTCTGAACCATCTGAAGATCCGGATGGTAGTCAACGCGACAGATTGATTCTCCCAGAGGGTATAGCATCGGCTCCCGCCCGTGCTGCTCATTTCTTGAACTCTCTATGCAGTCAAGAAGCTACAGGCGAGCCAATCTTCCATGTTAAAGATGAAAGTTCCGGCATTCGCATTGTCGGTGAGTTTGAGACGCCGATTGTTGGACATGACGACTTGATAGCCCATTGGGACCGGCGAGTTGCCGATGCGACTCGAGCCCACGGCGGTTACTTGTCGGCCCTGAAGCAAGCCACCGCGCACTCAGACTTGGCGAAGTTAAATGCCGAAAGAGCTCAGGCGGCCGAGAGACTGGCCGACCTCCTGGGCAAGAAGGGAGTGGCGCAGCAACAACTCAGTGCCCACCGAACCGAAGTGATGCCATTATTGCGAGGAGCTCGTGACACGATGGCGCTCGCACTCAAAGCGGCGAATAAGGCGGTCGACGACTATACAAATTCTCTCAACGAGATCAACAGCAAACTGCTACAGGCGCAATCGGCTCTCCGTGAAAGGGATGCCGCCATCGCCAAATACGAGGCGGCCATTCGTCCCGACGATACCGTCCTAGCAGTGTGGGGGCGCGGACTTGACGCTGCGCTACGTGAGCTTGGCTGGCCCGGGCTGGAGGTCGACGAGGAGTATGACGTCCTTATCGACCAGGCTGAGCCACCTGTGCGCAGTGTCGACGGCGGGGACATAGAACGAAGAAGCGCTTCGCTGCTGCTACGAACCGCCAATGACAAACTCGTTGAGGCGGTCGCCAGATTTCGCGTATACCCAGAGGCAGGTGGAGCTCCGCCGACTGATGTCGCCGATAGCGTAGCTGCCTACTTGACGAGTCGAGACAACGCAGAAGGCCCTTCTGCCGACCTTTTGGCCAGCACGCTCGGTGTTCTCACGGGCTGGCTTGACGACTTCGCTGAGCGAGATGCATCAGCTCATGACGATGTCTTGCGCGGTCGTATGCAACGTGCGCAGGTGACAGAGTTCGCCGAGGCAAAATGCCGCGAGCTTGAAGAGGCTTTGGGGGTGACCCAAGGTGCGATCCGCCAGCGTGCATCATCAGCACTTGACCGGATCAGTCAGGCCCTTGACTCACTCAACCGCCGGGCACCTAATGGGCTGGGTGCCAGACTGGACTATTCCATCACGCCGCCGAGCGCTCCGGACAAGAAGTGGGTCTGCCAGGTCACGCCGAGATGGCGGCGAAATCCGGCGGGGCCGATGCTTGCGTACGACAACGTAACCAATACTGCACAAGAAAAACTCTTCTCAATTCACCTCGTCCTGGCAGCGTTGCTGGCAGCCCCAGACTCTCGAGGGCGAGCACTGATTCTCGATGAACTGGGCGATTCGCTAGGCTCGGAGCACCGCAGGGAAGTTCTCGATGTAATTGCCGCCGTTGCTCGCGAACACGGAATCATGATCCTTGCAACTTGCCAGGATGCAATCATGACCGAGGCTGGTCCACACTGTAGGGAGATTTTATACTTTCACTACCCATCGAAATCTGAGGCGCTGAACCGCCCAACAAGAATGTTCGGGTTCGACCACTTAGGTAATCGAGTTGAGCTGACGGCAGAGGCGCTGATGGAGGGGCGGAACTTGTTCAGCTAGAGGCGGGTTTTCAAAGCAGGAGCCGGTTCCGAATGGGGATGGGTGCGGCACACAATACCAACCCAAAGTGTCAGTTAGGTTCGATGTGATGTCCATGCGAAACAATGGCTCTGGCCGATTAAGGATGCAAGCCTGCCAGAGCTAGGGCGATGACCTCCTCATCAGCGATCTTTCGGCCAAGGAGTAAGAAGCCCGGTTTCAGCGTCAAGTTCCATATCGGTCACCGTTGCTGTGCCTAGTCCACAGATGAGGCGTGCCTGCGGAGCGGGCATAGTCCACGGGCGCTGTCTTATCTCCTGGCGTAGGGCGTCGACGCTCGCCTGTTGCCACTTCGCGTCGGTTGTTGCTAGGAGAATCTGGTCCGCTTGGATCTGCTCCGCGAGAAGCGCTCGTTTGGCGATTGCTTGTCGAAGCGTTTTTCCCTCACCGAGTGATCCAGTGCGCTTCGCCTCTGCTGTGATGATTTTCCCGTCACGGAGAGCAACCAGATCGCACTCTGCGAGGGGACCGCTGTCATCTGAGAGTTCAAGCTCTGCGGCATCGTTGTATTCACGACTGCCGCTACGCAGGTGATGGGAGAGCAGGAGCGGAATTTCCCCGTCCTGAGCGAGATGCTCGCGGACGGTTGGATGTAGGTCGTAGTACCATTGCGGCTCGTCTTCTGGCTTTCGCCAACGGGCCTGGGACAATGAATTTGCTGCGGAGCATCGGGGGCACCGGTTCATCTGTGCAAGGTCGCCGATTTCCAGGAAAGCCGGTCTCCCGCACAGTTCGCAGCCCAAGATGAGGCCACGCCGAAGAATCCCTCGTGTCAGCATTTCGTCGACCTGCTCACGAAAAACCTGAGTGGAGCCTTTGTCGGCTTCGCCGTAATGGAGCACTCCGGAGAAGGTGAGGTAGGCCTCCCATAGATGTTGGCCGGCACCTGTGGCGAGAACGTCACCGTTGGCTTCGCTTAGCGCGAGTGTGGATTTCTTTGCGGTTGGGCGAAATTTTCGCAGAACTGGCAACATCGGTCCTGCGAATTGGCTTGCGAGGGTGGCGCGATCTCCCCATAGCTGTCGCATTACTTCGACCCGGCGCCCGGCGGCTGAGAAGCGCATTCTCCGGTCGGCTTGCCTTGCCATTAGGTCGGCCCACCTGGCGAGCCCGGGAACGCGTAGTCGAGGGCGAGCCAGCCGAGAGACTGGTGACGTGCCGGCGGCGATGAAGTTGAAACGCTCTGACTCGTAGACGATGCCGTCGCGTCCGTTTCGAACCCATGTTAGGTAAGGGTCTTGGCCTTCTGCCAAGACTGCGTGACCATCGAGTCCGCGACCGCGAGGAGAAACCGTCTCGATTAGTTCGACATCGACCTGCCAGTGAAGGTTGGCCGAGCCTGCCAGTTCGGGCTGGTTGATCGCCGGGGGCGGGCAGATTACGGCCATCTCAACGTCGCCGGCCTCGTTACGTTTGATCGGGATGGCGTAGTCCTGATCGAACTGGCCGTCAACAGCCGAGTACTGCATCCTATCGGTCGGCCACGTGACAGCGCCCCCAAGCACATGCTCCTCAAACTGCTTAGCAAGCCGCTCGTGGTCGCCCTCACTCCAGAAAGTGGGCTGCCGAAGTTCGGAGAGGACCACATCAATCGATGGCGCCTCGAGTGATGTCGTCGCCACGATCACTTTCCCGCCCCGAAGGACGTGCTTGGAAAGCGTCGAACGAAGTCCAAAAATCGCCATCGACTGAACAGCATTGGAGGCCAGCCACGCGTTGGGCAACCAGATGCCTCGCCCATAAAGACGCCGGTACACATGGGCAAGTGCGAAGTCCTCCGCCGCATCGCCTACGACGACCACGACGTTCTGTTGGGGTGCGAAGCCTCGGCTGATTGACACGAGGCCGAGGCGGGACCGGGTGAAGGCCGTGTCGAGTTGTGCGGGATCCCAGCCAAGCACCAATCCTGGCTGCCATATCAACTGCGACGGTGGCGCGTTGAACCCTCCGTCAGGGGCCATCAGCCAAAGGATCAGTTGCCGGAGCGTGCTCTCATCGAGGTCATGGGTGCCACCCTGGCGTGGTTCTTCCACCGCGCCACACCGTGCGGCGGTCAGGACGCCAAGAGCATCGCCCCACCCTGCCGGGGCGCTGAGGCACGCGCCTTCAGAACTGGAGAAAAGGTCAGCGCATTTCGTGAGCCGGAAGGCGTCGCCTTCTGCGGCTAGCACGGTCACTGGTTCGTCCCAGCCGCCCCCTTCGACCCGACGGCGGTGAGGGGAGCATATGCCAGCGACCTGCTTTCGGGCCGCGGCGTCATCCGCCGACTCGACCAGACTTTCTCCGTAAGTCTGGATGAACTGGTCGCGATGCTCGCCCTCAAGAAGGACTCCGCCCTGATCTCTCAGAAGGAGTTCGCCGGGCGTCGCCTGTTCAACGAACCTGATGGTCCGCTGTAGCGCAACGACATAGTCAGGGTCGTAGGCTCTCGCTGCCGCCAAGAGTTCCGATCGGACCTGGCCGCCCTGATGGGGAATGAGGATGAACCCCTCACCACCCCACAATCTCGTGCATGCGTACAGGGCCAGGCGCGCCCAGTAATGCCACTGCACGCCCCCATCGAAGATCACTGCGACCCTCGGCGGGCGTAGCCCCATCCTCAGGGTCGCGTATCCGGGCTCATCGATCAATGGTCCCTCCCGCCTGGTCGGCTGTGCGTGTTGGTCTTCGGGCCGATAGTGTCAGGAGTCGGTCGCCATAGGGATATCGGCGGTCTGGACCAGCACCCCCTTGACTGCGACCGGCGCGAACTGCGGAGACCGGTGGTCGTCCGGAACGAGCGTGCCTAGAGTAGGCGGCGCGGAGAATGTCATAGCAAGGGTAGCCAGGGTGCTGAAGGCACAAACGAGCACAACGATCCGTTCTGGGAGGGGCCCGTCAAAGCGGCTGCCATCCTGAACGAGGTTCCTTCTGTCCTCGGTGCGTTGACCAAGGCTTGGCAGTTCAACAAGCTGTTTGGGAAGCTGCAGGCCCGCAGGCCCACTTCCTGGGGATGCATTGTGGTCAGCACATGGGCTCGGCCTGACACAGTCAGCCTTAGCGATCTTCGCCCGTCGTAGGGATGCGCGCGGCCCGTGACGTCGACCCGAAGGCCGGAGTGCGGACAACCGATGCCGGTGAGTGCCCGCCAGGAGTCCTGGACAGCTACGCGGCGGTCCCGTCGGTACGGATTGGAGCCGGAAGGGTCCGCAGGCGTTCGGCGAGTTCGGTTGCTGACGCAACTGTCGAACTGTCGAGCAGGCGTCCAAGCCGTGCCAGGCGGTCTCGGGCGGTCGCCCGAAGCCGCGCCGGCGGGATGAGATCGAGCACGCCCAGCGCGCGGTCGGCCGCCTGCTCCGGGGCGTCGCGGGCTTCGGCGAGCGCGAGGACGAGGGTCGCGGCCGCCCACGCCGGAGTCTCAGCGGGCGCAGCGGCGATGGACTCGCGAGCGACCTCGGCAGCTCGGTCGAACCGTTCGAGGGTCAGGTTGGCCTCGGCCACGTGCAGGCGATGCTCGGCACGGTCGTACCCGAAACGGCCTGGCAATTCGACGGCAGACCGCATGATCTCGTCGCTCTCGCTGACAACGTCATCGGCTTCCGACGCCAGCCTAAGGGCAGCGAGCGTGGGCAGCAGGGCCCAGCCTAGGAGTTGCGCGCGGCGCAGGCCCTCGGGGGCGTGCTGAAGGCCGTATTCGGCATGCCCGCGGGCATGCTCCCAGTCCTGCCGGGCGGTGGCGACCATGGCCAGCGCTCCGCTGGCCCATGCGGTGAGCGCCCCCTCCCGGGTGGACTCCCCAAGGGCACCCGCCAGAGTGAGGTGGGCTCGGGCCCCGGTGCGATCGTCCAAGTGGTAGGCGAGGTTGCCGAGAAGAGCTGACAGCCAGCCGACCTGCCGCCGAAGGCCTAGTGCGGTCTCGCGGTCCGCTGCGGCCACCACGGTGGAGAGCAGACTGCGGGTTCCGCGAACCTCTTCCAGCAGGATCGCCGGTGGGTGCTTGCTGTAGTTGAGGGCGTAGTGCTCCACAGCCGCTTCGGCCAGGGCGACGAGGGCCGGGGAGCCTTCCGGTGCGTCGAGGACAGCCCACTGAACGGATTCGCGGATGGCGGGCAACCCGCTGGCGGTCGTCATGGATTCCCTTCGGCCTGTAGTCGTCCCCTCGCGTTGGTGCTGACCGTAGTGCAGTGGGGGTGGGGACGCGCAGGTGCTGCACCACAGGCAGCGTGTCGCCAGGCCAAGTTGGTCGGGGCGGGCCCCGTAGACCCGGGAGATCATCAACCGGTACTCGTCGCCGGGCGCCTCCTGCCCGTGCTCGTAACGGCACAGCATGGCGGGCGTCAGACCCGGTGGCAGCAGGCCCTCGGCCCGGTAGGCGACAGCCACCTCGCGAATCACCTGGGCCCGCGACCACCCCAATGCCAGACGCCATGCCTCCAGGGCAGTGAGCTCCGGCAGCGCCGATCGAAGGGTGGTGACGATCCGCTCCTGAGTGTGCCCCTCACGCTGACACTGAGCACGGATCCGGGATGCCTCACGCTTGATCTCCGCACGACGACCTCGGGTAACTCCGCTCACTGCCGACCCCCCGCCAGGTCCCTAGGCCGCCCTGGTGCATGGACACGGGACGGACATTGCGCAGTCCAGTCAATGTTCCTACAGAACAGCGGCAATGACGGCTGGTCAGCCGCAAATGCATCGTGAGAGACAGCACCTGCCGTGCGCTGAACCCCCGCCACTCCACCCGTCGACTTCCGTCTCGGCACGACGCGGGCCCACGTCCTGCCGGATCTCGAAACCCGGCTGCCGTCCCCTGTCTGAACCCCGCCGGGGCCGCCGGAGCCGCCCGTCCCAACTCATCAAGGACAACCATGGACTTCACTTCCGTTCCGCTGCCGCTCGGTGTCTTCACCATCGGTAAGAAGTTCGGCTTCGAGGCCGGCCACCGGCTTCCGGGGCTACCGCCCGAGCACAAGTGCGCCCGCCAGCACGGCCACAGCTACGAGGTCGAGGTCGTCCTCACCGCCCCCTCCCTGCAGGAGCCCGGCTTCATCACAGACTTTGATGCGCTCGCCCCGTTCAAGAAGTTCCTGGACAGCGAACTGGACCATCACAACCTGCACGAGATCTTGCCCTTCGAGCCAACCTCGGAGCGCTTGGCCCAGTTCCTGGCCGGCTGGTTCATCCAGAACCTCCAGCCGACGATCTCCGGACGCCTGGTCTCCGTCCTCGTCCGCGAGACAGGGAGCAGTTGGGCCCGCTTCGATGTGGAGGGGCAGTGACCACGTCTGGGCCGATCACCGCTGGATCGGCGACGGGCGACGCCAGGTTTTGGCTGATCGTCGCGGAGTGCTTCGGCGTCGAGGTCCCGACTTTTCAGGGCGAAGGCCCGAGCTGCGGGCACCCTGCCCTCTTCATTCGCCTCTCTCGGTGCAACCTCACCTGCGCGAAGTGCGACACGAAGTACACCTGGGACTGGTCCCGGTTCGACCCGCACAAGGAGTCGGTGAAGCGGTCCGTGGCGGACCTGGTGGCGTGGGCCGCGTCTTCGCCGGTCGAACTGGTCGTGATCACCGGCGGTGAGCCGTTGATTCAGCAGCCGCGTCTGGTGCCTCTCGTCCGCGGTCTGCTGGCCACCGGGAAGCGGGTTGAGTTCGAGACGAACGGCACCATCGCGCCTGCCCCCGAACTGGTGGTCGACGGGGTCCGGTTCAATGTCTCGCCCAAGCTCGCCAGTTTCGGCGTGGACGAGACCAAGAGCGTTGTTTCCGCCGTACTGGAGGCGTTCGCGGCATCCGGGCGGGCGGCGTTCAAGTTTGTCGCTTCCACGATCACCGATGTCGACCGGATCGCCGAGCTTGCCGAGGTCTACCGGCTCGCGCCGGTGTGGGTGATGCCGGAGGGCACCACCGCTGAGGCGATCACCGTAACTACCCGTCTCCTGGCGGACGCGGTCGCGGCCCGGCACTGGCACTTCTCTACCCGGCTCCACGTGTTGGCCTTCGCGGACGCCCGAGGCCGCTGATCGCAGGCACCAACCTCATCCGTTCCCAGTCCCCGGAAACGAGAGAAGCCCATGACGACCTCTGTCGCCAGACCTGCGGCGGTTCCGAGCGCCGAGGTACCCGTGCCCAGCCGGCTCTCGGCGCACATCGACGCCGTCCGGGTCGCCGACCTGATCGCCCAGCTCTTGGTCGAGTTGGGCGAGGACCCCGCCCGCGAAGGGCTGATCGGCACTCCGGACCGCGTCGCGGCTTGGTGGAACGCCTTCCTATCCTCGGACGGCACCGCGTCGGCCACCCGCTTCACCGAGTCCCAGCTGAGCAGCCAGCTGGTCATCGTGGGTGGTATGAGCGTGTGGTCGCTGTGTGAGCACCACCTGCTGCCCATGAACTTGCAGGTCACCGCCGGATACGTGCCGGTTGGCGAGGTGTTGGGCCTGTCGAAGTTCGGGCGGATCGCTCGGCACTTCGCTGGTCGCCTCCAAGTTCAGGAACGCTTCACCCGCCAGGTCGCCGAGTACCTCACCAGCGTGATCGGGCGCGAGGACGTCGCCGTCGCCGTGCGCGGTGTGCACCTGTGTATGAGCATGCGCGGCGTACGGATGAAGGAGGCCAGCACCACCACCGTGCACACGGGCGGGCGCTTCGGCACCGACACCGTCCTCTCCCAGCAGTTCCTCACCGTCGCAGCCGGGCACTGGGGGACGCTGTGACGGCCACGGGCATCGACTTCTCCGTTATCGCCCCGCCCGCCTACTTGGAGAACTTCGTCGCCCAGGAGCCAGCCCGCGTCCACCATGTGGCCGCTCAGCGAGTCCTCTCCGATGAGATCTACCGGGCCTTCTTCGCCCGCGAGGCCGAGCGCGGCGCCGAGGTCATCGTCGACAACGGGCTCTTCGACCTCGGCTACGCCTTGCCCGCGACCAGCCTCGTCGTAGCCGCGCTCGCCGTGTCGGCGAGGGAGATCATCCTGCCGGACGTCATGCGGGACGGGGCGGCGACGCTGCGGGCGAGCAAGCAGGCCGCGCGAGAAATCCGGGAACTGTCCGGCGACGCCTTCCGGCTGTGCGCAGTCCTGCACGCAGCGGACGACCAGGAGTGGCTGCGCACCTACGACGCCATCGTGACCAGCGGCTGGGCCGGGGCCGTCGCCCTGCCGGCCTCACGTCGGCCGGACATCGGCGGGCAGCTGTGCCGTACCCGGTGGGCAGCGACCGCTTACCTGGAGGACCGCGGCATGGTCGACGATCTGATCGTCTACCGGCTCCTTGGCTTGGGCCGCACCGGGCACCTGGAGTTGATCGAGCAGCGCGAGCACGAGTGGATCTCCTCCGTGGACGGCGCGGCCCCGGTCATCCTCGGCGCGATGGGCATCGCCCTGTCGCACGAAGGGCCGTATGAAAAGCCCTCCACGCCTCGGATCGAGGAGCTCGGCCCGATCGCCGAGGACCGATTCGACCTGATCCGGAAGAACATCTCCGTCGTCCGAGCGGCGGCTGGCAGCACCGTGACGATCGCCGAGGAGCGCCGATGACCACCTTGCTGGCCGACCCCGCCCGGGGGCTGCTACGTGCCGCTCCGATCAACCCCTTCGGGCACACCATGGGCGGCGATCGGCTGCTGCGCTACCTGGAGATCAAGGTCCACCACCTCATCCAGGACCAGGGCTGGGACAGCATCCGTGTCCTCGGCGGCTACGACCGCACTGCGGTGATCTCCCGGCACGAGAAGAGCGGGAAGCTGTTCAACATCGAGCGGCCCACCGCCGAGGCGCACGGCCGTGACCTGGTTGTCAAGGCGTTCCCTGGCGCTGACTACGTCCAGCACTACGCGCTGATCATTGCCACGTACCTGGCCATGACCGGCCGCCCGGCTGACATCGTCACCTACCAGCCGCCTGGGCAGGAGGAATGCCGCACAGCGCTCAAAACGCTCGACCTGGAGCTCGACGGTGACCTGGTGATCGTCGGCTGGGGCCTGCAATGCCTCGCCCCCAAGGACGGGGTGTGGACTTACGGGCATGGCTATGCCTGGCAGCGGGCCGAGGTCGCTGGCCGCCGCGTGGTTTATCTCGGGTTTCTCCACAGCATCTGGGGCGACGTCGCCGGACGGGTCGTCACGCGCCTGGCCGAACTCGGCGTCGGTGACGTCGTCTACGTCGGCAAGGTCGGCTCACTGACCCCCGGCATCGAGCCCAACACGTGGCTGGCCACCGGCAACACCAGCCTGCTCGGCGGGGCGCTGGTGAGCTGGGACGACTTCTTCGGCGACTTCGCCGCCACCCAGGGCGGAGTACGGAGCGGCCTGCACGTCTCCTCGCCGTCGATCCTGCTGGAGGATCGCGACTGGCTGGCCCGGCACGCCACCTCTTATGCCTTCGTCGACCCGGAGATCGGGCGCATGGGAGTGGCGGCCTGTCAGGCGGGGATCAGATTCGGCTACCTCCACGTCATTTCCAACAACCTCGCCACGCAATACGCCGCCGACCTGTCCAATGAGCGTCAGGGCGATGTCCTGCACCGGCGCGCGGTCCTGGTTGACCGGATCCACGCCATCATCACCGGCCGCCTGACCGGAAGCGCGGCCCACACCTTGGGAGGAATCCGATGACGGCGAATGCGCCGACCACCCCCGAGCCTGGGAAGGTGATCTCCTTCGTCGGTGGCGACGGGGCCGGCAAGTCCACCCTTGCCACCCGGCTGCGCCAGGCCCTGAACGACGCGGGCCACAAGGCGATCCTCGTCAGCAAGCACAGCGCCGACGTTCCTCGGGACCCGGAGCTGTCCGCTTATCTCGACCGTCTCAACGAGCTGGTCTACCGGCGGGACGCCCGCGTCGCCAAGGCGTGCGGTGACCACTACTGGCTGTTGGCGCTGGCGTCCTGGTACACCCTGCAGGACCGGCTCGTGGTCCGGCCTGCGGTCGCTGCGGGCACCTATGTGGTGCTCGACAACGCGCACCACAAGATTCTCGCCCGGTACGCGGTCAACCCCGAGGTTCCCACTCGCCTCGCCGAACAGGTCTTCGCTCACCTGACCGAACCGGACGTGGTGTTCTTCCTGAACATCGGTGCCCGCGAAGCCCTTGCCCGCAAGGGCTCGTACACCTCCCTGGAGACCGGCCACTCCGGCGGCGACGATGAGGACTTCATCCGCTACCAGGACACCGTCCTGAACCAGATGCGTAAGCAGGCGGCGAGCGGTGCCTGGCTGTCGCTGGACGTCGCCGAGATGAACCGCGACCAGGTCTTCAAGGCCGCCTCCGCCGCGCTGGCCGACAGGTTGCATCTGGCTTTCTGACCCACCCACCGCTCCGATCGACGAGGAACGCGCATGGACCAGGCCCTGCCCACCAGCAGCATGTACGTCTGCCACGGCATCACCTGGGCGAGCAGAGACCCCCGCCTCCTGCTCGCCTCACTGCCCGACGGACCGCTCGTCCACGCCGGGATCATGGGCCAGCGTCTCGGCTATCAGGTGAGCGGTATCGGCCGGTGGTGCACCGGCCGATACCGGTTCGCCGACCGCGTCCGCGTCGAGGCCGTAGCCTGCCCAGACCGGGCCTCGGCCGAGATCGGCGGCCAGTGCGACGCCTGCGCCAGCAGGGACGAGTTCCGCTTCGCCCATCAGTTCCACTCCGGAGGCCATGTCCCCGACGCACTGGCGGCGTACATGACCCAGCCGCACTGGTTGTACCTGGCGACATTCGCTGACAGCACCACGAAAGTCGGCACTGCAGCCGATCCTCGCAAGCGCTCCCGCCTCGACGAGCAGGGTGCCCTGGTCGCCACCTACCTGGCCCAGAGTCCTGACGGCCGCGTCGTGCGGTTTCTGGAGGACGCCCTCACGCATCGCCTCGGCCTGCCGCAGACCGTGCGGGCCGCAGCCAAACTGACGGCCCTGGCGCAGCTGCGCGACCTTAGCTCGGTTCGCGCCGCCCATGAGCAGCATGTTGCCCGCGCGGCCGAAATCTTGGCCGACATGAACATTCCTGCCGTACTGGAGCCGTGGGAGCCGCCCGGCGACGGCGATCTGTTCCGCGCCCTGGGCATTGAGCGCGCCCTATACCCGCACGACACGCGAGGGCGAGCACGGACTGACAGTGCTCGCCTGTATCGGCACCCAGGTCCTCGCCTCCCTCGACGGCGACGGCGAACTGGCCTACCTGCTCGACCTCGGCGCCCTCAAGGGCCGCCGCATCACCCTCGGCGCGCAGTTCTCCTCACCGCCCGCCGCCGTGCAGTCCGCGCTCTTCTGACCTGCTCAACGCCCGGCCCGGGCTGCCGGGCCCTCTCCGCGAAGCGAGGCCACCGCACCCATGGCACCCCGGGACGCCATCCTCGGCTGGGACGAGGACACCAACGCCGAGGCGTACGAGACCTTCACCCGAGCCCACCCCATGTACGACGCCACCAGCCGCGACCTCGCCCGCCGAGCCCACCTGGCCGATGCTGGCTTGGTAGTCGACCTGTGCGGCGGCGTCGGCGCGACCGCCCGCGCGATCCTCGACCTGATCCCGGCCGGGGCCAGGGTTCTCTCCGTGGACAACGCCGCCGCGATGCAGCGCGTTGGGCGCCGCACCCTGACCGACGCCCGCCTGACCTGGATCACCGCCCCGGCCGAGCAACTCGCCGACCACGTCCCCGCCGGCGGCGCCGACGCCGTGGTGTGCAACTCGGCGATCTGGAAGACCGACACCCCTGCGGTGTTCGCAGCCGTCGCCTACATCCTGCGCTCAGGCGGACGGTTCGTCTTCAACATCGGTGGTGGCTTCGCGGGTGTGCGGCACCCCGACGAACAATCCGTCCCCACAGGGCCGTCGCTGAACTCCCTCATCCGCCAAGTCGCCGCCCGCAACGACGGATACACCCCGTCGCCTATGGCCACAGACACGTCGCCGACGCTTCCACTGGAGGCGGTGATCGAGCAATTGGCCGCGGCCGGACTGGCTGTCCTCGACACCGAGGTCACCGCGCAGCACAGCACCATGGCCGAGAAGAAGGCATGGCTGTCCATCCCCGTCTTCGCGCAGCCCGAAGGCAACTTCACCTACGCCCAGCGGATGCGGATACTCGACGCCGCCTACGCCTTGACCACCCCGGACGCCCCGACCGTGACGAGCTGGCTCGTCGTCGTCGCCCAGCAATCGGAGGCCGAGGCCACCGCATGACCACGGCGCCGCCCGGTACTCAGCGACCACCGATCGGCCGACTGGCTGCGAGGCGCCGAGCATGCAAACGGATCCGCTCGCGGTCTTCGGGGAAGATGCTCTGCCAGTCCGTGTCCAAGCAGAACCATGCTGGCGGCTGATTCTGCTCCCCGCCGAGCGGCACGTCGCGGCCGACGATCGCGGCGTAGGACAGGCCCAGCGTCGGGGACCAATCGGCCCGATAGGAACGCACCGCCACGGCTACAGGCTCGGGCAGCAGCGTGGGTCGTAGCCCGGTCTCCTCTAGACACTCGCGGACCGCCGCCGCACGCGGCCCTTCGCCCGGCTCTACCTTCCCTCCGGGCGGCACCCATCCGCGCACGCGGTGTTTAACCAGCAGTACGTGCTCGAAGGCGGGGTCGGTGACCCACACCTCGACCGCCAGCGGCTCCATAGGACGTTGGCGGGCCTCATTCAGCCACGCCCGGGCACCGTCGAACTCCAGCATGGCGAGGCGGGCATCCGCAACAACCTCGTCCAGGACCATCTGACCGGCATCACCACGACTCACCCGCCCCACCCTAGGCCGACGGACCGCTCTGACGTCGCAGAGACAAGCGGCCAGCCCTCGGTGTCGGCAGACCAATCGGCCCCTGAGACGGCTGGTCCATCTCTTCGGCCGCCTCGTGAGCCTGGGCGACCTCGGCAGCAAGGTGCGGGTCGGATAGGAGCCGGTCCAGATGGTCGTTGCCGCGCACAAAACTTGTGTTCTCCGGCTCAGTCATGGCTTCTCCTCGTAGGACGTCTCCCGTTCCCGCTGGTCGATCAGGACGTCTGCCCGGACGGCGACGCTGTTGTAGAACAGGTCGCCCAGCCTCGCTTTGTCTCCGGCACACAGCACGACGACCATCTTGCCGGTGCCGGGCGGGAACCAGCAGATCAGCCGCACCGCTACCTCCGGATGATAGGCGTGGGAGACTCGCCACAGCAGGTAGGCACCGCGACTGGCGGACCCATCGCAGCGTGGCTGTCTCCGCATCAAGGAGGCCGACCGCTTCGCCGAGGGCGTGACCCTGACAACCCCGAAGACGCGGTTATCGACGGTTCACGGCTGGTGATGACACGGAGCGGGCTCTACAGGTAGCTATCCTCTGGAGGGGTGTCGAACACGGCTTCGGCTGCGTCCACGACGGGTTGGACGGAGTCGAGGATGAGTCTGCGCTGGGCGGGTGTCTGTGATCCCGCGTATCCGGCCGTCGTTTGGTAGGACTCGTGGCCGGCCACCAGTTGCATGACGCCGGGAGCGACGCCGCCGTCTCGGAGCATGGTGATCATCGTGTGGCGGAGGGCCTGTGGTGTGATGTGTTTGGACAGGCCGCGTTGGCGGGCGAGGGTGAGGGCGGGCTGCAAGATAGTGTTGCGCTGGTTGCCGTAGTCGATGTAACAGCCCGCCACCCCCTGGAAGACCGGCTCGTCGGGCTGCTTGCCGTTCGCGTGCTGGGTCAGCAGGGTGGCGAGTTGGATGCTTATCGGGACCTGGCGGCGTTTCTTGCTCTTCGGGTACGGCTTGAGCTGCCACTCCTTGCGGCCGGTCCTCTCGTTCAGCAGCAGCGCGTACGCCTGGACGACGTGGATGACCCCTCCAGCCGGATCGAGGCCGGATACATGCAGTCCCGCGAGTTCGCCCCAGCGAAGGCCGGTTGCCATCTCGGTCACGACGAATAGCGCCGTGGCCGGATCGGTGTCGTAGACCGCCCGGAGGTAGATCTCCACCTCGGGTCCGAAGAGCACGGCCGGTGCCGCTACCGGTGTGGCGGGGAGATGGAAGCCATCACACGGGGTTGAGAACAGCAGGGGCGGTTCGCCGTCTTCGCCTTCCTGCATGGCGGCGCGGAAGACGGGTTTGATGGAGCCACGGTAGAGCTTGGCGACCGTCCCGGGGGACAGTGTTGCGGCTGCTCGTTCCTGCGGGACTGGTGAGCCTGCGGCCCGCCAGAGCCGCAGCGCCTCCGAGGACACGCGACCGGTCTTCTTGACGGGAATGTCGTTGGCGAGGGCCCATCGGCGGGCGGCCTGCTCGGGCGAGAGCGGCTTGCCCGGCTGGTGTTCGTTGCGCGCTGACGGCTTGGCGAGCATCCATTCCGCCCACTCGCGCAGGACCCGCCGGGTCACCTCGTTGAGCGGGAGGTGACCGAAGAACGGGAACACGTGCCGCTTGGCCTCGGCCAGGTAGTCGTATCGCCGAGTCGGCGAGGCCGCGGTGCGGGCGGCGTAGTTCGTCCGCGCGTACTGCTTGAACGTCGGCATGCCCGCATCGGGACAGGTGGAACCGGTCTGCTGAAGGCCGTGACAGCCCTTAGGGTAGCCTTCCGACCGGTTCTCACCGTTGTCCCCGACCAGTACCGCGAAGGACTGGGCGATCTCCTTGGTGTAGCAGGTCTCGAAGTCCTCCCGGCCGTGTCTTCCACCGCCGACCCGCCACTTGACGAGCCAGGCTTTCATTCCGTTTTCGCGGTCCGCTCGACGATTCGTGCCATGCGAGCCCCCTTGTCGTGGTGCTCGCATGGTGGCGGGATGACCCGCAGGCTGGAACGACATGACTCGCCGGCCTGGTCAAGTCCAGACGAGGGTTTGAGCGGGGGAACACGGGGGGAACATGATCAAGAACGACTCGCCCGAGATCCTGATTGATGGATCAGTAATTGGGCTTCTACCTGCGATGATGTGGTGGGGCGCCAGGGATTCGAACCCTGAACCTACGGATTAAAAGTCCGGAGCTCTGCCGTTGAGCTAGCACCCCTTGCTGTTGCAGGGTACAGCGAGTCGCAACCGCTCCGCGACGTGCTTTCCCCGTGATCCAGACTAGCGGCAAGCCTCACCGATAGGCAGGCAGACCCGTCAGAGCCTCCCCGAGAACCAGCGTGTGGATCTCCTGCGTGCCTTCGTACGTCAGCACGCTCTCCAGGTTGTTCATGTGCCTGATGACCGGATACTCCAAGGTCACCCCATTGGCCCCCAGGACGGACCGAGCCTGCCGCGCGATGTCCAGCGCGGTCCGCACGTTGGCGAGCTTGCCAAAGCTGATCTGCCGGGGCGAGAGCTCGCCCGCGTCCTTCAAGCGGCCCAAGTGCAGCGCGGTGAGACCGGCCTGACCGAGGCCGACGGCCATCCAGGCGAGCTTCTCCTGGGTGAGCTGGAAGCCTCCGATGGGCTTCCCGAACTGAACACGAGTCTTCGCGTACTCGATCGCGGCTTCCAGGCATGTACGCCCAGCCCCCACAACCCCCCACAGAATGCCGAACCGTGCCTCAGACAGGCACGAAAGTGGCCCCTTCAACCCGGTCACACCGGGGAGAACCGCGGACGCCGGCAGCCGTACGTCATCGAAGTACAGCGAAGAGGTCACCGAGGCCCTAAGGGACAGCTTGCGGTGGATCTCAGGGGCGGTGAAGCCCGGCGTCGACGTGGGGACGACGAACCCCCGAACCCCCGAATCGGTTTGAGCCCAGACGATGGCGACATCCGCGATGGAACCATTGGTGATCCACATTTTGGCGCCGTTGAGGATCCAGTCCCCGGACGGGTCCTGTTTGGCGTGGGTACGCATCCCCGCGGGATCCGACCCATGATCAGGCTCGGTCAACCCGAAGCACCCGATCGCCTCGCCGGCCGCCAGCTTCGGCAACCACTCCGATTTCTGCTCCTCCGACCCGTACTTCCAGATCGGGAACATTGCCAGCGACCCCTGAACCGACACGAACGACCGCAGCCCGGAGTCTCCGGCTTCGAGTTCACGGCAGGCCACTCCGTACGAAACCGCGTCGAGCCCGGCGCAGCCGTACCCGGACAGATGCATGCCGAGCATGCCCAGGGAGCCCAGTACGGGCGCGAGGGACGAAGCGGGAAATGTCCCTCGTTCGAACCAGTCGGCGATCTCCGGGAGCACGTGTTCCCTGACGAAACCCTGAGCGGTGTCCCGAACCATGCGCTGTTCGGGGGTCAGCTGGTCGTCCAGGTTCAGCAGGTCCATGGGGCCAGGGTATCCGGGGATCATCGGGGTTGTACCAGGGGCAATCCCGATGTGCGAATCCCGTCATAGAGGGCAGTCTGGAGCCATGAACGAGATGACGACCAACGGTTCGGTCAAGCAGCTCCGCCGTCGCAAGGACGGCAAGATGGTCGCCGGGGTTTGCTCCGGTGTCGGACACTACGTCGGGATCGACCCCAACATTCTGCGGGTCGGCCTCGCCATCGCGTCGCTCTTCGGCGGCCTGGGTGTCGGCATCTACGCGGTGGCGTGGCTGATCATCCCGGACGAGTACAAGGACGCCTCGATCGTGCAGAACCTGATCGAGAAGAACAAGGACAATCCGGTCTGGCTGGACGCGCAGGCCAAGGCTCGGGAGGGCTGGGCGAAGGCCACGCACAAGCAGGGCCAGCCGTCCTTCCCCCAGGAGCCCCAGGACCCCTACGCCCACCACCCCTACAACCAGCCCACTGCGCCCAAGGCGGACGACAAGCTCTAAGCTGCCCGAACCTTGGCGATGATCTCCGTACGGGACTCGGTCCAGGTCATGGCCAGCACGGCCGCGACGGACAGACCGGCCGCTCCGGCCAGCGCGACCACCGGCTCGGGGCCGAGTTCCTGGGCGAGCGCGCCCCCGATCAGGATGCCGACGCCCTGAGCGGCCAGCAGCCCTGACTGCACCAGCCCGAACGCCTGCCCCCGCCGCTCCGGCGGCACACACTGAACGAACGCGGCATTAGCCGCAAGCTGGTACGCCCCGCCGACGCCTGACAGAACCCAGAGAACCAGCACGATCTCCAGCGGCGGCCGCATCGCGCACAGGATCAGCGGCGCGCATGTCAGCATCGACATCCAGCCCATCGCACGCAGACGTCCCGAAGGCGTGACGAATCTGCTGAAGAGGAACGCTCCAAGCACGGTCCCCGTCGGCATCGCCGCCATCAACAGCCCGCCGATCACGGGCACGGGTAACCGCCCGTCGTCCAGCTCCGCCGCGTACGGCACCGCGATCCCCTCCGGGAGTACGTAGAAGCCGCACAACCAGGCGAACAGCACCAAGGTCCGCAGACGGCGGTCGCCGAAGACCATCCGGGCGCCGGCCCGGGTCATGGTCCACATCGACGGCAGGTTTCCGTCCGCGAGGGCGGGCGCGGGGCGGCGCCGTACCCCGGCGAGCAGGATCAGGGCGGAGCCCAGGAACGTGGCGCAGTCCAGCGCCAGCGCCCGGTACGGCCCCAGCCCGGCGATCACCGCGCCGCCGGCGGCGAAGCCCAGCATCTGGACCGCCTGGTTCGTCATGTTCTGCAGGGCGGACCCTATGACGTACCGATCGCCTTCCAGGATCTCGGGCAGCAGGGCCGCCCGCGCGGCCGAGAAGGGCGCGCTGAGCAGGACGATTAAGAAGACCAGCGTGCAGAGCACCGGGAACGGCACGCCCGGGACCGCCATGATCGCGACGAGGCCCGCGCGGATCAGGTCGCAGAGGAGCATGACGCGGCGGCGGGGGAACCGGTCGGCCAGTCCCGCGAGCAGCGGGCCGCCGATGATCGGCGGCAGGTAGGTCAGCGCGTAGACGGCCGCGGTCGCGAGCGGCGACTGCGTGCGCGTGTACACGAGCACGGCGAGGGCGACCTGGGCGAGCTGGTCGCCGAGGAGCGACATGCCCTGCCCAAGCCACAGCGCCCGGAATTCTCCGATCGCGAGGACTTCGCCGTAGGTTGCCTGGCGTTCGGGTGGACGGCGGTGCCGACCCGGTAGCCGGTCGGGCTTGGTGGCCGCCATTTCTCTCCGCTGAGCTTACAGGACTGCACCTGACAGACCGTGTTCAGTATGTCACCTACAGTGCCTACCGCGCTCGCGAATTGCAACCCCGCGACTACCATCCGAGTTCGTGCAGCCGCTCGTCGTCGATGCCGAAGTGGTGGGCGATCTCGTGCACGACGGTGATCTGCACCTCTTCGATCACATCGTCCTCGGTCTCGCAGATCTCCAGGGTCGGATTCCGGTAGATCTCGATGCGATCGGGCAGCACGCCGGAGTACCAGTCGCCGCGCTCGGTCAGCGGAATGCCGGTATAGAGGCCGAGAAGCCCCTGTTCTGGCGGATCGTCAACGACCACGACGACGATGTTGTCCATCACCTTCGCGAGTTCCGGCGGGATCGTGTCCAATGCTTCGGACACGAGCTCCTCGAATCTGTTCCGCGAGACCTCGATCACAGTGTCAAATCTACTTGGCTCCGGATTTCGGGTAGACATGAAGAACGTGGAGCTCACCAATATCGCTCGCCGCCTTGTTCGGGGCCGGACGGCGCGGATTGTGGCGATCGTCCTGGTTGCCCTGGCCGGCGCCTGGCTCGGGCTGTCCTTCGGCGCGACCACCCAGACCGCCGTGGGGCCGGCCGACATCGGCATGACCCTGCGTCCGGCCTGGGGCGGCGAAACCGTGATCGACGTACGCCCTCTTGGCACCCTCCGATTCGACAGCCACAGCGGTCCGGTACGGCTGGGCATCAGCATCGAGGCGGTCCATCCGGATGTGGCCCAGCAGATCCTGGAAAATCCCAGATGGGCTGACCGCCTACCCCAGACCATCGAGGCCGACCTGCTCCAGGGTCTCCGCGACCTGATCATCCGAGCGGTGGTCTGTGCGATTCTGGCCGGATTCCTCACCGGTCTCGTCGTCTTCCGCCGGCTCACCATGGCCGCCTGGACCAGCGGAATCGCGCTGGTCGCGGTGGTCATCCTCGGCGCAGTCTCGGCCCTCACCCTCAACCCGCGCTCAATCTCCGAGCCGAGATATACGGGTTTGCTGACAGGTGTCCCGTCTTTGGTGGGAAACGCCCGATCGATCGTCACCAAATTTTCTGAGTACCGCGGCCAGCTGGCCAAACTCGTGACGAATGTCTCACAACTCTACGAAGCGGGGTCAACCCTGCCGATCTATGAACCCGATCCCGACACCATTCGGGTTCTGCACGTCTCCGACCTGCACATCAACCCGGTCTCGTGGAATGTGATCCGCTCCCTCAAGGAGCAGTTCAAGGTCAACATGATCATCGACACGGGGGACATCAGCGACCACGGCACCAGCGCCGAGAACGGTTTCGTCGAGGAGATCGGCCGCCTGGGCGTGCCGTACGTGTTCGTTCGCGGCAACCACGACTCGCGCGAAACCGAAGAAGCCGTGGCGAAGCAGAAGAACGCCATCGTTCTCGACGGAACCTCCGCGGAGGTGAAGGGCCTGCGCATCTACGGCGTGGGGGACCCCCGCTTCACGCCCGACAAATCCGTACCGGTCGACTCGGATCCCGTCTCTCTGGCCAACCTGGGCCGTTCCCACGCCGTACGGCTGTCGCCCCCGGAATGGCCACGAAGCACCTCCACCTCCGCGCCCGACACCATTCCCGCCGACATCGTTGCCGTACACGACCCCACTGTGGGGCGCGGGTTCAGCGGCGCGGTCTCGCTCGTCCTCGCGGGACACACCCACGCCCGCGCTACCGAGATGCTCTCCACCGGAACCCGGGTGCTCATCCAGGGATCCACCGGCGCGGCCGGCCTCCGGGGGCTCGAACACGACGAGCCGACTCCCCACCAGGCCTCAGTTCTGTACTTCAGCAAGGACACTCATCGGCTCCAGGCCTGGGACGACATCACCGTCGGGGGGCTGGGGGAGCAGTGGATCCAGTGCGAACGTCATATCGAGGCCAACCCAGGTCGTACAATTTTCCCAGAGCCAGGGAACGTCCCGTCGCCATCGGGAACGATCAGTGGCACGCCGTCGCCGATCGCTTTGGCATCAAGGGCTCACGTCCCCTATGCTTCAGAGGTCTCCGACGGAAGACGGCACGGAACAGGGACGATCCCCCCGGGGACAGGCTCCTGAGCCCCCATCGTCTAGCGGCCTAGGACACCGCCCTTTCAAGGCGGCGGCACGGGTTCGAATCCCGTTGGGGGCACTGGTTTACCAGGGAAAAAGGAAGGTCGAAGACCTCCTGAGAACTGGTAAGCTAGGCAAGCCGAACAACACGGAAGCGCAAACTTCCGGACATAGAGGTCCTGTAGAGCAGTTTGGAGTGCTCGCCACCCTGTCAAGGTGGAGGTCGCGGGTTCAAGTCCCGTCAGGACCGCTCCCGACGCCAGTCGTCGAGGTCAGGTAGCTCAGTTGGTACGAGCGACCGCCTGAAAAGCGGTAGGTCGGCGGTTCGACCCCGCCCCTGACCACCTTTGTGACCAGCAAAAACGCCCGATCCAAGTTCATTGGAACGGGCGTTTCTTGTTGCTGCGTGTCTACCTGCGTGACTAAGCCTTCTTGGGTGTCCTCGGGAAGATGAGGTCCATCGCTTTCGCGCCCTCCTCAATGACTGGCCGGATTTGGTGCCGGTAGACCAGCTCCGTAACGGCTGTCCCGTTGTGCCCGACAAGGCGAGCGATGTTCTCCAAGGGCATTCCCGAGTCGGACAGGAGTGAGACTAAGGTGTGTCGCAGCTCCCGGGGCGTCCACTCCCTTCCGTTGAGTCCGGCCTTGTCGAAGATGACGCCGAGGTCCCTTTCCACGTTGTTCACGTCTAGCGGCCGGCCGGTATGGGTGCAGAACACAAGGTCGTTTTCCTGCCAGCTCTCGCCTGCCTTCTCGCGAGCCACGACCTGCCGGACATGGTGCTCTCGCAGTGCGTCCACACAGCGCAGTGGCATCGCCAGCGTTCGAGAGACTTCCTAGTCTTGGTGTCCCCGCCGTCCCCCACAGAGCGCCAGACCATGATGGAAGGCGGTATGCCGTCGTCTGGACGGCCATCCATGTCCACATGGGACCAGGCCAATGCTCGTAACTCTTCGGTCCGCGCTCCGATCAGGATGGACAGCACGACGTAGGCGTGCAGGGTGAGGGGAGCAGGAGGGAGAGGGAAGGGGACGCCCTTGGGGGTGAGGGATCAGCCTGGACGATCCAGCAGAGAAGGCAGGAAGCGGGGAGCGAACACGCCGGGGAAAGAGTTCGGGCAGCAAGCTGTTCCTTCAAGCACTGTAACAACAGTCCAGCAGCAGAACGATCTTCTGCGATCTGCTGCGGTCGATCTGCTCGTTCACGAACGCGGCGGACAGGCCGGTGGCCGCGAGCCGGTCGAGTTTGGTGGTCGGCATGGCGAAGTACAGCCGGCCGGATTCGTCCTTGACCCCATGGCAGGAAAGGTGCAGCACCAGGAGGTCGTCACGCTTCCGGTCGGCGAAGAATCCTTCGATCTCCTCGGCGACTTCGTGCGCGGGGCGATTGAACAGCTGCTGGGTGGCGAATCCACCGATCTCCGGATTCGCCAGGACCTCGGTAAGCTCCCTGCCGTCGTGCGTGGGCGACCGCAGCCGCCCCAGTGCCCCGTCCGCGTACGTGTCCGCCCCGACGATGAGCGCGTACGAACCCGGCTCACTGTCAGGCATGGCACCCAATCCCCTGAATTGGGCCAACCGAAATAAACCTCACCCATCAATCCGGGAATGCGCCCACCCCTGGAAACCGAGCCGCACGTTCTCCCACCGAGCACGACTCCTTGCCCTGAGAAGCCCTCCGATTTGTTGATCCGGGTATATAGACGCGTTTGCGCAGGTACCAGACGTACGGACAAGGTTAATCGTTTCAGCCGCGCGTCATTTTCACTCACGCCGTGGGGTCGTCGCATGGGTCGAGGAAATGGGTCGGCGCGGTTCGGTCAGGATGTGAGTCGGCAGGGGCTCGACCGTGGGCAGGGCGTCGTGATGAAAAGTCGTGATGAAAGTCGTGGTGAAAGCTGGGTGGCACCGGGTGGAACGTTGGCGTTGGAACGCGTGGAACGGTGAGGAACGCCGAAGGATACGTGAATCCTCTCTTACGACGATGGATCCGGCTGGCGGTCGCGGCCGCGACCGCCGGCTCGGTGGTGCTGACCGCGCCGCTTCCGGCCCACGCGGACCCGGATCCGGATCAGCAGATCGTTGGGGGCACGGTCGCCGACTGGGCCGACTACCCCTACCTGGTGAGACTCGACGGCTGCTCGGCCTCGCTCATCTCCCCGACCAAGGTGCTCACCGCGCAGCACTGCGTCGCCGGGCGAACCGTCCCTCCGCAGGCCACTTTCAGTAACGGCGTCACGGTCCCCACCCAGGTGTACTCGACGATGCCCGGCTACGTTGAGGACAGCCCGGGCTACGATCTGGCGGTTCTCAGCGTTCCGGCGTGGGCGACGGCGGGTGTCCCGTACGTGCCGCAGGTGGGTTCGCCGTGGCGGCCGGGGAACTACCAGCCGGGCGTGGAGGCGACGCTGGCCGGCTTCGGCCTGCCCAGTCCCGATTCCGACCCCACAGAATTCGGCACCCTGCGCGCGATCGACACGCCGATCCGCAGCGACGACGCGATGGACGACATCTACAACCCCTGGTACGGCCCGGACTGGTGGATCTCACGGTTGATGATCGGCGCGGGCGGGTCCGCGCACACCACGTGCTACGGGGACAGCGGCACGGCGCTCACGGTCAACCAGGACGGCAACCGCATCGTCCAGGTGGGTGTGCACTCCTTCGGTCTCGACTGTACGGCCGCCGCCGCGCTGATGGAGTTGTCGGGGCCGCAGCTGGCGTGGCTGGCGTCCATGGTGCCGTCGGTGCAGGACGGCTGGGGTCCGTGTACGGCACCGAACGGGCAGCCCGGTCGTCCGGACGTACGGTGGGGCCAGGGCATCCCCGAGGGGGGTTCGAGCGAGAACGGCAGGCCGTGGAGCATCCGGTGCGTGGTGCCTCAGCCGATGCCGCCTCCTCCGGTCCCCGACCCGGAGGACGATCCGCCGCCGCCCCGGGACTGTCCGCCCCGGTTCGAGCAGTCGGCACGTCCCTGCCCGAAGCCCAGATAGCCGGAGACGGCCCGCAGCGCCGATAGATGCCGGCAACCGGGTCCGACCGTCCTGATTCCGAGCGTCTCGGCTCCTGAGCGCGCCACGTTCCTTGGCCTACAGGCCGGGAGGGTGGCGCGCTCAGCTTCTTCAGGTTCACGGATCAATGAACCGCTACTCACCGCGCGGATGCGGAGCAGACCTCTCGGCGTCCTCGCGTGCCATCCGGAACTGCCGTCGGACATAGAACTGAGCCGCGGCCAATGCGCCGGCCAGCGCGAAGCTCACCGGCATGTACCACGACGCTCCGGTCAGCGGCTCGCCCACGATGACGAAGCTCAGGACAATCCAGACGAGGAACACCCCGAACAGCAGGTAATTCACCAAGAGCCAGCGCTTGCCGGAAGTCGGTTCTGTCATGATGTCGCCCCCATTCGGCACATGTGACGTCGTACTAGATCAATAAATCAGACAGACCCGATGTTGGCCATGGTTCCTTCCGGTAAACCGATATATCCGGATATGTCAGTGAAAAAGCGCACAGTCGGACCGTGGACTTTGTGGCGGCTCGGAGGTGGTCGTGGCTGCGATCCTCGGCGCATCGCATACAACCATGCCCGCGGTACGAACGCCGGGGCACCGAAACCGAAGGACCAACGCGCCATGCTTCGCAAAGCACTCATCGCCGGTCTCTCCACCGTTGCAGCGGCCGCCCTGTCTGCTGCACCGGCAAACGCGGCGTCCTACACCTACCCCGACACGCACTACGTCGAGGCGGACGAACTCGTCAGCAACCTCAACTCGATCGCCTGGCCGTCCCAGGAGACCTACAACACCTACTCCAACTCGACCCCGCTGCTCACCTGGGGCACCAACGGGACGCCCACCAGCTACCGCAACCGGAGCCGGTGCGCCTCGTTCGTGACCGAGGTGTTCAAGCACACCTTCTCCTGGGCCACGCCCAGCTACTTCCAGACGTCCTTCGGCAGCACCAGCCCGTTCGCCGCGGACTACTACAACACGATCAAGACCGCGTCGGTGTCGGACCACTTCGCCCGGATCGGGAGCGTCAGCATCCTGCGCCGGGGCGACATCATCGCCATCAAGTACAACGACGGCGGCAGCGGCGGCAGCGGCGAGGCCACCGGCCACGTCATGATCGTCCAGGACAAGCACCAGTACGACCGCGACGGCGACCCCGACACCACCGAGTGGGCCGTGCGGGTGGTCGACAGCACCAGCAACCCGCACGGCGCCGCGGAGACCGCCCAGCCCGGCTCGCCGTACCTGTCCTACCCCGACACCCGTTCGGTCCCCGTCTTCGGCTCGGCCGGCGACGACGAGGAGTACAACGGCGCCGGCCGCGGCTGGATCTTCATCCAGGTCGTGAACAACCGTGCCACCGGCTACTGGTGGGGCGCCAACGAGAACACCTTCTACTCGGTGGCCAACCGCCCGATGGCCATGGGCCGCGTCGTGGAGTCGACCTCCAGCCAGACCGACCAGGTCATGGAACTCAACCAGTAAGAAACCTGCGAAGGCCCCGGACGGTTTCGTTCCGGGGCTGGCGGTCAGCGGTCGTCGGGTGGTTCTTGTAGGTGGGGGCGGAGTTCGAAGGTTCGCCAGATTCGGCCGATCGAGGACTTCGAGAGTCCGCTGTGGCGGGCCATGGTGGCGCGGGACCAGCGGGTGGCGCTCCCGGGGGACTCCAGGAGGGTGGCCCTGACGACCTGTTCGATCTGTTCGGGGGTGATGGTCGTGGGCCGGCCGCGGCGCTGGCTGCTGAGGAGGCCGTCCAGGCGGTGGCGTACGAAGCGGTTGCGCCACTTGGAGACCGTGTCCGCGTGCACGTTCAGGTCGGCGGCGACCTCCTCGTTGGTCTTGCCCGAGGCGCAGGCCAGGATGATCGTCGACCGGAGGGGGAGCCCTTCGTAGGGATCGTCGTCGACGGTTGCCCACTCGCTGAGCTGGGCGCGTTCCTGGTCGGTCAGGTCTATGTCGATTTTGGGGCGACCGGGACGGCCGCCCTCGGTCAGGCCGTCCAGGCGGTTCCTGAGGAATCGGGTACGCCATTTGCCGACGGTCATCGAGGAGATGCCGAGGTCGGCGGCGATCCGCTCGGTCGCGGCGTGGGGCGAGGCGCAGCGCAGGATGATCTCCGCTCGCATCGCCCGCGCGGGCGACTCGTCGTCGTCGGACCACCGGGTGAGTCGCTCGCGCTCCTCGTCGGTCAGGATCAGTTCGGTCACCGGAGCCCCCCATCAGGTCGCCGGACGTATCACGTGGGTCTCCATGGACGCATTGATGCGGTCAGGACATCCAGGGCCATTCAGCGACGAGAAAACCGAGGCAGTGGTCCCCCGCCGACAAGGTCACCGGGTCGGCGAGGAGAAGTCCGGGCGGTACAGGTAAGCGAATGGGTCGAACCGCGTCCAGGCAGGCACGCCGCACCCACCGCCCGGGAAATGTCAGTCGGCGTGCGTAGGGTGGCGGGCGTGGTCGAACGAAAGCCCAAGGGCATGCCGCCGCAGGCGGATACGACGATCCGGTCGGTGAGCTGGGACGGAGACGACCTGTCCGGGCAGGAGCATCACCGGGTCGAGTTCGTCGATGTGGACATGACCGAGGCGACCAGCAGCCGGGCGGTCTTCTCCGAGTGCACCTTCCGCGGCGTGCGCTTCAACGTCTCCGCCCACACCGAGTCGGCGTTCCTCAACTGCACCTTCGTCCGCAGTTCGTTCTTCGACGCCACCTTCACCGGCTGCAAACTGGTCGGCAGCACCTTCGACGGCTGCACCTTCCCGCTCCTCAAGGTCGAAGGCGGCGACTGGTCCTTCGTCAGCCTGTTCCGCGCCGACCTCACCGGCGCCCACTTCGATGGCGTACGGCTCCGCGAAGCCGACCTCACCGACGCCATCTGCGCGCGTTCCACTTTCCACCGAGTCGACCTGTCCGGCGCGGCCCTCCGGCAGACCGACTTCACCGACGCCGACCTACGCGGCAGCGACCTGTCGTCCCTCGACCCACGCTCCGCCGTCCTCAAGGGCGCCAAGATCGACATCACCCAGGCGATCACGATAGCCACCGCATTCGGCCTGGACGTCTCACCCAGCTGAGAGCAACTCGACGCTGGTTCTCGCCGTTCTCCCAGCGCCGTTAACGCAGGTTGCGACTTCTTGCCGTCGCGACGCCAAAAGCGCCCAGAGGGTGGCGAAACGGCATGAAACTGATCGACGTTTCGAGATGTGCTGCGCGCGCGGTGGGGGACGTCCCCGCCCCCGTGAGCAGATGCATTGTAAGTATCGGTTGGTCAGGTCTGCTTTCGGCGGAATAGGACGTAGGCCAGGAGGGCGGCGACGGGGAGCAGGGTGATCAGCCACCAGGGGGAGGCGGCGCCGGTCTCCTGGGCGGCCGTGGTGGTCGTGGTCGGCTGGGGAGGGGTGGGCGTCTGGATGAGCCTGGGAGTGCCGAGAACCGGGATGAGGTCGGTGGCGGGAGTGCCGAAGATGTCCGGCTGGACGTTTTCGGTGGTCAGGGGTCCTGAGCCGGTCACCGCGCGGTTGCCGGAGCACAGCGTCGTGGACAGGGGCACGGACTCCGCGTCAGGCACGTCCCGGCCGAAGAACTCGTCCCCCGTGCGCGCGAAGATCAGATAACGGGTGCCCACCGCCAGTTCGGCCCCGCAGGACGACGAATGCTCGGACGACTTCACCTGAGTGGTCGCGGTGAGATCACCCTTGTAGACCGAGTCGACGCGCATCGTGAACACCGCGACGCTGGCGAACGGCTCACCCAGGGTCTCATGCTCGGTGACGACGCCGCTGAACACGGCGTGTGAGTCGTCCATCCGGACCTTGGGTTTCGTGGGCGCGCAGGAGCACGCGTACGCCGTACCCGGGGAGACCACGAGGAAGCCTGCGAGCAGGGTCAGCACGACGGCGAGTCGGTGGCACATGCCCAGGTAACGAATTTCCGACCCCGCGGGTTCAGATCGGATCTGGGGTTGGGCTGGTCGTGATCAAGACTGCCCACTACGCTTGGCGATCAGTGATTCCGCCGTGTGTCCGCGGGCTACTTCGTCATGGAGGTGCTCGTGCCCGGCGTTGAGTCCCAGTTTTCCCCATGTACGGCAGACAGGACTGACATGCCCGAATTCGGGCAGGTGAGATGACCTCGACGCTGTCTCTCCATTACCGCGCCGGCGCTGAGGTGAGGGTGATGAGAGGAACGAGAATGACCCGTATCGATCCAGCAGCACTGGTCGCGAGTCTGCGACGGTTGCAGCAGGCCGCTCCGGCGACCGGGATCGTGTACCACTTGGAGCGAATCGTCCAAGCTGTGGACCGGATCTTCGGGTACTCGGGAGCCGGTCTGATGTTCGCGGAGCAGGATCGCACTCTGCGGTACCTGTTCTCGACCGATGAGCCCGGGCGCAGCCTGGAACACGCGCAGGCGGCGGTCGGCACGGGTCCCTGTGTCGAGGCGTACCGGGACAACACCGCGGTGACCTCGACGGATGTCAGGAAGGACAGCCGCTGGCCGGACCTGGCGGAGTTGCTGCACCCGGACGTGCGGGCGGTCGCGGGGGTGCCGGTCCGGCTGGGCGGCGTGCCGGTGGGCACGCTCAACGTCTACCAGGACACCACCCACGAATGGGAGGAGTCCGACACCGAGGCGCTGCACGCGTACGCGCACGTGATCGAGCAGGTGCTGGCCGCGGCCATCGAGGCCGAGGAGAAGTCCCAGCTCGCCGATCAACTCCAGTACGCGCTGGACTACCGCGTCGTCATCGAACGCGCCGTCGGCTACCTGATGGGCAAACATGATCTCACCGCCACCCAGGCCTTCACCGGCCTGCGCAAACAGGCCAGGGACAGCAGGCGCAAGGTGGCCGATCTGGCCGCGGAACTCCTCGGGGAACAGGGCCGTGGAGATCCTGATCACGCGCGCTGAGCGGGTGGTCAGGCTGACTTTGATCGGGGATCTCGATTTTCTCGGCGCTCCGGCATTGCGCCGCACGATCCGCGACGCGGGTGTTTTCGGCCGGCCGGTCTCCCGCTTCGAGCGGAGCCATCTCTACCTCGATCTCGCGCGGATCGCCTTCATCGACTGCGCCGGGGCCCGGACCCTCGTCTGGGCGGCCGCGCGCATGCGCGGGCGACTCACCGTGCTCTACCCGTCCAGGCCGGTCGTGCGCCTGCTCACGCTCCTGGAGTTCGATCGTTTTCTCACCGTCGTGGAGCGGGGCGATACCCTGAACGGTGATGTACCGAATCCTGCTCACGCGAGTCCTGAGCCGTTTCGACGCCGAGACGGTTCATCATCTGACGATCCGGCTGCTCCGGATCCTGGCGCTGCTGCCGATCGGGAAGCGGATCCTCCACGGCTGGCTGGCCCCGCGTGACGAGGCCCTCCGTGTGCAGGCCTTCGGCGTGCACTTTCCGGGGCCTTTCGGGCTCGCCGCCGGGTTCGACAAGAACGCCCAATGCGTCGAACCGCTGGCCGCGCTGGGCTTCGGCCACGTCGAGGTCGGCACGATCACCGCGCACGCCCAGCCCGGCAACGCGCGCCCCCGCCTGTTCCGGCTGGTCCCCGAGCGGGCGATCATCAACCGGATGGGCTTCAACAACGAGGGCGCGGCGAAGGCGGCGAAACGGCTGAAGAAGCCGCGCAGCCTGCCGGTCGTGGTCGGCGTCAACATCGGCAAGACCAAGGTCGTGCCCGAGGACGAGGCCGCGCTCGACTATGTCGCCAGCGCCCGGCAGTTGGCCCCGCTCGCCGACTACCTGGTGGTCAACGTCAGCTCGCCGAACACGCCGGGCCTGCGCAACCTTCAGGCCGTCGAGCTGCTGCGGCCGCTGCTCACCCAGGTCAAAGACGTCGCGGGCCGTACGCCCCTGCTGGTGAAGATCGCGCCTGACCTGGCCGACGAGGACGTGGACGAGGTGGCGCAGCTCGCCGTCGAACTCCAGCTCGCCGGGATCATCGCCACCAACACCACGATCAGCCGGAAGAACGTCTCCTCGACGGAGCAGGGCGGACTGTCGGGGCGGCCGTTGAAGGAGCGTTCGCTGGAGGTGCTCCGGCGGCTGCACGCCAAGGTGGGGGACCGGCTCACGCTCGTCTCGGTCGGCGGCGTGGAGAGCGTGGACGACGTCTGGGAACGCCTCCTGGCCGGCGCCACCCTGGTCCAGGGTTACACCGGGTTCATCTACGGGGGGCCGCTGTGGCCGTCCCGGATCAACCGCCGCCTCTCCCGCCGCCTGCGCCGGCACGGGTACACGTCGATCACCCAGGTCATCGGGCGCGTCGCCGACTAGATCACCCCTTGTCCGAGCCCTCGTTGGCCCCTCGCACGAAGTAGCGCTGGAAGACGACGAAGATCACGGCCACGGGGATCGTGGCCAGGACGGCCGCGCCCAGTTTGAGCGGGTACTGGGTGCCCACGCCGAGGGAGCCCGAGACCAGGTCCGCGAGTCCTCGGGGCAGGGTGAACAGGGCGGGGTCCTGGACCGCCACCAGGCTGTGCGGGAACTCGTTCCACGTGGCCTGGAACGAGATGATCGTCAGGGTGATCAGCGCGGGCCGCGCCATCGGGAGCACGACCGACCAGAAGGTCCGGAACACCCCGGCGCCGTCGATCCGGGCGGCTTCCTCGACGCTGACCGGGATGGACTCGAAGAACTGCTTCATGATGAAGACGCCGCCCGCGTCCACGATCACCGGCAGGATCAGCGCCGTGTAGCTGTTGTAGATGCCCAGCTGGTTCAGCACCAGGAACTTCGGGATGAACAGCACCACGCCGGGCACCGCCAGGATGGCCAGAACCGCCGCGAACAGGCCGGCTCGGCCGCGGAAGCGGAGGCGGGCCAGCGCGTACCCGGCCATGGAGTTGAGCAAAAGGCGGGCGAGGGTGACCACGATCGTCACGAACACCGAGTTGCCCAGCCAGAGCGGCAGGTCCGTGCCGAGGAACACCCGCTCGTACCCGGCCGTGGAGAGCGGGTCGGGAATGGGCGACAGCGCGCTCGACACCGCGTCGGGCTCGGTCTTGAGCGAGTTGCCGATCTGGATGACGAACGGGTAGAGGAAGACCAGCGCGAAGAAGATCAGGACGCAGTAGCCCAGGAACGATGAGGCGAGCGTGCGCCCACCGGTGGTGTCGCGTGCCACCTCACACCTTCCGATCCCGCATGATCCATCGCTGGACCAGCGTCAGCACCACGATGATGGCGAACAGCACGAACGAGATCGCCGTGCCGGAGCCGTACTCGAAGCTCCGGAAGGCCGTCTGGTACGAGAGGAACGCCGGAGTGAGGGTGGTCTTGGCGGGGTTGCCCTGGCTCATCACGTAGACCTGGTCGAAGATCTGCCAGGTGGAGATCATGCCGAGGGTGAGCACCAGGAAGAGCGTGGGCTTGAGCATGGGGAGCGTCACGTACCGGAACACGCCCTTGCGGCCGGCGCCGTCGAGCTTGGCGGCCTCTTCGAGGGTGACCGGGATGTCCTGGAGGGCGGCCAGGAACATCAGCATGAACGTGCCGGAGGTCGTCCAGATCACCAGCATGATGATCGTGCTCATCGCCACGCTAGGCCCCGACAGCCAGTCCCACCAGGAGAGCCCGAAAGGCCCGGGTTCCAGCAGCGCGGCCGGGGGAGCGTCGATGTCCACCAGGCCGAGCCCGTTCAGCAGCAGGTGCAGGAGCCCGCGGGCGTCGGAGAACCACTGCGGCCCGTCCACGCCGAACAGGCCCAGCAGGTTGTTGACCGCACCCGAGTTGGCGAACACGAACAGGAAGACCACGCTGATCGCCACCGAACTGGTGACCGAGGGGAAGAAGAACGCGGCCCGGAAGAATGACTTGCCGCGCAGCAGCCGGTTGTTGACGATCAGCGCCAGGCCGAGCGCCAGCACCGTCTGGCACGGCACCACGATCACCACGTAGTAGAAGTTGTTGCGCAGGCTGGTCATGAAGTCCTGCCTGGTCAGCCCGTCCTCGGTGAACAGCCGGGTGTAGTTCTCCGCGCCCACGAAAGGCACGGTGGACCGGAACGGGCTGCCCTGCCCGTTCCAGTCGGTGAGGCTCACCCAGAGCGCCATCAGGATCGGCAGCAGCATGAACAGCCCGAGGATGACGACCACCGGCGCCACGAACAGCCAGCCCGCGAGGTTCTCCCTGGCGGCGGTGGAGAGACCCCGGCGCCGCGCGGCAACAGCCACGACGGCCTCCTTTCAAGCCCGCCCGGTACGGCACCCGCCCGCGGATGCCGTACCGGCCGGGGGTGGGGTTAGTTGCCGAGGGCTGCCGTGGTGTTCTTCTGCACCCGCTCCAGCAGGGCCTTCGGCTCGGTCGAGCCGAGCTGCTGGATGCCGGTGTCGAAGTCCGCCAGCACGCTGTCCATCTTGGGCGCGTTGACCGGGCCGTGCGCGTAGTCGGCGCCGTTCACGAAGGGCGCGTCGGCGGGGAAGGCCGCGGTGTAGGCGTCCTTGGCCGACTGGCGGGACGGCATGACACCGAACGCCTGGGCGAACGCCATCTGCTGGTCGACGGTGGTCATCGCCTCGACGAAGCTGACGGCCTGCTCCTTGTACTTGCTCTTGGCGGAGATGCCCCAGCAGTTGGTGAAGGAGAGGGTGCCCTTGCCCTTGGGCCCGGCCGGCATCTCGTGCACGGAGTACTTCACGTCGGGGAAGTCGTTGGTGAGCGCGCCCTTGATCCAGTTGCCTTCGACGGTCATGGCGGCCTTGCCCTTGCCGAAGGCCTCACCGGCCCAGCCCGAGTCCAGCTGCTTGGGCGTCTGGGCGAGCTTGTCCTGCATGAGGCTCTTGACGTAGGTGAGCGCGGCCAGGTTCTCGGGGGTGTCGGCGGTGGCGGTCTTGCCGTCCGGGCTGAGGATCCAGCCGCCCGCGCCGACCATGAAGGCGCCGACCCGGTCCCGGGTGTCGCCGAGCGCCAGCGGGGTGATGTCCTTGGCCTTCAGCTTCTCGCTGACCGTGGTGAGCTGCTCCCAGGTGGTCGGCACGTCGGCGTCGCCGAGCCCGGCCTTGGCCCACAGGTCGGAGTTGATGACCAGGGCGAGGGTGGAGAAGTCCTTGGGCGCGCAGTAGTACTTGCCGTCGTAGGTGAAGGTGTCGCGCAGGCTCTGGTAGAAGTCCGTGGGATTGGAGATCTTGTCGCCGTACGGCTCCAGCGCGCCGACGCTGGCGTAGTCGGCGAAGCGGGAGGCGTCCACGTAGAACACGTCGGGCGGGCTGTCGCCGGCGAAGGCCTGGCCGAGCTGCTGGGCCAGGTCCTGGGCGGGGGTCACGGTGGCCTTGTTGCCGGTCTTGGTGGCCCACGCGGCGGCGGCGTCGTTGACCGCCTTGGTCTCGGCCTCGCCGGAGGAACCGATCAGGATCTGCAGGTCGGCCGGGCCCGCGGAGGCCGGCGCCTGGCTGGGGGCGGCGTTGGGCTCCTCGAAACCGCTGCCGCAGGCGGCTGCCGAGAGCAGGGCGGCGGAGGCGGCGGACAGGACGACCGCCTTCCGGAGGGTGCTGCGCTTCATCGCGATGTTCCTTATCTTTCCGGGTTGTGCTGGCTTCAGGCGGACTGCCGTACGACCAGGGAGGGCGGGAGCAGGAGGTTGCCGGGCGGAGTTCCGTCGAGGGCGCGGCCGAGCAGGTCCATGCAGCGGGCCGCGGCGTCGGTCAGGGGCTGGTGCACGCTGGTCAGCCCGATCGCCTTGGCCACCGGCGTGTCGTCGAAGCCGGTCACGGCGATCCGCCGGTACGCCTCCGCGTGCCAGGCCGGATTGGGCGAGCGGGCCACGTGCAGGGCGCCGAGCGCGAGCGAGTCGCTGGCGCAGACCAGGGCGGTGATGTCGGGGTCGGCGGTGAGCAGGTCACGGGCCGCCGCCTCGCCGTCGGCGATGCCGTCGGGGGTCTCCCGGCTCAGGCCGGCCGGATCCAAACCCGCCCCCGCGAGGGCCCGCCGCCATCCCTCCCGCCGGTCGTCGCCGACTCCGGAGCCGGACGGCCAGCCGATGAAGGCGATCCGGCGGTGCCCGGCGGCCAGCAGGTGCTCCGTGGCGGCCTCGGTGCCCGCGGAGCCGTCCACGTCCACCCACGGGTGCACGTCCGCCGGCTCGCTCCACGGACGGCCGAAGGTGACGAACGGCAGCCCTCGTTCTAACAGCCAGGAGGTGCGGGCGTCCTTGTGGTGGGTGCTGGTGAGCACGAAACCATCCGGTTCGTACGCGCCGAGCAGGTCCTGGAAGGCGGCGATCTCCTTCTGGTCGTCGGCCGCCGTGTACAGCAGGAGCCGGTAGCCGGCGCCGGCGGCCGACTCGGTCAGCCCGTGCAGGAACCGGTCGAAGACCGAGCCGTTGACGCCGTCGCCGGCCGGGTCGATCCGGATGGCGATCAGCTTGGACCTGCCGGTGCGCATCTGGCGGGCCGCGAAGTTGACCCGGTACCCGAGTTCCTCGACCACCTCCAGCACCCGCTGGCGGGTCTCCGGCCGGACCACTTCGGGTGTGTTCAGCGCGTTGGAAACGGTCTGCCGCGACACCCCGGCAACCCGGGCAACGTCGGCGATCGTCACCTTATCTGCCATGAACACACCTTTCGGGGGGTTGAACGTTCAAATGGAAGTAAGGCATGATTTGATCGTTCAAGTTAAGGAATTGTTTCGCAATCTGCACCTACGGCGACCGTCTGTCAAGACCTCAGGGCGCCGGAGCGAGGTAACGAAAGGGACTACTTGTGCTTGCCTCGGCCAACCCGGAACCGCACGGCGACCATGCCGATCATGGGGATCAGCGCCTGCAACCGTTGCTGCACGACCTGGTCAGCACGGTCATGGCGCCCACCAGCGCGCTCAGCGGCGCCGACGGGCAGATCCGCCCGGCGGGGGTGCAGGGGCTCTTCCACGCCGACAGCCGCGCGCTGTCCCAGGCGGTCCTGCTGGTCGACGGCCACGAGCCGGAGGCGATCGGTTACGCCCCCGCGGGGGCGGGGCGCAGTCGGTTCACCTCGCTGGCGCGCCGGCTCGGCGACCGTACGCCGGACCCGACCGTGCGGATCGACCGGGTGCGGGAGATCGCGCCGACGGGGATGAGTGAGCGGGTGGAGATCGCGTCCACCGCGTCGATGACCGTGACGGCGACGGTGAGTGTGGCGTTGGGGTGTGATTTCGCGTCCATCGACGTGGTGAAGTCCGGTGGGGTGGGGCGGGCGGGGGACGGAGTCCGTACCGGGCCCGGGCAGGTGACGTGGCAGTCGGGAGGGATCCGGGTGGTCGCGACCGGGGCGGGGGCCTCGGTGGCGGGCGAGTCGCTGGAGTGGCAGGTCACGCTGGCGCCGCGCAGCCGGGTCGTTCTGTACTGGGACGTTCTGGTGGAGGATCCGGAGGCGGTGGTGGCCGCGCCGCGCGGGGAGCTGGAGTGGAGCGTGCCGGGCGTGACCGCTGCGGACCGGCGGCTGACCCGGATGCTCGACCAGGCCCTGGACGACCTCACCTCGCTGCGGCTGACCGAGACGGCCACGCCGGGGGACACATTCCTCGGCGCGGGCGTGCCCTGGTTCCTGACGCTGTTCGGGCGGGACAGCCTGTGGGCGGCCTCGATGATGCTGCCGCTGGGCACCGGCCTGGCCGCGGGCACGCTGCGCACGCTGGCCCGGCGGCAGGGCACGCGGCTCGACCCGGCCACCGGGGAGGCGCCCGGCAAGATCCTGCACGAGCTGCGCAGGAACGAGTTCGTGGAGCCCGCGCACAACGTGCGGCTGCCGGCGGCCTACTACGGCACCATCGACGCCACCCCGCTCTGGATCAGCCTGCTGCACGACGCCTGGCGGTGGGGCCTCGCGGAGGCCGAGGTGGCGGCGCTGCTGCCCCACCTGGAGCGGGCCCTCGGCTGGCTGCGCGACCACGCCGACCCGGACGGCGACGGATTCGTCGAATACATCGACGCCAGCGGCCAGGGCCTGGCCAACCAGGGCTGGAAGGACTCCGGCGACTCCGTGCGGTTCCGGCACGGCGGCACCGCCGAGGCGCCGATCGCCCTCGTGGAGGTCCAGGGGTACGCCTACCGGGCGGCCAGGCAGGGAGCGGCGCTGCTCGACGCGTTCGGCCGCCCGGGCGCGGCCGAGTGGCGCGAGTACGCCGCCGCGCTGGCCGAACGCTTCCGCGCCGCGTTCTGGGTGGACGGCCCCCACGGCCGCTACCCGGCCCTCGCCCTCGACCGGGACAAGCAGCCGGTGGACGCGCTGACCAGCAACATCGGCCACCTGCTCGGCACCGGCCTGCTGTCGGAGGAGGAGACGGCGCAGGTCGCGCGGCTGCTCGCCGGGCCCGCCATGGCGGCCGGGTTCGGACTGCGCACGATGTCGGCGGAGGACGGCGGCTTCAGCACGCTCTCCTACCACTGCGGGTCGATCTGGCCGCACGACACGGCCATCGTCATCGCGGGACTGGCCAGGGAGGGCTACGGGGAGCAGGCGGCGCTGCTGGCCGACGGGCTGCTCAGCGCGGCCGAGACGTTCGGCTACCGGCTGCCCGAACTGTTCGCCGGGGACGACCGGGCGAGCGTGATCAGGCCGGTGCCGTACCCGGCGGCGTGCCGGCCGCAGGCCTGGTCGGCCGCCGCCGCGGTCACCATCGCGCACGCGGCGGTCGGCCTCTACCCCGACGTGCCCGGCGGGCGCGCGGTCCTGCGGCCCCTGTCCGGGGCTCCGCTCGGGGCCGTGTCCGTACGGGGGCTGCGGATCGGGGAGGCCCGCGTCGACGTGCACGTGGACCACGACGGCAAGGCCGCCGCCACGGGACTCCCCGCGGGGATGTCGCTCAGCTGACGGTGGGCTGGACGTGGTCGGCCGAGGCCGTCGCCTCCTCCAGGCCGCGCATCACGTCGTGCACGGGGACGCGCCCGGGGCGGTGGGCCCGCCAGCCGCCGCCCCGCTGCCACGGGCGCGGTCCGTCCAGCGGCCGGTACTCCACGCCCAGCGCGTCCAGGCGGCGCAGGTGGGCGGGCAGCCGGGCCGGGAGGTCATGGGCGGGGGCGCCGGTCCAGCTGATCTCGGCCACCGCGCAGCCGCGCGGCCAGGCCCGGTAGTCGAGCGTACGGCCGTCCGGGATGCGCTCGCTCCACAGCTGGAACTGCGCGCCCACCACCTGGGCCCGCTCCTGCGGCGTCCACGTCTCGGGGACGGGCGCGAAGGCGGCGACGTCGGCGAGGGTGGTGGCGTCGCCGATGGCCAGGGGCTCGGCGCTGTCGGAGGCCTCGGCGTAGTCGAAGTAGAGCGGGAAGACCGGGGTCAGCACCACGTCGTGCCCGGCGGCGGCAGCCCTCCTGGCCACGTTCATGCCGCGCCAGGGCATGATCACCGTGTCCTGGCGCAGCCGGCCGCTGACGAACGCCTCGTCCCAGACCACGGCCCGGCTGCCCCGCTCGGCCAGCCGGTCGGCGAGGTGGCGCAGGAACCAGGCGTGCAGGTCGGCGGGCCTGTCCAGGCCCAGGTCCCGCTGGTAGGCGACGATCTCGGGGGCGGCCGCCCAGCCGTCGAGCACGCACTCGTCGCCGCCGATGTGGAAGTACGGCACCTCGCCCAGGGCGTCCATGACCTCGCCGAAGATCGTGGTGAGGAAGTCGACCGTGGGCGGCAGCGGGGAGAGCAGGGCGGGGAAGATGCCCCAGCGGTCCTCGACGTGGTGGGCTTCGGCGGGGTCGGAGCCGAGGTGGGGGTAGGCGGCGAGAATCGCGGAGGCGTGGCCGGGCACGTCGATCTCCGGGACCACGGTCACCGCCCGCGCCCGCGCGTATGCCGAAATTTCCGTCAAGTCGGTGAGGGTGTAGAAGCCGCCGTGGGGGATGTCGTCGTACTGGAGGGGCTCGTTGTAGTAGCTGGTCGTCGTCCTCGGCCGATGTGACGAAATTTCGTGCAACAGTGGGAAAGAGGGACTTTCCACGCGCCAGCCCTGGTCGTCGACGAGGTGCAGGTGCAGCCGGTTGAGCTTGTGCACCGCCATGATGTCGATCATCCGGAAGACTTCACGCTTCGGCAGGAAATGCCGGGACACGTCCAGATGCACACCCCGCCAGGCCAGCGCCGGCGCGTCCGTGATCCGGCCACAGGGGATCTCCCAGACGGTCCCCGGCAGCGGCGCGGCCCGGAACGCGTCCACCGGCAGCAGCTGCCGCAGCGTCTGCCCGGCGTAGAACGCGCCCGCCGCGTCCCCCGCGGCGATCGTCACCGACTCCTCGGTGACCGTGACGGCGTACGCCTCCGGGCCCAGGCCGGCGTCCCGGACGACGCGGACGGGGGCCGTGCCGTCCTCCGTACGGGCGAGGTCGAGGACGGCCAGCGCGAGCCGTACCGGACCGGAGAGATCCGCGGGACCGGCGACGAGCGCGCCCGCGGCGAGCGAGAAGGCGCCGGGGACCGTTTCCGTGGAACGGGGGCGGGGGAGCAGCGTGTCCATGAGCAAAGCATGCCAAAAAACGACAAATCGCTCCCGCTTGTGCGGTGCTCTTCGGCGTTTACCGATTCGATCGTGCTGAGCGATCTCGAACGACATGTCCCGTGGACCCGGCCGCGAGGTTCGCGGTCACCGCGCCGGCTCACTTCAGGTAGGTCTGGAGCCCCTTCGCCAGCGACTCCGCCAGCTTCTGCCGCCAGGCCGCGCTCTTGAGCTTCGCCGCGTCCCCGGCGTTGCGCATGTTGCCCGACTCGATGAAGATCTTCGGGACCTCGGACAGGTTCAGCCCGCCCAGATCGCTCCGGTAGTCCAGCGCCTTGGACCCGATGTACGTGGAATACGCCATCCCCGTCCCGCTGTGCATGGCGTTCCTGACGGTGATCCCCAGCCGCCTGGACTCCGCGACCACCGGATCCACCGGTCCGTTGATCTTCTTCGGCATGATCACATGGAAGCCGTGGCTCCCCGTCGCCGCGCCGTCCGCGTGAATGGAGATCGCCGCGTCCGCCTTGGCCGCGTTCCCGATCGCCGCCCGCTGCGTTATGCACGGCCCCACGCCGGTGTTGTTGCTCCTGGTCAGCTTGACTGTCGCACCCCGGGCCCGCAGGATCTTGGTCAGCCGTCGCGACACGTCCCAGTTGAACGCGGCCTCGCTGTAGCCGTCGTTGGTGGCGGTTCCCGTGGTGTCGCAGGCCTTCCACTTGGTCAGCACGTTGACCTGCTTGTTGATGATCTCGGGGTGCTTGTAGTTGCCGCCGTTGTGGCCGGGATCGATCACGATCACCTTGCCGGTGAGCGGTTTGGCGGGCGCGGCGGCCTCGCTCGCCGTGTGGGCGGGACCCTCCTTGCTCACCCGCAGCGGCGCGGCGGCTTCCGAGCTGGTCCCCGCCCCTGCGGCGCCACCGCAGGCCACAGCGCCGAATCCGCACAGGGCCAGAGTGGCGGCGGCGATCACCGGACGACGGCTCATCGCGGTTGATTCCCTTCGCAGAGGTCTGTCGACGTCCCAACCTACGCGCAGTCGGGACGTGACCAGACCGTTATGCTGCGAAAACCCGCCGTTGAAACTACCAGGCGGGCTCCACGGCCTCCTGACGGTGCAGGAGTGCCGCCAGTTCCCTGGCGTCCTCGGCGTCCAGGCCGAGCACGACGCGCGGGCGGCCCCACGGATGGTCGATCGAGTGCGCCACGTAGCTGGCGACCGATTCGAGGCTCACGTCCGCGGGACGGCCGCGAGCGGCCCGCCAGTGACCCCAGGCCCGTTCGAGCTCGGCCGCGGCGCGCTGGGCGCAGGAGACCAACTCCGGATCACGCATACATTCCCCCAGGTCGATGCGTCGGCGTCATGACGGGAGTCAACACCTTCCCGGACATGACGCCGCCGCTGTTGACCTAGCTTTGGGGGTCGCTTTGAGAGTCGCTTGGCGCGGGGCCGGTGCTGTGCCGTACGACCAGCTGGGGGGTGACCTGGCGCAGCCGGGAGGTTTTGCCCGGTTCGCAGATGCGGTCGCTGAGCAGCGCGGCGGCCGACCGGCCCATGGCGCGGCGCGGCTGGTCGACGCTGGTCAGCGAGATGTGGTGGACGGCGGCCAGGTGGGTGTTGTCGTAGCCGACCACCGACAGGTCCTCCGGCACCCGCAGGCCCAGCTCGCTGGCGGCGGTGAGCACGCCCAGCGCCACCACGTCGTTGGCCGCGAAGATCGCCGTCGGCCGCGGCTCCCGCTTGAGCAGGGCCAGCGCCGCGCGGCGGCCGCCCTCCTCGGTGAAGTCGCCGTGCTCGACCATGATGTACGGCGCGAGCGCGTGCCTGCGCATCGCCACCAGGTACCCCTCGCACCGGCACCGGGCGGCCGACGACGGCGTGCCCTCGATGTGCGCGATCCTGCGGTGGCCCAGCTCGACCAGGTGGTCGACGGCCAGCCGGGCGCCGAGCTGGTCGTCGTCCACGACGATGTCGACGCTGTCCAGCTCCACGTCACGCTCGCCGACCACCACGGTCGGCGTGTACGCGGCGGCCTCGGCCAGGGTGTCGCTGGAGGGCGCCACGCCCAGCAGCACTAACCCGTCGACGCGCAGCTCCAGGAAGGCTTCGACGGCCTCGTCCTCGAACGCCGGGTCCCAGCGTCCGCTGCCGATCAGCAGGCGCAGGCCCTCACCGTGCAGGCTCTCCTGGAGCCCGTCCAGGAACTCGGCGTAGAACGGGTTGTGCAGGTCGGCGACGAGCGCCCCGACCAGATGGGTACGGCCCTCGACCAGGCTGCGGGCCACCGCGTTCGGGCGGTACCCCAGCTCTCTGGCGGCTTGGAGGACCGCCTCCCGGCGATGCTCGCTGACATGTGGTGACCCGCGCAGAACCAGGGAGACCAGTGACTTCGATACGCCCGCGCGCTCGGCGACGTTACGAATCGTCGGTCGTGGCCGCGGGCTGAACCCGTCGGCGAGTCCGGAATCCGGTACGGGTACCGCGATGTCGTGCCGGGCAGTGGTCTGCATTGACGGTCCTGACATGGTTCTCCCCACGATGCGCGGACGTGCACCTGTCAGACAGAACGATCGAATCCCGGATAAGGTACGGGTAAATCCATCTTGATCGCTTCGGCGCGCGCTGTCAGGTAGCGACTCCGATAGTCTCGTCAGTGTGGGTGCAACTCCCCGGCCGGCCAAACCTGACGCCAATGACCGGGAAATTTCTGAAAAGTCAGACCAGCCTGAGCAACGGCCGGCACGCCGGCGGCTGAGCGTCGACCGCCGCCGCGAGGAACTCATCGCCGCCGCCCTGGAACTGTTCAGCAAGCACGACGCGGAAGACGTCTCGATCGACGACGTCGCGCTCTCGGCCGGCGCGTCCCGGGCCCTCGTCTACCACTACTTCGGCGGCAAACAGGAGCTGTACGTCGCGGCGTTGCGCAGCGCGGCCGACGAGCTGGAGGCCAGGCTCCGCCCGCAGGAGGGCGGCAGGCCCATCGATGAACTGGCCGCCGGCCTGCGGCGCTATTTCGATTTCGTCGAGGAGCACGCCGCGGGGTTCGCGGCGCTCCTCCGTGGCGGCCCGGCCGACCGCGCCGGCGAGATCGGTGAGATCGTCGACGGGGTCCGGCAGCGCCTCTTCAGATTGATCATGAACCAGATGCGGATCACCGAGCCGAGCCCGGTGTTACGCATCACGCTCCGCACCTGGATCGCGTCCGTGGAGACCGCGGGGCTCGACTGGCTGGAGCACCGGGACCTGGAGCGGGCCACGCTGGAACGGTTGCTGATGGAGCAGATGGTGGCGTTACTGGGCGTGGCCGCCGGTGATGACCCGGAGGTCGAGCGGCTCACCCGTGGGACTGACGGAGCTGACGAAGCTGACGTTCCTCAGGGGTCGGGGTCCTAGCGGGGCGGCGCCGGGCGGGCGGCGCCGGATCACCTCGGTTACCCGGTGTGATGTGGACGCGCTCACATCTCTGACGCGAGCGCGCCGTTCGTCCCCCTAGGTGCTGCGACCCCCCGCAACTACTCCGAACGCTGCTGCGGAATGCCCGCGAGCAGGGCCCGGACCTCGGTCTCCCGGTAACGCCGGTGTCCGCCGAGGGTGCGGATGGACGTCAACTTGCCCGCCTTCGCCCACCGAGTAACGGTCTTGGGGTCGACGCGGAACATGGTTGCGACCTCCGCCGGGGTGAGCAGTGGCTCGGCCTCGGGTGTACGAGCTGACATTTGTGCGGCCTCTCCTCCGTGTGGACCGGCGACAGCGATCCTGCGACTTATCTTGGCGCTTGTCACGGATGTCCCCCAATGATCCATAACGTGCGGTTTCTTGGACCATTTGCGGCATCACCCGATGTGACCATACAGCCACGTAGCGCGATTGGCGAGCCCTCTGGGCGCAACGTCTCGACCACGTGTTGATGTCACGCTCGGTGATTCTAGCGACACGTTTCGTGGTATCGCAGTGAAAACGGCAAACTACTCAGTTCGCAGTTGTCCCATCGACCAACTCATGACCCAAAGCCGCAGGTCAGTCCCACTGGTTGGGGCTCAGTTGGCTGACTCCAGACTCTGGATCGACCGCCACCGGAGGATCACTCGCTGATACATCGCGAAGGCAAGTTCTTCTTGACCGTTGTCCAAACCCGTGAGGGCGGCCGCCAATTCGGCCACGGACTGGTCCGCCTGCAGGGTCTCGTCGTCCATCAGGTGCACGAGGCCGCCGTAGTCCAGCTCCACCAGCGAGTGCGGGTGGAACTCCTCCAGCCAGCGGCCCACGTCCTCGACGTCGGTCAGCGTGTCGACCTCGCCGACATGGCGGCGGATCACCACCAGCGCGCGGGCCACCCGCTTGCGGGCCTGCGCCATCGAGGTCACGTAGAGCATGTTCCTGGCCGGGGCCATGGTGATGCCCTCGGACTCCTCGCCGCGCAGCACCAGCCAGCGCTCGGCCGAGTCGAACGGCACGAACCAGGGGGTCGGGACGTGCCAGGTGCTGGTCCTGATGTGCATGCGCAGGGACGGCTCGCCGCGCTTGAAGGCGTCGAACTCGTCGGCCGTACGCTCCGCGACCGAGGTCGGCACGAATCGGTCGGCCAGCTTCACCGGCATGCTGCCACGGAACGTGGCGAAGGCCAGCCAGGACCGCAGCCGGCTCTGCCACGGGCAGACGTAGAGCACGTCGTCGACCCGGCGCAGGTAGGCGTTGCGGCTCTCCGCGCTCGGCGCGGGGAACGGCGGCACGCGCAGGATGCGCCGGACGGACTCCTCGTGCTCGACCTCCAGCGCCCCGGCACGCCTCGGGCGCTCCGGATTCTGGGCATACCTGGCCCACGCCAGACGGTCCTGCTCCGGAAAGGCGTTCAGCGGCTCGTAGACGCGGAGGTACGCGGCGTAGGGCAGCACACCCCGAATCGTGCCATGCGAAACGAATCCGCGCAGTGTCCGCCTGCTCGCAATCCATGATCGTCGTTACCCTGGTGTGGAGATTCGCCGCAATGGGGCGGCGGACAGGGACGATCAGGAGTCACCACAGTGACCGACGTCTTCGGGCTCTCCCACCAGGAAACGAGCCGACACACCCGGCACGAGCAGGTCGTGTTCTGCGCGGACGACCGCAGTGGCCTGTACGCGATCATCGCCATCTACAGCACGGCTCTCGGGCCGGGCCTCGGTGGCACCCGTTTCTACCCGTACCAGGATGAGCAGGCGGCTTTGGCCGATGTGCTCAATCTGTCCAGGGCCATGGCGTACAAGAACGCCCTGGCCGGGCTGGACCACGGCGGCGCGAAAGCCGTGATCATCGGCGATCCCACCGCGGACAAGAGCGAGGCCCTGCTGCGGGCCTACGGCCGGTTCGTGCAGTCCCTCGGGGGGCGCTATTACACCGCCTGCGACGTGGGCACCTACAGCGAGGACATGGACATCGTGGCCCGCGAGTGCGACTTCGTGACCGGGCGCACGCTCGCCCACGGCGGCGCGGGCGACTCCTCCATCCTCACGGCATACGGCGTGTTCCAGGGCATGCGCGCCGCGGCGGCCCACCGCTACGGCGAGGCCAGCCTGCGCGGCCGGCGGGTCGGCGTGGAAGGCGTCGGCAAGGTCGGCCACCGCCTGGTCGAACACCTGCTGGCCGACGGCGCCGACGTGGTCATCTGCGACGTGAACGACCAAGCCGTCGATCGGGTACGCCTCCGCCACCCGGAGGTCGACTCCGTCGCCGACGCGGCCACCCTCGCCGCGTCCGACATCGACGTGTACGCGCCCTGCGCCCTCGGCGGCGCGCTCACCGACGACACGGTGGCCGGGCTGCGCGCCACGATCGTGTGCGGCGGGGCCAACAACCAGCTCGCCCATCCGGGTGTCGAGAAACAGCTCGCCGATCGTGGCATCCTGTACGCACCCGACTACGTGGTGAACTCGGGCGGGGTCATCCAGGTGGCCGACGAGATCGAGGGCTTCAACATGGAGCGGGCCAAAGCGAGGGCAGCTCAGATTTTCTCCACCACCCAGAAAATCTTCGCCATCGCCGACGAGGAGGGCGTTCCTCCGGCGGTCGCAGCAGATAGGCTGGCAGAGCGCAGAATGTCGGAAGTCGGGCGGCTTAGCGCCATTTGGCTGGGCCGCTGACCGCCGCCGCCCAGACGGCGTACCGAGCGGGGCGCAAAACAGGTACGGTTGTAGGCGAACGAGAGGCTGACGCCCTAAGTCAGGTGGCGTCAGTGCGTGGTGCGTTAGCGACGAGGGGTCGGGCACGACCCCGCATGAGGGGGTCGAGCCAATGGGGCGCGGCCGAGCCAAGGCCAAGCAGGTCAAGGTCGCCCGCCAGCTGAAGTACAACAGCGGCGGGACGGATCTTGAGCGCCTGCGTGCGGAGCTCGGAGTCGAGGACAACGTCGATTCCGACCGCGATGACGAGCACGACCCTTATGACGAGCTGGCTGATCGGTATGCCGATTACGCCGCCGTCGACGACGAGGACGATGGGGACGACCCACCCGGGAGCCGTCGTTGAGCGGTTCCTGACCTAGCGGAGAAATACCCGGCATGGCGTGCTATGCCGGGTATTTTCGCCGCCCTCGCACGGGGTCTGAGCGCTCCTTAAGCCGGAGCGCGTTTCGCTATGCGCCCACAAGGGCGTATGGCCAGTCCGGCCAGGTATCAGGCCACGGCGTCTCCTTCGCCTTGCCACCCGGCCTGATACGTGATCTGGTCCGCCTTAGCCAAAGGTCACCACGACCCCGCTGGCGGTGTCTGTTTTCCCACCCACCCACCCTTTCTGCCCTGCCGGGCTGGCTACCCCCTTACCCTGCCGGGCTGGCTGACCCTGTCATCGGGCACTACCTGGGCGTAGCGTTTGCGCTGGCAGCGGCTGTTCCTGCTCGCCCACCTTTGATCTTCTGGGCTGACTTGCCCTACCGGGCGTGCCCTACTTGGGTGTAGCTCCGCCGAAGGTGCCTGCCGTGTTTACGCTGGCAGTGGATATGCCCGCCACCCACTGTCCTGGCGGCCGGTCAGGGTGGGCCATCGCCTTGCAGTGCTGGATCTTGCAAAGCTTCATCCTTGACGGCTGGTCTGGCCCCATGGGGGCACATCCGGGCGGTCGGATCCTTTAGGAAATGCTGCCAGGTCACCCACCCGTGCCCAGCTTGAATCGGCCCGACGAAGCACCTTCCGCCAAAGCGCCCCTGGCAGAGCAGGCCAGTCCGGCAAGCAATCTTTGGCGGAGCCGGCCCTGCCCGACAGAGAGGATCTTGGCGGAGCCGGGCCTGCCCGGCAGGGCACAAAGGGTGGGCGGGCGGGGACAGCCGCCGCCAGCGCGGACGTGGTGAGTTTGGCCAAACCGGATCAGACCGGTAGAGGCGAAACGGCAAGGCAGATCTGCTCAGCAGGGCGGCCCCGGCGGTCCCGCCCGGCAGGGCAGAAAGGGGTGGGCGGGTGGGAAAGAGCCACTGTCAAGACAAACGCGAAACAGTGCCTGGCGGATCTCTCGGAAGCAGGGCACGCCCGGCAGGGCAGGTCACTCCGGAAGATCGAGGGTGGGCGGGTGGGAAGAGCCAGCGCGACGCGTGGGTGGGGATTTGGTTAGGAGAAGTGGGCTTTGCCGGTGCCGGGGGTGATTTCGCCGAGGATCCAGGTGGGGAGGCCTCGTTGGGTTAGGAGATTCACGGCGGTGTCGGCCTCGTCGGCGGGGACGATGGCACACATTCCGACGCCCAGGTTGAAGGTGCGGTCCATGTCGTCCTGGGAGATCCCGCCACGTTCCGCCAGCGTCGTGAAGATCGCCGGCGGCGTCCAGGATCCCCGGTTCAGGACCGCGTCAGCCGTACCAGGCAAGGACCGAGCCAGGTTCGCCGCCAGCCCACCCCCGGTGATGTGCGCGAACGCGTGAACAGTCGTCTCCCGCAGCAACGCCAGACAGTCGAGCGAGTAGATCCGGGTCGGCTCCAGCAGTTCCTCCCCAAGCGTCCGCGACAACTCAGGCAGATACCGCTCCAACCCCAGATCCGCATTTTTCAGAACATGCCGCACCAGCGAATACCCATTGGAGTGCACCCCGGAAGACGCCAACCCCAGCACGACATCCCCGACCAGAACCCGGTCAGGCCCGAGCATGGCGTCGGCTTCCACCACACCCGTCCCAGCCCCGGCGAGATCGTACTCGTCAACCCCCATGGCCCCCGGATGCTCAGCGGTCTCCCCACCCACGAGAGCACACCCCGCGAGCCGGCACCCCTCCGCGACCCCACCCACGATCTCCGCGATCCGCTCAGGAACCACTTTCCCGCAAGCGATGTAGTCCGTCATGAACAACGGCTCAGCCCCGCAGACGACCAGATCGTCCACGACCATCCCCACGAGATCGATCCCGATCGTGTCGTGTTTGTCCAGCCGCTGGGCCAGCATCACCTTCGTCCCGACCCCATCGGTCGAGGTCGCCAGCAACGGCCGCCGGTACTTCAGCAACGCCGACGCGTCGAAGAGCCCCGCGAACCCACTGGCGTCGTCCACGACCTCCGGCCGCCGGGACCTGGCGACCTTGGACTTCATCAGCTCGACCGCGCGATCGCCGGCCTCGATGTCGACACCGGCGTCAGCGTAGGAGCTCATACCTTGACCTCGAGGACGTACTTGCCGACCTGATCCTGGTCGACCGGAATGGGATAGTCGCCGTCGAAGCACGCACGGCACAGGCGGTTCGCCGGGATTGTGGTGGCCTGGGTGAGACCCTCCAGCGAGATGTAGCCCAGCGAGTCGGCGCCCAGCGAGTCGCAGATCTCGTCCACGGTGAGAGAGCCCGCGATCAGCTCGGCCCGGGTGGCGAAGTCGATGCCGTAGAAGCACGGCCAGGACACCGGCGGCGAGGAGATGCGCACGTGCACCTCGGTCGCGCCGGCCTCGCGCAGCATCTTCACGATCGCCCGCTGGGTGTTCCCGCGCACGATCGAGTCGTCCACCACGACCAGGCGTTTGCCCTGCACGATCTCCCGCAGCGGATTCAGCTTGAGCCGGATGCCCAGCTGCCGGATCGTCTGCGACGGCTGGATGAAGGTCCGCCCCACGTAGGAGTTCTTGACCAGCCCCTGCCCGTACGGAATGCCGCTCTGCTCGGCGTATCCGATCGCGGCCGGCGTGCCCGACTCGGGGGTCGGGATGACCAGGTCGGCGTCGACCGGGTGCTCCCGGGCCAGCTGGCGGCCCACCTCGACGCGGGTGGCCTGCACGCCACGCCCGGCGATCGAGGTGTCGGGGCGGGCGAGGTACACGTACTCGAACAGGCAGCCCTTGGGTTCGGCGAGGGCGAACCGGCGGGAGCGCACGCCGCGCTCGTCGATGGTGAGGAGCTCACCCGGCTCGATCTCCCGGGTGAAGACCGCGCCCACGATGTCCAGCGCGGCCGTCTCGGAGGCGACCACCCAGCCGCGCTCCAGCCGCCCGAGCACCAGCGGGCGCACGCCCTGCGGGTCCCTGGCCGCGAACAGCGTCGTCTCGTTCATGAAGACCAGCGAGTACGCGCCCCTGACCTGGGGCAGCAGCTCGGCCGCCGCGTCCTCGATGGGCCGGGAGCCGTCCTGCGCGAGCAGCGCGGTCAGCACCTCGGTGTCGGTGGTGGCCCGGGTCGCGCCGGGTGCGAGCCGGACGGCCAGTTCGCCGGTGTTGATCAGGTTGCCGTTGTGGGCCAGCGCGAGCCCGCCGACGTCGGTCGAGTTCAGCGTGGGTTGCGCGTTCTCCCAGACGCTCGAACCGGTCGTCGAGTAGCGGCAGTGCCCGATCGCCAGGTGGCCCCGGAGGGTGCCCAGCACGGATTCGTCGAACACCTGCGCGACCAGACCCATGTCCTTGTAGACCAGGATCCGGGTTCCCTCGCTTACCGCGATGCCCGCGGACTCCTGCCCGCGGTGCTGCAACGCGTACAACCCGTAGTAGGTGAGTTTGGAGACATCCTCCCCTGGCGCCCAGACGCCGAAGACGCCACACGCGTCCTTCGGGCCCTGGTCCAGCGGGTCAAGGTCATGGCTCAGATGGCCGTCGCCCTTCAGCACATGCTTGAGTCTATTTCGGCCCACCCCCTGCTCGAACCCCGGGGAGGGATGTATCTCCGCGGAGGCCAAGCCGGGTACGCATTTCCGAGTCAAAGGATCGACGGGACTTTGCCGTGTCGGCCCGGTTCGGGGGGCCCGTGGGGAGAGAGCCTGGGATCTCCGGCATGCCCAAATTCAGTCCGGGGGAGAAGACCGTGACGACACCTGAGGACCGCAGCAATCGCAGCGAGTGGCCCGACCCGCGCGACGCCTATCCGGACAAGAGGCCGCCCAATTCCTGGGAGGAACCGGACATCGACCGCCCGTGGGCGTCCCGGGACCTGCACCCTTGGGCGTACCCGCACCCTCAGGAGAGCCAGGGCGGCCAGCAGTCCCGGCCGGGGCCGGAGGAGTGGGCCTTCCCGCAGGCGAGTGAGCCGCACCGGTTCCCGTCCCCGCCGACGAGGCAGCCGACGTTCGCGCCGCACGACGCGGAGCCGGACACCAAGTCGTTCGCGGCGGGCGAACTCAGGTCTCCGTTCCCGCCGGTGCCAGCCGACGGCTCCGGTAATTCCGGTCAGTCCGCGCCGGAGCGCTGGGGTGACCGAATGCGGCAGGAAGGCCAGTCCGCGCCGGAGCGCTGGGGTGATCGCCTGCCGCCCGAGAACCCGTCCACGCCGGAGCGCCGGGATGATCGCCTGCCGCCCGCGAGCCCGGCTACGCCGGATCATCGGACCGACCCGGAGCACTGGGGTGGCCGGATGGCACACGAGGCCGGAACCCCGGGAGGCCCCGACAAGCCCCGGGAGACGCCCGGTCAGCCGCCTGTGCCCGGTCAGCCGCCTCAGCCCGAAAGCCCTTACGGCGGCGCGCCCGGGGCCTACGGCCCGCCCGGCGGCTACCAGGGCCTGCCCGGCTACCCGCCTCCGGGCGGCGGCAGCCCGTACGGCCCGGGGGGCGGCCAGTACCCGGCCACCCCGCAGCGCGGCGGCGGGCTGGGCACGGCGGCGCTGGTGCTCGGCATCGTCAGCATCGTGCTGCTGTTCCTGTGCGGCCTGGGCACGCTCACCGCGATCGCCGGCGTCATCGTCGGCATCGTCGCCATCGCCAAGCGCTCCAACAAGCCGCGCGCGATCGTCGGCCTGGTCCTCAGCATCGCCACGCTCGTGCTGGCCGCCATCCTGGCCGCCGTCCTGTGGAACTGGGTGCAGAGCAAGGGCATCGACGAGTGCTTCGACACGACTCTGCACCCGACCCAGGAGTCCGCCCAGCGCTGCCTGGAACGCAAGCTGAACACCGGCACCCTGGAAAACTGACCTCACGCCAGCGGCAGGAAACCCGACAGATCCGCGCGGGAGCCGCTGGCGGTGGCCCGGCCGTCCGCGACCGCGTCCCCCCACGCGGTCCTGCCGGTGGCCAGCTCCAGCCAGGTACGCGGATCGATCTGCACCACATTGGGCGGGGTCCCACGAGTGTGCCGGGGCCCCTCCACACACTGCACCGCCGCGTACGGCGGCACCCTGACCTCGACCGTACGCCCCGGAGCCACGGCCACCAGCTCGTCCAGCAGGTACCGGACCGCCGCCCTGGCAGCCTCCCGCAGCGGCTGCCCGCCCGCGTCGTACACCCGCAGCACCGCCGCCACGCACGCCCGCCCGGCCCCGGCCGCCGGACCCGGGTACGGCGGCTCGCCCAGCGCGCTCAGCTGGGCGTCCAGCGCGGCACGGATTCTCTCGGAGTCGAGTCTGCGGGCGGCCATCGGAACATTCTCCCGCAGGACGCCGCCTGGTGCGGATGATGCTCATGAGGCGGCTGAGATCAGCGTTCATTGTTCGGGTAAACGATGTTCACCTGTGGTTCGGCTAGCGGCCGTACCGTCCCGGCGGGGAGCACTCGCCGCGACGGGCGCGTGTTCCATCCCGCGCAGTCCCGCGCAATCCCCTTTGGAGGAGCTGTGGCGAACCCGTCACCGCGTAGAACGCTGCCGCTGCTGTCCGCCCCGCACTCGGGTGGCCGCAGCTCGCTCACTTGTGCCTTCCGTTGTGGCAACGCCTGTGCCCACGAGGTTTCCAACCCCAGTGAGAACGCCTATTTCGGCGATATCGTGACCGAGGCGATCTCCCGCCGGGGCGCGCTCCGGGCCGGAGCGCTCGGCGCGCTGGTGGTCTCGACCGGCGTGGTCGGTGTGGGCGCCGCGATGCCGGCCGCCGCCGACCCCGGCGGCACCAAGGACCACGTCCTGGGCGGCCACGGCGGCTCGGGCCACGGCAACGGCCCGAGCGGCCTGAAGTTCACCCCTGTCGCGCCGAACAAGCTTGACGCCATCACCGTGCCGGCGGGCTACGACCAGTCGGTCGTGGTGCGCTGGGGAGACCCGGTCGTGCCGGGCGCGCCCGCGTTCGACTTCGACAACCAGACGGCCGCCGCGCAGGCCAAGCAGTTCGGCTACAACTGCGACTACGTCACGCTGTTCCCGATGGGCAAGGACCGCGGGCTGCTCTGGGTCAACCACGAGTACACCGACGAAGTCCTGATGTTCCGCGGCTACGTGGACGGCAACGCCGCCCCGCTGGAGCAGATCAGGATCGCCCTGGCCGCGCACGGCGGCTCCGTGGTGGAGATCGAGCGGGCCGGCAAGACCGGCAAGTGGACGCTGGTCACCCGCGGCTCCCGCAAGTACAACCGCCGCATCACCGCCCAGACCCCCATGCGGTTCAGCGGCCCGGCCGCCGGCAGCGCGCTGCTGAAGACCGCCGGCGACCCCACCGGCCGCAACGTCAAGGGCATGCTCAACAACTGCGCCGGCGGCACCACCCCCTGGGGCACGGTGCTGACCGCCGAGGAGAACTTCAACCAGTACTTCGTCGGCGGCAACGGCGTCCCCGAGGACCAGAAGGCCAATCTGGCCCGGTACGGCGTGAGCACCACCGCCGCCATCCCCAGCGGCAGCCGCCGCTTCGACCGGGTCGAGGAGCGCTTCGACCTGGCCAAGCACCCCCACGAGATCAACCGCTTCGGCTGGATCGTGGAGATCGACCCCTTCGACCCCGACTCCGTCCCGATCAAGCGGACCGCCCTCGGCCGGATGGCCCACGAGGCGGCCACCACCACGATCGCCAAGGACGGCCGCCTGGTCGCGTACATGGGCGACGACTCGCGCTTCGAGTACATCTACAAGTTCGTCTCCAAGGACCGGTACGTCCCCGGCTTCGACCGCCACAACCGCGGCCTGCTCGACGAGGGCACGCTGTACGTGGCCAAGCTGACTGGCGACAGCCCCGCCGCCGAGATCGACGGCACCGGCAAGCTGCCCAGCGACGGCGCGTTCGACGGCTCCGGCGAGTGGATCCCGCTGGTCAGCGGCACCCGCTCGTACGTGCCCGGCATGACCGCCGAGGAGGTGCTGGTCTTCACCCGCGTGGCCGCCGACAAGGTGGGCGCCACCAAGATGGACCGCCCCGAGGACATGGAGCGCAACCCGGTCAACGGCGCCGTCTACCTGGCCCTGACCAACAACACCAACCGCACCGCCGCCCAGCTGGACGAGGCCAACCCCCGGCCGTCCAACCGGCACGGGCACATCCTGGAGATCCTGGAGTCGCGCAACGACGCGGGCGCCACCAAGTTCGCCTGGTCGCTGCCGCTGGTCGCCGGTGACCCGGCCGACCCGAGCACCTACTTCGCGGGCTTCGACAAGACCAAGGTCTCGCCGATCTCCTGCCCCGACAACCTGGCCTTCGACGCCGACGGCAACCTGTGGATCTCCACCGACGGCAACGCGCTGGGCACCAACGACGGCCTGTTCGTGATGCCGCTGGCCGGCCGGGAGCGCGGGTTCGTCCGCCAGTTCCTGACCGTGCCGTTCGGCGCGGAGACCTGCGGCCCGATGGTCACCGAGGACCAGCGCAGCGTCTTCGTGGCCGTCCAGCACCCGGGTGAGATCACCGGGGCCACTCCCGACAACCCGTCCAGCACCTGGCCCGACGGGGACCAGCCGCGGCCCGCCGTCGCGGTGGCCTGGCACAAGCAGGGCAAGAAGATCGGTTCCTGAACCACCGGAGAAACACGACGCCCCCGGGGAGAACCCCCGGGGGCGTCGTGCTGTCAGCCGACCGGTTCGAGGACGCGTTCCTCGGTGGTCTGCGTGGGGGTGCGGCGCAGGGCGTACAGGCTGACGGGGACGCCGATCAGGACGATGGCCGCGGCGATGAGCAGGGTGAACTGGTAGGCGTCCAGGAAGGCCGCCATGGTGGGGGCGGTCTGGCGGGCGTTCAGGATGGCGCCCAGGATGGTGATGCCGAGCAGGCCGAAGACCTCGCGGGAGACGTTCAGCACGCCCGAGGCCACGCCCGCCCGGCCGGTCGGCATGGTGCCCAGGATCACGTTGGTGAGGGGGACGAGGAGGCCGGCGCCCGCGCCGTACAGGAGGAACCAGGGGAGCAGGTCGAGGTAGTCGGAGCCGGCGCCGACGTTGGAGATGGCGCCGATCGCCACGGCCATCAGGGCCAGGCCGAGGGCGACCACGCGGGCCGTGCCGAACCGTTCGGCGATGCGGGGCGACACGGTCGCCAGCGCGGCCATCAGCAGGGCCATCGGGACGAATCCGGCGCCGGCCTGGGTGGGGGTGAAGCCGAGCGCGCTCTGCAGGTAGATCGCGGTGAAGAAGTAGATCCCGAAGACGCCGAACGCCCACAGGCCCATCGCGAGCAGGCCGCCGCTGAAGACGCGCTCCCGGAACAGGGACAGGTCGATCATCGGCTGGCGGGAGCGTGACTCGATCACCAGGAAGCCGATGAAGGCGATCAGCGCCACGGCGAACGCGCCCAGGATCGGGGCCGAGGACCAGCCCTCGGACTCGCCCTCGATGAGGCCGAAGGTCAGCGCGAACAGGGCCAGCGTGGAGGCGGCCAGGCCGGGCAGGTCGAGCCGGGTCGAGGTGGCCCGCGGCGTGCGCGGGAGGCGGATGTTGGTGGCGGCGAGCACGGCGGTGATCAGCCCGATCGGGAGGTTGATCAGGAAGATCCAGCCCCAGTCCACGTTCTCGCTGAGCAGGCCGCCGGTGAGCGGGCCGATGGCCAGGGCGAGGGCGCCGACGGCGCTCCAGATGCCGACGGCGGTGGCGCGCTCGCGCGGGTCGGGGAAGAGCCGGGGCAGCAGCGCGAGCGAGGCCGGGGTGAGCAGGGCCGCGCCGACGCCCTGCAGCGCGCGGGCGGCGATGAGGATCTCCTGGCCGTTCGCGAGCCCGGCCGCCGCGGAGGCCACGCTGAAGACCGCGAGCCCGGCGAAGAAGACCGTGCGCAGGCCGAACACGTCCGCCAGCCGGCCGCCGACCAGCAGCAGACCCGCGAACACCAGGATGTACGCGCTGACGATCCACTCCAGTCCGGAGATGGTCAGCCCGAGCTCCCGTTGGATAGTAGGGAGTGCGACATTGACCACATTGTTATCCAAATAGGTCATGAAGGTCGCAAGCGCCACGGCGGTGAGCGCCAGCCATCTGTTCATCCACGTCTCCTTATACGACGTACATATACGGCGTACATGTACAGTGGATAGGAGAACGTGTACGTCGTATAGTTGTCAAGTGGCAGCAGAGAAACTGAGCCGTGAGACAGTCGTCGACCAGGCGATCAAGCTGGCCGACTCCGAGGGCCTGGAGGCCGTCACCATCCGGCGGCTCGCCCAGCTGCTCGGCGTCACGCCGATGGCGCTGTACTGGCATTTCAAGAACAAGGAGCAGCTGCTGGAGGGAGTGGCCGACCACCTGCTCCGGGGCGTCACTCCCGAGTTCCGGCCGGGCGCGGCGTGGAATGTCCGGCTGCGGGCGATGGTGGAGGCGCTGACGGGGGTGATGCGGCGGCATCCGGCGATGACCGGGCTGCTCCCGACGATGCAGAAGCACGACGTGGAGAGCTTCAGGATCGCCACCGACACCGCGCTCGACCTGCTGGCGCAGGCCGGGTTCGCGCTCGACGAGGGCTTCCTGATCTCCTCACACCTGCTGCACGGCGTGATCGCCCTGGTGGACGGGGAGCCCGGCTGCCCGCGCGGCCTCACCGAGGAGCAGGAGATCGAATGGCGGCGGCAGAAACGCCTGCACCTGGAGGCGCTGCCCGCCGACCGGTTCCCGCGCATGGTCGAGTTCGCCAAGACCTTCGACACGCCGCCGGACCTGGAGCAGTACTACGCCTTCGGGATCGACCTGCTCATGTGCGGGGTGGAAGGGCTGGCCGCGTGCCGCGCGGAGGGTAGGTCAGCACCGTGAAGATCGCCCCGAGCAGGCTCACGCCGAGCAGCGCCGCGTAGGTCAGCCGGAACCCGCCCATCAGCTGCTCCACCGAGACGGGCGACAGCCGCGACAGCGTGCCCTGGTAGACCTGGCTCCGCAGTTCCGGCGAGACCGAGCCGGTGAGCAGGCTGAGCGTGGAGCCCACGCTGAGCACGATGCCGAAGTTCATGATCATGAGCCGGAAGCCGTTCACCACGCCCAGGCTGCCGGACGGCAGCGCGCTCATCACCTGCGTGGTGTTCCCGGTCAGGAACGTTCCGCTCCCGCACCCCGCCAGGAACAGCCCCACCCCGATCACCCAGTACGGCGCCGCCGTGCTGAACACCAGAATCGCCAGCCCCCCGGCACTGAACAGCGACCCCCCGACGGCGATCGCGTACGGACTGATCCGCCGCCCCAGCGCCCCCGCGATCGGCGAGGCCAGCGCCATCCCGACGGGCACCGGCAGCAGGGCGACCCCGGCGGCCAGGGCGTCCACCCCCCGCGCGGCCTGGAAGTAGAGCCCGGCCAGCAGGATCAGCGACGACCTGGCCAGCGCGTTGCAGAACGAGGCCACGTTGGTCAGGGCGAGCATGCGGACCCGGAACAGCGTGCCGTCCAGGACCGGATGGGGCGCCCGCCGCTCGACCAGCACGAGCACGGGAACCAGCACCAGGAAGATCGCCCCACCGACGATCACGACCGGGCTCGAAAGCCCCCGCGACCCGGCCTCCGTGAGCGCCACCAACGCCGCCGATAACGCCGCAAAAATAATGATATTTCCGGTTACGTCTACGGGCTTGTGTTCGCGGGGGGTCGTCCCCTTGAGCGTCAGCATGCCCCAGATCAGCGCCACCAGCCCGGCCGGCACGTTGATCCAGAAGATCCACTGCCAGCCCAGCGTGTCCGCGATCAGCCCGCCCAGCGTCGGGCCGACCAGCTGGGCCACCGACAGCGTCCCGATGTACACGCCCATGCCCTGGCTGAGCCGATCCGCCGGAAACGCGTCCGCGATGATGACGGTCCCGTTGGCCAGGATCATCGCCGCGCCCAGCCCCTGCACCGCCCGCAGCGCGACCAGCACCCCCACGTCGGGCGCCAGCCCCGCCAGCAGCGAGGCCGCCGTGAACAGGGCGAACCCCACCAGGTAGACCTCGCGCCTGCCGAGCAGGTCCGCCACCCGGCCGAACAGCACCAGCGTCGCCGTGTTCACCAGCAGGAACGCCAGCAGGATCCAGCTCGCCGCGAACGGGCTCGCCTGGAAGTGCCGTACCACCGAGGGCAGCGCCACGTTGAGCGTGCTCCCGCTGATCCCGATCAGCACCAGCCCGAGGCTGGTGACCGAACACACCTTCCACGCGTATCGGAGCGCTTTCGCGTACTCGGGGGAACCCGGTTCCAGGGGGACGGCAACCACAGAACACCATTCTGAATCACCGTGCCGAACCCGGACCAACCGGGTCACCGTGCGCGCTTACGCAGCCCTTCCAGGTCGTAGATGATCACGCGGCGGCGGCCGGTCTCGATCAGGCCCCGGTCGCGCAGGCTGCGCAGGGCCTTGCTGACCGCCTCGCGGGAGGCGCCCGTCCAGCCGGCCAGCTCGTCCTGGGATAGCGGGAGCATGACGCGGACGCCCTCGTTGGTGGGCTCGCCGTACCGTTCGGCCAGTTCGACCAGGCGGGTGGCGACGCGGCCGGTGGTGTCGAACGCGCCGTACTCGATGCGTTTGCGGTCGGCGTCGCGGAGCCGGCCGGTGATCAGCTGGAGGAGGAGCACCGCGATGCGGCCGTGGTCGTGGAGGAAGCCGGTGAAGTCCCGGACCACGATGCCCTCGATCGGCTCCAGCGCGGTCACCGTGCCCGACCTCGGGCCGCCGTCCACCGCCGACATGTCGCCCAGCAGCGCGCCGGGCCCGCGCACCGCCAGCACCACCTCGGTGCCCACCGCCGTGTGCGAGGACACCTTCACCCGCCCCGAGGTCAGCACCAGCACCCAGTCGGACGTGTCGCCCTCGCTCATCACGGTCGTGCCGCGGTCCCACCGCCGCGGCCGGCCGGCCGTACGGAGGTCCGCGATCTCCTCCGCGGTGAGCAGGGCGAGGAACTCGCCCGGTTCCGGAGTGTTCATGTGGTCAGTCTTGGGCCGTCGAGGGGGGCCCGTAAAGGGACTATCCAAGGGAACTCAGCACGTACGCGTGCACCGTCTGGTCCTTGCCTTTCAGGCTCAGGTCGCCCAGCGAACGCACGTCCGCGGGCGAGGTCAGCTGGTCGCGGGTGGACTGGCCGATCACGACCGTCCCGGGTTCGGCCAGGGACTGCAGGCGGGCGGCCACGTTGACCGCGTCGCCCATCGCGTTGAAGCCGCGGAACTCCGGGCTGCCGATGTTACCCACCAGCGCCGGACCGGTGTTCACCCCCACCCGGAACTGCGGCCACTCCACGGCGGAGACCAGCCCGGCGTGCTGCTCGCGCAGCACCTCGGCGTTGACCCTGGCCGCCGCCCGCTGCATGTCGAGCGCCGCGTGCGCCGCCCGTTCCGCGTGGTCCGGCTGGGCGGCGGGCGCGTTGAACAGGGCCAGCAGGGCGTCGCCGACGAACTGCACGATCGTGCCGCCGTTGCCGAGGATGCACGGCACCGCGGCCGTGTGGAAACGGTTGAGCATCTCCACGATCTCGCCGGGCGAGACCCGCTCCGAGAACGTGGTGAAGCCGCGCAGGTCCGCGAAGAGCGCGGTCACCTCCACCAGCGAGCCGCCGAGCGCCGCCCGGTTCGGATCCGCGAGCAGGCTCTGCGCCACGTCCGGCGACATGTACGCCCGGAACAGCGTGTCCAGCTCCGCGTACAGCCGTGCGTTCTCCAGCGCGATCGACAACTGGCTGGCCAGCGTCGCCGCCAGCGCCTCGTCCTGCGACGTCGTCCCGATCGGCACCGTCAGCGCCCCCGCCAGCCGCCCCTTCACCGTCAGCGCGTGCACCACCGCGCCGTCCACCTGGACCGCGCCGCCGTTCGCGAGCGCCGTCGCCGGCACCGCGCCGTGCCCCGCGCTTCCTTCGGGGTACGGCGCCAGCGCGCCGTCCTGCATCAGGCTGAGCCGTACGTCGCCGTAGGCGTGCCGTACCCGGTCGAGGGCGTCGGCGAGCAGCTGGGACTCGGCCAGGCCGACCCGGGCCCGGCTGCCGAGGTGCACCAGCGCGGCCAGCCGGTCCGACAGCTCCCGCTCGTCGGCCAGCGCCTTGCCGGCCCGGTCCAGCAC
>NZ_BOOA01000021.1 GCF_016862995.1 Acrocarpospora phusangensis
GCCGCCCTCGCCCGCGAGGTGGCGAAACTCCGCCGTCCCACCGTCGTCGCGTGGGCGGTGAACCAGCTCGCCCGCCGGAATCCGCCCGAGCTCGCCGAACTGCTCACCCTCGGCGAGGACCTCCGGCGGGCCTGGCAGGAGCAGGACGCGGCCGCCCTGGCCGCGCTGTCCGCCCGCAGGACCGCCCTCACCGCCCGCGTCGCCCGCCTCGTCGCCGACCTGGCCGCCGAATCCGGCCAGCGTCTCGCCGCGCTCACCGAGGTCGAGCAGACCCTCGACGCCGCCGTCGTCGACGCCGAGGCCGCCACCCGGGTACGGCAGGCGCGCCTCACCGCCGCCCTCGCCTACAGCGGCTTCGCGCCCGCCCCCGTCAGCCGCACCGCGACGCGCACCGCCGCCCCCAAAGCCCCGCGGCAGCCCGCCGCCGAGCGGGAGGCGGCGGCCAAACGCAGGGCGCAGGAGCTGGCGGAGGCGGCCGAGCGGGAGGCCGCCGAGTCGGAGGCGGCGCACGCGGAGTGGGCGCGCGAGCTGGCGGAAGCCGTACGGGAAAGGGATCGGCGGGCGGAGAAGCTGGCCGGGCTGGAGACCAAGCTGGCCGAGATCGAGAGCAGGCTGGCCGCCGCCAGGGAGAAGCACGCGCGTGCCGTCAAACGCGCGGACGCGGCCCAGCGCGACGAGGCCCGCGCCCGCCGCGGCGCGGCGTCCGCCCGTGCCCGCGCGGACGCCGCCAGGGACCGGCTCGCCGATCGGTGAAATCGCCCGGCGACAGACAGAGGTTTGTTCGGTAGCCTGAGTTCATTGTCTGGACTCAGGAGGCGGGTATGGAGTGGCAGCCGACTGCCTGTGTGCTGTGCGCCTGCAACTGCGGCATCGAGGTCAAACTCGACGGCCGCCGGTTCGAGCGCGTACGCGGCGACAAAGCGCATCCCTCCTCGCAGGGCTACACCTGCGAGAAGGCCCTCCGCCTGGACCACTACCAGAACGGCGCGGACCGGCTGACGCATCCGCTCCGCCGCCGCGCGGACGGCACCTTCGAGCGCGTCGACTGGGACACCGCCATCCGTGAGGTGGCCGCCGCCTTCGCCGGGACCCGCGACGCCCACGGCGGCGAGACGATCTTCTACTACGGCGGCGGAGGCCAGGGCAACCATCTCGGCGGCTCCTACGCCGGATCGTTCATGCGCGCCCTGGGCGCCCGCTACCGCTCCAACGCGCTGGCCCAGGAGAAGACCGGGCAGTTCTGGGTCGGCGACCGCATGCTCGGCAACGTCGCCACCGGCGACTTCGAGCACTGCGAGGTCGCGCTCTTCGTCGGCAAGAACCCCTGGCAGTCGCACGGCATCCCGCGCGCCCGCCCGACCCTGCGGGAGATCGCCCGCGACCCCGGCCGCTGCCTGATCGTGATCGACCCCCGCCGCACCGAGACGGCCGAACTCGCCGACATCCACCTGCGTCCCAAGCCCGGCGCCGACGCGTGGCTGCTGGCCGCGCTCACCGCGACCCTGGTCCAGGAGGACCTGCTGCCGCACGAGTGGCTGGCCGCCCACACGACCGGTCTGGACGAGGTCCGCGACGTGCTGGCCGCCGTCCCGGTCGCCCGGTACGCGGAGATCGCCGGTGTGGACGAGGACCTCGTCCGGCGGACCGCCCGCCGCATCGCCGCCGCGGATTCGGTGGCCGTGCACGAGGACCTGGGCGTGCAGATGACGCTGCACTCCACGGTCAACAGCTACCTGGACACGCTGCTCTGGGCGCTGACCGGCAACTTCGGGCGGCCGGGCACCAACAACCCGCCGATCCTGTTCGCGCCGCTGGTCACGTTCTCGCACTGGGGGCCGCGCGCCGAGCGGTTCAGCCCGGTGGCGGGGGCGCGGATCATCTCCGGCCTGGTGCCGTGCAACGTCATCGCGGACGAGATCCTCACCGATCATCCGCGGCGTTACCGGGCCATGCTGGTCGAGACCGCCAACCCGGCGCACTCGCTGGCCGGATCCGGGCGGATGCGGGAGGCTCTGGAGGCTCTGGACCTGCTGGTCGTCGTCGATGTCGCCATGACCGAGACCGCCCGCCTGGCCGACTACATCCTCCCGGCGCCCTCCCAGTTCGAGAAATGGGAGGCCACGTTCTTCAACGTGGAGACGCCGGCCAACTACTTCCATCTGCGCCGCCCGGTCCTCGATCCGCCGCCCGGCAGCGACCTGCTGCCCGAACCGGAGATCCACGCGCGCCTCTGCGAGGCCGTCGGCGCCGTCCCCGACCTGACGCCGCTGCGGAAGGCTCTGGCGGAGGGGCGGCCCGCGTTCGCGTCGGCTTTCCTGGCCGCGCTGGCCGATCCCGCGCTGGCCAAGGTCGCCCCGGTCGCCCTGTACCGCACGCTCGGGCCCACGCTCCCGGGAGGGGCCGCCGCGGCGGCCGGGCTCTGGGCGCTGGCCCACAAGGTCGCGCTGGCACAGCCCGCCGCCGTACGCCGGGCCGGGATCGAGGGGGAGGGGCTGGAGCTGGGGGACAACCTGTTCGACGCCGTGCTCGCCAGCCCGTCCGGGCTCGTGTTCACCATGGACGAGCCCGAGGACGGCCTGACCAGGGTGGGCACGCCCGACGGCAGGATCCACCTCGCGCTGCCCGACCTGCTCGCGGAGGTGGCCGCGCTCGGCGACGGGCCGCCCGCCGACCCCGACTACCCGTTCGTGCTCTCGGCCGGGGAACGCCGCGCCTTCACCGCCAACACGATTTTCCGCGACCCGGCCTGGCGGCGGCGCGACCCGGCGGGCAGCCTGCGCATCTGTCCCGCCGACGCGGCCGCCCTGGGCCTCGCCGAAGGTTCCCCCGCCCGTGTCACGACCCGCCAGGGCACGGTGGAAGCCCCGGTGGAGATCACCGACACGCTCCTGCCCGGCCACATCTCCCTTCCCAACGGCCTGGGCCTCACCTACCCGGACGCGGACGGCGCCCTCACCCCCACCGGTGTGTCGCCCAACGACCTCACCACCGCCTCCGACCGCGACCCGTACGCGGGGACGCCGTGGCACAAACACGTGCCCGCCAGGGTGGAGGCGGTCCTCGCCACGTGAATCCGCGGCGCGAGCCCGGAGCACACGGCCTGGCCGACAGCGCCGCCCAGCTCACCACCCCCGGCCGGCGCGCCCCAAGCCGCCGCTCAGCAACCTCCGGTGGCGCGGCTCACCGTGTGGCCGGCGCGGGTGGCGAGGCGGGCGAAGCGGGTGGCGTCCCGGACGGCGGCGCCGGTGGCGTCGTTGTTGAAGTAGACGTAGGCGTCGTCGAGGTGGTCGAGGCGGCGGAGCCAGGAGCGGAAGGCGGCGTCGCCGTACGAGGGGGGCCGGGCGGAGGCGCCCTGGTGGAAGCGGAGGTAGGCCCACTCGGTGGTACGCCACAGGGGCGTCTGGGGACGGCCGAAGCGGTCGCTCCAGCAGAGGGCGGCGGCGTGGGAGCGGAGGATGTCCTTGATCTCGGGGGTCCACCACGAGGCGTGGCGGGGCTCGACGGCCACCCGTACGCCGGAGGGGAAGCAGCTCAGGCAGGCCGCCAGGGCGTCCGGCCGGGCCTCCAGGGTCGGGGGGAGCTGGAGCAGGACGGGGCCGAGCTTGTCGCCCAGGCCGGAGGCCGCGTCGAGGAGGCGGTGGACCGGATCCTTCGGGTCGGCGAGGCGTCTGACGTGGGTGAGGTAGCGGCTGGCCTTGATCGTCATGACGAAGTCGTCGGGGGTGCGGGCGCGCCAGTCCTCGAAGGTCTCCCGGGCGGGCAGGCGGTAGAAGGTGCCGTTGTTCTCGACGGTCTGGAAGCAGTCGCCGTACCGCTCCAGCCAGCGCTTCTGGGCGAGGCCGGGCGGATAGAGGACGCCGCGCCAGTCGGCGTACTGCCAGCCGGACGTTCCCACCAGCACAGGGATCACCCCTACCCGTGAACGGGCTGCCAGGCGGCGAAGGGGGCGCCCATCGGATCGCCGAGGACGGCGAAACGGCCGCTGCCGGGCATGTCGATCGGGCCGAGCAGGACCCGCCCGCCGAGGCCGCGCGCCTGGGCGATGGTGGCGTCGAGGCTGGCGGTGCCGAAGTAGACCAGCCAGCGGGGCGGGATCTCGGCCGGGAACTGGTCGTCGGGCCGGAGGATGCCGGCGACGGGGCTGCCGTCGCAGAGCATGGGCGTGTAGCGGTCCGCCGGGGCCGCCGCCATCCAGCCGAAGACCTGCTCGTAGAAGTCCTTCGCGGTCTCCACGTCGTCGGTCACGAGTTCGAGCAGGCTCACCGCGCCCGGCTCGTTGATCAGTTCGGCACCGGCGTGCAGATCAGCCTGCCAGACTCCCGCGTACGCGCCGGTGGGGTCCCGGAACACCGCCACCGTGCCCTCGCCCGTGATCTCCATGGGTTCGGCGATGACCTCGGCCCCCGCCTCCCTGGCCAGCTCGACGCTCTTGGCGGCGTCGTCGGTGGCGATGTAGATGTTCCACACGGTGGGCGTGCCGTCGCCCATGGTCGAGCCGAGCCCGGCCACGGACTTGTCCCTGCGGTAGAACTGCCCGTACCCGCCGACCTCGTCGAACTCGATCGTCCAGCCGAAGATCTGCCCATAGAAACCGACGGACTCGTCCACGTTCGCGGTCGACAGGTCAACCCAGCACGGCATGCCCGCCCGATATTTCGTGATTACCGCCATGCCCGCCCCTCCTTATCGCACGCCTTATACGTCTGACGCACCAGAAGTCACGGAAAATCCGGCTTTTGCGGGATGAGTTCGAAGGGTTTACCCAGGGACCTCAACACCTATGCCAGGGTTGGCGGCCGTCAAGCCAGGGAGTGTTGTGCACGGCGCTCGTCAAGGGGACGCGATGCGTCCCAGACCGGGCGGGATCTGCGCCGCCGCCGCGCGGTCGAGCAGGAACAGCGTGCGCTGCCGCCCGCGCGCCCCCGCGGCCGGCGCCTGCAGCCGCCCCGCCGTCAGCGCCAGATGCACCGCCTGCGCCTTCTCCGCCCCAGCCGCCACGACCCACACCTCACGCGCGGCCTGGATCGCCGGAAAGGTGAGCGACACCCGGGTGGGCGGCGGCTTGGGGGAGTTGTGCACCGCCACCACCGACCGCTCCTCCTCGTACAGCGCCGGATGCCCGGGGAACAGGGACGCGACGTGCGAGTCCGGGCCCATGCCGAGCATGAGCACGTCGAAGGAGGGCACCGGCCCGTGATCCTCCGGATTGGCCGCCTTGGCCAGCTCCGCCGCGTATGCCTCGGCCGCCTCCTCGGCGGTCAGCCCCGCGCCGGCGGGCGCCATCGCGTGCACCCGGGACGGCGTCAGCTCGACCCGGTCCAGCAGCGCCTCCCTGGCCTGCGTCTCGTTCCGCTCCGGATCCCCGGCGGGCAGGAACCGCTCGTCCCCCCACCACAGGTCCAGCGCGCGCCAGTCGATCGCGTCCCTGGCCGGGGTCGCCGCCACGGCGGCCAGCGTGGCGATGCCGACCGTGCCGCCCGTCAGGACGACGTGCGCCGACCCCCGCGCGGCCTGCACGTCCACCAGCCGCGTGATCAGCCGCGCCGCGACCGCCTCGGCCAGCACGGCCGCGTTGTTGTGCACGAGGACGCTGGGAACACTCAAGGGAACTTCCTCCGGTGGTACAGGAAAAGGGGCCGGACCCATCGCGGATCCGGCCCCCATGGAGTCACTTCGCGCTGGTGGCCAGGTGCTTCAGCGCCGACGCGTAGATCTCGTCCGGGTCCAGCCGGCGCAGCTCCTCGGCGATCAGCTCCGAGGTCGGCCGCCGGGCCAGCGCCACCCGCCGGTCCGGCTGACCGGGCCGCGACAGCGTGGCCAGGCGGGCGTCCGACCGGGTGATGGTCAGGTCGCCGCCGTCCGCCAGGTTCAGCCGCACCGTCGTCAGCCCCGGACCCGCCGATTCGCCCACCTCGATGGGCGCGCCGAGCCGGTCCGACAGCCACGCCGCCAGCAGGACCGCGCTGGCGTGCCCGGGGATCGCCTCCACGATGCCCCGCCTGACCTTGCCGATCCGCTGGTCGAACGCCGCGGCCAGCAGCGAACGCCAGGTCGTCAGCCTGGTCCAGGACAGGTCGGTGTCGCCCGGCACGTACCCGTCGCAGCGGCCGGCGATCGACTTCACCGAGTCCCGCGAGGCGAGCGCGTCGGTGATCCGGCGGCTGGCCAGCTTGCCGACCTTGTCGTCGGCCGGCACGCGCGGGCTCGCGCCCGGCCACCAGACCACCACCGGCGTGTCGGTCAGCAGCAGCGGGCTGATCACCGACTCGGCGTGCTGGGTCAGCTCGCCGTAGAGGCGGAGCAGCACCACCTCGCCGGGGGAGGACTCGCCGACCCGCAGTTCCGCGTCGAGCCGGTTGGGCTCGGCCGGGTCGCGCGCGATCACCACCAGGATCCTGGACGGGTGCTCGCGGGCGGCCTCGGTGGCGGCGCGGACCGAGTCGTACTGCCCGGCCTCGTCGCAGACCACGACCAGCGTGAGCACCATGCCCACGGCCGGCGCGCCCATCTGGTGGCGCAGCTTGGTCAGCGTCGCCGAGATGTCCGACGCCTTCGTTCCGGTCAGGTTGAAGCTGGTCACAGCCGCCTCCAGACGCGTCCGTCGCGGGCCAGCATGGCGTCGGCCGAGGACGGCCCCCAGCTGCCGGCCGGGTACCCGTCCGGACGCCCGTGCTTGGCCCAGTACTCCTCGATCGGGTCGAGGATCTGCCAGGACAGCTCCACCTCCCGCTGGTGCGGGAACAGCGGCGGATCTCCTATCAACACGTCCAGCAGCAGCCGCTCGTACGCCTCCGGCGAGCTCTCCATGAACGACTCGCCGTACGCGAAGTCCATCGAGACGTCCCGGACCTCCATCGCCGTGCCCGGCACCTTGGAGCCGAACCTGACGGTGATGCCCTCGTCCGGCTGCACCCGGATGACCAGCGCGTTCTGCCCCAGGATCTCGGTGTCGTCCTTGCTGAACGGCAGGTGCGGGGCCCGCTCGAACACCACGGCCACCTCGGTCACCCGGCGGCTCAGCCGTTTGCCCGCGCGCAGGTAGAACGGCACGCCCGCCCAGCGCCGGTTGGCCACCTCCAGCTTGATCGCCGCGTAGGTGTCGGTCTTGGACTCGGGCGGGATGCCGTCCTCCTCCAGGTATCCGATCACCCGTTCGCCGCCCTGCCAGCCGCCCGTGTACTGGCCCCGGGCGGTGCCCGTCCCGAGGTCCTCGGGGAGCCGCACCGCCTTGAGCACCTTCTCCTTCTCCCGGCGCAGCGAGTCGGCGTCGAAGGAGGTCGGGTCCTCCATCGCGACCAGCGCCAGCAGCTGCAGCAGGTGGTTCTGGATGACGTCCCTGGCCGCGCCGATGCCGTCGTAGTAGCCGGCCCGGCTGCCGATCCCGATGTCCTCGGCCATCGTGATCTGCACGTGGTCGACGTAGCCGCGGTTCCAGATCGGCTCGTACAGGGTGTTGGCGAAGCGGAGCGCCAGGATGTTCTGGACGGTCTCCTTGCCCAGGTAGTGGTCGATCCGGAAGACCGAGCTCTCCGGGAAGACCGCGCTGGTGATGGCGTTGAGCTCCTGGGCGCTCTTCAGGTCGTGCCCGAACGGCTTCTCGATCACCACCCGGCGCCAGGCCCCCTCCGGGGCCTTCGCCAGGTTGGTGCGCTTGAGCTGCTCGATCACCGTCGGGAAGAACTTCGGCGGGACCGACAGGTAGAAGGCGTAGTTGCCGCCCGTGCCCCGGGTCTCGTCGATCTCCTTCAGCATCATCGCGAGCACGTCGAACGCGCCGTCGTCGTGGAACTCGCCCGGGCAGAAGTGGATGCCCTCGCAGATCTGCTTCCAGACCTCCTCCCGGAACGGCGTGCGCGCGTGCTCCTTCACCGCCTCGTACGTGACCTGCGCGAAGTCCTCGTGCGCCCAGTCCCGGCGGGCGAACCCGACCAGGGAGAAGCCGGGCGGCAGCAGCCCCCGGTTGCCCAGGTCGTAGATCGCCGGGAGCAGTTTGCGCTTGGCCAGGTCGCCGGTGACGCCGAACAGCACCAGCACGCACGGCCCGGCCACCCGCGGCAGCCGCTTGTCCCGGGGATCGCGCAGCGGGTTCTGGTCGTACGCCTCAGCGGTGGTGGCCGTGGCCGCCACCGCCGCGGCGGCCACGTGCGCCTCTTCCGAGATCGCGGGCTGCTTGCCCGCGTTGTTCCGTGCCATTGCTCAGAGCTCCTCCGCTACGGCGAGCAGATGGGCGACCCCGGCCACCCGATCGGTCAGATGCAACCGTACGGTGGGCCGGTTACGGGACCGTAGCGCTCCGATGTCCCCCAGGGCCTGCGCCAGCTGCAATCGCCCCAGCGTGTACGGCCGGCCCGGCACCGGCACGTCGTCCGAGACCGCGCCGGTGATCTGCAGGAACACCCCGGACTGCGGGCCGCCCTTGTGGAACTGCCCGGTCGAGTGCAGGAACCGGGGGCCCCAGCCGAAGGTCACCGCGTGCCCGGTCCGGTAGTCCAGCAGCGCCCGCAGGGTGGCCACGTCGGCGGCGGCCCAGGCCTCGGCGGTCTGCTCGAAGTCGGCGGTGCCGAGCGGCGCTGCGTCGTAGGCCGCCTCCCGGTCCAGGTACGCCATGATCGCCAGGTACCCCCGCTCCGGGATCGCGTGGAGCAGGGCGGTGAGCACGTCGGCCAGGTTCTTGGGGTGGCCGGGCAGCTCGCCGTACACCTCGACCGGGCCGTCCACCAGCAGCGGCGCGCCGATCTCCGGAGCGGATTCCAGGATCTTGCCGGTGTTCTCCTTGGACTCGGCCACGTTCGGCTGGTTGAACGGGTCGATGCCGAGCACCCGGCCGGCGATGGCCGTCGCGTACTCCCAGACCAGGAACTGGGCGCCGAGCGGGCCCTCGACCCGGACGTCGCCCTCGGCGCCGATGTTGACCGTGTACTGGTCGGGCCCCTCGGCCGACTCGGCGCCGACCACCGGCAGGATGCCCTTGCCGGACTTGCCGGTGGACTCGGCGATCAGCTGCTCGATCCAGTCGGGCAGGCCGTTGATGTCGGACAGGCTGTCGCGCAGGATCAGCTTGTCCTTCCCGGCCAGCGCCATCGCGCCGAGCAGGGCGCCCAGGTCCAGGCCGGGGTTGCCCTCGTCCCGCGCCAGCAGCGGCTGCACGGCCGCCGCGTCGTCGAGCAGCCGGGCCACGTCCGCGCCCGCCACCGCGCTCGGCACCAGGCCGAACGCGCTCAGCGCGCTGTAGCGCCCGCCGACGTTCGGGTCGGCCAGGAACACCTGGTAGCCGGCCTCGCCGGCCGACTTCTCCAGCGGCGAGCCCGGGTCGGTGACGACCACGATCCGGTCGGCCGGGTCGATCCCGGCGTCCCGGAACGCCTGCTCGTAGATGCGCCGGTGGCTGTCGGTCTCCACCGTGCCGCCGCTCTTGCTGGAGACGACCACGATCGTGCGGTCCAGCCGGTCGCCGAGCGCCCGCCGCACCTGCCCGGGGTCGGTGGTGTCCAGCACGGTCAGCGGCACGTCCTCGGTGGCGCAGATCACCTCGGGCGCGAGCGAGGAGCCGCCCATGCCGGCCAGCACCACGTGGTCGAGCCCTTCGGCCCGGACCCGCTCCACCAGCTTGGCGATCTCCGGCAGCAGCTCCCTGCTGGTCCGCGCCAGGTTCAGCCAGCCGAGCCGGATCTCGGCCTCGGGCTGCGCCTCCGGCCCCCACAGCGTGGGGTCCCCTTCGGCGAGCGCCCGCGGCACCCCCGCCCCGGCCAGCTCCCCGCGTACGGCGTCCGCGGCCCCGGCCGCGTCGCCCAGGTACACCTCGACGCCCATGTCAGGCCTTCCCCAGTTCCGCCTGGACGGTGTCGATGAGCTCCTGCCAGGACGCGGCGAACTTGTCGACACCCTCCTCCTCCAGCACCCGTACGACGTCGTCGTAGTCGATGCCGGCCTCCTTGAGCGCGGCCATGGTGTTCCAGGCCTGCTCGTAGAAGGGGCGGATGGTGTCGCCGGAGATCTTGCCGTGGTCGGCGACGGCGTTCATCGTCTTCTCCGGCATGGTGTTCACGGTCCCGGCGGTGACCAGCTCGTCCACGTACAGCGTGTCCGGGTAGTCCGGGTTCTTGGTGCCGGTGGAGGCCCACAGCGGACGCTGCGGGCGCGCCCCGGCGGCGCGCAGGGCCTGCCACCGCGGCGTGTTCACGACCTCTTCGAACGCCGCGTACGCCAGGCGGGCGTTGGCCACCGCGGCCTTGCCCTTCAGCTCCAGCGCCTCCGGCGTGCCGATCTTGTCCAGCCGGGCGTCCGCCTCGGTGTCCACCCGGCTCACGAAGAACGAGGCCACCGACTCGATGCCGGCCAGCGGGATGCCCTTGGCCTGCGCCTGCTCCAGGCCGGTCAGCCAGGCGTCCATGACCGCGCGGTAGCGCTCCAGCGAGAAGATCAGCGTCACGTTGACGCTGATGCCCTCGGCGATGGCCGCGGTGATCGCGGGCAGGCCCTCCACGGTCGCCGGGATCTTGATGAACAGGTTGGGCCGGTCCACCAGCCACCACAGCGCCCGCGCTTCGGCGATGGTCGCCTCGGTGTTCCTGGCCAGCCGGGGGTCCACCTCGATGGAGACCCGTCCGTCCACGCCGCCGGTCGCGTCGTACACCGGCCGCAGCACGTCGGCCGCCCACCGGATGTCGAACGTGGTGAGCGCCCGCACGGCCTCGTCCACCGAGGTCTCGCGCACGGCCAGGTCGTGCAGCTGCGTCTGGTACGCCTCGCCCTTGCTGAGGGCGGCCGCGAAGATGGTCGGGTTGGAGGTGACGCCGGTGACCCGCTTGTCGCGGATCAGGGCGGCCAGGTTGCCGCTCTTGAGCCGGTCCCGGCTGATGTCGTCGAGCCAGATCGACACCCCGAAGCCGGTGAGCTTGTTCAGAATCTCAGTCATGTCTAGTTTCCCGTCGTCTCGCCGGGGTCGCCGCCCAGCTTCGCGATGCTGCCCTTGGCCGCGGCCACCACTCGCTCGGCGGTGAGGCCGAACTGCTCGTACAGAGTCCGGTACGGCGCGGACGCGCCGAAGTGCTCAAGGCTGACCACGTTCCCATGGTCTCCCACGAACTCCCGCCAGCCCAGGGCGATGCCCGCCTCCACGGCCACGCGGGCCGGCACCGAGGGGGGCAGCACGGTCATCCGGTAGGCGGCGTCCTGGGCGTGGAACCACTCCACGCACGGCATCGACACCACCCGGGTGGGGACGCCCTCCGCCTCCAGCAGCCCGCGGGCCTCGACGGCGATCTCGACCTCGCTGCCGGTGGCGATCAGGAGCACCTCGGGCTGGCCGTTGGAGGCCTCTTCGAGGATGTAGCCGCCCTTGGCCACCTTGGCGGCGTCGCCGGTGCCCGCGAACACGGGCAGGTTCTGCCGGGTGAGCGCCAGCGCGGCCGGGCGGTCGGTGTGCTCCAGCACGACGTGCCAGGCGGCGGCGGTCTCGTTGGCGTCGGCCGGGCGGACCACGTCCAGGCCGGGGATGGCGCGCAGCGCCCACAGGTGCTCGACCGGCTGGTGGGTCGGGCCGTCCTCGCCCAGGCCGATGGAGTCGTGCGTCCACACGTAGGTGACCGGCAGCTTCATCAGCGCGGCCAGCCGGACGGCCGGGCGCATGTAGTCGCTGAACACCAGGAACGTGCCACCGTACGGCCGGGTGCCGCCGTGCAGGGCGATGCCGTTGAGGATGGCGCCCATGCCGTGCTCACGGATGCCGAAGTGCAGCGTCCGCCCGTACGGGTTGCCGGGGAACTCCTTGGTCTGGAACTCCTCGGGGATGAAGGACGGCTGGCCCTTCATGGTCGTGTTGTTGGACTCGGCCAGGTCGGCGGAGCCGCCCCACAGCTCGGGCAGGACCGGGCCGAGCGCGGACAGCACCTCGCCGGAGGCCTTGCGGGTGGAGACGGAGGAGCCGATCTCGAAGCTGGGCAGCGCGGCCGTCCAGCCGTCGGGCAGGGTGCGGGTGGCCAGGCGGTCGAAGAGGGCGGCCCGCTCGGGGTGGGCGTCGCGCCACTCCAGGTAGCCCTTCTCCCAGGCGGCGTGCGCGGAGCGGCCGCGCTCGACCACCGCGCGCGCGTGGGCCAGCACGTCGGCGGGGACCGCGAAGGACTGCTCCGGGTCCATGCCGAGCACCCGCTTGGTGGCGGCCACCTCGTCCGCGCCCAGCGCCGAGCCGTGGATCTTGCCGGTGTTCTGCTTGTGCGGCGCCGGCCAGCCGATGATCGTGCGCAGCCGGATGAACGAGGGCCGGTCGGTCTCGGCGCGAGCGGCCTCCAGGGCCTCGTTGAGGGCCCGGACGTCCTCGACATACTCGCCGGTCTCGGTCCAGTCCACGGTCTGGGTGTGCCAGCCGTACGCCTCGTAGCGCTTGACCACGTCCTCGGAGAGGGCGATCTGGGTGTCGTCCTCGATGGAGATGTGGTTGGAGTCGAAGATGACGGTCAGGTTGCCCAGCTGCTGGTGGCCGGCCAGGGCGCTGACCTCGTGGCTGATGCCCTCCTCGATGTCGCCCTCGGAGGCGATGCACCAGATGTGGTGGTCGAAGGGGGAGGCGCCGGCCTCGGCCTCGGGGTCGAACAGGCCGCGCTCGCGGCGGGCCGCCATGGCCATGCCGACCGCGTTGCCGATGCCCTGGCCGAGCGGTCCCGTGGTGGTCTCCACGCCGACCGTGTGGCCGTGCTCGGGGTGGCCGGGGGTGAGGCTGTCCCACTGGCGCAGGCCCTTGAGGTCCTCGATGGTCAGGCCGTACCCGGACAGAAAGAGCTGGATATATAGCGTCAGGCTGGAATGCCCGCACGAAAGGACGAATCTATCCCTGCCCACCCAGGTCGGGTCGGAGGGGTCGTGCCGCATGGTCTTCTGGAACAGAAGGTAGGCGGCGGGGGCGAGGCTCATCGCGGTGCCGGGGTGGCCCGAGCCCGCCTTCTCGACCGCGTCCATCGCCAGGGCACGCACCACGTCGACGGCCTGCCGATCGAGGTCGCCCCACTCAAGGCTTGCGCTGCTCAACTGCTCGATCCCCTCTGATTTTTTCGCGCCGGTTTTGGCATTTCCCGCCCACACGGGACCTTAACGGGTCGGCTGGCGTACCGTTCGGTAGACCACCTGGTAACCGCCCCGTATCCCTCCGGTGTCCGCGCTCGATCCGACCTGAGCAGCCCCGATTCAGGGACCGCCGGTTCCCGGGACTACAGTGAGTCCTCAAGTTGCCGGCGGCTGTCCGGAGATCCGCTCTAATCAGAGGTTACGCGTTGACCCCGCACGTGCTGGAAGCGCCTTGACGGTGCTGACGAACAACCCGACGACGGTCCCGGCCGGGGCCGCGACCACGGCCCGCCGCACCGCCGGCGAGGTCGTGCGGGCCTATGTGGCGCTGACGAAGCCGCGGATCATCGAGCTGCTGCTGATCACCACGCTGCCCGTCATGTTCCTGGCCGCCCGTGGCCTGCCCGATCTGTGGCCGGCGACCTGGACGATGGTGTTCGGCACCCTGTCGGCGGGCAGCGCGAACGCGCTGAACTGCTACATCGACAGGGACATCGACGAGGTGATGCGGCGCACCCGCCGCCGCCCGCTCGCCCGCCACCAGGTCTCCCCGCGCGGCGCGCTGGTCTTTGGCGTGATTTTGGGTGCCTTGTCCACTTTTGGCCTTGCTTTGACGGTGAACTGGATCGCGGCGTGGTTGTCCCTCGCCGCCATCCTGTTCTACGTGCTCGTCTACTCGATGATCCTGAAGCGGCGCACGTCGCAGAACATCGTGTGGGGCGGCATCGCCGGCTGCATGCCGGTGCTGATCGGCTGGGCCGGGATCACCGGCGAGCTGGCCTGGGCCCCGCTGGTGCTGTTCGGCGTGGTGTTCTTCTGGACGCCGCCGCACACCTGGACGCTGGCCATGCGCTACCGCGAGGACTACGCCGCCGCCGCGGTGCCGATGCTGCCGGTGGTGGCCTCCGACCGGGTGGTCGTCCGGCAGGTCATCGCCTACACCTGGGCGACCGTGCTCTGCTCGCTGCTGCTCTGGCCGGTCGCCGCCACCACCCCGCTCTACCCGGCCGTCGCCGCCGCCCTCGGCGCCGCCTGCCTGTTCGAGGTGTACGCGCTGCGCCGCCGCCTCAACGCCGGCAAGACCGGGGTGGACCTGCGGCCGATGCGGTTCTTCCACTGGTCCAACATCTACCTGGCGCTGCTGTTCCTGGCCGTCGCGGTGGACTCCCTGCTGGTGTGACGAGAATCTTCGGGAACGGGAGCGGACAGGACGTTGCGGGTCGGTTACGCTCGCGGGATGGCGAGCCTTGATCCGCGCGCGGTGCTGAGAGAACGCCCGTCGCTCGGCCTGATCATCGGCCTCGTGGTGGCGGGCATCTGCGCCCTGGTGTCGTTCTCCTTCGACATCCTCAACGGCGAGCCCGTGCACTTCTTCATCGCGCTGGCGCTGGCCATCGCGCCCGTGCCGCTGCTGCTGGCGGGCGTGCTGGCGCTGGACCGCATGGAGCCGGAGCCGCGCAGCAACCTGATCTTCGCCTTCGCCTGGGGCGCGGGGGTGGCCGTGCTGATCGCGGGCATCCTCAACTCGCTCAACCTGATCTACGTGGAGAACCGGCTCGGCGACGCGGCGACCGCCCGCAACTACGTGGCCACCTTCGGCGCGCCGCTGGTCGAGGAGACGATGAAGGGCCTGGTGCTGCTCGGCCTGCTCCGGTTCCGGCGGTACGAGCTGGACGGCCCCACCGACGGCATCATCTACGCCAGCATGGTCGGCCTGGGCTTCGCCATGTCGGAGAACGTCAGCTACTACCTGGCGGCGCTGGCCGACAACGGCCCGGAGGGCCTGGCCGCCACCGTGGTGCTGCGCGGGATCCTGTCGCCGTTCGCGCATCCGCTGTTCACGTCGTTGATCGGCATCGCGGTGGCGTACGCGGCGCTGCGCAAGGGCGCGGGGTGGGTGGTCCTGCTCGGGTGGCTGGGGGCCATGGCGCTGCACGGGCTCTGGAACGGGCTCGCCTCCTTCGGCGGGTTCCAGGGGCTGGCGGTGGCGTACCTGCTGCTGATGGCGCTGCTGTTCGTGGAGCTGTGGGTGATCGTCAGGGACCGGAAGCGCATCGTCGGGCTGATCCAGCACTACCTGCCGCCGTACGAGGCGAACGGGCTGATCAACGCCTCCGACATCTTCATGCTCTCGTCGCTGGAGAAGCGCCGCCAGGCCCGGCAGTGGGCCAGGGCCAACGGCGGCAGGGCGGGGCTGCTGGCGATGAGCGACTACCAGCTGGCCGCGACCGAGCTCGGCCTGCTGCACGAGCGCGCGGTCCGCGGCGGCGTCGGCGAGGCGGACTTCCGGATCAGGCAGCGGTCCTTCGCCGACCTGATGGCCTACGCCCGCTCCAACTTCCCCGTCCCCGAGCGCCACCAGGCCTCCGCCGCCCGCGGCGTCCCGCCGCCCGGCTACGCGCCCGGCGCGCCGCCGAACGTGCCGCCGGGCACGCGGTACCCGCCGCCGATCTGATGAACCACCCAGGTCAGATGCCGACCTGGGCGGCCTTGGCTTGGGGGGCGGTGGCGTCGGGGAGGGAGCCTCGGCTGCGCATGAGGAAGACCACGCGGAGAGTGGCGATCCAGACCAGGGTGGAGCCCAGCACGTGCAGGCCGACGAGGAAGGCGGGGACGGCCAGGAAGTACTGGACGTAGCCGATGACGCCCTGGGCCAGTTCCACGGCGAACAGGACGAGGGCGGCGCGGCGGGCCAGGCCGGGGGCGTTGGTGACGTGCAGGGCGAAGGCGAGCGCGATGGTGAGGCCGACCGCGATCCAGACCAGGTCGGCGTGGATGCGGGCGACGGTCTCGATGTCGAAGGAGAAGCGGGAGGCGGCCTCGTCGCCGGAGTGCGGTCCGGTGCCGGTGACGACCACGCCCGCGACCAGGAGCACGAGGACCGAGCCGACCAGCGCGAAGCCGAGCGTGCGGATGTCGCGGTGGACCAGGCGGCGCGGGGGCTCGTCGCCCTCGCCGGAGCGGGCGTAGAGGGCGTACGCGGCGGCGATCATGCCGATGGAGACCAGGAAGTGCACGCTCACGGTGACCGGGTTGAGCGCGGAGCGCACCACCAGGCCGCCCCAGAGGCCCTGGGTGAGCACGCCCACCGGCTGGAGCGCCGCCAGGCGCAGCAGCGACGAGCGGCGGGGGGTCAGGCGCAGCGCCGCCAGGAAGCAGGCCACCGCGACCGCGAGGACGAGGAAGGTCAGCATGCGGTTGCCGAACTCGATCGCGGTGTTGATCGGGGAGATCTCGGGGTGCGCGACCGGGATGAAGCTGTCCGGGGTGCATCTCGGCCAGGTCGGGCAGCCGAGGCCGGAGCCGGTCAGGCGGACGGCGGCGCCGGTGACCGTGATGCCCGCGTTGACCACGACCGCCGCCAGTGCCCATCCGCGCATGCTGCGCCGGGTGGGGGTCCAGAACGACTGATGGAGAGAGCGCAGGTTCACGCCTGACATCGTAGGTGCCGTGGGCGGCGGTCCCGGTTTCGCCCTCACGCTCTTGCGGGCACCCGGTGGCATGTGACATTTTACCTTCATGCCGGACGTGGTGGTGATCGGGGCGGGGGTCGTGGGGGCCGCGTGCGCCCTCTACGCCGCGCGGGCCGGCCTCGGCGTCACCGTCGTGGACCAGGGCACGGTCGCGGGCGGGACCACGGGGGCGGGGGAGGGCAACGTCCTGGTCTCCGACAAGGAACCGGGGCCCGAACTGGACCTGGCGCTGCTGTCGTCCGGGCTCTGGGCCGGGCTGGCCGCCGACGTCGGCGGCTTCGAGCACGAGCCGAAGGGCGGCCTGGTCGTCGCCGAGACGCCCGAGGCCATGACCGCGCTGACCGGTCTCGCCGCCAAGCAGGAGTCCAGCGGCGTACGGGCCGCAGGGGTGGAGCCGCAGGACTACGAACCGCACATCACCTCCGGGCTGGCCGGGGCCGTGTACTACCCGCAGGACGCGCAGGTCCAGCCCATGCTGGCCGCCGCCCGCCTGCTGCGCGCCAGCGGCGCCCAGGTCCGCACGGGCGTACGGGTGACGGGTCTCACCCGGTCGGGGGACCGGATCACCGGGGTGCGCACCGACGAGGGCGACCTGCGCGCCGGAGCCGTCGTGAACGCGGCGGGCACCTGGGCGGGCGACGTCGCCGCGCTGGCCGGGATCCGGCTGCCGGTGCTGCCCCGGCGCGGCTTCATCCTGGTGACCGAACCCCTGCCGGAGCCGCTGATCCGGCACAAGGTCTACACCGCCGCGTACGTCACCAACGTGGCCAGCGAGGACGAGGGCCTGGAGACCTCGGCCGTGGTGGAGGGCACGCCGGCCGGGACCGTGCTCATCGGGGCCTCCCGGGAACGCGTGGGCTACGACCGGACGGTGTCGTATCCGGTGCTGGCCAGGCTGGCCGCGCAGGCCGTCGCGCTCTTCCCGGCCCTCGCCGGCCGGCAGGTCATCCGGGCGTACTGCGGCTTCCGGCCGTACTGCCCGGATCATCTCCCGGTGATCGGCCCGGATCCGCGTGCGCCCGGTCTCTTCCACGCCACCGGACACGAGGGCGCGGGCATCGGCCTCGCCCCGGCCACCGGCCTGCTGATCTCCCGGCTCCTCACCGGCGCGGCCCCGCCGCTGGACCTCTTCCCGTTCCGTCCCGAGAGGTTCGCATGAGCGGCTTCGAGATCGTCTTCTCCGGGCGGCCGATCCCGGTCACACCCGGTCAGACCATCGGCGCGGCCCTGCACGCCGCCGGGATCAGGTCCTGGCGCACCACGCGGGTGAACGGCCGTCCGCGCGGCCTGTTCTGCGGCATCGGCGTCTGCTTCGACTGCCTGCTCACCGTCAACGGCGAGTCCGGCGTGCGCGCCTGCCTGCGGGTCGCCGCTCCGGGAGACGAGGTGACCCCGTCATGAGGTACGACCTCGCGGTCATCGGAGCCGGACCGGCCGGCATGGCGGCGGCCGGCGCGGCGGCGCGTGGCGGCCTGCGGGTGGCCCTGATCGACGGCGCGCCCCGGCTCGGCGGCCAGTTCCACCGCCAGCCGCCGCCCGGCGCGGGCCCGCCCAGTCAGGACTTCCTCCGGCTGCGCGACCGGCTGACCAGGGCCGACCTGCATCTGGGCCGCCGGGTCTGGGCGGTGGAGCCGGGCTTCTCCGTGCACCACGACGGCGGCACCCTGACCGCCGAGCGGCTGCTGATCGCCACCGGCGCGCACGACCGCGTCCTGCCGTTCCCCGGCTGGGACCTGCCCGGCGTGCTGACCGCCGGAGGCGCCCAGGCCCTGCTCAAGGGGAACCTCGTGGTGGCGGGCCGCCGGATCGTGGTGGCCGGGACCGGGCCCTTCCTGCTTCCCGTCGCGACGGGACTGGCCGCCGCCGGCGCCCGCGTCGCCGGCGTGTTCGAGGCGTCCCACCGGCTGGGCGCGCTGGCCCGCCACCCCGCCAGAGCCGTCCAGGGCGCCGGATACGGCCTGCGCCTCGCGCGGCACCGGGTGCCGTACCACCGGGGACAGGCCGTCGTCGCCGCGCACGGGGACGACGCGCTCACCGGAGTCACCGTCGCCGACATCGACAGGGACTGGCGGGTGCTCGGCACCCGGGAGATCGCCTGCGACACGCTCGCCGTCGGCTACGGGTTCACGCCCCAGCTGGACCTGGCCGTGCAGCTCGGCTGCGCCACCACCCGCGACCCCGACGGCACCCCCGTCGTCGCGGTCGACGCCGGGCAGCGCACCTCGGTCCCCGGCGTGTACGCGGCCGGCGAGACCACCGGCGTCGGCGGCGCGGAACTGGCCGAACTCGAAGGGCTCGCCGCCGCCTGCGCCGTCCTCGGCACGCCGCTCCCGGAGCGGCTGGCCCGCCGCCGCGACCGGGCCAGGGAGTTCGCCCGGCTGCTGCACGAGGTGTTCCCCGTCCGCGACGGCTGGCGGACCTGGCTGCGCGACGACACGCTCGTCTGCCGGTGCGAGGAGGTCCCGTACCGGGACATCGAGGACGCCCGCGACCTGGGGGCCACCGACGCGCGGTCGATCAAGCTGCTGGCACGGCCAGGCATGGGCTGGTGCCAGGGCCGGATGTGCGGCTACGCCGTCGCCCGCCTGGCCGGTGAGGACCCGCCCCCGCCGCGCCGCCCCATCGCCCAGCCCATCACCCTGCAGGATCTGGCCGCCCACCCCCGGAGGAGCCCCGATGTCCCGTGAGAAGCCGTGGCGCGGCGTGATGGTCGCCACCGCGCTCCCGCTCAACCCCGACCTGTCCGTCGACTTCGACGCGTACGCCGAGCACTGCCGCTGGCTGGTCGCCTCCGGCTGCGACGGCGTCGTGCCCAACGGCTCGCTGGGCGAGTACCAGACCCTCACCCCCGAGGAGCGCGCCCGAGTCGTGGAGACCGCCGTCGCGGCGATCGGGGCGGACCGGGTCATGCCGGGCATCGCCGCGTACGGCGCGCACGAGGCCAGGCGCTGGGCCGAGCAGGCCGCCGAGGCCGGATGCGGCGCGGTCATGCTGCTGCCGCCCAACGCGTACCGGGCCGACGAGCGGGCCGTGCTGGAGCACTACCGGATCGTGGCCGGGGCGGGCGTGCCCGTCGTCGCGTACAACAACCCGATCGACACCAAGGTCGACCTCGTCCCGGGGCTGCTGGCGCGGCTGCACGCCGAGGGGCTGATCGTGGCGGTCAAGGAGTTCACCGGCGACGTGCGCAGGGCGTACGAGATCGCGGAGCTGGCGCCCGGCCTCGACCTGCTGGTCGGCTCCGACGACGTGCTGCTCGAACTGGCCCTGGCCGGGGCGGTCGGCTGGGTGGCCGGCTACCCGAACGCGCTGCCCGAGTCCACGGCGGCCCTCTACCGGGCGGCGGTGGCCGGGGACCTGGAGACCGCCCTGCCCCTGTACCGTGCGTTGCATCCGCTGCTGCGCTGGGACGCCAGGACCGAGTTCGTGCAGGCCATCAAACTCTCCATGGACCTGGCCGGGCGCCGGGGCGGCGGCTGCCGCCCGCCCAGGCAGCCGCTGCTCGCCGACCAGGACGCCGCGGTCCGGGCGGCGACCGAGAAGTGCCTGGCGGAAGGACTGCGCTGACATGCGGACCAAACGTGTCTTCCACGCGGTGGACTCGCACACCGAGGGCATGCCCACCCGGGTCATCACCGGGGGAGTCGGGGTGATCCCGGGCGCCACCATGGCCGAGCGCCGGGAGCATTTCATGGCCGAGCTGGACCATGTGCGCACCCTGCTCATGTACGAGCCGCGCGGGCACGCGGCCATGAGCGGCGCCATCCTCCAGCCGCCCACCCGCCCGGACGCCGACTGGGGGGTGCTCTTCATTGAGGTGTCCGGCTGCCTGCCCATGTGCGGGCACGGCACGATCGGCGTGGCCACCGTGCTGGTCGAGACGGGCATGGTGGAGGTGACCGAGCCGGTCACCACGATCCGCCTGGACACCCCGGCGGGACTGGTCACCGCGTCCGTCGCCGTCGAGGACGGGGCCGCGAGGTCGGTCACGATCCAGAACGTGGCGTCCTACAGCGTCGCCTTGGACCAGACCGTAAAAGTGGCCGGATATGGCGAAATAACCTATGACCTCGCCTATGGCGGGAATTTTTACGCGATTATCCCCATCGAGGCCGTCGGGCTTCCGTTCGACCGGGCGTACAAACAGCAGATCCTGGACGCCGGGCTGGCAATCATGGACGCCATTCCCGAACCCGTGCACCCGCTCGACCCGGGTATCAGGGGCTGCCACCACGTGCAGTTCGTCGCCCCCGGCTCCGACGCCCGGCTCTCCCGCCACGCCATGGCCATCCACCCCGGCTGGTTCGACCGCTCCCCGTGCGGCACCGGCACCAGCGCCAGGATGGCCCAGCTCCACGCCCGCGGCGAACTCCCCGTCGGTACGGACTTCGTCAACGAGTCCTTCATCGGCACCCGCTTCACCGGACGCCTGATCGAGGAGACCACCGTCGGCGGCCACCCGGCCGTGGTCCCGACGATCACCGGCCGGGCCTGGGTCACCGGCACCGCCCAATATTTCCTCGATCCGTCTGACCCGTTCCCAAAAGGATTCCTGCTCTGACGTCCTGATGCCGTTTGTCCTGATGCGAAACGGTACGATCCCTCTTTGGCCATCCAGCCGGAACCCTTCCGGCGCCGGAAAGCCCTGGAACGGATGTCATGCTGGCAGGGAGTGCGCGAGTGGGGAGTGGGATGGCTGCGGGAGCTGACGGGCTCGGCCTGCCGGCGGTCGGGGAGCGGCTGAGCCTGCGCGAGCAGGTCGCCCAGGCGTTGCGGGGCGCCCTTGTCGCGGGGGAGATGCGGCCGGGGGTGGTCTACTCGGCCCCCGTGCTGGCCGCCCAGTTCGGGGTGTCGGCCACCCCGGTCCGGGAGGCCATGCTGGACCTGGCCAAGGAGGGCCTGGTCGAGGCCGTGCGCAACAAGGGCTTCCGGGTCACCGAGATGTCCGAGCGGGACCTGGACGAGATCACCGAGCTCCGTAAGCTGATCGAGGTGCCCACCGTGGCGCGGCTGGCCGACCCGGCCCGCGCCGCCGAGCTGGAGCGGCTCCGGCCGCTGGCCCGCGAGATCGTCACCGCCGCCGTCCGCGGCGACCTGCTCACCTACGTCAACGCCGACCTCCGCTTCCACCTGGAGCTGCTGGGCATGTCCGGCAACGTGCGCCTGGTGGAGGTGGTCCGCGACCTGCGCGCCCGCGCCCGGCTCTACGGGCTGAAGGGCCTGGCCGACCGCGGCCTGCTGGCCCACTCGGCGCACGAGCACATCGACCTGCTCGACGCCCTCATCCGCGGCGACCGCGCCACCGCGGAGGACATCATGAACCACCACATCCAGCACGTACGGGGGATCTGGGCCAACAAGCCCGAATAACTCAGGTCTTGGTGGCGCCGATCGAGGCGAGGACCACGCAGCCGATCGCCGCCCACTCGCGCACGTGCAGGATCTCCCCCAGCACGAACAGCCCGACCAGGGCGGCGGCGGCCGGCTCCAGGCTCATCAGGATGCCGAACACCCGCTTCGGCATGCGCCGCAGCGCCTCCAGCTCCAGCGTGTACGGAATGACCGACGACAGCAGCCCGACGCCCAGCCCGAGCAGCAGGATCTCGGGCCTGAACAGGTCCACGCCCCCGGCGGCGATCCCGACCGGGGCGCTGACCAGCGCCGACACCAGCATCGCGAACGACAGGCCGGTCGCGCCGGGAAACCGCCGCCCGACCGACGCCGACAGCAGGATGTAGGCCGCCCAGAGCGCGCCCGCGGCCAGCGCGAACCCGATGCCCGCCCAGCTGGCCCCCGCCAGGTCCCCCCACGGCGCGAGCAGGACGATCCCGGCCGCCGCCAGCAGCACCCAGAGCAGGTCCAGCCTGCGCCGCGACGCCACCACCGCGACCGTCAGCGGGCCGAGGAACTCGATCGAGACCGCGACCCCCATCGGCAGCCGCGCCAGCGCCTCGTAGAACGACAGGTTCATCAGGCCGAGGCTCACGCCGAAGGCCGTACCCGCCAGCAGGTCCCCGCGGTTGAGGCCGCGCAGGCGGGGGAGGGCGACCGCCAGCAGCACCAGCGCGCCCGTGCTGATCCGCAGGAACACCACCGCGCTGGGCGGCAGCACGGTGAACAGGTTCTTCGCCAGTCCCGCCCCGACCTGGACCGACAGGATCCCCAGCAGCACCAGCCCGGACGGCGGCACGGCGTCGAACGCGGCCCTGACCCCGGACCCGATCCGGTTCCGATACGGCCGTGCGGACCCGGAAACGGTCTCGGCGGACACCAGGCGACTCCTCCACGAATGAGCGGGCCCTCAATGGTAAAGCCTTCGCAATCTGGGCGAACGGCCGGATACCACTCATCGGGCCACGAGGACGGTCGCGTCTGGATTTTTCCTCTTATCAGATTGTTGAACAATCCTTATATTGAACTTATGGCCAGATCTACGATCGGAGTCTTACTCGCCGCCCTCACCGGGCTCATCGCACTGATCACGTACACGACCGGGTTCACCCAGACGGAGGCGGGGGTCGTCACCGTCATCCGCGACGGCGGCCCCCTGGACGACAGCGGCATCCGCCAGGTCCTCAACCCGGCCACCGGGCCCACCTGGACCGGCTTCTGGTCCAGCGCCCACGCCTACCCGGCGCAGCAGCGCATCTACACGATCACCTCGGACCCCAAGCGGGCCACCACGCTCGGCGTGGACGAGGTCGTCGTGCCCAGCGGCGACGGCGTCAACGTGGGCGTGGAGGGCACGCTCTACTTCAGCCTCAACCTCGACCACGAGACCCTCAAAGCCTTCGACGAGCGGTACGGGACCCGCACGTACATCGGCGAGGACGACGACATGCTCTACGCCTGGGACGGCGACGAAGGGTGGAGCGCCTTCTTCGGCCAGGCGGTCCGGCCGGTCATCTACAACGCCCTGCGCGTGCAGATCGGGGGCCTGCGCTGCCAGGAACTGGTGCCCACCTGCGCCTTCCTCAACGGCGCCGCCACCCCCGAGCCGGACGTCGGCCTGGCCAACCTGGCCCGGGTGCAGTCCGGGGTCAACGCCAGCCTGGAACGGGAGATCCAGGCCATGCTGGGCGGGCCGTACCTGACCGGGTTCCGGTTCAACCTGGTACGGATCACCCTGCCCACCGAGGTCCAGCAGAGCATCTCCACCGCGCAGGGGGCGCAGGCGGGCATCCGCGAGGCCGAGGCGGAGGCCGAACGGGCCAAGATCGACGGCCAGGCGATGGTGACCAGCGCCGAGGCCGAGGCGGAGGCCAACCGGGCCCGTCAGAAGGGCTACGAGGCCTGCCCCGCCTGCGTGGAGATCGACAAGATCAGTGCGCTGCCGGACGGCATCACGGTCTACGCGCCCGGCAATCCCGAGGGCGTCAACGCCGCGGGCAAGTAGGGAGTCGACAACGAGGACCGACTAGTGATTTTCTGCTGACCGTGAGTGAACGAGGCTCCTCGGACGACTATGAGGAGACACGCCCGATCCGGGTCCGCAGCAGCACGGCCGAATGGGCCGCGGCGATCCTGAGGCGGCGGGTCACCCAGGGTGGCCTGCTGCCCGGGAGCCGCCTGGTCGAGGACGAGCTGGCCGCGGAGCTGGAGGTCTCCCGCAACACCCTGCGGGAGGCGTTCCGCCTGCTCGGCCACGAGCGGCTGCTGGAGCACAAGCTCAACCGGGGCGTCTACGTGCGCGTCCTGTCCCCGGCCGACGTCGCCGACATCTACCGGGTCCGACGCATGATCGAGGGCGCCGCCGTACGCCGGCCGGACAAGGACCCCGTCTCCCTGGCCGCCCTGCGGGACGCGGTCGCCGACGCCGAGACGGCCGCCGGGAAGGGCCACTGGCTCGACGTCGGCACCGCCGACCTGCGCTACCACCAGATCATCGCGTCGCTGCTGGGCAGCCGGCGGGTGAACGCGATGATGGCCCAGACCCTGGCCGAGCTCCGCCTGGTCTTCCACGCCATGGACCCGCGCGCGCTGCACGCGCCCTTCCTGCCGCGCAACCGCGACCTGCTGGCCCTGCTGGAGTCGGGCCGGGACGCGGAGGCCGAGCACCTGCTCGCGACCTACCTGGACGAGGCCGAACGGCTGCTGCTGGCCGCGTGCGCCGCGGCGGTCACTCCCATCTGAAGGTCCTGGCCGCCAGCGCCAGGGACGCCGCCGCCCAGGCCGCGAGCACGCACAGCGCCGTCCAGGGCGGCCCGCCGCCCTCGGCGAGCACCGCGCGCATGCCGGTCGTGAAGGCCCCGAGGGGCAGGAACCCCAGGAAGGGCTCGACCGCGGCCGGGTAGGCCGAGAGCGGGAGCACGACGCCGCCCAGCGCCAGCATCACCAGGTAGACCAGGTTGGCCCCCGCCAGGGTGGCCTCGGCGCGCAGGGTCCCGGCCATCAGCAGGCCCAGGCCGCTGAACGCCGCCGTCCCCAGCAGGATCAGCAGGGCCGCCCAGAGCGGATTGCCGGTCGGCGACCAGCCGAGCGTCAGGGCCACCAGCACCAGCACCACGACCTGGAGCGCCTCCACCGTCAGCACCGCCAGCGTCTTGGCCAGCATCAGGCCGATACGGGACAGCGGGGTGGCGCCCAGGCGCTTAAGCACGCCGTACCGGCGTTCGAAGCCGGTGGCGATGGCCTGGCCGGTGAACGCGGTGGACATGACGGCCAGGGCCAGTACGCCGGGGGCCACGAAGTCCACCCGCTCGCCCGGCACGTCCAGGAGCGGGGCCTTGGAGAAGCCGACCAGGAGCAGCACCGGGATGATCATGGTCAGCAGCAGCTGCTCGCCGTTGCGGAGCATCGCCCGGATCTCGGCCCCCGCCTGCGCGGCCACCATGCGCCCGAGCGGCGCGGCCCCCGGAGCCGGGGTGAAGTCCAGGACGGTCGCGGGGGTCATCTGAGCTCTCTTCCGGTGAGTTCGAGGAACACGTCCTCCAGGGTGCGCCGCTCGATGCTCAGGTCCTCGGTCGTCACGCCCTCGGTGGCGCACCAGGCGGTCACCGTGGCCAGCAGCGAGGGGTCGACCACGCCCTCGATGATGTAGTGGCCCGCCGGGGACTCCTTGGCGGCGCTGCCCGGCGGCAGGGCGGACAGCAGCTCGTCCAGGTCCAGGCCCGGCCGGGCGCGGAAGCGCAGCTGGCGCTCCGCGCCGGTGAGGCTGGCGGGACTGCCCTCGGCGACCACCCGCCCCCGGTCGATGATCGCGACGTGGTCGGCGAGGCGCTCCGCCTCGTCCATGTAGTGGGTGGTCAACACCACCGACACCCCGGCCCGCCGGAGCTCGCCCACGACCTCCCAGCAGGCGTGCCTGGCCTGCGGGTCGAGACCCGCCGTCGGCTCGTCCAGGAAGACCAGCTCGGGACGGCCGATCACGGCGGCGGCCAGCGACAGGCGCTGCTGCTGCCCGCCCGACAGCCGCCGGAAGGGCGTGCGCGCGTGCTCGGCCAGCCCCAGCCGCTCCAGCAGCGCGCCGGCCGGGATCGGGCGGGCGTGGAAGCGGGACACCAGGCGCAGCCACTCGCCCGCCCTGATGGCCTGCGGCACCCCGCCGGACTGCGGCATCATCCCGACCCTGGCCCGCAGGCCGGGATCGCCCGGCGGCAGGCCGAGCACCCGCACCGAGCCCGCGTCGAAGCGCAGGAACCCCTCGCAGATCTCGATCGTGGACGTCTTGCCCGCGCCGTTGGGGCCCAGGATCGCCGTCACCTCGCCACGAGCGCACCTCAAGGTCAGCCCGTCGACGGCTGTGGTCCGCCCGTACCGCTTCACCAGGCCGGTGATCTCGACGGCAGGGGAAATCATGTCTACGAGTTTAGGGAGTCACCGGGCCGCTCCCGCCTCCGGCGTACCGGGTAAACCCTTGCCTGGAATCCCGTAAAGTCCGCAGATTTCCGGACAAATGACGTGTAACGCTGGAGTTGTCCCTGTGGTGCACCGAGAGGGGTGATCGCCATGCCGGAGTTCACGAAGTACCGCCCGGGTACGGCCTGCTGGGTGGACCTGGCCAGCGCCGACGTCCAGCGGTCGGTGGAGTTCTACGGACAGCTGTTCGGCTGGACGGCCGAGTTCAAGGACCGGCCCGAGGCCGGCGGGTACGGCATGTTCCGCCGCGCGGGCAAGGCGGTGGCCGGCATCGCCCGTACCCTGGCCGACAGCCAGCCCACCACCTGGAACACCTATTTCGCCAGCGAGGACGCGGCCAAGACCGCCCAGTCCGTACGGGAGGCCGGCGGCACGGTGGTGGTGGAGCCCATGGAGATCATGGACGAGGGCACCATGGCCGTCTGCAAGGACCCCACCGGCGCGTTCGTCAGCGTCTGGCAGTCCGACCGCCACCCCGGCGCCCAGGTGGCCGGGGAGCCGGGCACGCTCAACTGGGTCGAGCTGGCCACCCGCGACGTCGACGCCGCCAAGATCTTCTACAACCAGGTGTTCGCCTGGACGGCGGAGACCCGGCAGATGGACACGATGACCTACACCATGTTCATGATGGCCGGGGAGACGGTCGCCGGCATGATGCCGATGGGGGAGAGGTTCCCCGCCGGGGTGCCCGCGCACTGGCTGGTCTACTTCGGCGCCACGGACCTGGACGCCACCGTCGCGGCGGCGGGAGGACTGGGCGCCCGGCAGCTCTACGGACCGAAGGACATCCCCGGGATGGGGCGGTTCGCGGTGTTCGCCGACCCGCAGGGCGCGGCCTTCGCCGTCTGGGAACAGAGCTAGCGGAAACGGCGGGCCGGGACACCGCGCGGTCCCGGTCCGGTCGGCGTGCCCTGGAACGTTTCCGCAGGTTAGGTAAGGCTTACCTGCGTGACAAATTACATTCTTCGCGTATCGGGCTTCCGTTTGTGCCGCGGGAAGGAATTACGCCACACTGATGTTGTGAAATACGTGACCGGGACGGCGAACACCAGGGAGACCGCGGCCTCGCGGCCCTCCGTCGTGCCGCCGGCCGAGCGCGGGACCCGTGCCCGCGTGGCCCGGCTCATCCTGGAGCACGGGCCGGTGACCGCCGCGGCGCTCGGCGAACGGCTCGGGCTCACCCCCGCCGCCGTCCGCCGCCATCTCGACGCGCTGCTGGCCGAAGGCATGATAGAACCCCGAACGGCCAGGCAGCGCGGCCAGCGCGGCCGCGGCCGCCCGGCCAAGCTGTTCGGCATCACCGACGCCGGCCGCAGCGCCTTCGAGCACGCCTACGACGACCTGGCCGGGAGCGCCCTGCGCTTCCTGGCGGAGCGCCTCGGCGGCGAGGCCGTGGCCGACTTCGCCAGATCGCAGGTGTCCGCCCTGGTCGCCCGCCTGACACCGGTCATCCGCGAGGCGCCGGAGGACCAGCGGCTGCGGGTGCTGGCCGAGGCCCTGTCCGCCGACGGCTACGCGGCCTCGGCGAGCAAGACCGGCACCGGCGGCGAGCAGCTGTGCCAGCACCACTGCCCGGTCGCGCACGTGGCCGCGGAGTTCCCCCAGCTGTGCGAGGCCGAGACCGAGGCGTTCGCGCAGCTCCTGGGCACGCCCGTGCAGCGCCTGGCCACCATCGCGCACGGCGATGGCATCTGCACCACCCATGTAAGCCCTAGACCGCAGAACAGAGAGAGCAAGGAGTCCGGAAGGTGACTATCACCGACCGCCCGGAGCTGGAAGGCCTCGGGAACTACAAGTTCGGCTGGTCCGACTCGGACGCCGCGGGAGCCGCGGCGCGCCGTGGCCTTTCCGAGGACGTCGTCCGCAACATCTCCGGGCTCAAGAACGAGCCGGAGTGGATGCTCGATCTGCGGTTGAAGGGCCTGCGGCTGTTCGAGCGGAAGCCCATGCCCACCTGGGGTTCCGACCTCACGGGCATCGACTTCGACAACATCAAGTACTTCGTGCGCTCCACCGAGAAGCAGGCCGCGTCCTGGGACGAGCTGCCCGCGGACATCAAGAACACCTACGACAAACTCGGCATCCCCGAGGCGGAGAAGCAGCGCCTCATCGCCGGCGTCGCCGCGCAGTACGAGTCGGAGGTCGTCTACCACAAGATCCGTGAGGACCTTGAGGAGAAGGGCGTCATCTTCGTCGACACCGACACCGGCCTGCGCGAGCACGAGGAGCTCTTCAAGGAGTACTTCGGCACCGTCATCCCGGTCGGCGACAACAAGTTCGCCGCGCTCAACACCGCGACCTGGTCCGGCGGCTCCTTCATCTACGTGCCCCCGAACGTCAACGTGGAGATCCCGCTCCAGGCCTACTTCCGGATCAACACCGAGAACATGGGCCAGTTCGAGCGCACCCTGATCATCGTCGACGAGAACTCGTACGTGCACTACGTCGAGGGCTGCACCGCGCCGATCTACTCCTCCGACTCCCTGCACTCCGCGGTCGTCGAGATCATCGTGAAGAAGGGCGCCCGCTGCCGGTACACGACCATCCAGAACTGGTCGAACAACGTCTACAACCTGGTCACCAAGCGCGCCGTGGCGTACGAGGGCGCTACCATGGAGTGGATCGACGGCAACATCGGCTCCAAGGTCACCATGAAGTACCCGGCCGTCTACCTGATGGGCCAGCACGCCAAGGGCGAGACCCTCTCGGTCGCGTTCGCGGGTGAGGGCCAGCACCAGGACGCCGGGGCCAAGATGGTGCACCTCGCGCCGAACACCTCCTCCACCATCATCTCCAAGTCGGTGGCCAGGGGCGGCGGACGCACGTCGTACCGCGGGCTGGTGCAGATCGAGGAGGGCGCGGCCGGATCCGCCTCCACGGTGAAGTGCGACGCGCTGCTGGTGGACCAGATCAGCCGCTCCGACACCTACCCGTACGTGGACGTGCGGGAGGACGACGTCTCCATGGGCCACGAGGCGACCGTGTCCAAGGTCTCCGAGGACCAGCTCTTCTACCTGATGAGCCGCGGCCTGGGCGAGGACGAGGCGATGGCGATGATCGTGCGCGGCTTCGTCGAGCCGATCGCGCGGGAGCTCCCGATGGAGTACGCGCTGGAGCTCAACCGGCTCATCGAACTGCAGATGGAAGGAGCGGTGGGCTAACGATGGGCCTGGAGACCAAGCCTCTCGTCACCTTGCACGAGAAGGCGTCATACGACCTCGCCGATTTCCCGGTCCCGACCGGGCGCGAGGAGGAGTGGCGGTTCACGCCGCTGTCCCGCCTGAAGGGCCTGCACGACGGCTCCGCCGTCGCCGACGGCGCCGACAAGGTGGAGCTGTCGCTGCCCGAGGGCGTCACCTCCGAGCTGGTCGGCCGGGAGGACTCCCGGGTCGGCGCGGCCGGCAAGCCCGCCGACCGGGTCGCCGCCCAGGCGTTCGCGTCGTTCGAGCAGGCGACCGTGATCACGGTGGCGCGCGAGGCGGTGCCCGCCGAGCCGATCAGGATCGACGTGCACGGCCAGGGCGGCACGCTCTTCAGCCACCTGGTGGTGGACGTCAAGCCGATGGCCGAGGTCGTGGTGGTGCTCACCCACACCGGGACCGGCGTCCGGGCAGGGAACGTGGAGTTCCTGGTCGGGGACGGCGCGAAGGTCGTCTTCGTGGCCGTACAGGACGGCGACCGCGACGCGGTCCACCTGTCCCAGCACACCGCGCTGGTCGGCCGGGACGCCACCTTCAAGTCGATCGTGGTGACCCTCGGCGGCGACGTGGTCCGGCTCTCCCCGCGGGTCGGCTACGCCGGGCCCGGCGGCGACGCCGAGCTGGTCGGCCTCTACTTCGCCGACGGCGGCCAGCACCTGGAACACCGGCTGCTGGTAGACCACAGCATCCCCGACTGCCGCAGCAACGTGATCTACAAGGGCGGCCTGCAGGGCGACGACGCGCACACCGTCTGGATCGGCGACGTCATCATCCGCGCCGAGGCCACCGGCACCGACACCTACGAGCTCAACCGCAACCTGCTCCTCACCGACGGGGCCAGGGCCGACTCGGTGCCCAACCTGGAGATCCTCACCGGTGAGATCACCGGCGCGGGCCACGCCTCCGCGTCCGGCCGGCTGGACGACGAGCACCTGTTCTACCTCCAGGCCCGCGGCATCCCCGAGATGGAGGCCCGGCGGCTGGTGGTGCACGGATTCTTCAACGAGCTGATCCAGCGCATCGAGGTCCCCGAGGTCCAGGAGCGCGTGCTGGCGGCGGTGGAGGCGGAGCTCACCCGATGACTTTCGAGAAGGTCTGCAAGCTGGCCGACATCCCCGACGAGGGCGTCATCCCCGTCGAGGTCGACGGCACCCCGGTCGCGGTGGTCCGCTCCGGCGAGCGGGTGTACGCGCTGCACGACGTCTGCTCGCACGCCGAGGTCCGGCTGAGCGAGGGCGACGTCTACGACGGCACGCTCGAATGCTGGCTGCACGGCTCCTGCTTCGACGTGGCCACCGGCAAGCCGACGGGGCCGCCCGCCACCCGCCCCGTCCCCACCTACCAAGTCAAGATCGACGGCGACGACGTGTATGTCTCGCTCTCGAAGGAGTCATAACCGTGTCCACGCTTGAGATTCACGACCTGCACGTCTCCGTCGGCGACAAGGAGATCCTCAAGGGGGTCGACCTGGTGGTCCGCTCGGGGGAGACGCACGCCATCATGGGCCCCAACGGCTCCGGCAAGTCCACCCTCGCGTACGCGATCGCGGGGCACCCCAAGTACACGATCACCTCCGGGCGGGTCCTGCTGGACGGTGAGGACCTGCTGGACATGTCCGTGGACGAGCGGGCCCGCGCCGGCCTCTTCCTGGCCATGCAGTACCCCGTCGAGGTGCCGGGCGTCTCGGTCTCCAACTTCCTGCGCAGCGCCGTCACCGCCGTCCGCGGCGAGGCCCCCAAGCTGCGCGAGTTCGCCAAGGACCTGAAGAACGGCATGGACGCGCTGGCCATCGACAGCTCCTTCGCCACCCGCAACACCAACGAGGGCTTCTCCGGCGGCGAGAAGAAGCGGCACGAGATCCTCCAGCTGGAGCTGCTCAAGCCGAAGATCGCCGTGCTCGACGAGACCGACTCCGGCCTGGACGTGGACGCGCTGCGCGTGGTGTCCGAGGGCATCAACCGGTTCCGCGGCTCCGGCGACACCGGGGTGCTGCTGATCACGCACTACACCCGCATCCTGCGCTACGTGAAGCCCGACTTCGTGCACGTCTTCGCCAACGGCCGCATCGTCGAGGAGGGCGGGCCCGAGCTGGCCGAGAAGCTGGAGGACGAGGGCTACGAGGCCTACACGAAGGCCGCGCACTGATGAACGGTCTTGACGTGGAGCGGATCAGGAAGGACTTCCCGGTCCTCTCCCGCGAGCTGCCCGGCGGCCGGCCGCTGATCTACCTGGACTCCGGCAACTCCTCGCAGAAGCCGGTCCAGGTGATCGACGCCATGCGGGACCATCTGGCGCTGCACTACAGCAACGTCGGGCGGGCCCACCACGCACTGGGCGCCGAGTCCACGGAGGCGTACGAGAACGCCCGCGACAAGGTGGCCGCCTTCATCGGCGCGCCCTCGCGGGACGAGGTGGTCTTCACCAAGAACGCCTCCGAGGCCATCAACCTCGTCGCGTACGCCTTCGGAAACCCGCTCAACACGGATGAGCGGTTCCGGCTCGGCCCCGGCGACGAGATCGTCATCACCGAGATGGAGCACCACTCCAACATCGTGCCGTGGCAGTTCGCGGCCCAGCGCGGCGGCGCCACGCTGCGCTGGTTCGGCGTCACCGACGAGGGCCGGCTGGACCTGTCCAACCTGGACGAGCTGGTCAACGAGCGGACGAAGATCGTCGCGTTCGCGCACCAGTCCAACGTGCTGGGCACGGTCAACTCGATCTCGCCCATCCTGGCGCGCGCCCGCCAGGTGGGCGCCCTGGTGCTGCTGGACTCCTCCCAGGCGGTGCCGCACAAGCCGGTCGACGTGACCGAGCTGGGCGTCGACTTCGTCGCCTTCACCGGGCACAAGATGGTCGGTCCCTCCGGGATCGGCGTGCTCTGGGGCCGGTCGGAGCTGCTGGACGCGATGCCGCCGTTCCTCGGCGGCGGCGAGATGATCGAGGCGGTCTGGATGGACCGCGCGACGTTCGCGCCGATTCCGCACAAGTTCGAGGCGGGCACGCCCCCGATCGTCGAGGCCGTCGGCCTGGGCGCCGCGGTGGACTACCTGACCGAGGTGGGCATGCCCCAGGTCAAGGCCTGGGAACAGCACCTGACCGGGTACGCGCTGGACGCCCTGGCGGAGATCCCGGGCCTGACGGTGATCGGTCCCCGCACGCTGGTGGCGCGCGGCGGCACGGTGTCCTTCACCCTCAAGACGCCGGGCGGTTTCGACATACATCCGCACGATGTGGGGCAGATCCTTGACGACGTGTTCGGGATCGCCGTACGGGTGGGGCATCACTGTGCGCGGCCGCTGCATCTGCGGTTCGGGATTCCCGCCACGACGCGGGCCTCGCTGTATCTGTACAACACCACCGACGAGATCGACGCCCTGGTTCGCGGGCTTCGCCATGTGCAGAAAGTGTTCGAATGATCGCGGAATCGATGTACCAGGAGTTGATCCTGGAGCATTACAAGCACCCGCAGGGGCGTGGCCTGCGGGAGCCGTACGACACCGAGGTGCACCACGTCAACCCGACCTGCGGCGATGAGATCACGCTGCGGGTGAAGGTGGAGTCGGGCAAGGTCGCCGACGTGTCGTACGAAGGGCAGGGCTGCTCGATCAGCCAGGCCGCCGCGTCGGTGCTGCACGAACTGGCCGCCGGCAACACCGTCGAGGAGACGCTCGCGGTCGTCGACGAGTTCACCCGCCTGATGCAGGGCAGGGGCACCGTCGAGGCCGACGAGGACGTGCTCGGTGACGCGGTCGCGTTCGCCGGGGTGGCCAAGTTCCCCGCGCGGGTGAAATGCGCGCTGCTGGCCTGGATGGCATACAAGGACGCTGTGGTGAGGAGTTCCTGATGAGCAAGCCGACTGAGACGCCGACCGCTGCGGCCTACGACGGCGACCTGGCCCTGGACGACGTGATGGAGGCCCTGAAGGACGTCGTCGACCCCGAACTGGGGATCAACGTCGTGGACCTGGGCCTGATCTACGGCATCAACCTGGACCCCGCCGCCGAGGGCGAGCGGCCGATCGCGACCATCGACATGACGCTCACCAGCGCGGCCTGCCCGCTCACCGACGTCATCGAGGACCAGGCCAACTCGGCCCTGGCCGACCTGGTCTCCGGCGTGGTCATCAACTGGGTCTGGCTGCCACCGTGGGGCCCCGACAAGATCACCGACGAGGGCCGGGACCAGCTGCGCATGCTGGGCTTCAACGTCTGAACGTCACTCTCCGAACGCTGAATGGTCATGACGACCGGAAATCCGGGGTAACATAATCCGGACCCCGGCTTCCAAGGCCGCTGGGTCCGGTCACGACCAGTGACCACGCGCCGCGACTGTGAACCGCGGCACCTGCACACTGCTGAGCAGACTTCGCGCCACGCTGAAGTGGCGTCGACCTGGCCGGGGACGGATCCCCGGCCACCGGGGCGGTGCGCAGAACCGGCACCGTCCGGCACCTGGAAGGGGTGCCTCATCCGGTACGGCCTCAGGCCGCCCGGACCGCCTGGCTCGTCCTTACGCAGAAGTGACGCGCCCACGCCCGTGCTGCGGCACGTCATCTTCTATGGAAAGGCACGACTTCGTGACCACGCTTGACCCTGCCATGCCCGGCGACGCCCGCGACCTGGACGCCGTTGTGGAAGCCCCCGAGGAGACTCCCGCTGTGCCGGAGTTCTCCCTGCTGGGTCTGCCCCGCCCCCTGGTCTCCGGCCTGGCGCGCGCCGGCATCCACGCGCCGTTCCCGATCCAGCGGGCCGCCATCCCCGACATCCTGGCCGGCCACGACGTGCTCGGGCGCGGCCAGACCGGCTCCGGCAAGACCCTCGCCTTCGGCCTGCCGATGATGGCCAGGATCGCCGGCGAGAAGGCGCAGCCGCGCCGCCCCCGCGCGATCATCCTGGTGCCCACCCGCGAACTGGCCCTCCAGGTCGCCGACGCGCTGGAGCCGCTCGGCCGCGGCCTCAGCCTGCGCATGAAGACCGTCGTCGGCGGCATGTCCATGGGCAAGCAGATCGAGGCCCTGCGCCGCGGCGTCGAGGTCGTCGTGGCCACGCCCGGCCGCCTCACCGACCTCATGGAGCAGGGCGAGTGCTCCCTCGAGGACGTCCAGGTGAGCATCCTGGACGAGGCCGACCACATGTGCGACCTCGGCTTCTTCCCCGTGGTCAGCGCCATCCTGGAGGAGACCCCCGCCGACGGCCAGCGCCTGCTCTTCTCGGCCACCCTCGACGGCGACGTGGACAAGCTCGTCCAGCGCTTCCTCACCGCCCCGGTGACCCACTCGCTCGCGCCCGCCACCTCGCCGGTCGAGCTGATGGAACACCACATGTTCCAGGTCACCTTCCACGACAAGCCCGACGTCACCGCGCAGATCGCGGCGCGCGAGGGCCGTACGATCATGTTCGTCCGCACCCAGCACGGGGTGGACCGCGTGGTCAAGCAGCTCGCCCGCGTCGGCGTCAAGGCCGGCGGCCTGCACGGCGGCAAGCGCCAGAACCAGCGCACCCGCATCCTCGGCGAGTTCCGCGAGGGCAACGTCCAGGTGCTCGTCTGCACCGACGTGGCCGCCCGCGGCATCCACGTCGACGACGTGAGCCTGGTCCTGCACATCGACCCGCCGGCCGACCACAAGAGCTACCTGCACCGCGGCGGCCGTACGGCACGGGCCGGGGAGCGCGGCTCCGTGGTCACGCTGGTCATGCCGAACGAGCGGCGGACCACCGAGGCGATGGCACGGCGGGCCGGGATCAACCCGTCCCGGCACAAGGTCACGCCCGGCGACCCGGTGCTGGCGGAGATCGCCGGCGCGCAGGAGCCGTCCGGCGAGTCCATCCCCGTCTGGGAGCCCGACGTGCGCAAGCCGCTGCGGCCCAAGCGCGACGACCGCGGCCCGCGCGGCGGTTTCGGCGACGGCGAGCGGCGTCCGCGCCGGTTCGGCGACCGGAACCGGTCCGACGACTTCCGCCGCCCGGCGGAGGACGGCGAGTCGCGCCGGCGCGACAACGCCGGTCCGCGCGGCCAGTACCGCGACGACCGCGGCCCCCGCACGGTCAACGGCGACCGCCCCCGCGAGAACCGGTCCTACGACCGCTCCGACCGCCCCTTCGAGCGTGCGGGCGACCGTCCTTACGAGCGTTCCGGTGAGCGTTCGAACGACCGGCCCTACGGTCGCTCGTACGGCCGGGACGACCGGCGCGGCTTCGCCAACGACCGTCCGTCTTACGATCGGCCCTCCTACGACAGGCCGTCTTACGACCGTCCGTCCTACGACCGGCCCGCGTACGACCGTCAGGACCGGGGCGACCGGCCGTTCAGCGCCAACCGCCCGGCCGGCCGGGGCCGTCCGTTCACCGGCGACCGGGACGGCGGACGCCGTTTCGAGGACCGCGGCGAGCGCGGCGGATACCGGGGCAACGACAACCGCGGCTCCTACCAGGGCGGGGACCGTCCCCGTACCGAGACGCGCGGCGGCTGGAACGGCGAAGGCCGCTCCGACTCCCGCGAGGGCCGCCCCGAGCAGCGCGGCGGCTTCCGCCCCCGCACGGGCGGCGGCTTCCGCCAGGGCGGCCGCCCCGGCGGCCACTCCGGCAGCCGCCACGGCCGCTGACCCTCCGCTCTGGCCACGAAACCGCTCTGGCCACGAAACGGCTCTTGGCACGAAACGGCTCTTGGCACGAAACCGCCGCCGCGACTCTTCGCGGCGGCGGTTTCGTCATTGGTCCGCCGCGTGGGCGTTTCTCAGCGCGCGGGACATTCGGCTTGATTCGGTGTAATCCGGGTTAGGGCATCAGTCTTGTCGGTCGGGGTCGATAGAGTTTGGGGGCCTGTCCGTCCCGTGCTCGAAAGGCCAAGATCACCTGTGGCTGACTCGTTCGTTCACCTGCATGTTCACACCGAGTACTCGATGCTGGACGGGGCGGCGAAGATCGGCAAGCTGGCCGCCAGGGCGGCCGAGCTGGGGATGCCCGCGATCGCCATGAGCGACCACGGCAACATGTTCGGGGCGTACGAGTTCCAGAACAAGATGACCGCGGCCGGAGTGAAGCCGATCATCGGGATCGAGGGCTACGTGAGCCCCGAGTCCCGGCACCACAAGCGGCCGGTCTTCTGGGGGGAGCCGCACCAGCGCAAGTCCGACGAGCGGACCGGCCTGGGCGGCGACGTCTCGGCCAGCGGGACGTACCTGCACAAGACGATGTGGGCGGTCAACGCGCAGGGGCTGCGCAACCTGTTCCGGATCTCGTCGCTGGCCTCGCTCGAAGGCCACATGAAGAAGTATCCGCGCATGGACGACGAACTCTTCGAGCAGTATCACGAGGGCATCGTCGCCACCACCGGCTGCCCGTCCGGCGCCGTCCAGACCCGCCTCCGGCTGGGGCAGTACGACAAGGCACTCGAGCACGCCGCCAAGTACCAGGAGATCTTCGGCAGGGACAACTACTTCCTGGAGATCATGGATCACGGCGGCATCCCCATCGAGACGGGGGTCCGCGAGGAACTGCTCAGGATCGGGAAGACGCTCGGCATCCCGCCGCTCGTCACCAACGACTCCCACTACGTCACGGAAGACCAGTCCACCGCGCACGACGCCCTGCTCTGCGTCGGCACCAACTCCCAGATCAGCGACCCCAGCCGGTTCCGTTTCTCCGGCAACGGCTACTACGTGCGCTCCGCCGAGGAGATGTGGGCGCTGGACCCGACCTCGGAACTGTGGGCGCAGGGCTGCAAGAACACCCTGGTGATCGCCGAGCGCGTCGAGCCGTATGACGAGGTGTTCAAGCACCGCGACCTGGCCGCCAAGTTCCCGGTCCCCGAGGGCGAGACCGAGATGAGCTGGCTGCGCAAGGAGACCCAGCGCGGAGCCGTGCGCCGCTACGGCGAACCCGTCCCCGCCGAGGTGCTGGAGCGCATCGAGTACGAGCTCGGCGTCATCGAGAACATGGGCTTCCCCGGCTACTTCCTCGTCGTCGCCGACATCTGTCAGTACGCGCGGGACAACGGCATCTGGGTCGGCCCCGGCCGAGGCTCCGCCACCGGCTCCATGGTCGCCTACGTGACCGGCATCACCGAGCTCGACCCCATCGAGCACTCGCTGCTGTTCGAGCGGTTCCTGAACCCCGAACGAATCTCCATGCCCGACGTCGACCTGGACTTCGACGAGCGCCGGCGCGGTGACATGATCAGATACGTCACCGAGCGTTACGGCGAGGACAACGTCTCGCTGATCATCACCTACATGACGATCAAGTCGAAGGCGGCCGTGAAGGACGCGGCGCGCGTCCTCGGCTACCCCTTCCCGGTCGGCGAGAAGATCACCAAGGCGTTCCCGCCCGCCGTCATGGGCAAGGAGATCCCGCTCACCGGCATCTTCGACGAGAAGCACGCCCGTTACGCCGAGGCCACCGAGCTACGCAAACTCTACGAGGACGACCAGGACGTCCGGCAGGTCATCGACACCGCGCTCGGCCTGGAAGGGCTGACCCGGGGCACCGGCGTGCACGCGGCGGGCGTCATCCTGTCCTCGCAGCCGCTGATCGACGTCATGCCCATCTTCATGCGCCCCGACGACGGCGCCCGCATCACCGGCTTCGACGGGCCCAGCAGCGAGAACATGGGCGCGCTGAAGATGGACTTCCTCGGCCTGCGCAACCTCACCGTCATCGGCGACGCGATCCAGAACGTGAAGAGCAACCGGGCCGTCGACCTGGACATGCTCAAGCTGTCGCTGGACGACGAGAAGACCTACGAGCTGCTGGCCCGCGGCGAGACGCTCGGCGTCTTCCAGCTCGACAGCTCGATGATGCGCGACCTGACCAAGCTGATCGCCCCGGCCCGGTTCGAGGACATCTCGTCCGTCCTGGCGCTGGGCCGGCCCGGCCCGATGGGCGCCAACGCGCACACCAACTACGCGCTGCGCAAGGCCGGCCAGCAGGAGATCAAGCCGATCCACCCGGCCCTCAAGGAGGCCCTGGAGCCGATTCTCGGCACGACCTACCACCTGGTCGTCTACCAGGAGCAGGTCATGGCCATCGCGCAGCAGCTGGCGGGCTACACGCTCGGCGGCGCCGACATCCTGCGCCGGGCGATGGGCAAGAAGAAGAAGGAGGAGATGGACAAGCAGTGGGCCACCTTCTCCTCCGGGATGGTCTCCAAGGGCTACACCGAGGAGGCCGCCAAGGCCGTCTGGGACGTCCTCGAACCCTTCAGCTCGTACGGGTTCAACAAGTCCCACACGGCGGGCTACGGGCTGGTGTCGTACTGGACGGCCTATCTCAAGGCGAACTACCCGGCCGAGTACATGGCCGCCCTGCTCACCTCGGTCGGCACCAACAAGGACCGGATGGCGATCTACCTGGCCGAGTGCCGCCGCATGAAGCTGAAGGTGCTGCCGCCCGACGTCAACGAGTCGGGGCTGCAGTTCAGCGCCGTCGGCGAGGACGTGCGGTTCGGGCTCGGCGCGATCCAGAACGTCGGCGAGAACGCTATCAACGGCATCATCTCCGCCCGCAAGGCCAAGGGCGTCTTCACCGACTTCAACGACTTCCTCACCAAGGTCCCCCAGGTCGTCTGCAACAAGCGCACCATCGAGTCGCTGATCAAGGCGGGCTCCTTCGACGGCCTCGGCCACCCCCGCCGCGGCCTCGTGCAGATCCACGACCAGGCCATCGACTCGGTCATCGACGTCAAACGCAAGGAGGCCATGGGGCAGGACTCCCTGTTCGGCGCCTTCGAGGACAGCGGCGACGGCAGCGTCTTCCACGTCACGGTGCCCGAAGGCGAATGGGACAAGAAGACCAAGCTCTCCTTCGAACGCGAAATGCTCGGTCTGTACGTCTCCGACCACCCGCTCAACGGCGCCGAACGTGTCCTGGAGCGCAACCGCGACCTCACCGTCGCCCAGATCCTGGACGGCCAGGCGGGCTTCGGCAACGTCCGCATCGCCGGCATCATCTCCGGCGTCGACAAGAAGGTCACCAAGAAGGGCGACGTCTGGGCCATCCTCACCATCGAGGACCACGACGCCTCCATCGAGGTCCCCTGCTTCCCCAACACCTACCAGCTCTACGGCAGCAACCTCGCCCCCGACCTGGTCGTCTCCGTGACCGGCCGGATCCGGTCCCGCGGCGACGGCGAAGAGGCCACGGTGTCCTTCAACGCCATGGACATCACCTTTCTCGACATCTCCGGCATCCAGGCCGACGGCCGCGAGCCCGTCGTCATCGCCCTCCGCGAGGAACGCATCACCAAGGACCTGGTCAGCGAACTCAAACGCATCCTCACGGTCCACTCGGGCGACACCCCGGTCCGCATCCGCGTCGAACGCCTCAACCGCAAAACCAACCTCCTCGAACTCCCCGACTACGCCGTCAACATCACCAACGGCGCCTTCGCCGGCGACATCAAGGTCCTCCTCGGCGCCAACGCCCTGATCGGCCCCTGACGCCTCACGTCCCGGGGCGGCCGGCCCGAGTTACTCGGGCCGGCCACCCCGGGCGCGTCAGAGGGCGCGGACGCTGAGGATGTCCACGGTGAACGGGCTGCCGTACCAGAAGCGGGTGTGCAGCATGCCCTCGGTCGGCTCGCCGAGGTCGAGGCCGTCGAAGTCGGCCAGCGGGATGTCCACGGTCTGCTCCCCGTCGTGGCCGTTCTGGCCGTAGTCGGCGAGGCTGGCGAACCGCCAGCCGCCCTGGTCGAAGATGATCGCGGAGGCGTCGCCGCCGATGGCCTGCAGGCCGTGCAGGTCGTAGGTGACCCGCAGGACCGTCTTGCCCTCCAGGAGGCCGGGGTCGAACTCCTGGTACTCCTCATCGGCGCCGTTGGACCCGGTCAGGTGCCAGGGTTCGGGCAGGAGTTCCACGCCCGCCGGGGTTCCGCCGCCGGTGAAGGCGATCTCGTCGAGCTCCAGTGTCTCGGCGGCCGGGGTCCAGAAGCGGAAGCCGAGGCGGGCGAACGGCTGGGACTTGTCGAATCCCTGGAAGGCGGTCAGCGGAACGGTGACGTCCTGCCATCCGTCGTGGCCCTGGTCCACATGGCCGGCGAGCGGTACGAACTTCCAGCCGCCGCCCTGGTCGAGGTAGAGCGCCGACGCGTCGGCCCCGAGCAGCGTGGCGCCGTTGAGGTCCAGCCTGAGCTTGATCGCGTCGTGGCCGGCCAGGGCGGCGGTGCCGGCGTTCTTCGAGGTCTCGGCGGCCCCGCCGGCGGGAGTGACGATGCGCATGACTCCGTTCGCCGCCGTCACGTCGCCGCTCTTCCACCACGCGCCCGCGCCCTGCTGGAAGTCCTCGAAGACGTACGCGCCCGCGCCCGCCGACACCGTCACCGTGATCGTCCCGCTGCCGGTGAGGGCGCCGTCGTCGGCGTGGACGGTGATGACGTGCTCCCCGGCGTCTCCCGGCCCCGGCTCCAGGGTCAGGGTGCCGACGCCGTCTCCCTCGTCGGCGAACGTGGCGAAGCCCGGCAGGTCCTCGGCGGTGAGGACCAGCGACGACCGCTCGTGGTCGTCCGCGCGGATCTCGACCTCCGTGGTGGTGCCCGCCTCCATGGTCAGGCTGCCGCCCGCCACCACCGGCGGCGCGTTGACGGTGAAGGTCCTGATCGGGCTCCACGCCCCTTCGCCGACCTGGTTACGGCCTTGGACCTGCCAGCTGTAGGTGCCGGGGAAGAGGTCGGTCACGGTACGGCTGTCGCCTGACGCCCAGGTGGACTGGTAGTCGTAGCCGTCGCTCCACACGTGCACGCGTTTCTCCGGGCCGTGCTGGTAGCTGAGCTGCACGCTGGTCGTACTGGCCGGGAACACCGTCCCGTTGGCGGGGGCGATGATTTCCGAGTTCGGCGGCGTGTGCTTGTAGATCTCGATGGACCGCACGCGGTTGCGCATCGCGGTGCCGACGTCGAATTCGGCGACGCTGTTGTCGTAGTGGGCCGGGTTGCCGGTCTGGTCGCGCTCGGTCCACAGCACGATGTGGTACAGGTTCGCCCAGTTGTCGTCGTAGCGAACCGACTCGGTGATGTCGTTGAAGCCGTGCTCCTGCATGTTGTACTTGCCGACACCGAACCACTTGCACGGGCCGCCGTAATTCGTGCCGTCGCACAAGGCGATGCCGCCACGCAGCTCCACCTCGGCCGAAGAGATCGTGTTGGTGTTGATCATGTTGTTGGCGAGGTTGGCGTCGTCGTAGTCGAAGTACTCGCAGGGGCTGTTCATGCCGGCGTTGTCGCACACCCGCACCTTCACCCGGTTGCCCACCTTGAGCGAGGAGATGGAGTCGTTCGGGAGGTTGATCGCCGCCGGGTCCTCGTACCGCCCGACCTCCTTGATGATGCAGGTCTCCTGGTAGTTCTCGTTCACGAAGAAGGCCACCTGGCTGTCGTTGGGCGCGCATCCCGTGGTCGGCGCCCCGCCTTCGACCTTCATCGACGAGACCGTGTTCGTGTTGATCGAGTTGTTCGCCAGATCGGGGTCGCTGGCGCTGAAATACTCACACGGGCTGTTCAACCCCGCGTTGTCGCACAGTCGCACATTGGCCCCGCTCCCCACCTTGATCGACGTGATGCTGTCGTTGGGCAGGCCGATGGACTCCGGGTTGGGGTACTCGCCCATGCCCTTCAGCACGCAGCTGCCGCCGTAGTTGGCGTCGGTGAAGACGGCCGCCTGGTACTGGCCCGGCGTGCAGTCGGGCTGCCCCCCTCCGCCGCCTCCGCCCCCGCCGGGGTTGGTCACGCCGCCGTCGTCCGGGCGGCGCTCGCAGGGAGCCGACCGGCAGATCTTGCGCCACCCGTTGGGGGCCTTCTGGATCCGTCCGTTCTTGGCGTAGACGTCGGCGCTCACCAGGATGTACGGCGTGTTCGGCATCTGCCGGGTCGTGTACGCGTCCTGCTGAGCCGCCCCTCCGGCCGATTTCGTGAAGATGGTGCTCCAGCCCACTCCCGGCTGGTACATGGTGAGAAGGATGCGATCCAGCCCCTGGTTGCCGTTGTCGGCGCCCCGGAAGTTGATCTCCAGCGTGGTTCCGGGGCTTCGTACGGCGGTGCCGGTGACGGGGTCGCCCGGGGTGGGGCCGAGCCACCAGCCGCCGGGCAGGTCGCCCTCGGGGTGGTACTCATGGCTGGTCCCGCACCCGATCCGGTCGAAGTCCGCGTAACCGCTCATCGGCTGCGGCTTCACGGGCGTGCCGTCGGTGAGGCCGCTGCCGCCGTACCTGAGGTTGAAGTGGAGGTGGGGATCGGTCGACCAGCCGGAATTGCCGGACCAGCCGATCACCTGGCCGCGTTGTACGGTGGTGGGGGCGATGCGGTTACTCAGATGCCCGTAGGTCGCTACCCACGGGCCGCTGCGGAGCAGGATGGCGTGGCCGTACCCGTCGTTGTCCTCGATGTGGCTGATCGTGCCGCCGAAGGCGGCGGTGACCGGTGTGCCCACGTTCATGTCGAAGTCGAGCGCGTAGCGGTCCCAGGGGTAGGCGCCGCCGTGGCTGAAGGAGCAGTCGAAGCCCTGGGTGACCGGATGCTGTCCGGACTGCCAGGGCAGGCGCAGATCGAGTTCCGCGGCGTCGGCCGCGTGGGCGGGTGCGGCGGGCAGGGCGGTCAGCAGTGAGCCGAGGCACACCGCGACCGAGAGAATGACCACCCGCCGGAATCTGGTGAGGAGCATGCGGGACCCTCCGTTGGTCGTCGTTGACCGTGACGCTGGCAGCACGCGGAAGGCCCGGAAAGACCGCTGCGGAGTGGTCACGCTGGAGGGGTTACGTTCGCGGGTCTGGTGGGGCGGGTGGGGGACATGGGGTCTCGGAGGGTGGACGGTCACACGGAATCGTCGGGCGGGGGCTTAGGGTTGACGTGGCAGAATTCGCTAAGTGTGAGAGTGGATCATGACGACCTTCGATGAGTTGTACTCGTTGTTGTCCGAGAGGGCGCGTACCCGGCCGGAGGGGTCCGGGACGGTGGCCGCGCTGGACGCCGGGGTGCACGCGATCGGGAAGAAGATCGTCGAAGAGGCCGCTGAGGTGTGGATGGCCGCGGAGTACGAGTCGGCGGATCGGGCCGCCGAGGAGATCTCCCAGTTGCTGTACCACCTGCAGGTGCTGATGGTGGCGCGGGGGATCGGGCTGGACCAGGTGTACAAGCATCTGTAGGACTCCCACGGAGTCCGGCGAACCAGGCGAATCAGCGAACCAGATCAGAATCCAGCGGAATCCATGCCGAGGGGCGAATCATGTTGCGTCTAGCCGTACCGAACAAGGGTGTGCTCACCGAAGCCGCCCAGACCATTCTGAGAGAGGCCGGGTACCGGCAGCGGAGGGACAGCAAGGAGTTGGTGGTCGTCGACCCCGAGAACTCCACCGAGCTGTTCTTCCTGCGCCCGCGGGACATCGCGGTGTACGTGGGGGAGGGCACTCTCGACGCGGGCATCACCGGGCGGGACATGCTCTTCGATTCGGGGGCGCCGGCCGAGGAGGTCGTGCCGCTCGGGTTCGGGCGTTCGACGTTCCGGTTCGCGTCCTCGCCGGGGCTGTACACGCGGGTCGAGGACCTGATGGGCAAGCGTATCGCCACGTCGTACGTGGGGCTGCTCGGCAAGTATCTGGCCGACAAGGGCGTGGATGCGCGGGTGATCAAGCTGGACGGCGCGGTGGAGACCGCGCTGCGGCTGGGGGTCGCGGACGCGGTCGCCGACGTCGTGGAGACGGGGACGACGCTCCGCAACGTGGGGCTCGAGGTGTTCGGGGAGCCGATCGCCGAGTCGGAGGCGGTGCTCATCAAGCAGGTGGGCGCGGCCGACGTGCCGGGGTTCCAGCAGTTCGTGCGGCGGTTGCAGGGCGTGCTGGTCGCGCGGGACTACGTGATGATGGACTACGACATCCGCGCTGAGCGGATCGAGGAGGCCATCGCGATCACGCCGGGCATGGAGGGCCCGACCGTGTCGCCGCTGCACCGGGAGGGCTGGGTGGCGGTGCGCGCCATGGTGCCGCGCAAGGGCCACCAGTCGATCATGGACCAGCTCTGGGACCTGGGCGCCAAGGCCATCCTGGTGACCGATATCTACGCCTGTCGCCTGTAATCTCCGGAAAGCTCGGCCGGGAGGAGTTCGCCAACGGGCGGACAATCCCGGGGCCGGGCACGGACAATCGTCACTGTGAGTAGTGGCGCGGGTGTGAGACGTCGGCGGATCCTGTACGGCGGAGCGGTGCTCGCGGGCGGGCTCCTCGCGGGCGCCGGATTCGTCGGCGGCGTGGCCGTCGGCTCCATCGACCGGCGGGAGACGCCGCACGAGAGCCCGCCGCGCACCCCGGACGCGGCCTGGCGGCTGCTCATGGCCGGGAACGAGCGGTGGGCGTCGGGGCATTCGGTGCATCCGAACCAGGACGTGGCCCGGCGCAGGGAGGTGGCCGGCGGGCAGGCGCCGTACGCGGTGGTGGTGTCGTGCATCGACTCGCGGGTGCCGCCGGAGATGGTGTTCGACGCGGGCGTGGGGGACCTGCTCGCCGTGCGTACCGCCGCGCACACCGTGGATCCGCTGGTCACGGCCGCCATCGAGTACGGACCCGAGGATCTGCGGGCGCCACTCGTGGTGGTGCTCGGGCATCAGCGGTGCGGGGCCGTGACGGCGGCGGCGCGGGCGCTCAGCAAGGGGGACCGGCTGCCGGGCGGCCTCCAGCACATCGTGACGGCGCTGCGGCCCGCCTACCTGCGCATGACCGGGCGGGGGCAGGTGATCGTCGACCAGCTGCTGGTGGAGAGCATGGTGCGGGACCACACGGTGGCCGTGGCGCGGCAGCTCGTACGGGATCCGCTGCTCGCGCCCAGGGTGAAGGACGGCGGGCTGCGGGTGATGGGGGCCTACTACTCGCTGGAGTCGGGGCGGGTCAGCAGGCTCGTCTGATCAGACCTTCACCGCCTGGTTGTTGGCGACGTGGCGGATCAGGTCGCTGACGTGCACGATGCCCAGGCAGCGGCCGACCTCGTCGACCACCACGAGATCGTCGTAGACGCGCTCGGTTTCCCGGCCGGCCAGCTGCATGGCGGCGATCGCGGGGGTGGTCTTGGGGACCAGGCGGGGGCTGTCGGCGATCCGGTGGGCGGGTTTCTTGGCGTGGAGGGCGTGGCCGTACGCGCCGGCCATGAAGAGCAGGAATCGGCTGCGGTCGATCATGCTCTGCGGGCGCTGGTACTCGTCCACCAGGACGACGCTGGTCACGGAGGACTCGGAGCCGAAGGCGGCGACCACGTCCTCGGCGCTGGCCGTCTGGGCCAGGGTCATGGCGGGGAGCAGGAACTCCTGGACGCGGGGGCCGAGCAGGGCCGCGACGGGGCTGGCCTCGGGGATGGGGACCGGGACGTGGACGCGGCCGTGGGACGGCTTCCAGTCGTGCGGGGCGAGCAGCGGGCCCTGGGCGAGGCGGATGCCCCAGCCCCGGATCGCGCCGAGCTGGGACTCGTCCCGGATCCCGGGGGCCAGGACGTGGGCGCCGATGCCGCGGGCCATGGTGACCAGGGATTCGGCGAGGGCGCCGCGGCGGGCGTCGCGGGGGATGCGGTCGACCAGCTGGGGGGCGATCACGATGACGTACGGGGAGGCGTCGGCGAGCAGGTCGAGCGGCAGGTGGGTGACGCCCAGGCCGCCGAAGGCGATCAGGTAGCCGGCGGCGCGCAGGCCGTCGACGCCGGTGAGGAGGTGGCTGCGGTCCTCGGCGGGCAGGTCGCCTTCGATGACGAGGATGACCTCGCGGGGGCGGCGCCCGCCGGCGCGCATCGCCTCGTGCAGCGGGGCGAGCCCGGCGGAGCCGGACACGACGGCGGCGGCGGGGATGGACAGGACGAGGGGGAGCCGGGCCTCCTCCGTCGTCGCGGCCTGTACGGCGTTCACGGTGGCCGTGATGTCGGCGGGGTCGGCGCCGTAGCGGCCCTCCGAGGTGACCTGGACGGCGATCACGCCGCCGGAGTCGAGGTCGACGACCGGGGTGTAGACGGTGGCCGGGCCCGAGGGCATGGCGGCGCGGGTGTCCTCGTGGGCGGGGTTCGCGGGCACGGCGGACCAGGCGGGGATGTACCCCGAGACGGTGAACGGTCCGGAGGGCGAGTGTTCCGCGGCGGGCGGAGAGGTCGCGACCGGTGCCGAAAGGGGTATGGGAACCGACACGCTTGGAATTGTCGGGTCTGCGCAGGTACGGGACGGTGTCTGTGAATCGAAGTTCACCGACATTTCCCCGTTTGTTGCGGCAAATACCTCAATTGATTGCGGCATATAACCCCACCCCCACCCTCGTCACCGGGCTCCACCCCCGCCCCCACCCGGGCTCCGCCCCACCCGGTCCGCCCCGCCCGGGCTATGCCGATTCGGGCTCCGCTCGCCCCACCCGGGCTCCGCCCCACCCGGTCCGCTCCGCCCGGGCTCCCGGGCTATGCCGACTCGGGCTCCGCTCGCCCCATCCCGGGCTCCGCCCACCCGGTCCGCCCCGCCCAACTCCGGGGCTACGCCCTTCTCGGCTCCTCCCGTTCCCCACCCCGGGCTCCGCTCCGCCCGGTCCGCCCCGCCCAGTTCCGGGCTATGCCCTACTCGGGTTCCGCCCATCCCATCCCGGGCTCCGCCCCGCCCAGCTCTCGGGCACTGCCCATTCGGGCTCCGCCCGCCCCGCCCACGGCTGAGATTTACTCCCCTCCACCCGCGTGGGGACTCCACCCCACTCTGCCCGCGTTCACCCCACCCCCACCCCCGCCCATGCTCGTGTACGGCGAGCGGCCCGGAGGTGGCTAGGCTGCCTGTCATGAGGGCGAGGCCTGCGGCGGGCGGAGGGAGATGGGTTTCGGTCGGCCCGGAGCGCATTGGGCGCTGGGTTCGGGGGTTCGCCGAAAGGCATGGGGAGCCCCTCGTTGAGGGCGGACCGGAAGTCGTGACGTTGGTCGCGCCCGATGGGTCGGTGGCCGAGTGCCATGTCCCGTTTCCGCCATTGGACAGCGACGGAGACCTGATCGCGGGATTCGTCGCGCACGCGAATCTGCCCAGGCGGGTGGGAGTCCTCCTCGTGCGGCTCGGGGGTTACGCGGCGGGGGTCTTCGAGGGCGACCGGCTGGTCGTCTCGAAGGTGGGAAACCGGCTGGTCCACGGCCGGAGCGCGGCCGGTGGGTGGTCGCAGCAGCGGTTCGCGCGGCGGCGGGAGAAGCAGTCCGCGGAAGCGTTCCAGGCGGCGGCGGACGTGGCCGCGCGGGTGCTGCTTCCGCATGCGGGGGAGCTCGACGCGTTCGTCACCGGCGGGGACCGGAGGGCGGTGGACGAGCTTCGGGGGGATCGGCGGCTGGGGCCGCTGTTCGCGTTGGAGCGTGAGCCTTTTCTCACGGTTCCGGACCCCAAGCTCGCGGTCCTGACCGAGACACCGGGACTATTCCGGGCCGTCCGGATCAGAGTCGTCGACGCTGCCACCTGAACGGGCCTGAGTGGGGGGTGCCGCCCGGAAGGCTGGGCTGCCGATGGCCACACGCGAGGCTGATCGTGGCTCCGGCCTCAGCGGGGGGATGCCGTACCAGCTTGGCGGCGTTTGGGTGAAATATCGCGATATTTACCGAGTCTTGACCTTATTCGTGCGGTCTGGCATCTGATCGGGCCGGAAGTTTCGGGTGGCCTGGGGAGGGATTGGCCCAGTCCGAGGGACAATCCTGGAGCGTTCCGGGTCGAAGGGGCGGCAGCCGTCGGCCGTGAGAGTGGAAGGCCGGTGCGCAACCCCCCTTCCGGGATTTGGGTGATCTTGGGGGAGGGCTCCGATGTGCCCTTACAATTGGCGCATGGGCACTCCCGACTGACCGACCCCCGTCACTGGGTTCCTCTGCCACATCTCACCGGAGTGTTCCACTCATCATGATCATTGCTACTGACGTCGAACTGCGCGCGGGTTCGCGCCTGCTCATCGACAAGGCCACCTTCCGGGTCAACCCCGGCGACAAGATCGGCCTCGTCGGCCGGAACGGGGCCGGCAAGACCACGCTGACCCGGGTGCTCGCGGGCGAGGGCATCCCCGCCGCGGGCTCAGTCAACATTTCTGGAAACGTCGGCTATCTGCCGCAGGACCCGCGCACCGGCGACCTGCAGGTGCTGGCCCGGGACCGCATCCTCTCCGCGCGCGGCCTGGACGAGATCATCCGCGACCTGCGCAAGGCCGAGCTGGGCATGTCCGCCGCCGACGAGCGCGCCCGCGACAAGGCCGTCCGCGCGTACGGCCGCCTGGAGGACCGGCTGCACGTGCTCGGCGGCTACGCGGCCGAGTCCGAGGCCGCCTCCATCGCGTCCAGCCTGGGCCTGCCCGACCGGGTGCTCAAGCAGCCCCTGGAGACCCTCTCCGGCGGTCAGCGGCGACGGGTCGAACTGGCCAGGATTCTGTTCAGCGGAGCGGAGACTCTCCTTCTGGACGAGCCGACAAACCACCTCGATCAGGACTCAATCGGCTGGCTTCGTGATTTTTTACGGTCGCACCAGGGCGGCTTGATCATTATCAGCCACGATGTTGGCCTACTTGAAGCGACGGTAAACCGCGTACTGCACCTGGACGCGAACCGCTGCGTCATCGACACCTACAACGTCGGCTGGAAGGCCTATCTGGCCCAGCGGGAAACCGACGAGAAACGCCGTAAACGCGAGCGCGCCAACGCCGAGAAACAGGCGTCGGTGCTGATGTCGCAGGCCGACAAGATGCGGGCCAAGGCCACCAAGGCCAAGGCCGCGCAGGACATGACACGCCGGGCCGAGCGGCTGCTGTCCGGCCTGGAGACCGAGCGGCGCGCCGACAAGGTGGCCAAGCTGCGCTTCCCGGCCCCCGCGCCGTGCGGGCGCACGCCGCTCACCGCCGTGGAACTGTCCAAGTCGTACGGGTCGCTGGAGGTCTTCACGGACGTGGACGCCGCCGTGGACCGGGGCACCCGGGTGGTCATCCTGGGCCTCAACGGCGCCGGCAAGACCACCCTGCTGCGCATTCTGGGCGGCCTGGAGAAGCCCGACACGGGCGAGGTCCGCCCAGGTCACGGGCTGAAGATCGGCTACTACGCGCAGGAGCACGAGACGCTCGACCCGGGGCGTACCGTGCTGGAGAACATGCGGTCCGCGGGGCCCGACCTGGCCGACGTGGACCTGCGCAAGACGCTCGGGTCCTTCCTGTTCACCGGAGACGACGTGGACAAGCCCGCGGGGGTGTTGTCCGGAGGGGAGAAGACCCGGCTGGCGCTGGCCACTCTGGTTCTTTCAAGCGCCAATGTGCTGTTGCTCGACGAGCCCACCAACAACCTCGATCCGGCTTCCCGGGAACAGGTCTTGTCGGCGTTGCGGTCCTATTCGGGGGCGATTGTGCTAGTCACGCATGATGAGGGGGCTGTTGAGGCCCTGCAACCGGATAGGGTGATCTTGCTACCTGACGGAATCGAAGACGCGTGGAGCGACGAATTTTCCGATCTTGTGGCCCTCGCCTGATCTTAATTTTGGCGGGTACGGATCTTTTCCCTGGGAGTAGGTAGCCGATCCCGCCGAAATGACTGATCATGGCGTGAGTAACGCTGCGGAAGTCTGGCACTACAGGAGGTACTCGTGGCCGAGACTCTGAAGAAGGGCACCCGGGTGACCGGGGCCGACCGTGAAAAACTGGCCAGCGATCTCAAGAAGCGCTATGCCGCGGGTGAGAGCATCCGTGCCCTGGCCGCTTCCACCGGCCGGTCGTACGGGTTCATCCACCGCATCCTCTCCGAGTCCGGCGTGACTCTGCGCGGACGCGGCGGGGCGACCCGAGGCAAGTCCAAGCGCTAGATCCGCCTCACAGTAGCGACCGCAGCCGCTCAATCCCGATTTCCGGAGCGGCCGCGTCCGGGTAGAACTTCGTTCGGTAAGCTCGGGCGCGACCGCAGGGAAGGGGACTCGGGTGACTGTGGACGCCAATCTTGGGGGGAGTGCGGAGACCGTCTCGGCGAGCGAACTCGCGGAGATCGGACTGCGCTACGAGGTGGACGGTGCGATCGCGACGATCACGCTGGACCGGCCGGACAAGCGGAACGCGCAGACGTTCGCGACCTGGTCGGCCCTGGCCCGGATCGGGGAGAACCTCCCGGACCAGGTGCGCATCGTCGTCGTGAGAGGCGAGGGGCCGTCCTTCTCAGCGGGCATCGACCTGCGCATGTTCACGCCGGAGGGGGTGCCCGGGCAGGGCTCGTTCGTCTCGGCCGCGTCTCTCGAGGACAGCGCCTTCGAGAGACGGATAGCGGACGCTCAGCGCGGCTTCCTGTGGCTGCGCCGCCCGGACATCGTCTCCATCGCGGCCGTGCAAGGGCACGCGATCGGCGCGGGTTTCCAGCTGGCTCTCGCCTGCGACCTGCGGGTCGTGGCGGATGACGTGAAATTCTGTATGAAGGAGCCGGCACTCGGGCTGGTTCCCGACCTGACCGGCACCAAGCCGCTGGTCGACCTGGTCGGGCTGTCCCGGGCCATCGAGCTGTGCCTCACCGCGCGCGTCGTCGCAGCCGACGAGGCGGTGCGGCTCGGCCTGGCCGAACTGGCGGTCCCGCCGGGTGAGCTGGCGCAGGCCGTACGGGATCTGACGGGCGCCCTGCTGGCGACCGACCGCGGCGCCGCGACGGCGACCAAGCGGTTGCTGCAGGGCGCGCTGGGGCGGACCCTGGACCAGCAGGCGGTCGCGGAGCGGAGGGAGCAGATCGCCCGCATTAGAACTTTGTTCGGTTCCAGCTGAGGCGGAATCGGCGCGGCGTCCGGCGGGTTGTCTGATTACGTGATTACAACGCTTGGACGAGTATGGCGATGATGGGCGGGGGCTACGGCCCCTCGGTGATGCGGTCCATGCGGCGCGACAGCTCGGTGATGCAGGAACGGCTCAAACCGGGCACGGTTCGCCGCATCGGGAGCTACGCGGGCACGTTCCGCTGGCAGATCGCGGCCTTCCTGGCGTTCGTGATCGTGGACTCCATGATCGTGATCGCCAACCCGCTGCTGGTGAAGGCGATCATCGACACCGGCATCCCGCAGCACCGGGTGGACCTGGTGGTCTGGCTGGCGCTGGCCATCGCCGGCCTGGCCGTGCTGGACGCGCTGCTGAGCATGGGCGAGCGGTGGTTCTCCGCGCGCATCGGCGAGGGCCTGATCTACAACCTGCGCACCGAGGTCTTCGACCACGTGCAGCGCATGCCGGTGGCGTTCTTCATGCGGGCCCAGACCGGCGCGCTGGTGTCCCGGCTCAACTCCGACGTGATCGGCGCCCAGCGGGCCATCACCAGCACCCTCTCGTCCGTGGTGTCCAACGTGATCGGCCTGGTCATCGTGCTGGTCACCATGCTCATCCTGTCCTGGCAGATCACCCTGGTGGCGCTGGCCATGCTGCCCATCTTCGTGATCCCCGCCAAGCTGGTCGGGCGCAGGATGTCCCAGCTGACCCGCGAGCAGATGCAGCTGGACGCCGAGATGGGCTCGGTCATGACCGAGCGCTTCAACGTCGCCGGCGCCATGGTCGCCAAGCTCTACGGCCGCCCCGACGACGACGCGGCCTACTTCAGCCGCCGCGCCAGCCGGGTCCGCGACCTGGGCATCACCGTCGCCATGGCGGGCACCGTCTTCCGGGTCGCGCTCGGCCTGATCGCCGCCCTCGCCACCGCCCTCGTGTACGGCTTCGGCGGCGTCCTGGCCATCGGCGACACCTTCGAACTGGGCACCCTGGTCGCCATGTCCGCCCTCCTGATGCGCCTGTACGGCCCGCTGACCAGCCTCTCCAACGTGCACGTGGACGTGATGACGGCCCTGGTCAGCTTCGACCGGGTCTTCGAGGTGCTGGACCTGAAGCCGATGGTGGCCGAGAAGCCGGACGCGCGCCCGATCCCGCCGGGCCCGGTCACGATCGAGTTCGACGACGTGCGCTTCCGCTACCCGGCCGCCGCCGAGGTCTCGCTGGCCTCCCTGGAGACCGTGGCCAGGCCCGAGACCGGCGAGCCCGCCCAGGTCCTCAACGGCGTCTCCTTCACCGCCCGGCCCGGCGAGCTGGTCGCCCTGGTCGGCCCCTCCGGCGCCGGCAAGACCACCACGACCTCCCTGGTCTCCCGCCTGTACGACGTGACCGAGGGCGCCGTCAGGCTCAACGGCGTGGACGTCCGCGACGCCACCCTGGGCAGCCTGCGGGACACGGTGGGCGTGGTCATGCAGGACGCTCACCTGTTCCACGACACCATCGGCAGCAACCTGCGCTACGCCCGCCCGGACGCGACCGACGAGGAGATCTGGGAGGCGCTGCGGGCGGCCCAGATCGCCGACCTGGTGCACAGCCTGCCCGACGAGCTGGAGACCGTCGTCGGCGACCGGGGCTACCGGCTGTCCGGCGGCGAGAAGCAGCGCCTGGCGCTGGCCCGGCTGCTGCTCAAGGCCCCCGACGTGGTCGTGCTGGACGAGGCCACCGCGCACCTGGACTCCGAGTCCGAGGCGGCCGTGCAGAAGGCGCTCAAGACGGCCCTGCGGGGCCGTACCTCGCTGGTGATCGCGCACCGGCTCTCCACCATCAGGGAGGCCGACACGATCCTGGTCATGCAGGACGGCCGGGTCGCCGAGCGCGGCGGCCACGAGGAACTGCTGGCCGAGGGCGGCCTGTACGCCGAGCTCTACCGCACCCAGTTCACCGGCGCCGCGTGACCGGTCACCGCCGTCACTGCTGGTAGCCCAGGCGTTTGAGCTCCTCCCTGGCCACCTTCTCCACGATCTTGAGGTCGGCCGGGGTGAGGCGGCGCCGCCAGGCGCCGACCTTGGGGGCGCTGGCGCCGTACAGGGCGATGGCGGAGATCTTGGCGTCCAGGAAGGCGGAGACCGTGTCGATGGCGTCGGCGGGGGAGCGGTGCAGGTCCTCGTAGCGCAGGGTGAGCAGCTGCTCGGGCGGCAGCTGCTTGCGCAGGACGGCGCTGAGCCGGATGGCGGCGCGCCAGCGCAGGGCGCTCTTGCCGGCGGTGGCCATCTCCTTCCAGCGGTCCCGGTGGGCCGCCGCGTTCACGCCCAGGAACGGGTTGGGGAACTCGGTGTCCTCGGTCAGCATGTGCGGCTTGAACCAGGCCATCGCGGCCGGGTCGGTGAGCATGTCGGCGACCACGTCCCTGCCGTCCCTGATGAGCTGCACGAACCGGGCGTCGGGGAAGGCCTGGAGCAGCACCGGCGCGCTGTAGAGCAGGTCGGGGCTGGCGTCGCCGAACCGCTCCAGCGTGCCCGAGCCGACCTGCTCCAGCGCGCACGGGCCCGCGCCGCCGTTGCCGATCAGGCCGCCCGCCTCCCGGCACGGCGCCGCGCACTCGCCGCACGCGCCCGGCGTCACCTGCCAGGCCTCGGCCAGTACGTCGCGGAGCACCCGGGGCGCGCCGCCGCTCCTGGCGATGGACGGTTTGCGGGCGAACGCGTAGACCACGCGGGCCACCGGCGCCCGGCCCATCGTGAGATGGAAGCCCGGCGATCGTTTCAGGGCACGCGCGAGCAGGTCCGCGCCGGAGTGCGGGGCGCCGAGCACGAAGACCGGCTGTCGGACCTTTACGCCGTTTACCACGAGAATGTGGGTCGGATGTCGCATAGGTGAGCCCTAGTCTGACACCCTTTGGGGGGTGCACGAACGCACCCCGCCGAGGCTGGCTCCCGGCGATACCGTAGCCCTGGTCGCCCCCTCCGGACCGATCGACGCCGAGCGCCTCTGGCGCGGCCGCCGCGTCCTCACCGATCTGGGGCTGAACGTCGTCCTCGGCTCCCGCATCTTCACCCGCAGGGGCTATCTGGCCGGCCCCGACGTGGCCCGCGCCGCCGACCTCCAGGAGGCCTGGTGCGACACCGAGGTCGCCGCCGTCATCTGCGCCCGCGGCGGGTACGGCGCGAGCCGCCTGCTCGACCTGATCGACTGGGACGCGATGAAGTCGGCCGGGAACAAGATCCTGGTCGGCTCCAGCGACGTCACCGCGCTGCATCTGGCCTTCTCCCGGCGGCTCGGCCTGGCTACCGTGTTCGGCCCGATGCCCGCCTGCGCCACCCTGGGCGACCCGGAGGGTCCTGAGCCGTACTCGCTGGGGCACCTGCACACGACGCTGTTCCACGGGCACACGCCGACGGCCGTGGCGGGTGAGCTGGTCATGTCCCCGGGGCGGGTGGTGGGGCCGATGATCGGCGGAAATCTCACCCTTCTTGCCGCGATGTGCGGAACGCCGTACGAGATGAGGGCGGAAGGGCATATCGTGCTGCTTGAGGATGTCGGGGAGGATCCGTACAGGGTTGACCGCATGCTCACCCAGTTGCTGCAGAACGGGGCGTTCGACGGGGTCAAGGGGTTCGCCCTCGGGTCCTGGGTGGGCTGTGGGAACGTGCTACCGGTCCTGGCGGAACGGCTGCTGCCCCTGGGAGTGCCGATCATCGCGGGGCTCCCGATCGGGCATGGATCACCACAGTTCAGTGTGTGGCTGGGGACAGATGGGGTTATTGATACCGAATCGTGCTCTCTGACGGGCCTCATTAGCGACACGGACAAGGCACCCTGAAGCTGGCTTTCAGCAAGCCTTCTCAACTGAACGCGGAGGGATGGGTGCCTTGGGTCTGTTGCGGCGGCTACGTGGTCGGATCCGGCCCGGCCAGCCCGTGCAGCCAGAGCCCAGAGCAGCCGAGGACGTGGACCTCGACTCGCTGCTCGGGCTCGTCGTGGAGACGATGGGCTACACGTGCGCCTTTGAGAACGACGGCACCTCGCTGCTCATGGGCGACCGCGCCGGGGACGGCTCCGGACCCGTCCGCACCGTCAACCTCGTCGGCCTGCGCCGGGAGGCGGCGCGGCGGTCCCGCGAGGACTGGCCGATGCTGGTCTCCGAGCACCTCTCCCGCGCGATCTCCGGCGAGCCGTTCGACGCCTGCAACCTGCCGCGGATAAAGCCGCTGCTCCGCACCCGCGTGCACGCCGCCGACGACCCCGGCATCCCCGACCCGTCCCGGATCATCGGCCGCCACCTGAGCGCCGACCTGATCGAGGTGCTCACCATCGGCGGGCGCCCGGTCCGGCCGGAGGAGGCCTTCTGCTGGCCGATCCCGCCCGCCGAGGCCCTCGACGTGGCGCTCGCCAACGCCCTCGCCGACGAGCGCCTCACCGCCGAGCACCTCAACCTGGGCGGCGTCAACGTGCGGCTGCTGACCGCGCCCACCGCCGTCGCCCACCTGCGCCGCCTGCCCGCCCCCGCCGACGGCGTGCTGGTCGTGCTCCCGCACGCGGGCGCAATCGCCGTCCACCCGGTCGAGGGCATCGGCGTGGTACGGGCGCTGGAGCGCATGCGCGTCTACGCCCAGCGCGAGTTCGAGGAGCGCCGCGGCGAAGGGCTCAGCCCGCACGTGTACTGGTGGCACCAGGACCGGCTCACCCGCATCCAGGCCGACCTGGTGGCCCAGGACGGCCAGGTCCGCCTGGTGGTCACCCCGCCCGCCGAGTTCGCCCGTTTACTGGCCCGCCTGGCCGGAGGGGCCAACTGAGGGCCTAGCTGAGGGCCTGCGCCGTGTGGATCAGCGGCACGTGGCTGAACGCCTGCGGGAAGTTGCCTGCCAGGCGGCCGTACCGCGGGTCGTACTCCTCGGCGAGCAGGCCGACGTCGTTGCGGAGCGCCAGCAGGCGTTCGAACAGCTCGATCGCCTCCTCCTTGCGCCCGATCCTGGCCTTCGCCTCGGCCAGCCAGAAGCTGCACGCCAGGAACGCGCCCTCGCCGCCGGGCAGGCCGTCCACGCTGTTGGCCTCGGCGATCGGGTAGCGCAGGATGAAGCCGTCGCTGCTCAGCTCGCGCTCCACGGCCTCGATGGTGCCGATCACGCGCGGGTCCTCCGGCGGCAGGAAGCCCACCATCGGGATCAGCAGCAGGGCGGCGTCCAGTTCGCGGGAGCCGTACGACTGGGTGAAGGTGTTGCGGGCGGGGTCGTAGCCCTTGCGCAGGACCTCGGCGTGGATGCGGTCGGCCAGCGCCCGCCACCGGCCGGCCGGGCCCGGCCGGTCCAGCTCCTCGACCAGGCGGACCGCGCGGTCGGCCGCCACCCAGGCCATCACCTTGGAGTGCGTGAAGTGGCGCCGGGGGCCGCGGACCTCCCACAGGCCCTCGTCGGGCTGGTCCCAGCCGGACTCCAGGAAGTCCATCAGCTTGCGGGTCAACTGCCAGGCGTGCGCGTTGGGGGGCAGGCCGTGGCGGCGGGACTGGTAGAGGCAGTTGACCACCTCGCCGTACACGTCCAGCTGGAGCTGGTCGACGGCGCCGTTGCCGATGCGGACCGGGCGGGAGGCCTCGTAGCCGGGCAGCCACTCCAGGGTGGTCTCGGGGAGGCGGCGCTCGCCGGCCACGCCGTACATGATCTGGAGGTCCTGCGGGCGGCCCGCGATGGCCCGCAGCAGCCACTCCCGCCAGGCCCCGGCCTCCTCCAGGTAGCCGGACTGGGTGAGCGCGTCCAGCGTCATCGTGGCGTCGCGCAGCCAGCAGTAGCGGTAGTCCCAGTTGCGCACGCCGCCGATGTCCTCGGGCAGGGAGGTGGTGGGGGCGGCCACGATGCCGCCGGTCGGCGCGTACGTGAGGCCCTTGAGGGTGATCATGGAGCGGACCACGGCGTCCCGCCAGGGCCCGCCGTGGCGGCCGGAGGCGACCCAGGAGGACCAGAACGCCTCGGTCTCGGCGAGCTGGTCGATCGGGTCGATCTCCTCGGGGCGGGGCTGGTGCGAGGGATGCCAGGTGAACACGAAGGTCTGCCGCTCCCCGGCGGAGACCCGGAAGGTGGCCCGGTGCTTGTAGTCGCCGCCCTTCAGCGGGATCGAGGAGTGCACCCAGACCGAGTCGGGCCCGCCGATGGCCTGCAGGTTGCCGTCCAGGCGGCGCACCCACGGCACGATCCTGCCGTAGTCAAACCTGATCCTGATCTCGGTGGACATCTCCACCGTGCCGGACACGCCCTCCACGATCCTGACCAGGTCGGGATTGAGGTGCCGGGGCGGCATGAAGTCGATCACCTTCACCGTCCCGGCCGGGGTGTCCCAGACGCTCTCCAAAACCAGGGTCTCCCCCCGGTACGCCCGGCTGGTGGCCGGGCCGCCCGAACTGGGCCCCAGCCACCAGAAGCCGTGGGACGGATCGCCGAGGAGCCTGGCGAAGCAGGCCGGGGAGTCGAACCGGGGCAGGCACAGCCAGTCGATCGACCCGTTACGGCCGACCAGGGCCGCCGACTGCATGTCCCCGACAAGCGCGTAATCCTCGATCCGCATGCTGGTCACGCTACACGGTGTAACCGCATGAACAGCTGGGTCAACGGGCCGATGGCGGCGGCGAAGACGAGGGTGCCGATGCCGACGGTGCCGCCCAGCAGCCAGCCGGCCACCAGGACGGAGATCTCGATGACGGTGCGGGCCAGGCGGATGGAGAGGCCGGTTCGGTGCAGGCCGGTCATCAGGCCGTCGCGCGGGCCCGGGCCCATGCCGGCTCCGATGTAGAGGGCGGTCGCGAAGGCGACCAGGACCACCGCCGCCAGCAGGTACGCCCAGCGGACCGCCAGATGCGAGGGGGTGGGGGAGAGCCAGATGGTGGCGTCCGCGAACAGGCCGAGGAGGACGATGTTGCTGATCGTGCCCAGGCCGGGCTTCTGGCGCAGCGGGATCCAGAACAGCATCACCAGGGCGCCGACGAGGATGATCCAGGTCCCGATGGACCAGCCGGTCCGCACCGCCAGGCCCTGGTGGAAGACGTCCCAGGGGTCGTTGCCGAGGGTGGACTCGACCTGCAGGCCGATGCCGGTGCCGTACAGGGCGAGGCCGGAGTAGAGGCGGAGCAGGCGGGCGGGGAAGGAGGCGACGGGGATCGAGAGCTCAGTCATAGTGCTGCGATCCTGTCCGGCGGCCTCATGCGGATAAAGGGCCAATTTCGGTGATTGGACTTATATTGGCGGCATGAACTTGAGCGCGGGGCAGCTGGCGCGGCTGGTCGAGGTGCCGGTGGACGCGCGGCCGTACTACCGGGCGCTGGCGGGGGCCGTGCGGGACCGCATCCTGGACGGGCGGCTGCCCGTACGGGTGCGGATGCCCGCCGAGCGGCAGCTGGCCGAGGCGCTCGGGGTGAGCAGGACCACGGTGACCACCGCCTACGACCGGCTGCGCGGGCAGGGCTACCTGGAGAGCCGCCAGGGCGCGGGCAGCTGGACGGCGCTGCCCGACCCGAGCGCCTGCGCGGACAACCCGTGGATCACGTCCGACGACGACGGCCTGGTCCCCCTGCACGCCGCCGCCCCGGCCGCCTCCGGCTACCTCGGCGAGGCGTTCGCGCACGCGGGCGCCAACTACCACCGCTTCACGCTCGGCATGGGGTACGACCCGGTCGGGCTGCCGGAACTGCGCGAGGCCGTCGCCGCCCGCTACACCGCGCGCGGCCTGGCCACCCGGCCCGACCAGATCATCGTCACGACCGGCGCGCAGCAGGCCATCCACCTGCTGATGACGCTCTGCGCGGGATCCGGCGACCCGGTCGTGATGGAGTCCCCGACGTACCCGCACGCCATCGACCTGGCCAGGACGCGTTCGGCCAGGATCGTGCCGGTGGGCGTCCCCGCCGACGGCCGCCACCTGGATCTGCTGGTCAGCGCCGTACGGCAGTCGGGGGCCCGGCTCGCTTATCTGATTCCCGACTTCCAGAACCCGACGGGACACCTGATGGGGGCCGAGGACCGGGCCGCCCTCGTGGCCGCCTGCCGCCGCCACGACGTCACCTTGATCGTGGACGAGACCTGGGCCGAGCTCGCCATCGACGACCTGGAGCAGCCGCCGCCCACGGCCGCCTTCGACACCGACGGCCGGGTGGTCAGCGTCGGCTCCGCGTCCAAGCTGTGGTGGGGCGGGCTCCGCATCGGCTGGGTCAGGGGCACCGCCGCCCTGGCCCGCCGCCTGGCCGTGCAGCGGGCCCCCGTGGACATCGCCAGCGCCCTGTTCGAGCAGCTCGCCGTGGCCCGCCTGTTCGACCGCGTGGAGGAGACCCGCGCCGAGCGGCGGCGCACCCTCGCCGCCTCCCGGGCGGCCCTGGTGGACGTGCTCCGCCGCGAGGTCCCCGAATGGAGCTTCCGCGTCCCGTCCGGCGGCGGCTCGCTCTGGGTACGGCTCGGCGCGCCCATCGCCACACCGCTCTCCGAGGCGGCCGCCGCCGCGGGCGTACGGCTCGCGCCTGGCCCCTGGTTCGGCATCGACGGAACCCTGGAAAACCACCTGCGCCTGCCGTTCACCCAGCCGCCCGAGGTGCTCGTGGACGCGGTGCGCCGGGTCGCCGCGGCCAGGGGAACGGCCGGACGGCGCCCCCGCGCCTCGCTCATTCCGGCGTTGTGACGCCCCTGGCCAGCGGCGCCCGCCAGGAGTAGCGCATCGCCAGCAGCCGCAGCGTGAAGGCGAGCAGGGCGGCCGCCAGGGTGGCCGCGAAGTCGTGCACGCCCAGCCGGGACAGCACCGCCATCACGGTCGCGCCCAGCATGGCCGGTACGGCGTACAGCTGCCGGTCGTACAGGAGGGCGGGAGTCTCGCCGGAGAGCAGGTCGCGCAGGATGCCGCCGCCCACGGCGGTGCAGACGCCGAGCATCACCGCGTGCGGCGCGGACAATCCGAACAGCAGCGCCTTCTCGGTGCCCACCGCGCAGAACAGCCCCAGCCCCGCCGCGTCGAACACCAGCACGCCGGGCATCAGCCGGGTCACCTGCGGATGCCAGAAGAACACCACCGCCGTCGCCGCCACCGGCACCACCAGGTAGCCCACGTCGCGGAAGGCGGCGGGCTGGATGCCGATGAACAGGTCCCGCAGGATGCCCCCGCCGACGGCCGTGAAGAACGCCAGCACCGCCATGCCGACCACGTCCAGCCGCTTCCTGACGCCCTGCAGCGCTCCGGAGATGGCGAAGACGAAGATCCCCGCCAGATCGAGTACGGAGGTCATGGCATCGGGAGGCCTCTCTCGTGACGCCGCTGGGACATGGAGCAGTCCGGAGTTTAGCCAGGCGGCGCATGCGGTTCGAACGCGCGTGCGGCGGCTCGGGAGAAATGACTTCGGTGGGGGCTCCCGGCCGTACATGCTCGGTGAATTGGGGGCTTGTCAGGGATTGCTTACACATGATGCGATGCAGGCCACCTGTACGAAATAACGGAGGCGCGGAATGGCGAATCCTCAGGTCCTTGAGGAGCGCGCGGCGATCGAGCGGGACATCGCCGGCCGGACCATTTGTCAGCAGCTCGCGGAGACGGCCGAGCGGTATCCCGACTCGCCCGCCTACTCCGATCCGGTGGAGGGCGGCTGGTCCACCCTGACCTTCGCCGAAGCCCGGCAGCGGGTCCTGGAGATCGCGGCGGGGTTCGCGGCCCTCGGCCTCCAGCCCGGCGACGCGGTCGCCCTGATGATGGTCAACCGCAGCGAGCACGTGCTGGCGGACCTGGGCGCCGTGCACGCGGGCGCGGTGCCGGTCTCGGTCTACAGCACGTTCGCGCCGGACCAGGTCTCCTTCGTGGCGCAGAACGTGGGCGCGAAGATCGTCGTGCTGGGCGGCACGGCCGAGTTAGCCCGCTGGGAGCCGATCCTGGCCGAGCTGCCCCAGCTCACGAAGATCATCATGCTGGAGGGCGCCACCGGCGACCAGCTGTCCTGGGCCGACTTCCTGGCCCTCGGCGCCGACGCCCTGGCCGCCGACCCCGGCGCGGCCGAGGAGCGGTGGCGCGCGGTCGGCCCCGACGACACCCTGACCGTCCTCTACACGTCCGGGACCACCGGCATGCCCAAGGGCGTGCCGCTGACCCACCGCAACGTGCTGTTCGAGGTGGCCGCCACCGACCGCATGACCTCGCTGCCCACCCAGGGCACCCAGATCTCCTACCTCACCTACGCGCACATCGCCGAGCGGGCCCTGTCCCTCTACCTGCCACTGTTCAAGATCTCGCACGTGCACTTCTGCACCGACCTGGCCAACCTGGGCGCGACCCTGGGCGCGGTCAAGCCGGTCATGTTCTTCGGCGTGCCCCGGGTCTGGGAGAAGATGATGGCCCGGCTCCAGGCGCTGCTGGCCACCCAGCCGGAGGAGCAGCAGGAGAAGGTGCGCGCCGCGATGGCCGCCGGCCTGGCGTACGTGGAGGCGGGCCAGCACGGCGCGACCGTCACCCCCGAGATCCAGGCCGCGTACGAGCAGGCCGACGCCGCGCTGCTGGCCATCATCCGCATGATGATCGGCTTCGAGAACGCGGGCTGGCTGGCCACCGCCGCCGCCCCGATGCCCCTGGAGGTCCAGCGCTTCTTCGCCGGCCTCGGCCTCAAGGTCCTCGACGTGTACGGCATGACCGAGACCACCGGCGCCTTCACCGCCAACAGCCCCCACAGCTACCGCCTGGGCACGGTCGGCCGGGCCGAACCCGGCGTCGAGGTGCGCATCGCCGAGGACGGCGAGATCCTCACCCGCAGCCCGCTCAACACCCGGGGCTACCTCAACCGGCCCGAGGCCACCGCCGAGCTCATCGACGAGGACGGCTGGCTGCACACCGGCGACGTGGGCTCCATCGACGAGGACGGCTTCGTCCGGATCGTGGACCGCAAGAAGGAGCTCATCATCACCGCCGGCGGCGAGAACATCTCCCCCGCCAACATCGAGAACTACCTCAAGGAGCACCCCCTCATCGGCCAGGCCCTCGCGTACGGCGACGGCCGTCCGTACCCGGTGGCCGTGCTCACCCTGGACGGCGAGGTGGCCCCCGGCTGGGCGCAGGCCAACGGGATCGCGTTCGAGTCGCTCGCGGACCTGGCCGAGCACCCCGACGTGCTCAAGGCCGTGGAGGCGGCCATCGAGACGGCCAACGAGAAGCTGGCCCGGGTGCAGCAGGTGAAGCGGTGGCGGCTGCTGCCGGTCGAGTGGACGGCGGAGACCGAGGAGCTCACCCCGAGCCTGAAGCTCAAGCGCCGGGTGATCCACGCCAAGTACGCGGAGATCATCGACAGCATGTACCAGGACTGACCAACCGGGACGCCACGCGCGTCCCGGACAGGGCCGCCCCCCGTCGGGCGGCCCTGTTTGTTTGCCATTCGGGGCGTGTGTCGGGTCCGCTCGCATTGCCGTGCGCTCCCTAGCGTTCTGCGCCATGACGAGACGAATGCTCGCGACGCTGACCGCCGTCGTGACGCTCGCCTGGCCCGTGGTCCCCGCCCACGCCAGCGAGCCGGAGCTGGCGATCAGGTCCATCAATCTGCGGCCGGAGGCGCCGGTGGTCCGGGCCACCGGGTCGGTGCGGCTGGTCATCGACGTGGTGGCCAAGGGGGCGCACGGCACGCGGGGCGTGACCGTGCTGGTCGAGCCGGGACGCCCGCCCGCCGGGGCGAGACCGCTGACGCCGGGCGTGCCCGTGCGACCGGCCCAGCCGGTGAAACCGCCGGCGCAACCGGCCCAGCCCGCCGAGCCGGCCCAGCCCGCCGAGCCGGCCCAGCCCGCCGAGCCGGCCCAGCCGGCCGAGCCCGCGCAGCCCGCGCTACCGGCCGAGCCCGCGGAACCCGCGGAGATCGGGGACGCCGAGACCGCGCAGCCGCCCGTGCAGCCGCCCGTGCAGCCGCCGGTCGTGGTGCCCGCGATCGCGGCCGGGACGGGGACCCTGGTCCGGCCGCCGGTGGGGTTCCACCGGTTCCGGCTGGCCGAGACCGGGTGGGAGACGTGGCGGTTCAACCCGGAGGTCGGGCTGTCGCGCTGGTATCCGAGCGGTGTGTGGACGATCCGGGCCACCGCCGTGGATCAGGAGGGCAACGAGGTCAAGGCGTACACGACGTTCAACCTGCGGCGGGAGACGACGCTGGAGGGCGTGTCGGTGAGCGAGAAGAAGCGGGTCCGGGTGTCGGGCACACTGCGGCGGCTCGACCCGTACGGGCTGGTGGGTCACCGGCCGTTCGCCAAGCAGCGGCTGCTCATCAAGTTCCGGGAGGGCGAGGGGGAGTGGCGGACCGTCGGGTCGGCCAGGACCCGGAAGGACGGATGGTTCGACCAGCGGGTGCCGAAGGCCGGAAACGGCGTTTACCGGGTCGAATTCGCCCCTACCACGCACTATGCGGGAGACCTCAGCCCGGTACGGCGGCCACGGCGTAATTAGACGCACGAAGGGCCGGTTCCGTTGCCAGATCGTGATCAGTTTTTTGGTGTCTTGAACGCAACTTTTCCCTGACTTGACGCGTCTATGTCGTAGGCGCGATCTACCTCAGATCGCGTGTGTAACGGGGAGAGGAAGCACCCTCTATGGTCAGACGAATGGCAACCGCCTTAGTGGCGGCCGCCGTGAGCGCCTCGGTGCTCGCGGTGGCGGGGCCCGCGTACGCGGACCCCGGCCCGAACGAAGGGCACCATCCCGGGCCCGACCCTAAGATCACGAGCATCGTGGTCAACCCCAACCAGGTGGTGCTCAAGCACCGCCACGACTCGGAGACCGTCTCGGTCACCGTCAGGGGTGTGGACCTCAAGTCCGCACAGGTCTACTTCGTACCCAAGGGGCACCATTGGGACGGCGGCGGCCACGGCGACGGCGACCACGGCGGCAACGGGCCGTGGGGCAAGAAGGATGACGAGAAGACGCCGGCCCCGGAGTACAAGCCGATCTGGTTCTCGGAGAACTTCTCCAAGACCATCGGCTGGAAGGACGCGGTCGGCTCGTGGAGCGTGCGCGTCGTCGCCTGGGGCGTCGACGGCCGGAAGGTCTTCGGCGACAGCTCGTTCTTCGTCAAGCACCACACCTGGACTCCGCCGAAGAGTCCGAAGGCGACCCGGTTCGTGGGCTTCGACGCAAGCCCTGAGCCGGTCAAGCAGGGCCGCAAGCTGTCCCTGCAGGGTCGTCTTCAGGTCGCCCAGTGCTACGGCGACCACTACTACAAGTACGACCGGGCGCGCGTCGAACTCGACGGCTACCCCAGCGCCGACAACTGCTACGAGAGCCGCAAGTACTGGCACGGCTGGTACCGGCTCGGCTGGCAGGACATCGACGTCTACTTCCTGCCCAAGGGCTCGCACAAGTGGCGCTACGTCGACACGATCGAGACCAACCCTGACGGCACGTTCTACACGAAGGTCAAGGCCCTCAAGTCTGGCACTTGGGGCGTCCGCTTCGAGGGCACCCGCGACCTCGCGGGCTCCGAGGCGTACGACTACGTGAAGGTCGTCAAGAAGTAGGCGTCGCGTATCGGATCGCGTATCGGTCAGTAGTTCTGGCACAGGACGGCCCGGTCTCCTTCGGGAGGCCGGGCCTTCCTGCGTGCTGGGGATCAAGCCAGCATGGCGACGGCGCCCCGGAAGACGGCCGGCAGGGCGTGGGCGGCCGGGACGATGAGCCGGGCCGTCGGCCGGGCGTTGCGGGCCGCCAGGAGCGCCGCGGTCAGCGAGCGATGCCTGACCGACAGGCGCCGCCAGCGGCCCTCGTAGGCGCCGTGCCTGCCCTCGGTCAGGCAGCGGACCAGCGCGTCGGCCGACCGGAGGGCGAGCGAGAGGCCCTCCCCGGTCAGGGCGTCCACGTAGCCGGCGGCGTCGCCGACCAGCAGCACCCGCCCGGCCACCCGTGCCGCGGCCCGCTGCCGCAGCGGCCCCGCGCCGCGGACCGGGGTGGCGGCCCTGCCGTCCAGCCGGGCGGACAGGGCGGGGAACTCGGCCAGATGCTCGTGGTACGGCCGGCGGAGCGCGCTCAGCACGGCCACCCCCACCAGGTTCGGCCCCACCGGCGTGACGTACGCCTCGCCGCCGGGCGCCCAGTGCACTTCGACGAAGTCGCTCCACGGTTCGACGGCGTAGTGGCGGCGCAGCCCGTACCGGCGGATTCCGGGGACCGGGCGGGACAGGCCGGTCATGGTCCTGACGGGGGAGTGCAGGCCGTCGGCGGCGACCAGCCAGCGGGCGGCCAGCCCCGCGGCGGCCACGTGGCCGGGGAACTGGCGCACCGCGTCGACCCGGCCGGGCAGCAGGCCGACGCCGAGGCCGGCCGCCCGCGCGGCCAGGGCGGCGTGCAGGGCGGTCCGCCGCACCCCGAGTCCCTCGCGCCCGCCGGGGAACTCGGCGGCGACGTCGCGGCGGCCGTCCAGGTAGCGGATGCCGCGCAGCGGGTGGCCGTCCACGGTGACGCCGAGGGCGGCCAGTTCCTCCGCGCCGGTCGGCATCAGGCCCTCCCCGCACGCCTTGTCGATCGGCCCGGTACGCGGCTCCACCACCACCGCGGTCAGCCCGGCCAGCCTGGCCCGGATGGCGGTGGCCAGCCCCGCGGGCCCGCCGCCCGCGACCAGGACGTCGATCACGTCGCGGCGAGGCGCAGCGCGGCCTCCTCGCACCTGATCCTGACCACCATCAGCGCCGCGTTGAGCACGGTGAACACCAGCGCCGTCACCCAGGCCGTGTGCACCAGCGGCAGCGCCGCCCCCTCCACGGCCACGGCCACGTAGTTGGGATGCCGCACCCACCGGTACGGCCCGCCCGTGACCAGCGGCAACCCCGGCACGACGATCACCCGCGTGTTCCACTGGGGCCCCAGCGTCCTGATGCACCACCAGCGCAGCCCCTGCGCCGCGACGACCAGCGCCAGCATCGGCCAGCCCAGCCACGGCACGAACGGCCGGTCGGCGAGAGCCACCTCGGCCAGGCAGCCCGCCAGCAGGCTCGTGTGCAGGGCGACCATCCACGGGTAGTGCCCCTGGCCGGACACGATCGCGCCGCGGGCCCGGCTCCAGCGTTCGTTGCGGGTCGCCACGACCAGCTCGGCGATCCGCTCCACTCCGACGGCGAGGATCAGCAGTGTGTACCACATGCCGCCAGTCCTACCAGCTCAGCAGCACGAGTTCGCTGCAGAATCCGGGGCCCATCGCGATCAGCAGCCCCGGCGTGCCCGGCGGCGGGCGCAGCGCGATGGTGTCCCGCAGCACGTGCAGCACCGACGCGGAGGACAGGTTCCCGACCCCGGCCAGCGAGCGCCAGGTGACGTCCAGCGCGCCCGGCGGCAGGCCGAGGGTCTCCAGCACCGCCTCCAGCACCTTCGGGCCGCCGGGATGGCAGACCCACGCGGAGACGTCCCCGATGGTCAGCCCGTGGTCGGCGAGGAAGCCGCGGACGTCGTGGCCGAGGTGGGCGCGCGCCACGTCCGGCACGCCCGCGTCCAGCACGACCCGGAACCCGGTGTCGGTGACGTCCCAGCCCATCACGTGCTCGGAGCCGGGGTAGAGGTGGCCGCGGCTGGCCACGACCGTCGCGTGCGAGGGCTCCCCGCGCGCCGCGCCGACGGCCACCACGGCCGCCGCGCCGTCCCCGAACAGGGCGCCCGCCACCAGGTTGGCCGGGCTGACGTCGCCGCGCTGGAGGGTCAGCGAGCACAGCTCGACCGAGAGCAGCACGGCCACGTGCTCCGGCCAGCCGCGCAGATAGTCGTGGAGCCGGGCGATCCCGGCCGCCCCGGCCACGCAGCCGAGCCCGAACACGGGCAGCCGCTTCACGTCGGGGCGTAAGCCCAAGCGGCCGGCCAGCCGCGCCTCGATGGAGGGGGCGGCGATCCCGGTCACCGAGGTGAACATGATCATGTCGACGTCGCGGGGGGTCAGCCCGGCCTCGGCCAGCGCCCCGGCGACGGCCTCCGCGCCGAGGTCGAGGGCGGCCTCGATGAAGACGTCGTTGGCCATGCCGAAGCCGGTGAGCTTCTCGTAGTCGGCCAGGGGGAGCGCGAGGTGGCGGTGCTCCACCTTCGCGCCGCGGTGCAGGCGCTCCAGCACGCGCCGGTCGGCGCCGGGACACATCCGCGCCACCGCGTCGGTGATCTCGGCCTGCGGATAGCGATTCGGCGGCAGAACACTGTTAACGGCGGCAATACGGGACATCCGGCTCCCCGTCTCACTGATACCTGTCGGGTCACTCATGCCCATCTTCATCTCCTCCATCCCCGTGTGAGAGATCGGCATGCCGGGCATCTCCCGGTCTGTGAGCATCCCGGCCCCCGCGCGACCCTCTCTCCCGTACGCGCTCGCGGCCGCCTGCCATCCCGGCCCGACCCTGGCGGTCACGGCTCTGGTGACCGCGCTCGTGGCGGGCAGCGGCAGGTCCCCGGCGGCCTGCGCGGGCGTGGCGCTGGCCGTACTGGCGGGGCAGCTGTCGGTGGGGTGGTGCAACGACGCCGTGGACGCGGCCAGGGACGCCGCCACCGGGCAGCGCGGCAAGCCGATCCCCGCCGGGCTGGTCAGCGTGCGCACGGTGGGTGTCGCGGCCGGGGTGGCGCTGCTGCTGTGCGTGCCGCTGTCACTGCTGTCCGGGCCGGTGGCGGCGGCCGTGCATCTGGGCGCGGTGGCGCTCGCGTGGGCGTACAACCTGGGGGTCAAGGCGACCGTGCTGTCCTGGGCGCCGTACACGGTGGCGTTCGGGCTGGTCCCCGTGTTCGTGGCGGCCGGGCTGCCCGGTGGCGTACGGCCCGCCTGGTGGGCGGTTTCGGCGGCCGCGCTGCTCGGGCTGGGGGCGCATCTGGCCAACGTGCTGCCCGACATCGACGCCGACCTGTCCACCGGCGTACGCAGCCTGCCGCAGCGGCTCGGCGCCCGCCGGGTCCGGCTGCTCGCCCCCGTCCCGCTGCTGCTGGCCGTCGCCCTGCTCGTCGTGGGCCCGGCTGGCGATCCCGGCATACCCGGTTGGACGGCGCTCGCCGCCGCCACCACGCTGACGGCGGCGAGCTGGACTCTCGGCGCGCGCCGCCCCCGCGTGCCCTTCGTGACCGCGATCGCCGTGGCCGCGGTCGGCGTCGTCCTGTTACTCGTGCGCGGGGCCGGGGTCTAGATCAGCCGGGTGGCCAGGCTCAGCCGGAACGGCGCCCGGTCGAAGACGAGCAGCCGGCGAGCCAGGCCGGTGTCGACGTCAACGGTGTGGACGGAACCGTCCCGGGGCTTCCACACACTCGGACAGGAGGTCCGCCAGTTCCGGCGCGATGGCCCGCAACCGCCGCAGGGCGTGGAAGGTCCGACTCTTCACCGTCCCCGGGGAACACCCGAGCAGCCGGGCCGTCTCCGCCTCGCCAGCACGGTCTGCAGCAGATCCTCGGCCAGGTGCCGTTCACCCGTCAGCAGGTAAGCGGTCCCCATGAGCGCGGGACCGCGCGCCAGGACGAACTCGCGGAACCCCTCGGATAGGTTGGCGGCCTCGATCAGCCCTTGTAGTTGAAGATCTGGCGCAGGGTGTGCCGGATCTGGACCAGGTCGCGCTGGTCGGCCATGACCTTGTCGATGGGCTTGTACGCCTTCGGGTGCTCGTCCACCAACGCCGCCGCCCGGTTGGCGTTCCAGGTCCGCCCCCGCATGGCCTCCTTCAGCGACCTGGCCGTCAGCTCGCGCCGCGCCTGGCCGCGCGACATGCGCCGCCCAGCCCCGTGCGAGCACGAGTTGTACGACTCCGGGTTCCCCAGCCCCCGCACGATGTACGACTGCGTCCCCATCGACCCGGGGATGACCCCGTCGTCCCCCCGGTCGGCCTTGATCGCGCCCTTCCGGGTGATCCACAGCTCGGTCCCGAAGTGCGTCTCCCGCTGGGCGAAGTTGTGGTGGCAGTTGATGGTCTCCACCATCGCGCCCTTCTTCACCACGCTGAACAGCGCGTTGTTCAGCACGGCGTTCATCCGGGCCCGGGAGGCCATCGCGTACGCCTGCGCCCACAGCATGTCCTCGATGTAGGCGGTGAACTCGGGAGTGCCCTGGACCAGGTAGGCCATGGCCGGGTCCTCCAGCGTGATCGCCTGCCGCTCCATCAGGCCCTTGGCGTCCGTGATGTGCCGGGTGGCCAGCTGGTTGCCGATGCCGCGCGAGCCGGAGTGCAGCACCGTCCAGACCCGGCTCCGCTCGTCCAGGCAGACCTCGGCGAAGTGGTTGCCCGAGCCGAGCGTGCCGAACTGCACCGAGACGGTGTGGGCCTGCTTGGCGGTCAGCTCGCTGTGCGGGCGGCCCAGCTCGTCCAGCGCCCGGTCGATGGAGCTGTCGTCGTGGCCCTTGCCGACCCCGGCCGGGATGCGCCGCTCGACCAGCGGCATCAGCGCGTCCAGCGAGGCGGGCAGGTCCTCGGCGGTCAGCGACGTCCTGGTCGCGATCATGCCGCAGCCGATGTCCACGCCGACGGCGGACGGGATGATCGCCCCTTCGGTGGGGATGACCGAGCCGACCGTGGCGCCGATGCCGACGTGGGCGTCCGGCATGAGGGCGACATGGCCGGTCACGAAGCTCATCCGGGCGGCGCGGGCCGCCTGGGAGACCGCCTTGGGGTCCAGGTCACTCGCCCAGGAGAGTACGTTCGGGGCGACCTCGTTCGGCATGATGATCCTTTCGCGTCGGACCCAGTGTCGCCCAGCCGCCCGTACGGATCCCACTGGTTTTTGCCCGCGCCGGGCCGCTTTCTGGCGTTGGAGATCCGAGGCATTAGGGTGGAGATGTCACATGCGATGGAGGTCTGCCCGGTGTTGGTCGACTCGTTTGGGCGGGTGGCGACGGACCTGCGGGTCTCGCTGACCGATCGGTGCAACCTGCGGTGCACCTACTGCATGCCGCCGGAAGGCCTGGACTGGCTGCCCAAACCCGAACTGCTGACCGCCGACGAGATCGTCCGGCTGGTCACCATCGGCGTGACCCGCTTCGGCATCACCGAGGTGCGCTACACCGGCGGCGAGCCGCTGCTGCGGCGGGAACTGCCCGAGATCGTGGCCCGCACCTCCGCGCTCGGCGCGGAGATCTCCCTCACCACCAACGGCATCGGGCTCGCCCGGCTGGCCGGCACGCTGGCCGAGGCCGGGCTGCACCGGGTGAACGTGTCCCTGGACACCCTCGACCGCGAGGTCTTCGTCAAGCTGGCGCACCGGGACCGCCTCAAGGACGTCCTGGAGGGCCTGGAGGCGGCCGAACGCGCCGGGCTCACCCCGGTCAAGGTCAACGCGGTCCTCATGCGCGGCGTCAACGACCACGAGGCCGTGCCGCTGCTCCGGTTCTGCCTGGAACGCGGGTACGAGCTGCGCTTCATCGAGCAGATGCCGCTGGACGCCCAGCACCGCTGGACCCGGCAGGGGATGATCACGGCGGACGAGATGCTGGCGGCCCTGCGCACCGAGTTCGAGCTCGCCGAGGCCGACCCGGGCGAACGCGGCAGCGCCCCCGCCGAACTCTTCCTCGTGGACGGGGGGCCGGCGCGGGTCGGGGTCATCGGCTCGGTCACCCGCCCGTTCTGCGGGGCCTGCGACCGGGTCCGGCTCACGGCCGACGGCCAGGTCCGCAACTGCCTGTTCGCCACGGAGGAGTCCGACCTGCGGGCTGCGATGCGCGCCGGGGCCTCGGACGACGACCTCGCCGGCCGCTGGCTGGGCGCCGTACGGGGCAAGAAGGCCGGTCACGGCATCGACGACCCCAGCTTCCTCCAGCCCGCCCGCCCGATGTCCGCCATCGGCGGCTGACCGTGGCCGGGGCGCGGCGGCGCGAGGTGCTGGCGGAGGGGCCGGCTCGTTACGATGGGCGCTCCCCGCACGGGCCGCTGGAGCCGTACCGGCCGGCCGTGCGGGACCGGGTGCCGTGGTCCGACCGCGACACCCCGGGCGATCTGACGCGGGCCAACGGACGGGAGACGGCGTGAACGTGCTGGAGCAGTGGACCGAGCGGGTCTGCGCGGAGCTGGGGATCGACCCGGCCCGGCTGGACCGGAACGCGGTGCTGGACCTGACCAAGGACGTCGCCCACGGCGTGGCCCGCCCGGCCGCGCCGCTGACCGCCTACCTCCTCGGCCTGGCCCAAGGCGCCGGTACGGCCCCCGCGGACGCGTCCGCCCGCATCTCCGCCCTCGCCAAGGCCTGGCAGAACGACCAGACCCCACAAGCCTGAGACTTTCCCGAAGCCCTCGACCTGAGACTTTAGGCAGGCGACCTGAGACGTTCAGGCAGGGCGAACCGCGACGGTCAGGGCCCACCCACCCGGTGGGCCCAAACGATCCGGACCCCCGGCGCGAACCGGGCTTCAAAACCGGGCAAACCCACCGTCGGATCCGCCTCACGGCCGGGCAAACCGGTGGCAAAACCCGGGCCCTGTCAAGACAGCGGTCAAGGCTTGATGAAAGCCTAAGACCCTGATCAAAAATTAAAGCGGACGGCGCGCTTACCCAAAATGAGCACAGGTCCGGGAAAAGGGCGATGCCGGGTGGTTACGGGGGCAAACCACCCGGCATCGCTTCATCGGCGTTCCGACGGGGGCCCGGAACGCCGGCACCAGCGCTCCGACGGGGGACCAGAGCGCTTGGCTAAACTGTACACCTACCACCCTTGGGATGCGTCAAGACTTAGTCACGACCCGATCTCGCGTCGATGCCGTGGTATCTCGTTTTGGTTAGCTCCGTGCTCGTCCAAGGGCGCCGGCAGCCCCGCGGCCCGCTCGTTGGCCCCGATCACGGCAAGGTACGGCAAAAGAACCGCCCCCGCGATGAAGAGCAGCCGCACCGGCCACGGCGCCGGCACCGCGACGGCCAAGATGAGGCAGACCACACGGATGCTCATCTTGATGACGTAGGAGATCTCGCGCTTGCGGATGTCCGCCGAGAGACTCGGCTGCGCGTCCGTCACCTGGTGCACTTCCGGCCGGTTCCGGCGTCTGACCTTCATGTTTCCACCCTACGCCGCCGCGATACGATCATTTTCCGCAACCGAGGAGCCGGAGGACGCCATGGGGGACCGCACATACCGGGTCACCGAGATCGTGGGCACGTCGGGCGAGAGCGTCGACGCGGCCATCCGCAACGGGATCCGCCGGGCCGCGCAGACACTGCGCCACCTCGACTGGTTCGAGGTGACGGAGGTGCGCGGCCACATCGAGGACGGCGAGGTGGCCCACTTCCAGGTCGGCATGAAGGTCGGGTTCCGGCTGGAGGACTCCGAGTAACCGGTGTGACCCGTCCGGGCCTCAGCTGGCCTGGCTGACCGTGGACATGTTGAAGTCCGGCACCCGGACCGGGGGCATGACCGCGCGGGTGAAGTAGTCGTTCCACTCGCGCGGCAGCGTCTGCTCGCTGACGCCCACCTGGGTGAGCCGCCCGAGCAGGTCCACCGGCGACTCGTTGAACCGGAAGTTGTTGACCTCCCCGACGACCTCGCCGTTCTCGACCAGGTAGACGCCGTCCCGGGTGAGCCCGGTGAGCAGCAGCGACTGCGGGTCCACCTCGCGGATGTACCACAGGCAGGTGAGCAGCAGCCCGCGCTCGGTGGCGGCGATCAGGTCGTCCAGGCCGCCCGCGCCGGTCGCGCTCTCCATGATCAGGTTGTCGATCTGCGGGGTGGCGGCCAGCCCGGTCAGCTCCGCCGAGTGGCGGGTCTGCACCAGGTTGCTCAGCGTGCCGCCGGAGATCCAGTCGGTGTGGTCCAGGGGCAGGCCGTTGTCGAAGACCGACTGCTCGCGCCCCGAGGTGTGCGCGACCGCGAAGTCCACGCACTCCACACCCGGGTGGCGCGGGTCGCTGAACAGCCGGATCGGCGCCTCGGACAGCCGCTCGCCGACCTGGGTCCCCCCGCCCGGCCTGCTGAACACGGTACGGCCGTCGGCCGCGTCCCTGGCCCCCGCCGACCAGTACAGGTAGATCATCAGGTCGGAGACCGCGGTCGGCGGCAGAATCGTCTCGTACCGCCCGGCGGGCAGGTCGACGCGGCGCTTGGCCCAGTCCAGGCGGCGCGCCAGCACCCCGTCCAGAGCGGCCACGTCCACGTCGGAGAAGTCCTTGGTGGCCACCCCGGTCCAGGCGGAGCGGGCCATGTCGGGCGACTTGGCGTTGAGTTCGAGGCGGCCGGTCGGCTGGTCGTAGCGGCGGCGCAGGCCCCCGCTGGTGCCGACGAAGACCGTGTTCACCAGGTGCTCGGCGAAGCCGTACAGCCGGCGGCCGGAGGCTTCGGCGGTGGCGAAGGTCTCGCCCAGGGCGGGGGCGAAGCCGGCGAACACGTCGATCGAGGTGGGCTCCACGGGCGCGTCCCAGTCGGCCTGGGCGAAACCGTCCACCAGGGGCCTGGCGTCCTCGGAGGGCCGCGCGTCCCTGGCCGCCGCGTCGGCGGCCGCCACCACGTCGGCCAGCTGGTCGTCCCGGACCGCGGAGCGGGACACCACGCCCACCCCGGCACCGGCGATGGAGATCACCGTCAGCCGGGCCGAGCGGGCCACGCCGTTGGTGGTGAGGGTGTTGCCCGCGAAGCGCAGGTTGGCGCTGGAGCCCTCGTCCACGATGACGACGCGGTCGTCCGCCCCCGGCAGCGCGAGCGCGCGTTCAACAGTCTCCTGCGGGGTCACTTGCCGCCCTCCTGCACCGTGTTGAGGATCCGGACGTTCCGGAAACGCGCGGTCGGGCAGCCGTGGCTGACCGGCGCGACCTGTCCTGGCTGGCCCTTGCCGCAGTTGAAGGCGCCGCCCAGCACGTAGGTCTGCGGGCCGCCCACCGCGTCCATGGAGCGCCAGAAGTCGGTCGTGGTGGCCTGGTAGGCCACGTCGCGCAGCTGCCCGGCCAGCCTGCCGTCCACGATCCGGTAGAACCGCTGGCCGGTGAACTGGAAGTTGTAGCGCTGCATGTCGATCGACCAGCTCTTGTCGCCCATCACGTAGACGCCGTTCCCGACGCCCGCGATCAGCTCCTCGGTGGACGGGCCGCCCTCGGCCGGGCGCAGCGAGACGTTGGCCATGCGCTGGATCGGCGGGTGGCCGGGGGAGTCGGCGAAGGCGCACCCGTTGGAGCGGCCCAGGCCCTTCAGCAGGGCCATCCGCCGGTCGAGCTGGTAGCCGGTGAGCGTGCCGTCGGTGACGATGTCGAACGACTGCGCCCGCACGCCCTCGTCGTCCCAGCCGACCGTGGCCAGGCCGTGCTCGGCCGTGCGGTCCCCGGTCACGTTCATGATCTTGGAGCCGTAGGTGAGCTCGCCGAGCTGGTCGAAGGTGGCGAACGAGGTGCCCGCGTAGGCGGCCTCGTAGCCGAGGGCCCGGTCCAGCTCGGTGGCGTGGCCGATCGACTCGTGGATGGTCAGCCAGAGGTTGGAGGGGTGCACGACCAGGTCGTACAGCCCCGGCTCGACGGAGGGGGCGGCCAGCTTCTCGGCCAGCAGCTCCGGCAGGGTGGCGAGTTCGGCGGGGAAGTCCCAGCCGGTCCCGGTGAGGTACTCGTACCCCCGGCCGGCCGGCGGGGCCAGGGTGCGCATGTCGTCGAAGCGCTCGCCGTCGGCCCGCATCGCGGTCAGCTGCGGGTGCACCCGGACGCGCTGCTGGGTGGTCACCGTGCCGGCCGAGTCGGCGTAGAACTTCTGCTCCTTCACCTGCATCAGCGACGCCGAGACGTGGTCCACCCTGCCGGCCTGGGCGAGCAGGTCGCCCGACCAGCCGGCCAGCAGCTCCACCTTCTCCCGCAGCGGCACCTCGAACGGGTCCACCTCGTAGGCCGACACCCAGGTGACGTCCGCGTAGACCGGCTCGGGCGCCAGTTCCACCGGCTCCCGGTTGATCGGCGCGCTCACCTCGGCCACCAGCACGGCCTGCTCGGCCACCGCCGCGGCGGCCTCGGGGGTGAGCGCGATCCCGGCGGCGAACCCCCAGGTGCCGTTCTTCACCACCCGCACCGCGAAGCCGAGGTCGTCGGCGTCGATGGAGCCCTCCAGCTTGGCGTCGAACAGGCGCAGCGTCTCCGCGCGCACCCGTTCGAGCCGGAACGCCGCATACTCCGCGCCCAGCTCACGGGCCCGCGCGAGCGCGGCGTCGGCCAGCCGCCGCAGCGGCAGGGCGAGAAAATCCGGATCGATCTGACGCATGCGCCGATCCTAGCGGGGCCCTCCGACACTCCCGCCGGGCGTCCGGCGCCCCCGCCGGTCGGCGGCCCCGGAGGCCCCGCGACTGGCCGAACCCCACCACGCCGCACCGGCGACCTTGTCTCGGGCGGACAAGCCCTTACCGAGTGGTAGCCGATACCGTCGGGGCATGGCTCGTTCTGTACTCGTCACCGGCGGCAACCGCGGCATCGGCCTCGCCATCGCGCGTGAACTCGCGGCGAACGGCGACGCCGTCGCCGTCACCCATCGATCCGGCGAACCCCCGGAAGGTCTGTTCGGCGTCCGCTGCGACGTCACCAGCCAGGCCGACGTCGACGCCGCGTTCGACAAGGCCGAGGCGGAGCACGGCCCGGTCGAGGTGGTCATCGCCAACGCGGGCATCACCAAGGACACGCTGCTGGCGATGATGAAGGAGGAGACCTTCACCGACGTCATCGACACCAACCTCACCGGCGCCTACCGGGTGACCAAGCGCGCCGTCCGGCCCATGCTGCGCCTCAAGCGCGGCCGGATCGTGCTCATCTCCTCGGTGGTCGCCCTGCTGGGCTCGGCCGGTCAGACCAACTACGCCGCCTCCAAGGCCGGTCTGGTGGGCTTCGGCCGTTCGCTCGCCCGCGAGCTGGCCTCCCGGAACATCACGGTCAACGTCGTCGCCCCCGGCTTCGTGGAGAGCGACATGACCGCGCAGCTCACCGAGGAGCAGCAGCAGCTCATCCGCAAGCAGATCCCCCTCGGCCGGCAGGGGCACGCCGCCGAGATCGCGAGGGTCGTCCGGTTCCTGGCCAGCGACGACGCCTCCTACATCACCGGCGCGGTCATCCCCGTCGACGGAGGACTGGGAATGGGGCACTAGAACATGAGAATCCTCGAAGGCAAGCGCCTGCTCGTCACCGGCGTGCTCACCGACGCGTCCATCGCCTTCAGCGTGGCCAAGCTGGCCCAGCAGGAGGGCGCGAGCATCGTGCTGACCGGCTTCGGCCGGCTGAGCCTGGTGGAGCGGATCGCCAAGCGGCTGCCCGAGCCGCCGCCGGTGATCGAGCTCGACGTGCAGAACACCGAGCACCTCGACACGCTGGCCGACCGGGTCGGCGAGCACCTGGACGGCCTGGACGGCGTGGTCCACTCGATCGGCTTCGCGCCGCAGAGCTGCCTGGGCGGCAACTTCCTCAACACGCCGTGGGAGGACGTGGCCACCGCCCTGCACGTCTCCACCTACTCCTTCAAGTCCCTGGCCGTGGCCTGCCTGCCGCTGATGAAGGAGGGCGGCGGCGCGATCGTCGGCCTCGACTTCGACGCCACCAAGGCGTGGCCGGTCTACGACTGGATGGGCGTGGCCAAGGCGGGCCTGGAGTCGGCCAACCGGTATCTCGCCCGCGACCTCGGCAAGCACGGCATCCGGGTCAACCTGGTCGCCGCCGGGCCGCTGCGGACCATGGCGGCCAGGAGCATCCCCGGCTTCCAGGAGTTCGAGGACAGCTGGCCCGCCAAGGCCCCCCTCGGCTGGGACCTGGCCGACACCGTGCCCGCCGCCAAGGCCTGCCTGGCCCTGCTCTCGGACTGGTTCCCCGCCACCACCGGGGAGATCGTGCACGTGGACGGCGGCGTCCACGCCATCGGCGCCTGACCGGCCTGAGCGAGTCTGATCAAGCGGGGGCGGCCGGCCTAGGCCAGCCGGTGGGTGCGGCTGCTCGCCATGGGCAGCCCCGACAGCGGCAGGCCCTCCGGCTCGGCCGCCTCCCTGGCCCGCCTGGCCGCCACCACGCGGGCGGTCAGCACCGCCGACAGCAGCAGCGCCGCCGTCAGCGCGGTCGCCACGGGGTCGTACGGCTGCCGCGGCCGCGCGGGCTCCCTGCGCGCCTCCCCGGTCAGCGCCGGGACGAGCTGACCCGGCCACAGGAGCGGCAGCTCGGCCTCCTCGACCCTGACCACCCTGCCCTCGTCGCCCAGGTCGACCGGCTCGGCCGGGTCGCCGACGTCGATGAAGTGGGGCCGGTTCTCCGGCGGCCGGGGGTACTCCGGGAGCGTTCCCGAGCCGGAATCGGCGTCGGAGTCCGGCGCGGAGTCGCCGGGCTCGGCCGCCTCCGGCTTGGGGGTACGGCCGGGCCGGGGCCTGCCCTCCTCGGCCGCCTCGCCGCCGCAGCCGGACCCGGCCAGCAGCGGCAGGCAGGTCTCCAGCACGGTCCCGCCGAGGCCGCCGCCGGACACCCGGGGCGCGGTGGCGGTGGGGGAGGGCGTCCGCCGCGGGCCGGTCGCCGACGGGGTCGGGGTGACGGCGGCGCCCGCGCCGCCCACGGCGCCGGTCGCCCCGCTGACCTTGCTGTCCACGGAGTCGGTGACGGTCGAGAGCGTGCCGCCGGTCACCTCGTCCACCACGTCGGTGACGCCGTCGACCACCTGGCACAGCCCGTTGGCGACGCCCGAGAGCGGCCCGTGGGCTACGCAGTCGGCCGCCCACGCGGGACCCGCCGCCAGCAGGGGCGTGCCCCCGCTGAGCGCGAGCGCCAGCGCGCCGGCGGAGATGGCGGACGCGTGACGCCCGGTCCCCATAGAAGTCCCTCCCCACCCCAGCAAGCGCAACGCTTACTTGGCTCGCTCCAGTTTTTCCGGCGCGGCAGGGATTTCCGCGGAAAGTTGCGATTCGGTATCGACGCGTAATACGCGAGGCACCCTCTCGTTCGGAAAGCGGACCCAGGCCGTCAGGAGGAGACGTCGTCCAGGGCTTCCCTGATCTCCCACGGCAGCGTGAGCTTCTCGGACTGGAGCACACCGAGCAGCTGGGCGTGGGTACGGGCCCCCACGATGGCCGACGACACGCCCGGGCGGTCGCGGATCCAGGAAAGCGCGACGGCGAGCGGCGAGACCCCCAGCCCTTCGGCCGCGGTCGTCACCGACTCCACGATCCGCCGCGACCTCTCATCCAGGTACGGCTGGACGAAGTCAGCGAAATGGGGCGTCGCCGCGCGGGAGTCGGCCGGGATGCCGGTGCGGTACTTGCCGGTGAGCACGCCGCGCCCGAGCGGCGACCAGGCCAGCACGCCCGCCCCGACGTGCGCGGCGGCCGGTAACAGCTCGTCCTCGGCCTCCCGGGCGACCAGGGAGTACTCGACCTGCGTGGAGACCAGCGGGGCCCGGCCGGGGGCGCACCGCTGCCAGGTCGCGGCCGCCGCCAGCTGCCAGCCGGCGTAGTTGCAGACGCCGGCGTAAGCCGTACGGCCCGAGGAGACCGCGGTGTCGACGGCGGCGAGCGTCTCCTCCAGGGGGACGTCGGGGTCGAAGGCGTGCAGCTGCCAGAGGTCGATCTCGTCCAGGCCCAGCCGGTCCAGGGAGGCGTCCAGGGCGCGGATCAGGTGGCGGCGGGAGCCGTCCTTGCCGCCGGGGGTGAGCACGGCCTTGGTGGCGACGACCAGGCCGGAGCGCGGGACCACGTCGGCCAGCAGGCGCCCGATCAGGCGTTCGGCGTCGCCGCCCGCGTACACGTCGGCGGTGTCGATCAGCGTGCCGCCCGCGTCGGCGAACGCGGTGAGCTGAGCCGCCGCCTCGTCGGCGCCGGTGTCGCGAGCCCAGGTCATCGTGCCCAGGCCGATCCGGGACACGGAAAGCCCGCTGCGCCCGACAAATCGCTGATCCATTGCGAGTCAGAGTATCGCGTCGAAGGCTCTAAGCTGGCCGATCGTGGACGTTCTCCAGGCCATCGTTCTGGGGATCGTGCAAGGACTGACCGAGTTCCTGCCGATCTCCAGCTCCGCGCATCTGCTCATCGTGCCCAAGCTGCTCAACTGGCCCGATCCGGGGGCCGCCTTCACGGCGGTGATCCAGCTCGGCACGATGCTGGCGGTGCTGCTGTTCTTCTGGCGCGACATCGTGCGGATCAGCTGGATCTGGCTGAAGAGCCTGCGCGACAAGGAGCTGCGGAGCAGCCTGGACGCCCGGATGGGCTGGTACATCATCCTGGGAACGATCCCGATCTCGGTGGCGGGCCTGCTGTTCGCGGACCTGATCGAGGGCCCGGCCCGCAACCTGTGGCTGAACGCGTCCATGCTGATCGTGTTCGGCCTGGTCCTGCTGATGGCCGAGCAGTGGGGGTCCAAGCGCAAGCAGATCGAGGACCTGACCCTGAAGGACGGCCTGATCATCGGCGCCTGGCAGATGCTGCCGCTGATCCCCGGGGCGTCCCGGTCCGGCTCGACCCTGACCGGCGCGATGTTCCTCGGCTACACCCGCGAGGCGGCGGCGCGCTACTCGTTCCTGCTGTCCATCCCGGCCGTCGTGCTCTCCGGCATCTTCGAGATGCGGCACGTCGGCGACGGCGGCGGCCCGCCGCTCGTGCCGACGATCATCTGCACGATCGTGTCCTTCGTCGTGGGGTACGCGTCGATCGCCTGGATGCTCAAGTGGGTGGCCAAGCACTCCACCAACCTCTTCGTCGTCTACCGCGTGTTCGCCGGGTCGCTGCTGCTGACGCTGCTGTGGCTCGGCGTGATCACCCCATGAGCACGCTGATCCTGCTCCGCCACGGGCTGACCGAGCTGACCGGGCCCGTGCTGGCGGGCCGGACCCCCGGCCTGCACCTGGACGGGCGCGGCCGGGAGCAGGCGGCCGCGGTCGCGGCGCGCCTGGCCGGAATCCCCCTGGACGCCATCGTCTCCAGCCCGCTGGAGCGCTGCCTGGAGACCGCCGAGGCGGTCGCGGCCGGCCGGGAGCTGGAGATCAGTTCCGATGAGCGGTTCATCGAATGCGGGTACGGCGACTGGACCGGCAGGAAACTGGCCGAGCTGGCCAAGGAGCCCCTCTGGCAGGTCGTGCAGGCGCATCCGAGCGCGGCCGTCTTCCCCGGCGGCGAGTCGCTGGCGGCCATGCAGCACCGCGCGGTGCGGGCCGTACGGGACTGGAACGAGCGGCTGGGGGAGCGGGCGACCTACCTGGTCTGCAGCCACGGCGACGTGATCAAGGCCATCGTGGCGGACGCCATGGGCCTGCATCTGGACCAGTTCCAGCGAGTCACGGCCGACCCCGCCTCCGTCACAATCATCAGATATACCCCCATACGCCCCTTCCTGCTCAAACTTAACGAGACCGGGAATATCGCTCTGCCGGAACAGGGTTCGGCGGACAAAGATGGGGGAGAAAACATCACCGGGAGCGATGCCGCCGTCGGCGGCGGAGCTGGGACCACGTAGGGTCTGGTTATGCCGGTCTTCGACTACGATCCGCCAGACAGGTTCGTGGCCGGTGCCGTGGGGCAACCGGGCGCGCGAACCTTCTTTCTGCAGGCCCGGGGGCAGGGCAGGGTCACGACCGTCTCGCTGGAGAAGTTCCAGGTGGCGGTGCTGGCCGACCGCCTCGACGAACTGCTGGACGAGGTGCTGCGCCGCAGCGGCGGGCGCGCGCCCGTCCCGGCCGCCGCGTCCGCGGAGCTCGCCGACATGGGCCCGCTGGAGATGCCGATCGACGAGGAGTTCCGGGTGGGCACGATGGCCCTGGCCTGGGACCCGGAGACCGCCCAGGTGATCATCGAGGCGCAGGAGGCCACCGCCGAGGACGACGAGGAGGAGGATCCGCTCTTCACCGACCCGGACCGCCCGCCGCCCGCCGTGCTCCGGGTCCGGATCAGCCCCGCCCTCGCCCGCGCGTTCAGCCGCCGGGCCCTCGACGTGGTGGCCGCCGGCCGCCCGCCCTGCCCGCTCTGCGGCCAGCCGCTGGACGCGGAGGGGCACATCTGTGTTCGTCTCAACGGTCACCACCCCGGGGGATTGACTGCATGACAGCGGAGAGCGCCGAGGAAGGCACGGGTCTCGACGACGCCGCGGCCATGCGTCTGCTGCGCGAAGGCAGGCTGGAGGTGGCCGGCCGGCTGGTCGAGGCCACCAACATGACGCTCTACTGCACGATCAGCGCGGGCGACCAGCTGGCCGCGTGCGTGTACAAACCGGTCCGGGGGGAGCGGCCGCTCTGGGACTTCCCCGACGGCACGCTGGCCGCCCGCGAGGTGGCCGCCTACGAGGTGGCCGCCGCGACCGGGTGGCGGCTGGTGCCGCCCACGGTCTACCGGGACGGCCCGTTCGGGCCCGGCATGGTGCAGCTCTGGATCGACGCCGACCCCGAGGCCGACCTGATGGCGCTGGTGCGCAGCCGGCAGCCCGCGCTGCGCCGGATGGCCGTCTACGACGCCGTCGTCAACAACGCCGACCGCAAGGCCGGCCACCTGCTGCCGCTGCCCGACGGGCACATCTACGGCGTCGACCACGGCGTCTGCTTCTCCGAGGAGGGCAAACTCCGCACCGTGCTGTGGCAGTGGCGGGGCAAGCCGCTGCCGCGTGAGGCGGTCACCGTGCTGGTGACCCTGGAACGGGAGATCGAGAGGGGACGACTGGGCCGCAGATTGCGCGAACTGCTCACCGTCGCCGAGGTCGAGGCGACCTGGAACCGGGTAAGAAAGCTCCTGGACACCGGCGTTCACCCCTACCCCTCGGAGGACTGGCCGGCCATCCCCTGGCCGCCGATCTAGACGGGCCACACCTTTTCGGGCACTCTGCATGAGTCTCTACCGATAATGGAGGGAACGGGCATTGTGTACGGTGATCGTGAGCGTCGAACCCGACGCGGAGGTGCCGGTCCTGCTGGCCGGGGTCCGTGACGAGTTCGTGGCGCGGCCCTGGATGTCGCCGGGGGCGTACTGGCCGGAGCATCCTGATCTGCTGGGCGGGCGGGACCTGCTGGGCGGGGGCACCTGGCTGGCCGTGAACCCGCCGGCCCGGCGGGTGGCGGCGCTGCTCAACGGGCGCGGGCGCCCGGCCGCGCTACCGGTCCGGCTGAGCCGGGGCGACCTGCCGCTGCTGGCCGCCGAGGCGGGCGAGATGCCCCCCGTGGACCTGTCGCGGTACGACCCTTTCTACCTGGTCGTGGCCGGCCTGGACGGGGTGCGGCTGTGGACGTGGAACGGGGAGAAGATCGCTGAGGAGAAGCTTCCGCGCGGCCTGCACGTGATCGTCAACACCGGCCTGCCCGCCGACGAGGAGAACGAGCGGGTGGCCCACTTCCGGCCGAGGTTCGCGGCGGCCCCCCGGCCGGAGTACGTCACCGAGGGCTCTCCGGAGCGCTTCTGGGGCGAGTGGCTCCCCCTGGCCAGCGGCGACAACCTGCTCCCCGACGACCCGCGCACCCTGATCGTCCGGCACGTGCTCCCCGACGGCCGCGTCTACGCCAGCCTCTCGGTCACCCTGGCCGCTCTCGCCGAGCACGGCGTGCGCTACGACTTCCTGCCCTTCCCCGAGGACCCCCGGACCTGGCACTCCGTGGAGATGCCGCCGGAAGGGCGCGGATAGGCTCAGTGCATGCGATCGTGGCCTGCACCGAACATCCCCCGCCTGCCCGGTTCCGGGCACCCCCTGCACCTGTACGACACCGCCGCCCGCCAGGTCCGGCCCACGGCCCCGGGCAGCGAGGCCCGGATGTACGTGTGCGGCATCACCCCCTACGACGCCACCCACATCGGCCACGCCAACACCTACCTCTCCTTCGACCTGGTCAACCGGGTCTGGCGGGACGCGGGCCACGACGTGCACTACACCCAGAACGCCACCGACGTGGACGACCCGCTGCTCGAACGCGCGGGCCAGACCGGCGTGGACTGGCGTGAGCTGGCCGAGGACCAGATCGAGCTGTTCCGCACCGACATGGCCGCGCTGCGCATCCTCCCGCCGCGGGAGTACGTCGGGGTGACCGAGGTGATCGACCAGGTGGCCGGGCTGATCGGCCGGCTCGGCGACGCGGCCTACCGGGTGGACGGCGACGTCTACTTCGCCCGCTCGGCCGCCCCCAAGTTCGGCGCCGTCTCCGGCCTCGGCGAGGAGGAGATGCTGGCGCTGTTCGCGGAGCGCGGCGGCGACCCGGAGCGGCCGGGCAAGCGCGACCCGCTGGACTGGCTGCTGTGGCGGGCCGAGCGCCCCGGGGAGCCGTCCTGGCCGTCCCCGCTGGGCGCCGGCCGTCCCGGCTGGCACATCGAGTGCACGGCGATCGCCCTGGCCAACCTGGGCAGCGGCTTCGACGTGGCGGGCGGGGGCTCCGACCTGGTCTTCCCGCACCACGAGATGGGCGCGAGCGAGGGCCACGTGGCGACCGGGGAGTGGCCGTTCGCCCGGGCGTACGTGCATTCGGGCATGGTCGGGCTGGACGGCGAGAAGATGTCCAAGTCCCGCGGCAACCTGGTGTTCGTCTCCAAGCTCCGGCAGAGCCACGACCCCATGGCCGTACGGCTGGCGCTGCTGGCCCACCACTACCGCTCCGACTGGGAGTGGACCCCCGCCGAGCTGGCCCGCGCGGAGGCCCGCCTGGGGCGCTGGCGGGCGGCCGTGGCGCGCCCGTCGGGCCCCGGCGGCCTGGCCCTGCTGGAGCGCGTGCGAGGGCTGCTCGCCGGCGACCTGGACGCCCCGGGGGCGCTGGCGGCCGTCGACGAGTGGGCGGCGAATGAGGGCGCGGACGAGGAGGCCCCGGCGCTGGTGCGCGCCACGGCCGACGCGCTGCTGGGCGTGGAGCTGTAGCCCGGGTTCGTCAGCGGATGCCCTCGTGGGGGCCGAGCGCCGGGCCGTGGTCGTGCCAGTGGGCCGGGCCGGGCAGCGGCCCCCAGTGGGGGACGGCGAGGCGGTAGCCGCGGGAGTAGTGGGCGCCGTAGCCGCGGTCGAGGCGCCTGGCGACCTCCTCCCGCAGGGCGGGCAGGTGCTGGTAGAGGCGGTCGCCGGGGCAGGAGGTGGCGTTGAGGTCGCGGTGGCCGATGATCGCCACCGAGGGCTCCAGCTCGTAGTGCCAGCAGAGCCAGGTGAGCAGCCTGGTCAGCGCGTCCATGGCCCGCTGGGGCGGCAGGTCGTCCATGTAGGTGCCCTCGGTCTCGATGCCGAGCGTGTGCCGGTTGTGCTCGGCGGTCTGCGCGCCCACCACGTGCCGCCAGCGGCGGATGGCGCGCATCGTGTGGTTGCGGCCCTCCATGACGTGGCCGCCCCTGCTGATGGTGAACTGCTCGCCGATGTCGTCCCAGCCGTTGTGGCGCATGTGGTAGCGCTGGATCGCCCGCGACAGCCGGAAGGCCGCCTCCAGGCTGGTCTCGCCGCGGTTGGGGGTGGCCGTGTGGTGCACGATCAGCTTGTCGGGCACCCGGTCGAGCACGACGGCCCGGGAGGTCGGCGGGCGGGCCTCCCATTCGTTGCGCAGGTAGATGCGCGGCGGCCGGGGGATCGGCGGCCGGGCCGATTCGGGCGCCGGCGGGACGTCCTCCACCACCAGCGCGGCCGGCGGCTCCAGCTCCTCCAGCATCGGCGGCATCTCTGGCATATCGGGTATATCAGGCATATAGGGCGTGTCCGGGGTCGACGGGACCGGTGAGGACGACGGCTCCGAGGCTTCGGCGGGCACCCTCAGCAGCACCGCACCCGCCAGCCCTCCGCCGATCGTCAGGAACGATCTGCGCGCGACGAACATGTGGGGACCTCCCGAGTTGGTATGGAACCTCGGGGACTCCACACGTCACGGGAGGCCGTCGGAGGGGATCTTTCCCCGGCGGTCACTCTCCGTAACCGTTATTGTGCACCCTTCGCCGTCAGACGCGGGCCAGGAACCGCTCGCGTTCCTCCGGGGCCAGGTGGTCGCTGAAGAGCACGCCGTCCAGATGGTCCACCTCGTGCTGGAGCACGCGGGCCAGCATGCCGATCGCGCGGACGGTCACCGGCTTGCCGAACATGTCGCGGCCCCGGGCCACCACCGAGAAGGAGCGCTCCAACGGCCACCACACGCCGGGCGCCGACAGGCACGCCTCGTCGGCCACCACGCGCCGCTCGGACAGCTCCAGACGCGGGTTGACCACGTGCCCGGCCTTGCCGTCGTAGTCGAAGGCCACCACCCGCAGCGGCAGCCCCAGCTGCGGCGCGGCCAGCCCGGCGCGGCCCGCCCCGGCCCGCATGGTGAGGGTCAGCGCCTTCACCACGTCACGGAGCGAACGGTCGAAGACGGTGACCGGCTCGGCCACACTGCGCAGCACCGGATCGGTGAAAGGGCGGATCTGTCGGGCAGTCATGCACGCTCCCCGCGGCGACGGCGACACCGATTCAGCGATTCCCCGCCGGGGGCCGGGCCAACCCTCGTTAATTCCATGTTGCCTCGGTGCGTCGTATGAGTTGCGTGTTTCCGAGGTGCGTCACACGTAACGGGTGCACCGTTACTAATCGTCAAAGTGCGTAACGGCCGCCGCCTACTTTTCCAGGGACAAAACCCCCGAGGAAAGGACACGTGATGGCCTGGATCAGCGACTGGCGCCCGGACGACCCGGAGTTCTGGGCGGCCTCGGGCCGGCGGACCGCCCGGCGTAACCTGATCTTCTCCATCTTCGCCGAGCACCTGGGCTTCACGCTGTGGACGGTCTGGAGCATCGTCGCGGTCAAGCTGGGGTCCTACAAGTTCTCCACCGACCAGCTGTTCTGGATCGTGGCGCTGCCCAACCTGGTCGGCTCGGCGCTGCGCATCCCCTACACCTTCGGCCCGGCCCGGTTCGGCGGGCGCAACTTCACCGTGGCCAGCGCCCTGCTGCTGCTGATCCCGGCGGTGCTGCTGGCGGTGGCGGTGAACGATCCGGCGACGCCGTACTGGGTGTTCCTGGTGATCGCGGGGACGGCGGGGCTGGGGGGCGGGAACTTCGCGTCCAGCATGGCCAACATCACCTACTTCTATCCGCAGTCGAAGCAGGGGTCGGCGCTCGGGCTCAACGCGGCCGGGGGCAACATCGGGGTGTCGTCGGTGCAGCTGGTGATGCCGCTGGTGATCGGGGCGTTCGGGCTGGCGGCGGCCGGTCTTTTCTGGGTGCCGTTCATCGTGGCGGCGGCGGCCGGGGCGTACTTCTTCATGGACAACCTGAGCACGGCCAAGGCCGAGCCGAGGGAGATGGCGCAGGCGGCCGTGAACCCGCAGACGTGGGTGATGTCGGTGCTGTACATCGGGACGTTCGGGTCGTTCATCGGGTACTCCACCGCGTTCCCGCTGCTGATCAAGTCGCAGTTCGCCGAGCACGCGGACCTGATCACGCTGGCCTTCCTGGGGCCGCTGGTGGGCTCGCTGATCCGGCCGCTGGGCGGGTGGCTGTCGGACCGGCTCGGCGGGGCCACCGTGACGCTGTGGAACTTCGTGGCCATGGCGGGCGCGGTGCTGCTCGTCTACGCGGGGCTCGCGCAGCACAACTTCGTGCTGTTCTTCGCCGCGTACATGCTGCTGATCGGGACGGCGGGGGTGGGCAACGGCTCCACGTACCGGATGATCCCGGCGATCTTCCGGGCCAAGGCGGTCGCGGGCCTGGAGGCCGGCACCGAGGCGTACGAGCGGGCCGTGCGGATCGGCCGGCGGGACGCCTCCGCGGCCATCGGGTTCATCTCCGCCGTCGGCGCCTTCGGCGGGTTCTTCATCAACCGGGGCTTCGGCACCTCCATCGCCGCCACCGGCGGGGCGGGCGCGGCGATCACGGCCTTCGCCGTCTTCTACGCCCTCTGCTGCGCGCTGACCTGGTTCTGCTACCTGCGCACCGTCGGCGTACGGCTGGCGCCGAGCCTGGCCGCCGCCCGGGTCTGAGGATCCTCACCGGCCGCCCGACGCGGTCGTGAGCGGCGGTTAGCGCCTTGTAGCACAGCGGTAACAGAAGGGACCCAGCGGTGAAACGGCCTGAAAGCACCATCGGACGCATGCCCGTCTCACTTCCCGCCGCGCCGCCTGTGATGTCGCGGCTCCCGGTGGGGGCGGCCACGCACTGCCCGTACTGCGCGCTGCAGTGCGGCATGAACGTGACGCCGGACGGCATCACCCCGCGCGACGACATCCCCGCGAACGCGGGCGGGCTCTGCCAGAAGGGCTGGACGGCCGGGGAGCTGCTCGCCTCGCCGCACCGGCTGACCACCCCGCTGCTCCACGGCGAGCCGGTCGGCTGGGACGAGGCCCTCGACTTCGTCGCCGCCCGGCTCGGGAGCATCCAGCGGGAGCACGGCCGCGACGCGGTGGCCGTCTTCGGCGGCGGCGGGCTGACCAACGAGAAGGCGTACCAGCTGGGCAAGTTCGCCCGGGTGGCGCTGCGCACCAGCCAGATCGACTACAACGGCCGGTTCTGCATGTCCTCGGCGGCGGCCGCCAGCAACCGGGCCTTCGGCCTGGACCGCGGCCTGCCCTTCCCCATCACGGATCTGGCCCGCGCCGACGTGGTGCTGCTGGCGGGCGGCAACGTGGCCGAGACCATGCCGCCCTTCGTGCGGCACTTCAACAAGGCGGGCCGGCTCATCGTGGCCGACCCCCGGGTGACCGCCACCGCCAAGCTCGCCGGGCTGCACCTCCAGCTCACCCCCGGCACCGACCTGGCGCTCGCGCTGGGCCTGCTGCACATCGCCATCGCCGACGGGTACGCCGACCTGGCCTACCTGGCCGAGCGGGTGACCGGCTTCGAGGCCGTCAGGGACAGCGTCGCCGCCTGGTGGCCGGAGCGGGTGGAGCGCGTCACCGGCGTCCCGGTGGCGCGCATGCGCGAGGCCGCGCACGCCCTCGGGACCGCGCGCCGGGCCGTCATCCTGACCGCCCGGGGGGCCGAGCAGCACGCCAAGGGCACCGACACCGCCACCGCGTTCATCAACCTCGCCCTGGCCCTCGGGCTGCCCGGCAGGGAGGGCTCCGGCTACGGCTGCGTGACCGGCCAGGGCAACGGCCAGGGCGGCAGGGAGCACGGCCAGAAGGCCGACCAGCTGCCCGGCTACCGGCGCATCGACGACCCGGCCGCCCGCGCGCACGTGGCCGGCGTCTGGGGAGTCGATCCCGCCGACCTGCCGGGCCCCGGACGCTCCGCCTACGAACTGCTCGACGCGCTCGGCACCCCGTCGGGGCCGAAGGCGATGCTGCTGTTCGGCTCCAACCCCGTCGTCTCCGCGCCGCGCTCCCGCCACATCGCTGAGCGGCTGGCCGCGCTCGACCTGCTCGTCGTCTCCGACCTGGTCCGCTCCGAGACCGCAGAACTGGCCACCGTGGTGCTGCCCACCACGCAGTGGGCCGAGGAGGCCGGCACCCTGACCAACCTGGAGGGGCGCGTGCTGCTGCGCCGCCAGGCCGTCGCTCCGCCTTCGGGGGTGCGGAGCGACCTCTCCGTGCTCGCGTCCCTCGCGGGCCGCCTCGGCCACGTCTTCTCCGACGATCCCCGTACGGTCTTCGACGAGCTGCGGCGCGCCTCGGCGGGCGGCCCGGCCGACTACGCCGGCATCACCTACGAGCGGATCGCGGCCGAGACCGGCGTCTTCTGGCCCTGCCCCGACGAGGACCACCCGGGCACCCCCCGCCCGTTCCTGGACCGCTTCGCCACCCCCGACGGGCGGGCCCGCATGATCCCCGTCGAGCACCGGCCCCCGGCCGAGGACGTGGACGGCGACTACCCGATCTACCTGACCACCGGGCGGGTGCTCGCCCACTACCAGAGCGGCGCCCAGACACGCAGGATCGGCCCGCTCAACCAGGCCGCGCCCGGCGCGTTCGTGGAGATGCACCCCGACCTCGCCGAGCGCATCGGCGTGGCGTCCGGCGACCGGGTCAGGGTCGTCGGGCGCCGCGGCTCCACCGAGGCCCCCGCCCGGGTCAGCCCCGACATCCGCCCCGACACCGTGTTCATGCCGTTCCACTGGGAGGGCGTCAACCGGCTCACCAACCCGGCGCTGGATCCGGTGTCGCGGATGCCCGAGTTCAAGGTCTGCGCCGTCCGGGTCGAAGGGGCCGCGTCATGAGGCTGGTCGTCGTCGGCACGGGGATGGCCGGCGCCCGGGTGGTCAGCGACGTACGGGCTCGCAGCCGCGACATCCGGGTGACCGTGTTCGGGGCCGAGACCTGGCAGCCGTACAACCGCGTGCTGCTGTCCAACGTGCTCGCGGGCACCGCCACGCCGGACAACGTCCGCCTCCACGACCAGGCCTGGTACGCCGAGCACGGGGTCACCGCCGTGCTCGGCACCGAGGTCACCGCGATCGACCGGGACTGCCGTACGGTCCTCACGGCGGACGGGCGGCGGGAGCCGTACGACGTGCTGGTGCTGGCCACCGGGAGCGAGCCGTTCGTGCCGCCGATCCCGGGGGCGGAGCTGGGCCTGCCGTTCCGCACGCTGGGCGACTGCGAGAAGATCATCCAGGCGGCCGGGCGGGCCCGGCGGGCGGTCGTGGTCGGCGGCGGGCTGCTCGGCATCGAGGCCGCCCGCGGGCTGGCCGGCCGCGGCCTGCCGGTGACCCTGCTGCACCTGGCCGGGCACCTGATGGAACGCCAGCTGGACGCCGAGGCCGGGCTGGTGCTCGGCGAGACGCTGACCGCGCTGGGCGTCGAGGTCAGGACCGGGGCCGAGGTCACCGCCATCACCGAGGCCGGGGTCGAGGTCACCGGCGGCCTGGTGGAGGGCGACCTGGTCGTGCTGGCCTGCGGGGTGCGCCCGGTGGTCGGCCTGGCCAGGGAGGCCGGGCTGCACGTGGAGCGCGGCGTCGTGGTGGACGACGAGATGCGCACCGACGATCCGGCCATCTTCGCGATCGGCGAGTGCGCCCAGCACGACGGCCAGGTCTACGGGCTGGTCGCGCCCTGCTGGGAGCAGGCCGCCATCGTGGCCGACCTGATCACCGGCGCCGACACGGCGGCCCGCTACCGGGGTTCCCGGCTGGTCACCCGGCTCAAGGCCAGGAGCGTCGAGCTGGCCGCGATGGGGGAGACCCACCTGACCGAGGACGACGCCGAGATCGTCAGGTTCAGCCATCGCCGTACCGGCACCTACCGCAAGCTCGTGATCAGGGACGGCCGCCTGGTCGGCGCGATCCTGGTCGGCGAGAGCGCGGCCGTCGGCACGCTCACCCAGCTGTACGACCGGGGCGTCCCGCTGCCCGGGGACCGGGCCAGCCTGATCTTCCCCGGCCTGGCCGCCGCCGCTCCGGTGGCCGACAGCCCGGTGCGCATGCCCGACTCGGCCAAGGTGTGCCGCTGCAACAACGTGACGAAGGGCCAGGTCAGGGCCTGCTGGGAGGAGGGCGCCCGGGATCTGGCGGCGGTGGCCGCGGCCACCCGGGCGACGACCGGCTGCGGCGGCTGCGCCGACGCCGTGGCGGGGATCGTGGGGTGGCTGTGCGAGCAGGAGGAGATCAACGCATGACACGGGTCGTGGTAGTGGGACATGGACCTTCGGCCCATCGGCTGGCGGAGTCCCTCCAAGGCTTCGACGGGACGGTCACCATCCTGGGGGAGGAGCCGCGCCCGGCGTACGACCGGGTGGCGCTCACCTCCTACCTGGCGGGCAAGAGCGCAGAGGACCTGACCTATCCGGTCCCGGACGGGGTGACGCCGCGGCTGGGCTCCCGGGTCACCGGCATCGACCGCGCCGCCCGTACGGTCACCACCGCCGACGGCGCGGTCACCGCGTACGACGTGCTGGTGCTGGCCACCGGGTCGGCGCCGTTCGTGCCGCCGGTGCCCGGCAAGGATCTGCCCGGCTGCTTCGTCTACCGCACGATCGAGGACCTGGACGCGATCAGGGCGGCCGCCGGGACCGCCACGGCCGGGATCGTGGTCGGCGGCGGGCTGCTCGGCCTGGAGGCCGCCGACGCGCTGCGCGGGCTCGGCCTGGAGACGCACGTGGTCGAGATGAGCCCCTGGCTGATGCCCCGCCAGGTGGACGAGGGCGGCGGCGCGGTCCTGCGCGGCCACGTGGAACGCCTCGGCCTGACCGTGCACGCCGGCGCAGGGGTCGCCCGGATCACCGGCGAGGACCGGGTGACCGGGCTGGTCAAACCCGACGGAGAGGTCATCCCCGCCCAGATCGTGGTCTTCTCCGCCGGCATCCGGCCCCGCGACGAACTGGCCCGCGCGGCCGGCCTCGCGGTGGGCGAGCGCGGCGGCATCGTGGTCGACGAGGGCATGCGCACCTCCGACCCGTCGATCTACGCGATCGGCGAGTGCGCCCTGGCCGGCGGGCAGATCTACGGGCTGGTCGGGCCCTGCTTCACCATGGCGGAGGTCGCCGCCGACCGGATCAGGGGCGGCTCCGGGTCCTTCACCGGCGCGGACCTGTCCACCAAGCTCAAGCTGCTCGGCGTGGCCGTCGCCCAGTTCGGCCAGATGTCCGGCGCGTTGGACGTGACCTACCTGGACCCGGTCGGCGGGGTCTACAAGAAGCTGTTCGTGAGCGACGACGCGAGCACCCTGCTGGGCGGCATCTGCGTCGGCGACGCGGCCCCGTACGACACGCTGCGGCCCTACGTCGGCAAACCCCTGCCGGGGCTGCCGGGCGACCTGCTGTTCACCGGCTCCGGCGTCACGCCCGACCTGCCCGACGACGCCCAGGTGTGCTCCTGCAACAACGTCTCCGCGGGCACGGTACGGGCGGCCGTGCTCGACCGGTCCTTGACCGACGTGGCCGGGATCAAGGCCTGCACCCGGGCCGGGACCACCTGCGGCAGCTGCGTCCCGCTGCTCCAGCGCATCCTGGTCAAGTCCGGCGTGCCGGTCAGCAAGGCGCTCTGCGAGCACTTCGCGTACAGCAGGGCGGAGCTGTTCGAGATCGTCCAGGTCCGGGGCGTCACCACGTTCACCCAGCTGATCGAGGAGCACGGCACCGGGCGCGGCTGCGACATCTGCAAGCCGGCCGTCGCGTCCATCCTGGCCTCCCTGCACAACGCGCACGTCCTGGAGGGCGAGAACGCCGCGCTCCAGGACACCAACGACCACTTCCTCGCCAACATCCAGAAGAACGGCACCTACTCGGTCGTGCCGCGCATCCCGGGCGGCGAGATCACCCCGGACAAGCTCATCGTGATCGGCGAGGTGGCCCGCGACTTCGGCCTCTACACCAAGATCACCGGCGGTCAGCGCATCGACCTGTTCGGCGCCCGCGTCGAGCAGCTCCCGCAGATCTGGCGCCGCCTGGTGGACGCCGGCTTCGAGTCAGGCCACGCGTACGGCAAGGCCCTGCGCACCGTGAAGTCCTGCGTCGGCTCCACCTGGTGCCGGTACGGCGTGCAGGACTCGGCCGCCCTGGCGATCATGCTGGAGACCCGCTACCGGGGCCTGCGCTCCCCGCACAAGCTCAAGTCCGCCGTCTCCGGCTGCGCCCGCGAGTGCGCCGAGGCCCGCTCCAAGGACTTCGGCGTCATCGCCACCGAGAACGGCTGGAACCTGTACGTCTGCGGCAACGGCGGCTTCAAGCCCCGCCACGCCGACCTGCTGGTCTCCGACGTGGACACCGACACGCTGATCCGCACCATCGACCGCTTCCTGATGTTCTACGTCCGCACCGCCGACCGCCTGCAGCGCACCTCCGCCTGGCTGGAGGCCCTGGACGGCGGCCTCGACCACCTGCGCGACGTGGTCGTGCACGACTCGCTCGGCCTGTGCGCCGACCTGGACGTCCAGATCGAGCGCCACGTCGCCGGATATTTCGACGAATGGCGGGCGACCCTGGAGGACCCCGACAAGCTCCGGCGTTTCACCAGCTTCGTCAACGCGCCCGGGGTGCCCGACCCGTCCATCTCCTTCGCCACCGAACGCGATCAGATCAGGCCCGTGGGGGTTAGCTCATGACGAACTGGACATCTGTCTGCGACTACGCCGACCTGCTCCCGGAACGGGGCGCGTGCGCCCTGCTGGGGACCGAGCAGGTGGCGCTCTTCCGCACCTTCGACGGCAGCCTGTACGCCACCGGCAACCGGGACCCGTACAGCGGGGCGTACGTGCTGTCGCGGGGCATCGTGGGCACCAGGAACGGGGAGCCCACCGTGGCGTCCCCGATGCACAAGCAAGTGTTCTCCCTGGTCACCGGGGCCTGCTTGGACGACCCCGCGACCGTTATCCCGATATTTCCGATCCGTGTGAGCAGTGGGATGGTAGAGGTGAGCGTTCTGTGACCGCGCTACTCGAAGACGCTCCGGTGGAGCTCGGGTCCCCCGAGACCGCGCCCGACGCGCTGGCCGGCTTCACCATCGGGGTGACCGCCACCCGCCGCCGCGAGGAGTTCGCCGCCCTGCTGGAGCGGCGCGGCGCCCGCGTGGTCCGGGCCCCCGCCATCCGGCTGGTCCCGCTGGCCGAGGACGCCGACCTGCTCGCCTCCACCCGGGAGTGCCTGGCCGCCCCCGTGGACGACGTCGTGATCACCACCGGGGTCGGCTTCCGCGGCTGGATGGCCGCCGCCGAGGGCTGGGGCCTCTCCGGCGACCTGGCCGGGCACCTGACCGGCGCCCGCCTGCTCACCCGGGGCCCCAAGGCGCGCGGCGCGGTCCGCGCGGCCGGCCTGACCGACCACTGGACGCCCGCCACCGAGTCCTGCGAGGAGGTCAAGCAGTACCTGCTGGCCCAGGACCTGCGCGGCCGGCGCATCGCCGTCCAGCTGCACGGTGAGCCCCTCACCGGCTTCGTCGCCGACCTGCGGGCGGCCGGGGCGCACGTCACCGAGGTGCCCGTCTACCGGTGGCTGCCGTACCGGGACACCTCGCCGCTGCGGCGGCTGGTCAGCCAGGCCGTCTCCGGGTCGGTGGACGCGGTCGCCTTCACCAGCGCGCCCGCCGTGCTGGCCATGCTCAACGCGGCCCGCGCCGACGGGCTGGAGGACGCCCTCGTCGCCGCCTTCTCCGGGCCCGTGGTGGCCGCCTGCGTCGGGCCGGTCACCGCGCAGCCGCTGCTGTCCAGGGGCGTACGCGCGATCCAGCCGGAGCGGGCCAGGCTCGGCGCGCTGGCCCGCACCCTCGCCAGGCACCTGCCCGAGCACAGCGTCACCCGGCTGGTCGCGGGGGGCCACCAGCTGGAGATCCGCGGCCACGCGGTGGCCGTGGACGGCGAGCTCAAGCCGCTGCCGCCCGCGCCGATGGCCGTGCTCAAGCGCCTCGCCGACCGTCCTGGGCACGTGGTGGCCCGGTCCGACCTGCGCCTGGTGCTGCCGGGCGGGCCGTCCAGGGACTCGGCCGAGCACGCGGTCGAGATGGCGATCACCCGGCTCCGCCGCGCCCTCGGTCCCGGCGGCATCGTGGAGACGGTGGTCAAACGCGGCTACCGCCTCGCCTGCGAACGGGACGACTCGTGACCGCCGGCGTCAGCGGCACCAGCGACGTGGCGACGCTCGTCATGGCGGGCCACGGCGCCAGGGACGGGCAGTGGTCCGCGGTGCTGGCCGACCTGGCCGGCCGGGTGCGCCGGATGCGCCCGGGCCGCCGGGTCCGGCTGTCCTTCCTGGAGCTGAGCACCCCGCCGCTGGCCGACGTGCTCGCCGCCACCGTCGGCCCCGTGGTCGTCGTGCCGATGCTGCTCGCGGGCGGCTACCACGCCCATGTGGACCTGCCCGCCGTCGTCGCCAGGGTCCGCCCCGACGCCCGGGTGGCCGGCCCGCTCGGCCCGCACCCGCTGCTCACCTCGGTCCTGGCCCGGCGGCTGGCCCAGGCCGGGCTGCGGCCGGGGGACGCGGTCGTGCTCGGCGCCGCCGGCTCCTCCGACCCCGCGGCCCTGGACGACGTCCGCGCCGCCGCCCGCCTGCTGTCGGTACGGCTGTCGCGCCCGGTCACGGCCGCCTTCGCGGCCGGTGGCACCCCCACCCTCGCCGACGCCCTCACCCGGGCGCGCTCCGCGCCGCGGGTGGCGGTGGCCTCCTACCTGCTGGCCCCCGGGCACTTCCACAACCGGCTGGCCGAGAGCAGCGCCGACCTGGTCGCCGCCCCGCTCGGCGCGGACGACGACCTGGCCGCCCTGGTGTGGGCCAGGTTCGACGAGGCCGCCGGAACTCAGCCCTCGAGCCGCAGCTCGCGCACGATGTCCTCGGCGCTGTCGTCCCGGGACGGCTCGGAGTCCGCGCCGGTGAACATCTCGTAGTAGGCGTGCCGGAAGCAGCCGGCCAGCAGCAGCCGCGCCGTGGCCTCCGGGTTCACCCCGGGCCCGATCCGGCCGAGCGCCTGCTCCGCCGCCAGGTAGGCGGCCAAGGGCTCGATCTCCGCCTGCGGGCCCAGCTCGCTCTCCCGCATGGCCTGCCGGAACCGTACGGTCAGGGACGGCGACACGAACGCGGGCATGGCCGCGGCCTGCACCTCGGCGTAGTACTCGATGCCGGCCTTGGCGACCGGCAGCAGGTTGCCGCCCACCCGGCCCTTGCCGGCCAGGTGCGCCAGATCGTGCAGGGTGCGCAGCCACGCGGGCAGCCGGTCCTGGAGCAGGGCCAGGAAGGTGTCCACCGCCTGCTGCGGTGTGGTGCCCCGCAGATGCGGGTACGCGGCGCCGCCGTCGGCGGCGGTGCTCGATTTCATCAGAACGGCCATCTTCAGAACGCGCTGCCGCGTCTCCTGTGCTCGCTGGTGCGGATCGGGTGGGGCAGTCGCCATGGTCGCCCTAGGGTGCGCAGTCACATTGGTCAGGTTCAACGCGGCGAGAACTCCGGTCGCGAATGTTTACAGACTCGTGTTTCTCCTGGTGACCGAACCGTTGCCGAACCGCGGGCCCGCCCAGGGAAAGAGCGTATGTAGCCGCCAATTATTACCGGAAATCTTGATGAAATACGAGAAATCGCAATAATTGGGTTTGTCGGAATTATCCGAGTATGACTCAGGATTACCCGTCGGTTCCGCGGTCGCGGCGGCGCAGGTACCGCTCGAACTCGGCCGCGATGGCGTCGCCGCTGGCCTCGGGCAGCTCGGCCGCGTCCTTGCGCTCCTCCAGCTCCCGCACGTATTCGGCGACCTCGGAATCCTGCGAGGCCAGCTCGTCCACCCCGGTCTCCCAGGCCCGCGCCTCCTCGGTGAGGTCCCCGTACGGCATGGGAATGTCCAGCATGTCCTCCACCCTGCGGAGCAGCGCCAGGGTGGCCTTCGGGTTGGGCGGCTGGGCCACGTAGTGCGGGATGGAGGCCCAGAGGGAGACCGCCTGCAGCCCGGCGCTGCCGAGCGTGTGCTGGAGCACGCCGACGATGCCGGTGGGCCCCTCGTACTTGGTCGGCTCCAGGTTGAGCACCCGGGCCAGGCCGGGGTCGCTGACCGAGCCCACGATCGGCACCGGGCGGGTGTGCGGGGAGTCGTTGAGCAGCGCGCCCAGCAGCAGCGCCAGCTCCACGCCCAGGTCGTGGCAGAGCCCGACGATCTCGGCGCAGAAGCTGCGCCAGCGCATGTTCGGCTCGATGCCGCGCAGCAGCACCACGTCCCGCTTGGCGCCGGGCGGCCTGGCCACCAGCAGGCGCGTGGTCGGCCAGGTGATGGACCTGGTCAGCCCCTCGCCCAGCTCCACGATGGGACGGGTGACCTGGAAGTCGTAGTAGTCCTCCGGGTCGAGTTCGACCAGCGGGGTGGCCTTCCACTCCGTCTCGAGGTGCGCGAGCACGCCGCTGGAGGCCTCACCCGCGTCGTTCCACCCTTCGAACGCGGCGATGAGCACCGGATCGACGAGCTCAGGGAGCCCTTCGAGCTCGATCAAGCCGCCTCCTCACATAGGTCGTGAGGCTAAGACTATTCGGAGTGGCGGCCCGAGCGTTATCTTCGCGCGGGAGAGAGCGCACAACCCCGGTGCCCGAGGGCGTCCCGGCGGGCGGGGAATGTGGCGCGCGGTCCATCTGTTCCCAGCTGAACCAGGAGATACATCCAGATAGCGGGACACTGTTGGATGCGGGGTCCAGTAGTCCCCGGTTCTCCCTCGATAGGCTTGGCGCATGACTGGCAGACCGTCCTTCCGTACCGCACTGGCCGAGCGTGTTCTCGTGGCGGACGGCGCGATGGGGACGATGATCCAGGCCCAGGACCCGACCATGGACGACTTCGAGGGGCACGAGGGCTGCAACGAGGTCCTCAACGTCAGCCGCCCCGACATCGTCCGCGCGGTGCACGACGCCTACTTCGAGGCGGGCGTGGACTGCGTCGAGACCAACACCTTCGGCGCCAACCTGACCGCCCTGGGCGAGTACGGGCTCGGCGACCGCGTCCGCGAGTACTCCGAGGCGGGGGCCAGGATCGCGCGCGAGCGGGCCGACCGGTGGTCCACGCCGGGCCGGCCCCGGTTCGTGCTCGGCGCGATGGGGCCGGGGACCAAGCTGCCGACCCTCGGGCACCTGCCGTACGCGACGCTGCGGGACGCCTACCGGGACGGCGCCGCCGGGCTGATCGAGGGCGGCGCGGACGCGCTGATCGTGGAGACCTGCCAGGACCTGCTCCAGGTGAAGGCCGCCGTGATCGGGGCGAAGCGGGCGGTGGCCGCGTCCGGCCTGGACGTGCCGATCATCGCCCAGGTCACCATCGAGACCAACGGCGCGATGCTGCTGGGCTCGGAGATCGGCGCCGCGCTCACCGTGATCGAGCCGCTCGGCGTGGACCTGATCGGCCTCAACTGCGCCACCGGGCCGGCCGAGATGAGCGAGCACCTGCGCCACCTGGCCCGGCACTCCCGGCTCCCGCTGTCCTGCATGCCCAACGCCGGGCTGCCCCAGCTCACCTCCGCCGGCGCGTACTACCCGCTCGGCCCGGAGGAACTGGCCGACGCCCACGAGACCTTCGCCGCCGAGTACGGCCTGGCCCTGGTCGGCGGCTGCTGCGGCACCACCCCCGAGCACATGCGCCGGGTCGTCGAGCGCCTGGGCGGCAAGCCGAGGGCCGAGCGCCGCCCGCGCCCCGAGGCCGGGGCCGCCTCCCTCTACCAGCACGTGCCGTTCCGGCAGGACACCTCCTACCTGGCCATCGGCGAGCGCACCAACGCCAACGGCTCCAAGGCGTTCCGGGAGGCCATGCTGGCCCAGAACTGGGAGGAGTGCGTGGAGATCGCCCGCGCCCAGGCCAGGGACGGCGCGCACCTGCTGGACCTGTGCGTGGACTACGTGGGCCGCGACGGCGTCCGGGACATGAAGGAGCTGGCCTTCCGGTTCGCCACCGCCTCCACCCTCCCCATCATGATCGACTCCACCGAACCGGCCGTGCTGGAGGCGGGCCTGGAGATGCTGGGCGGCCGGGCGGTGGTCAACTCGGTCAACTACGAGGACGGCCGGGGGCCCGGGTCCCGGTTCCACCGGATCATGACCGCGGTCCGGGAGCACGGGGCCGCCGTGGTCGTGATGTGCATCGAGGAGGCGGGGCAGGCCCGTACCAGCGCGGACAAGGTGCGGATCGCCTGCGAGACCATCGAGGACCTGACCGCCGGCTGGGGCATGCGGGTCGAGGACATCGTGGTCGACTGCCTGACCTTCCCCATCGCCACCGGCCAGGAGGAGACCCGCAGGGACGGCGTGGAGACCATCGAGGCCATCCGCGAGCTGAAGCGCCGCCACCCGGCCGTGCAGACCACCCTCGGGCTGTCCAACATCTCCTTCGGCCTCAACCCGGCCGCCAGGATCGTGCTCAACTCGGTCTTCCTGCACGAGTGCGTCGACGCCGGCCTCGACTCCGCCATCGCGCACGCCTCCAAGATCCTGCCGATGGCCCGCATCCCCGCCGAGCAGCGCCAGGTCGCGCTGGACATGATCTACGACCGCCGCCGGGAGGGCTACGACCCGCTCCAGCGCTTCATGGAGCTGTTCGAGGGCGTGGACGCCGCCGCCATGAAGGCCGGCAAGGCCGCCGAACTGCTCGGCCTGCCGCTCTGGGAGCGCCTCGAACGGCGGATCGTGGACGGCGAGAAGAAGGGCCTGGAGTCCGACCTGGACGAGGCGCTCGCCCGGCGGCCCGCCCTGGAGATCATCAACGACGTGCTGCTGGAGGGCATGAAGACGGTCGGCGAGCTGTTCGGCTCCGGCCAGATGCAGCTGCCCTTCGTGCTCCAGTCGGCCGAGGTGATGAAGACCGCCGTCGCGTACCTGGAACCCCACATGGAGAAGGCCGAGGGCGCGGGCAAGGGCCGCATCGTGCTGGCCACGGTCAAGGGCGACGTGCACGACATCGGCAAGAACCTGGTCGACATCATCCTGTCCAACAACGGCTACGAGGTGATCAACCTCGGCATCAAGCAGCCGGTGTCGGCCATCCTGGAGGCCGCGGCGGACAAGCGCGCCGACGTGATCGGCATGTCCGGCCTGCTGGTCAAGTCCACGGTGGTGATGAAGGAGAACCTGGAGGAGATGAACTCCAGGAGGATCTCCGGCCGGTACCCGGTGCTGCTCGGCGGGGCCGCCCTGACCCGGGCGTACGTGGAGCAGGACCTGGCCGAGCTGTACGACGGCGAGGTCCGCTACGCCAGGGACGCGTTCGAGGGCCTGCGCCTGATGGACGCCTTCATGAAGGTCAAGCGCGGGGAGGCCGGGGCCGAGCTGCCCGCGCTGCGGGAGCGCCGGGTCAGGCGGGGCGCCGTGCTGGACCGCACCCCCGAGCAGGAGCTGCCCGCCCGCTCGGACGTGGCCGCCGACAACCCCGTGCCGGTCGCGCCGTTCCTCGGCGACCGCGTCGTCAAGGGCGTCTCCCTGCACGAGTACGCCGCGTTCCTGGACGAGCGCGCCACCTTCATGGGCCAGTGGGGCCTGAAGGCCGCGCGCGGCGGCGACGGCCCCTCCTACGAGGAGCTGGTCGAGACCGAGGGCCGCCCCCGGCTGCGCATGTGGCTGGAGCGCCTGCAGACCGAGGGCCTGCTGGAGGCGGCCGTCGTGTACGGCTACTTCCCCTGCGTCTCGGACGGCGACGCCCTGATCGTGCTGGACGAGGCGGGCCGCGAGCGCACCCGGTTCACCTTCCCGCGCCAGCGCCGCGACCGGCACCTGTGCCTGTCGGACTTCTTCCGCTCCCGGGACTCCGGCGAGGTGGACGTGGTGGCCCTCCAGGTCGTCACCATGGGCCGCCGGATCAGCGAGGCCACCGCCGAGCTGTTCGCCGCCAACGCCTACCGCGACTACCTGGAGCTGCACGGCCTGTCGGTCCAGCTCACCGAGGCCCTCGCGGAGTACTGGCACGCCCGCGTCCGGTCCGAACTGGGCATCGGCGGCGACGAGTCCCTCCAGGACATGCTGAAGGTGCACATCACCGGCTGCCGGTACTCCTTCGGCTACCCGGCCTGCCCGAACCTGGAGGACCAGGCGCAGCTGTTCGAGCTGCTGGCCCCGGCCAGGATCGGCGTCGAGCTGTCGGAGGAGTTCCAGCTCCATCCCGAGCAGGCCACCTCGGCCCTGGTGGCGCACCACCCCGAGGCCAAATACTTCAATGTCTGAAATGTCAGAAATATCTGATCAAGAAGATTATTCAAAGCTCGCCCTTCGACGACATGCCCGCAGGCGGGGAACTCGTCTCAACGGCGCCGGGCTCCTTTTGAATGACCTTCCAAGTATCCAGCTAGGGGTTGCTTTCGCCGTGGACGCGGTTCTGTTCGACATGGACGGCTTGCTCGTCGACACCGAGAAGGTGTGGTTCGAGGTCGAGACCGAGGTGGTGGAGCGCCTCGGCGGCTCCTGGGGGCCCGAGCACGGGGCCGCGCTGGTGGGGGGCTCGTGGGACAGGACGGTCGCCTACATGCTGGACCTCACCGGGTCGGGCACCGCCCCCGAGGAGGTCGCCCGGTGGCTGCTGGACGGCATGGTCGAGCGGCTCCTGGTCGAGGTCGAGCCGATGCCCGGGGCGCTGGAACTGCTCAGCGAACTGAACGAGGCCGGGGTCGTGACCGGCCTGGTGACCTCCTCCCTGAAGCCGGTCGCCGACGCGGTGCTGGACGTGGTCGGGCGGCACCGGTTCACGGTCGTGGTGACCGCCGACGACGTGACCAGGACCAAGCCGGACCCGGAGCCGTACCTGACGGCGTGCCGGGTGCTGGGCGTGCGGCCGGAGCGCTGCGTGGTCCTGGAGGACTCGCCGAACGGGGTGGCCGCGGGCACCGCCGCCGGCTGCCGGGTGGTGGCCGTGCCCAGCGTCGTGCCGATTCCGGCCGCGCCGGGCCGGCTGGTGGTGCCGTCCCTGATCGAGGTGGACCTGAAGGTGTTGCGGGCGTTGTTCCAGGAGTTCTAGGCGGTTCTAGGCGGCCGCCAGGAGCGGGGCGAGGTCGCCCCGGTCGTGTACGCCCAGTTTGGTGTAGACGCGGCAGAGGTGGTTGGCGACCGTCCGGGGGGACAGCACCAGCCAGTCGGCGATCTCCCGGTTCGTCAGGTTCCACGAGGCGAGCCGGGCCACCTCGATCTCGCGCGCGCTCAGCTCGGTGCTCCAGCGTTCGGCGCGGGCGACGGGAGCGGGCACCAGCCGGCCCAGCCGGTCCGGGGTCCTCGGCGCGATGGCGCGTTCCCTGGCCACCCGCGCCAGGATCGGGTTGGCCAGCCGGGCGCGCGGCGGGGTCAGCACGATCAGGCCGCGCCGCTCCAGCCGGGCCACCGCCTCCCCGTCGGCCAGGTCCAGCAGCACCTCCAGGTCGACGGGCTCGCCGAGGGCGACCAGGCCGACCGCCTCCGACTCGGCCGGGTCCAGCTCCGCCAGCTCGGCCTCGATCAGCCGGCGCAGCCGCGGCGTGACCGTCAGCTCACCCTGCCAGTGCCACTGGCCGCCGCTCCTGGCCAGAGTCGCGCCCCTGACCAGCTCGGTGAGGAGCCGGAGGTTGCCGCCGCTGGCGTGGTGCATGCGCCGGGCGGCCGCCGGCTCCACCGGGCCGCCCAGGGCGGCGGCCAGCAGCAGGCCGGTCTCCCGCGGGTCCAGCGGGGCCAGGTCCAGGCGCTCGGCCACGCCCTCCCGCCACAGCGCCAGGATCGGCTCGGGTACGGGGGCGCCGTTGCGGAACGTGGCCACCAGCCGGGTGCCTGCGCGGGTGACCAGGTGCCGTACGAGTGCGGCCGAATGGGGGTCGAGCAGGTGCGCGTCGTCCACGGCCAGGATCGCGGGGGGCTCGCCCAGGGCCTCGATGGCCCAGCCGAGCGGGTTGACCGGCCCGTCCGGGTTGCCCAGCAGGTGGGCGAAGGCCCCGAACGGCACGGCCGGACCGGCACCCTGGACGCGGGCGCAGCTCCCGTGCGCGCCCGCGAAAGACCCCGCGAGGGATTCGGTCAGCAGGCGGGTCCGGCCGGAGCCGGCGTCGCCGAAGACGAGAACGCCGCCGCCGGCCCGTAACGCCGACCGGACCTGATCGCGTTCCTCCGTACGCCCGGTGAAAGGCCACATGATCTACCTCCGAGATGCCCCTGTCGTCGCTCTCGACGGTAGGAACCGCGCGTTCGCGGCGGATCCGTGCGAACCCCCGGGCCGTACCGGGCTAGCCCGGGGGGACCCCTAGGGGTAGAGCCCTCCTGGAGGAGGAGCGCGGAGCTGGGCCGTACGTGCCAGGATGGGATCAAGTCGCAATTAACGAGAAACCTGTCCAGATCGGCTTCTCGTTGGTGAAGGGGGCCCACATGTCGTTCGACCAGATCGCCTGGCTTCCGCTCTGCGCCGGGCTCACCGCCGCCGGGGTGGCCCTGGCCTACCTGGCCTTCCGCCGCCGCGGGCTGTCGGCCGGGCTGCGGATGACCGCCTGGGCGCTGCTGCCGCTGGCCGCCTACCTGACCGGGGCGCTCAAGACCATCTGGAACATCGGCACCTCGCTGGTGAGCTTCGCCACCGGCCTGGTGTTCTCACCCGCCGTCTGGTCCGGGGTGGTGCTGGCGGGGATCTCGCTGCTGCTGTTCTTCGTGAGCGGGGGAATCCGGGGGCGTACCCTCTCGAAGTTCCGGGCCATGGGCAAGAAGGAGCCCACTGCCGCCGTGGCCGCGGAGGGGCCGACCCGCCCGCTGCCCGCGACGCGCAAGCCGGAGGCCGCCAAGCCCGCGAAGCCCGCAGGCAAGGGCGCATCCGACGACTTCTCGGACATCGAGGACATCCTCAAGAAGCACGGCATCAGCTGAGCCTGGCTCGCGAAATCCCGGATGATGGGACGTTAAGTTACCGGTCAGTGCAATGTCACAGTCTTGAGACGTAACCGGAACCGGCCTCTGACATTCTTGACAAGATCGATACGAATGCATTGCACGTCAATCACAGTTGGGCCACATAGCACCTACTGGGTCTTGTTTACCCAGTTCAGCCCATAGATTCTGCCTCCGGGGACCCGCTCACAACGCGGACCCGCAAGATATGGGAGCGACGTTAACGGGCGCAGCCCATAGAACGACGTCGTCTGGAACCCAGGGGGCCCAACGCATGACCGCACCGCTTGACGTCTCCAGCGAGGAGACGAAGGCGACGCCGGAGGCCGTGGTCTCCGGCCTGGGGGGAGCCAAGGCGATCCAGGGCCGATCACTCGGACAGATCGCCTGGATGCGCCTCAAGCAGGACAAGGTCGCACTCGCCGGAGCCGGGGTCGTGATCTTCCTCGTCCTGGTCGCGATCTTCGCGCCGGTCATCGTCGGCTGGTTCGGCCACCCGCCGAACGAGTTCCACCAGGAAATGATCGACACCATGACGATGCGGCCCAAGGGCGGCAGCGGCATCAGCTCGGAGTTCCTGTTCGGCGTGGAGCCGCAGAACGGCCGAGACCTGTTCAGCCGCGTCGTGTACGGCGCCCGCATCTCCCTGCTCATCGCCTTCTTCGCCACCATGCTCTCGGTCCTCATCGGCACCGTCATGGGCATCGTGGCCGGCTACTTCGGCGGCTGGGTGGACGCCGTCATCAGCCGCCTCATGGACATCTTCCTGGCCTTCCCGATCCTGGTCTTCGCGCTCGCCCTGGTGGGCGTGCTCGGCCAGTTCGAGATGCAGCTCGGCGTCCAGGGCGACACCCTCAGGATCCTGCTCCTGATCTTCGTCATCGGCTTCTTCAACTGGGGCTACATCGCCCGGATCATCCGCGGCCAGACGCTCTCCCTGCGCGAGCGGGAGTTCGTGGACGCGGCCAGGAGCCTCGGCGCGCGCGGGCCCTACATCCTGTTCCGCGAGATCCTGCCGAACCTGATCGCGCCCATCCTGATCTACGCCACCCTGCTGGTCCCCGCCAACGTGCTGTTCGAGGCCGCGCTGTCGTTCCTCGGCGTCGGCATCCAGCCGCCCACCGCGACCTGGGGAGCCATGCTCTCCGCCGCCACGAAGTACTACACCGTCCCGCACTTCATGATCTTCCCCGGTATGGCGATCTTCATCACCGTGCTGGCCTTCAACCTGTTCGGCGACGGTCTGCGCGACGCGCTCGACCCGAAGTCGAACCGCTGACCCTCGCTCCCAGTTCCCCCGGCTCCTACCAACAAGGGGTTTACGTAAATGAAGAAGAGAACACTGGTCGTCGCGGCCTCGGGCGCGGCCCTGGCCCTGGCCCTGTCGGCCTGTGGCGGGGGTGACTCCACCACGACGCCGACCGGCGAGGCCGCGCCCGCCGCGTCCGCTCCGGCGGGCCCGACCGGCTTCAACGCCGGTCTGGACGCGGTGACGAACCCGTCCGACAAGAAGGGTGGCGTGCTGAAGATGGCCGTCACCGAGGACTGGGACTCCGTGGACCCCGGTGACACCTACTACGGCATGTCGTGGAACCTGCTGCGCATCTACGGCCGCCCGCTGGTGACCTACAACCCGGCGCCCGGCGCCAAGGGCCGCGAGCTGGTCCCCGACCTGGCCGAGAGCCTGGGCGTGGCCAGCGACGGCAGCAAGACCTGGACCTACAAGCTCCGGGCCGGGCTGAAGTACGAGGACGGCACGCCCATCACGTCCAAGGACGTCAAGTACGCCGTGCTCCGCCAGCTCGACAAGACCACCTACGTCAACGGCCCGACGTACTTCAACGACTGGCTGGACCTGCCGAAGGACTTCGAGTCGGTCTACAAGACGCCGGACGTCAACACCGACCAGGCCATCGAGACGCCGGACGACCAGACGATCGTCTTCCACCTCAACAAGCCGTACGCCGGTTTCGACAACTTCGCGGCGCTGCCGGCCACCGTGCCGATCCCGCAGGCCAAGGACACCGGCATCAAGTACCGCGACCACGTGCTCGCGTCCGGTCCGTACAAGTTCGACAAGGTCGAGCAGGGCAAGCTGTACACGCTGGTCCGCAACGACCAGTGGGACCAGGCGACCGACCCGATCCGCAAGGCGCTGCCGGACTCGTACGAGATCACGCTGGGCGTGCAGGGCGACGACCTGGACAACCGGATCATCTCCGGTGACCTCCACGTCGACATCGCCGGCTCCGGCGTGCAGCCGGCCGCCATCGCCAGCGTGCAGCAGGACCCCGAGCTGAACGCCCGCGCGGACAACCCCATCGCGGCCCGCACCTGGTACATCTCGCTCAACCCGGACGTCGCGCCGTTCGACAACATCGAGTGCCGCAAGGCCGTGCTCTTCGCGGCCGACCGCACGAGCCTCCAGACCGCCTACGGCGGCCAGCTGGCCGGTGACGTCGCCACCTCCCTGATGCCCCCGGGCATCGGCGGCTGGCAGAAGATCGAGACCTACCCGTCCGCCGGCTCGGACGAGGCCAAGGCCAAGACGGCCCTCACGGCCTGCGGCCAGCCGAACGGCTTCGAGACCACGATGACCTTCCGGTCGGACCGTCCGAAGGAGCAGGCGGCGGCCGAGTCGATGCAGCAGTCGCTCGCCAAGGTCGGCATCAAGCTGACCCTGAAGGGCTTCCCGACCTCCGAGTACTTCACCGCGTACGCCGGCAAGCCGTCGTACATGAAGGAGAACAAGATCGGCCTGGCCACCAACGGCTGGGGCGCGGACTGGAACGACGGCTTCGGCTTCCTGTCGCAGATCATCGACAGCCGTACCATCCGCGAGGCCGGCAACTACAACCTCGGCATCAAGGACCCGGCCGTGGACGCCCTGGTCGACCAGGCGTTCGCCGAGCTGGACACCGCCAAGCGTGACGCCCTCTGGGGCCAGGCGGACGCCAAGGTCATGGAGGGCGCCTACGTCCTCCCGGCCGTGTACGCGAAGGGCCTGCTCCTGCGCGGCAAGGGCGTGACGAACCAGTTCATCACCGGCGCCTTCGACATGTACGACTACCTGGCGCTCGGCGTCGAGTAGCAAAGCCGCAGGCGGCGAGCGAGGGCCGGCCCCGCGGGGTTCCATCGGAACCCAGGGCCGGCCCTCGGCAGCCGAGGGGGGACAGTGGTCACTTACATCATCCGGCGCCTGATCGGCGCCCTGCTCATGCTGGCCGTGGTCAGCATGGTCACCTTCTCGATCTTCTTCGTGGTGCCCAGGCTGGCCGGCGTGACGGCCACCGACTTCGCCAACCGCTACGTCGGACGGGCCGCCACCCAGGAGACCGTGGTCGAGGTCGCGAAAAAGCTCGGCCTCAACGATCCGGTGGTCGTGCAGTACGGCCGGTGGGTCAAGGGCATCTTCGTGGGCTCGGAGTTCGACTACGGCTCGGGCGTCGAACACTGCCCGGCCCCCTGCTTCGGCTACTCCTTCGTCACGAAGAAGCCCGTCTGGCCGGACCTGCTCGACCGGCTGCCGGTGACCCTGTCCCTGGCGGTGGGCGCGTCGATCATCTGGCTGCTGGCCGGCGTCGCCGTCGGCGTGCTGTCCGCGCTGAAACGCGGGTCGCTCTTCGACCGGGGAGCGATGATCGTCGCCTTGTCGGGCGTGTCGCTGCCACCGTTCTTCACCGGCCTGATAGCCCTGTCCCTGTTCAGCTACGGCCTGCGGATAACCGCGCCCGGCGGGGCCTATACGCCGTTCAGTGAGAATCCGGCGGAGTGGGCGTACAACCTGATCCTGCCCTGGCTCACCCTGGCGTTCCTCAACGCGGCCGCGTACGCCCGGCTCACCCGGGCGGGCATGCTGGAGACGATGGGGGAGGACTACATCAGGACGGCCCGCGCCAAGGGCCTGAAGGAGTCCACGGTCATCACCAAGCACGGCCTGCGCGCCGCGCTCACCCCGATCGTCACCATCTTCGGCCTGGACGTCGGCATCCTGCTCGGCGGCGCCATCCTGACCGAGAACGTGTTCTCGCTGCCCGGCCTCGGCAAGTACGCCACCGGCGCCATCGCGGCCCAGGACCTGCCGAAGATCATGGGCTTCACCATGCTGGCCGCGTTCTTCATCGTGATGGCCAACCTGATCGTCGACCTGCTCTACGCGGTCGTGGACCCGAGGGTGAGGCTGGCGTGAGCGACAACTTCCTGGACGTGAAGAACCTCAAGGTCCACTTCCCGACCGACGACGGCCTGGTCAAGTCCGTGGACGGGCTGTCCTTCGCGCTGGACCGGGGCAAGACGCTCGGCATCGTGGGCGAGTCCGGCTCCGGCAAGAGCGTCACCTCGCTGAGCGTGCTCGGCCTGCACAAGGGCGGCCGCGCCAAGATCTCCGGCGAGATCTGGCTGGACGGCGAGGAGCTCGTCAGCGCCACCCCCGAGCACGTGCGCCGGCTGCGCGGCAAGAAGATGGCGATGATCTTCCAGGATCCGCTGTCCGCCATGCACCCGTACTTCACGGTCGGGGCCCAGATCATCGAGGCGTACCGGATCCACAACAAGGTCACCAAGAAGGTGGCCCGCAAGCACGCCGCGGACCTGCTCGGCCGGGTGGGCATCCCGCAGCCGGACCGGCGGGTGGACAGCTACCCGCACGAGTTCTCCGGCGGCATGCGGCAGCGCGCGATGATCGCCATGGCGCTCTCCTGCGACCCCGAGCTGCTCATCGCCGACGAGCCCACCACCGCCCTGGACGTCACCGTGCAGGCCCAGATCCTGGACCTCATGCGCGACCTGCAGCGCGACTTCAACGCCGCGCTCATCATCATCACCCACGACCTGGGCGTGGTGGCCGAACTCTCCGACGACATCCTCGTCATGTACGGCGGCAAGGCCATCGAGTACGGCTCCGCCGAGGACATCTTCGAGCGGCCCGAGCACCCCTACACCTGGGGTTTGCTGGGCTCCATGCCCCGCCTGGACCGCGAGCCGACCGAACGGCTGCTGCCGATCAAGGGCTCCCCGCCGTCGCTCATCAACGTCCCGGCCGGCTGCGCCTTCCACCCGCGCTGCGCCTTCGAGGGCCGTACGGGCGGCAAGGCCGGCACCGAGGTCCCCGAGCTGGCCGAGACCGAGGGGGGCCACCTGGTCCGATGCCACCTGCCGCGGGAGGAGCGGCGCGCCATCTGGGCGAACGAGATCAAGCCGAACCTGGAGTCCGCATGACCGCCGAACCCCTGCTCTCCGTCCAAGGGCTGGAGAAGCACTTCCCGGTCACCAAGGGCCTGCTCCAGCGGCAGGTCGGCGCGGTCAAGGCCGTGGACGGCGTCAGCTTCGACGTGTTCAAGGGCGAGACCCTCGGCCTGGTCGGCGAGTCCGGCTGCGGCAAGACCACCACCGGGCGCCTGATCACGCGGCTGATCGAGCCCACCGGCGGCAAGGTCGTCTTCGACGGGCACGACATCACCCACATGTCGCAGGGCCGGATCCGCCCGCTCCGCCGCGAGATGCAGATGATCTTCCAGGATCCGTACAGCTCGCTCAACCCCCGGCACACCGTCGGGGCCATCGTCGGAGCGCCGTTCAAGATTCAGGGCGTGCAGACCGAGCACGGCATCAAGAAGGCCGTCCAGGACATCCTCGCCCTGGTCGGGCTCAACCCCGAGCACTACAACCGCTACCCGCACGAGTTCTCCGGCGGCCAGCGGCAGCGCATCGGGATCGCCCGTACGCTCGCGCTCAAGCCCAAGCTGATCATCGCCGACGAGCCGGTGTCCGCGCTGGACGTGTCCATCCAGGCCCAGGTGGTCAACCTGCTGGAGGACCTGCAGAGCGAGCTCGACCTCACCTACGTGGTGATCGCGCACGACCTGTCGGTGGTCCGGCACATCAGCGACCGGGTCGCGGTCATGTACCTGGGCAAGCTCGTCGAGCTGGCCGACCGCAAGGCGCTGTACGAGACGCCGATGCATCCGTACACCAACGCGCTGCTGTCGGCCGTGCCCATCCCCGACCCCAAACGGCGCCAGGGCCGCGAGCGCATCCGGCTCCAGGGCGACGTGCCGTCCCCGCTCAACCCGCCGCCCGCCTGCCGCTTCCACACGCGCTGCTGGAAGGCCCAGGAGATCTGCAAGGTCGAGGAGCCGCCGCTGCTGCAGCTGGCCCCCGGCCACCAGGTCGCCTGCCACTTCCCGGAGAACGCCCCGGCGGCCGGGGGAACAGCCGAGGGAACAACGGAGGCCGCCGCGCCCGCCCAGACCTGACGCCTCCCGCCCGGCGCGGTCCCGCTCAGCCCGAGCGGGGCCGCGCCCTGCTGTCTGTCACGGGAGCGCGCCCGGAGTGATCAGCCCGGTCTCGTACGCGAGGACGACCGCCTGCACCCGATCCCGCAGCGCCAGCTTCGTCAGGACATTCCCGACATGCGTCTTGACCGTGGTCTCGCTCACCACCAGCTCGCGGGCGATCTCCGCGTTGGACAGGCCCTTCGCGATCAGCCGGAGCACCTCCAGCTCACGCTCGGTGAGCCGGTCCAGGCGGGCCGGGGTCGCCTGCTGGTGCGCGGTCGGCAGGTGGCTGGCGAACCGGTCCAGCAGCCGCCGGGTGACGCTCGGGGCCACGATCGCGTCCCCGGCCGCGACCACCCGGATGGCCTGGAGCAGCTCGTCCGGCGGCACGTCCTTCAGCAGGAAGCCGCTCGCCCCCGCGCGCAGCGCCTCCACGATGTACTCGTCCAGGTCGAAGGTGGTCAGCACCAGCACCCGGGGCACGTGCGCGCTCGGCGCCGCCTCGCGGACGATGCGCCGGGTGGCCTCGATGCCGTCCATGCCCGGCATGCGGATGTCCATCAGCACCACGTCCGGCAGCAGGGCGCGGGCCTGGTCCATGGCGGTGGAGCCGTCGCCCGCCTCGCCGACCACGGTCACGTCCTGCTCGGCCTCCAGGATGAAGCGGAACCCCGTGCGCAGCAGCGGCTGGTCGTCCACCAGCAGCACCCTGATCGTCATCGAATCCCCTTGAGGGTGGAGACACCTGGCTTAGGCCATGAGAAGCAAATACGGCACGATACCGCATATCGAACACGCGATCGACAAGGAACTGATGGTGCGGGAGAATGTACGGCGTGTCCCAGACCGTGAAGCGGGCCTACAGGTACCGCTTCTACCCGACGGACGAGCAGGCCGGAGAGCTTGCCCGCACGTTCGGGTGTGTGCGCCTGGTCTACAACAAGGCCCTCGATGAGCGGACTCGCGCTCACACTTTGGATGGCCGGAGGATCTCCTACGTGGAGTCCTCGGCCGCGCTCACCGAATGGAAGCGCACTGAGGATCTGGCATTCCTCAACGAGGTGTCCTGCGTTCCGCTGCAGCAGGCCTTGCGGCATCTCCAGGCGGCGTTCGCGAACTTCTTCGCCAAACGGGCCAGATATCCGGCGTTCAAGTCGCGGAAGAGGTCGCGGGCGTCGGCGGAGTACACCCGGTCGGGTTTCCGCTACCGGCACGGCACACTCACCCTGGCGAAGATGGAACAGCCGCTGGCCATAGTGTGGTCGAGGCCCCTGCCACAAGGGGCGCAGCCCTCCACGATCACCGTGTCCAGGGACGCGGCGGGACGCTGGTTCGTGTCGATCCTGGTGGAGCAGAAGGTCGCCCCGCTGGCGCCGGTCACGGAGAGGGTCGGCGTGGACGTAGGGATCACGGCACTGGTCACGCTGTCCAGCGGCGAGAAGATCGACAACCCGAAGCACGAACGGGCCGACCGCAAGAAGCTGGCCAAAGCGCAGCAGGCGCTGGCCCGCAAGCAGAAAGGCAGTAACAACTGGGCCAGAGCGCGGACGAGCGTGGCCCGCGTCTATGCCCGTATCACCGACCGCAGGCGGGATTATCTGCACAAGGTCACCACACGGCTGGTTCGCGAGAATCAAGCGATCGCCGTGGAAGACCTCACCGTCAGCAACATGGTCAAGAACCACAACTTGGCCCGCGTGGTCTCGGATGCGTCGTGGCGGGAACTGCGCACGATGCTTGAGTACAAGACCGCCTGGTACGGGCGGGAACTCCTCGCGGTGAACCGCTGGTTCCCCTCCTCCAAGCTCTGCTCGGCGTGTGGGATCTTGCGAGAGGATATGCCGCTGGGCGTGCGAAGCTGGGAGTGTGCCTGTGGCGCGTCCCATGATCGCGACGTTAACGCGGCCAAGAACATCCTCGCTGCCGGGCTGGCAGAGAGGTGAAACGCCTGCGGAGCCGGTGTAAGACCCGAAGGGCGATAGCCCGGCGGGCGACTGGCGGTGAAACAGGAAGCCCAACCTGTGAGGGTTGGAATCCCCCGGCTTCAGCCGTGGGGAGGATGTCAATGTCTGTCCTTGAGGGGGAACATGGCGCGGACCTCGAACCCGCCCCCCTGGCGCGGGCCGATCCGCAGGACTCCACCATAAAGGGCGACACGCTCCTTGATGCCCACCAAGCCGTGGCCTTTGCCCTGGCCCGTCCCCGGCGCCCGCTCGGGAACGGTCCCGGGGCCTCTGCCCGGGCGGTCGGAGCCGCGGCCGTCGTCCTCGACGTGCACGGTGAGCTCGCTGGGCTCCTGCCGTACCGTGACCCAGGCCCTGGCGGCCGGGCCGGCGTGGCGCAGGCTGTTGGTGAGGGCCTCCTGGACCAGGCGGTAGGCGGCCAGGTCGATGCCGGGCGGCAGGGTGCGCTGCTCGCCCTCCAGCCACAGCTGGGTGCGCAGGCCGGCCTCGCGCATCTGCTCGATCAGGGACGGCAGGTCCTGCATGCCGGGCTGGGGGCCGCGCTCGGCCGGGCCGTCGGTGCGGAGCACGCCCACGATGTCGCGCATCTCCGCCATCGCGGTGCGGCCCATCTGCTCGATCGCCTGCAGCGCGTCCTCCGCGACCTGGCGGTCCTTGTCCAGCATCTTGCGGGCTGCGGCGGCCTGCACGGTCATCACGCTGACATGGTGGGCGACTACGTCGTGCAGCTCCCGCGCGATCCTCGACCGCTCCTCGGCCCGCGCCGCCCGGGTGTCGGCCTCCCTGGCCCGCTCCAGCCGGTCCGCCCGGTCCACCAGCTCGTCCAGGTACGCCCGGCGCAGCCGTACGCTCCGGCCGATCACCCAGCAGAGCGTCATCACGGCCACGGCCACCACGTGGTCGGGCCAGCTGGGCCGGTCATAGGTGAGCAGCACCGAGAGCAGGTAGCCGATCATCGAGAAGACGGCGCCGACCACGCTCAGCGCCAGCCCCCGCCGGGCGGCCACCGTGTAGAGCAGGATCAGTGTGGCGACGCCGCTGAAACCGGTGTTGAAGTGGAACAGGTCGAGCGCGAACTGCGGCACCGCCAGCGCCACCAGCAGCACGAACGGCCAGCGCCGCCGCAGCGCCACCGACAGCGTCATCAGTCCCGCCAGCAGCACGCTGCCCACGTTCGGGTCGCGCAGCGGGATCTGGGCGGAACCCTGCCACTGGGCGAGCGCCTCGGCGTCGGCGATCAGGATGAAAACGGTCGACGCGACCGTCAGCGCGATCGCGAGTGCTGAGTCCCCGATCAGAGGGAGGGACCGGACCCAGGACCGCAAGCTGCTTCGCACCCAACAAATCTAGGCCGCCCCCAACCCCTCCTGCCTCATCCCCGCGAATGAAGCGCGCTCCCAACCCCTGCCGGATTCCAGGCGCGCCCACGCGAATCCCCCATGATCCGGTCGCGGTCGCCCTCCGCCCGTGAACTCAACCCGGGCGGCGAGGAGGCCCCTACGCTGACCACCAAGACTGTCGCGGCCGGGGGTCAGAGTTCGTCGGTGGCGGCTCTGCGGGCGAGGCGGCGGGAGGGGCGGGGTTCCCGGTCGGGGACCGGGGGCGGGGTGCCGCCGAACTCGGGGCAGAGAGCCTGGTGGTCGCACCAGTCGCAGAGGCGGGAGCGGCGGGCCCGCCATTCGCGGGTGCGCAGGGCGCGGTCGATGGCCGCCCAGAGGGCCTGCACCTTGCGCTCGGTGGCCAGCAGGTCGGCCTCGTCGGGCAGGTAGCGCAGCACCTCGCCGTTGCCCAGGTACATCAGCTGGAGCATGCGCGGCACGCTGCCCCGCTGCCGCCACAGCACCAGCGCGTAGAACTTCATCTGGAACAGCGCCTTGGCCTCGAAGTCGGGCCCCGGCGCGCTGCCGGTCTTGTAGTCGACCACCCGCACCTCGCCGGTGGGCGCCACGTCCAGCCGGTCGATGTAACCCCGCAGCATCAGCCCGCTGTCCAGCACGGCCTCGACATACAGCTCCCGCTCGGCCGGTTCGAGCCGCTGCGGATCCTCCAGCGTGAAATACCGCCCGAGCATCTCGCGCGCCTGGGCCAGCCACACGTCCCGCTCGCCGTCCCCGGCGAACAGCCCCCCGTATTCGGGCTCCTCCGCCAGCAGCCGCTGCCACTGCGGTTCGAGCAGTTCCTGCGCTGCCACGACGGTGCGCGCCGCGGCGGGCAGGTCGTAGAGCCGCTCCAGCACGGCGTGCACGAGCGTGCCCCGCACGGCCGCCGCCGACGGCTTCTCCGGCAGCTGGTCGATCACCCTGAACCTATAGAGCAGCGGACATGTCATGAAATCGCCGGCGCGAGAGGGGGAAAGCGCCCCGATGATCGCGCGCTCCTCTGTCAGGGTCATGCCCAGACTGTAGGCCACCGGGCCGACAGAACCCCCGCCCGGTCGTTTTCCCGCTTCCTTCATGATTCCCAGACGCCGCATCCCTGCCCGCGGCGCGTAGGATCGACGCCAAGGAAGGGGAACATCACCACTATGAGCACACCATCGCCGGGGCTGCGCATGGGCCGGCCGTTCGGCATCCCGGTGTACGTGTCGCCCACGTGGCTGATCGTCGCCGCGTTCATCACGATCAGCTTCAAGCCCCAGGTGGGCGACCGGCTCCCGGAGTTCTCCGACCTCGCGCAGTACGGCATCGCCCTGATGTTCGCCGTGCTCCTCTACGTGTCGGTGCTCCTGCACGAGCTCGCCCACTGCGTGGTCGCCAAGGCGTACGGGCTGCCCGTCAAGCGCATCACGCTCTACCTGCTGGGCGGCGTCTCCGAGATCGAGAAGGAGCCGGACACCCCCGGCAAGGAGTTCCTGGTCTCCTTCGCCGGGCCGATGGCCTCCCTTGGCCTCGCCGGGATCTTCTTCCTGGCCGACGGGGTGGTGGACGGCAACTCGGTGCCCGGCGTCCTGATCTTCATGATGTGGACCTCGAACCTGATCGTCGGCATCTTCAACCTGCTGCCCGGCCTGCCCCTGGACGGCGGACGGATGCTGCGGGCGGGCGTGTGGAAGGCCACCAGAAGCCCCAACTCCGGCACCGTGGCCGCCGCCTGGGTCGGCAGGGCGGTGGCCGTGGCGCTGGTGCTGTCGCAGCTGATCCTGCCGCTGATGGCCGGTCAGGAGCCCGACTTCACGCCGCTGCTCTGGTCGATGGTGCTGGCCTCCTTCATCTGGATCGGCGCCTCCCAGTCGCTGCGGGTGGCCAAGGTGCGCTCCCGGCTGCCCCAGGTCCGGGCCAGGACCCTGGCCCGCAGGGCGCTCCCGGTGACCGCCGAGGTCCCGCTGGCCGAGGCGCTGCGCCGGGCGCGCGAGGGCGGCGCGGGCGCGATCGTGGTGGTCGACCACGAGGGCAGGCCGACCGCGATCGTGAACGAGGCCGCCGTCAACGCCACCCCGGAACAGCGCCGCCCGTGGGTCACCGCGGGCGCGGTCGCGCGTAGTCTGGAACCGGCGTTGGTGCTGGGCGCCGACCTGGAGGGCGAGTCCCTCATCGACGCCATGCGCGGCAATCCGGCGGGGGAGTACCTGCTGGTCGAGCGGGGCGGCGAGATCTACGGAGTGCTCGCCACGGCCGACGTCAACAAGGTCTTCACCGGCGTATGAGCACCGGCCGGCGGGGGCGGCCGACGAGCCGTGACGGGCGCGTGATATGGGCGTGACATGGGCGGGAACGCTCACCTGCCGAAGACATTTGTCCCACTCGTCTTACGGGCGATCCGCCACTAGTGTTCTGGTCAGCTGATCAGGAGTGTTCTGTTTGCCACGTTTGAGGACTGATCGACGCGGCGCGTGTTCGGCGCCGCCGGTCGGGTGGCGTGTGCGGGGAGGGAGAGGTCTGTGACGGATCAGGGCGCGGGGGTTGTCCGTCCGCTTCCGGGTGAAGGCGTGGTGGCCCATTTCAACGGGCTGCTGCTGGTCTGCGGTCCCGCGGGCCCGGTCGTGGAGGAGTTGCTCGACGCGCTGCGGGAGACCGCCGGCACCGGCGGCGACGGACGTGTGCTGGCCCGGCGGGTCGCCATGGTCCTGGCCCGGTCCATGAACGGGGACCCGATCTCCTGCGCGGTGGCCGGTTCCGCCGGCGGCGGGGTGGCGGTCCTGGTGTGCGGGGCGGCCACGGCCACGGTGCTGGGCGGCCCGGACGGCGACGTGATGCTCTCCGGCCAGGATTCGCTGACGTGGACCGACCGTTTGGTGAACGGCCCTGTGACCAAGGTGGAGCTGCGCCTGCCGGGCGCCGGGCCTTCGAGTCCGTACGCGCGACTGGACGGCGGCGTGGTGGCCGGGGCGGGTGTGGAGATCGACTACACCTCGCCGGGGCAGACCGTGCACCGCCCGGTTCCGGTGGGGCCCGGGCATCCGTACGCGTCGCAGCCCGGGCCGCACGGGCAGCCGGGTCAGTCGGGTCCGGCCCAGTCGATCCTGCCGCCCGAGCCGATCGCGCCCCGTGAGCCCGTCGTGCCGCCGTATGGTCCGCCCGCCGGCGGGCCGCCGATGCCCCCGCCGATGCCGCCGCCGCCCATGCCTCCGGGTCCGCCGCCGATGCCTCCGGGTCCGCCGCCCGCTCCGCCCGGCCCGCCGCCGGGGCCGCTGGGGCACCCGTCCGGGCCGCAGCCGCATCCTCTGCCGCTGCCGCCCATGCCGCAGCCGATGCCGCCGGGCAACCCGCCGATGCCGCCGCCCATGCCCACCGGGCCGCAGCCCCTCCCCGTGGAGGAGCCGATGCCGGTGGCGACCAGGGACGACGACTACCAGCAGTCCAACGGCCACCAGTCCGGGTCGGTCACGCGGACCGGCGACGTCAGCGAGAGCACCCAGCTGGACGCCACGCCCGATCGTGAGTCGGGGCCGATGGTGCACGGGGTGGACTGCAAGAACGACCACTTCAACGATCCGCGGGTGCCGTACTGCGCGGTGTGCGGGGTGCCGCTGGTGCAGAGCACGCTGGTGCCGTACAAGGGGACGAGGCCGGCGCTCGGGGTGCTGCTGCTCGACGACGGGCTCGCGCTGCGGCTGGACTCGGACTACATCCTGGGCCGCGACCCGGAGCGCGCCTCCGAGGTCCAGGCCGGCCAGGCCAGGCCCGCGAGGGTCACCAGCCCCGACGGCTCGGTCTCCCGCCGCCACCTCCGGGTGGCCCTGGAGGGCTGGGACGTCACGCTCGTGGACCTGGGCTCCGTGAACGGCACCCAGATTCAGCCGCCGGGAGACCCCAACTACTACGACATCCCGCCCAACGAGTCGGTCCCGATCGTGCCGGGCACCACCGTGCGCATCGGCGTCTCCAGGACCATGCGCTTCGACGGCCACCGCGAAGCCTGATCAACCCGACCCGGGCAGCTCCCACAGCGGACCCTGCCCGGTTCGCCGTTTTTCCCCCGCCTTGGCCGCGCCGGTGTCCCGACCCCCAAACCCTCTTCATCCGGCAATCCTCCGATCCCCGGCAATCAAGCTGGCTTGGCCGCGCCGGTGTCTCGACCCCGAACCTTCTTCATCCGGCAATCCTCGGATCCCGGGCAATCAAGCTGGCTTGGCCGCGCCGGTGTCTCGACCCCGAACCTTCTTCATCCGGCAATCCTCGGATCCCGGGCAATCGAGCCGG
>NZ_BOOA01000022.1 GCF_016862995.1 Acrocarpospora phusangensis
GTCGACGGCCCCACGCAACGACAGCGCCCGGTCCAGCTCCTGCGAGTACCGGTCGTCCAAGCCGTCCAGCAGAGCCGGATGGGCCCGGCACAGATCGGCCAGCGCCTCCAGCACCGGCGCGTACGGCCAGGCCCCCTCGATCGTGGCGGCCGTCCCCGCCCCCGTACGCCATCCGCGTCCCGAAACCTCGCCCCGCGCCCAGCCGATCAGCGCCGTCTTGCCCACCCCGGGCGGCCCGGACAGCAGCACCGTACGCCCCGAGCCCGCCGCGACGTCGTCCAGCGCCAGCAGGACAGCCCGCTGCACGTCCTCCCGGCCGACCAAAGCGGGGCGGCGCGGCCGGACCACCGCAGGCAGTTCGGCCAGCGCCTGATCCCGCAGCGTCACCGCCTCGGGCCCCGGGCCGATGCCCAGCTCGCCGCGGAGGGCGCGGTCCATGCGCTCGAACTGGCGCAGCACCGAGGTCCGGTCCCCGGCGCGCAGGTAGCCGCGCATCAGCGCCAGGTGGGCCTCCTCGTCGGCCGGGTCGGCCTCCAGCAGCTGCTCCCACCGGCCGTCCAGGCGGAGCAGCTGCTGGTGCAGGCCGGTGATCCGGTCGCGGGCGGTCGCCGCCCAGGGCTCGTACAGGTCCTCGGGCAGCAGGGTGCCGCCGTACCGGGCCAGGGCGGTCGCGGCGGTCCCGTCGGCGGCGGGACCGAGGGCCGCGAGGGCGGCGGTCTCGAACTCCTCGACGTCCACGGTCACCGGCACGCCGGGCAGCAACGCGACGGTGTCGCCGCGCAGCACGACCGCGGCCTCCGTGCCGGGCAGGCCGTGGCGGGCGTAGTGGGCCGCCTTGTGCAGCCGGGGCGCGGCCTCCTCCAGGCTGAGGTCCGGCCAGAGCAGGTCCATCAGCCGCTCGCGGTGCATCGTCCGGCGGTGGGTCAGGGCCAGCACCTTGACCAGGGCGGCGGCGTGCCTGCGACGCCACGGCTCGCGCGGGCCCGGCGTGCCGTCCACCAGCACCTCGAAGCGTCCCAGCATCCGGATCTCGACCGTCACGCGCCGACCTCCCGATCGCCGGGCCGGGTACGCCCTGCGAAAGGTATTCGTTCTCCCCGGCCGCGCGTTACTCGGAGGCGAGGAACTCCAGCTCGCGGCTCATCGCGGAGATCAGCCGCCGGACCAGACCCTGGACCCTGTCCGGGTCCCAGTCGTAGGCCGCGATGGCGTCGGTGGCGGAGAAGAGCCCGGCCGAGAGCTCGTCCCTGAGCCGTTCGTAGCGCGGCAGCGCGCCGTCCACCACCGCGTCGGCGAGGAGCTGCGCGTCCCGCAGGGCCTGGGTGATCCCGTGGACGCCGATCGGGTCCTTGTAGTAGCCGGCGTCGCCGACGAGCGCCCAGCCCGGACCGTACGCGGCTCTGCGCCGGCCCGGCACGCCCGGCCAGCCGCGCACCGGGCCGACCCGGGTGGCCGAGCGCAGTTCCCCGGCGACGCAGGCCAGGCCGGCCCGGTCGAACCGGCCGAGCAGCGACTCCCAGCGGTCGCGCCGCGCGGGCACGGTGAACCTGTCCCTGGCCATGCCGCCGAAGACGCACGTGGCGCCGTCGTTGGTCGGGACGAGACCGAACGCCGCTCCGGGCCGGTAGAACCAGCGGTAGCCCTGGTTCGCCAGGCCGGTCACGTAGGTCATCCACAACGCGCCCGCGTGCTCGCCCTCCTCCCGCACGGGCGCCCCCACGGCGTCGGCCACGGTCGAGCGGACGCCGTCCGCGCCGACGACCAGCGGCGCGTACGCCTGCCGGACCCGCCGCCCGTCCACGACGGCCACGCCGTTCACCCGGCCGTGGCCGTCCCGGAGCACCCCGGTGACGGTGACGCCGAAGGCGACCTCGGCCCCGGCCGCCACGGCGGCGTCCACCAGCAGGGCGTCCAGCACGGTACGCCGCGGCGCGTACAGGGCGGACACGCCGGCGGCGGGCCTGATCGTCACGGTCGTGGACTGGCAGCCGTAGTCGAAACTCGTCGTCGTGACGGCAGGCGTCCCGGCGGCCACGACGGCGTCGAGCAACCCCCACTTGGTCAGCTGGAGCACGCCGCCACGCAGCAGCGCGTGGGTGGACAGCGTGTCGCCCCCCGGCTTCGCGCGGTCGGCCAGCAGGACGCGCAGGCCCGCGCGGGCGAGCAGCGTCGCCGTGGCCGCCCCGGCGCACCGCGCGCCGACGACGATGACGTCGTACCTGGTCATGGCACGGTGGCGTACCGGCCGGTCCGTACGCCGGGGGCAGGCGAGGGCGACCTGGCGGTGATCGCGTCCACGATGTCGGCGGCGTCCAGGCGCGCCCCGTCGATCAACCCCGACCGCCGCCGATTCCCGAAGGGCTGCCCGATGACGTAGAGCCCCGGCACGGCGGTGGCCCCCCGGTACTGCGGCAGCCACCCGTGCTGCTCCACCCCGGGCACGTGCAAGTACGAGTAGTCGCCACGGAACCCGGTCGCCCAGATGACCGCGCCGTACCGTTCCCCGCGCAGATCCAGCCGGTCGGGCCGTACGGCGGGCACCGGCACAGGTTCGGGCCGAGGCCCCGGCTCCGGGGGCCACAGGCGGGAGTCGAGACGATCAAGCAGCTGGTGCATGCGGCGGTCCGCGTCGGCGACGGTTCCCGGCAGGTCGTCGGCCAGCCGCACGCCGTCGCCGTCGATGTCCAGGACCCGGCCGGTCAGCCGGACCCCCCGGGCGGCCAGCGCGGCCAGATCGACGGAGCGCCCATGGCCGCTCAGCTGCACGGAGGGCTCCCGCCGGTACGCGTCCCGGTCCCGCACCTGGTCGATCCTGCGATCGAACTGCCCGGCCCGGTCCAGCCACCACGTGATGTCCTGGCCCCGGTAGTGGCGCGGCAGCCGGGTGTGCCGCCCGGCCGCGAGGGTGACCTCACGCCCGGCGGCGGCCAGTTCGTCGGCGATCTGCACGCCCGACGCGGAGGCGCCGACCACCAGCACGCGGCCCGGCGCGACATCCTCGGGCCGTCGGTACCCCAGCGGGCTCAACGCCTGGACCCGGCGGGGCAGTCTCCAGGCGAAGGCCGGCAACGCGGGGCGGGTGGCGTGGCCGCTGGCGATCACGACATGCCGGGCGTACCAGGCGCCGCCGTCGCAGCCGACCAGCCAGCCGTCCCCGTGGCGGCGTACCGACAGCACGGTCAGGTTCTCCGCCACGGGGGCGGCGGTCCAGGCGGCGTACCTGGTCAGATAGGCCGCGACCTCGCCGGCCGGGAGGAAGGTGTCCTGGTCGGCCCCGTCGTACGAGTAGCCGGGAAGGCGGCTCAACCAGGCGGGCGTGAGCAGCCGCAGCGAATCCCACCGCTGCGTACGCCACGACTGCGCGACTCTGCCCCGCTCGATGACGACGTGGTCACGCCCGGCCTCGGTCAGCAGCGCGCTGACGGCGAGACCCGCGTGCCCCGCGCCGACCACCACGGTGTCGGTCCATCTCATCGGGGTGCGGGGGTGGTGGCGGGGCTCATGACGGCGTCTCCTCAGGAGGGTGGGGGGACCGCCGGCCGGATCTCCGTCGGCGGTGCCCACACGTTAGGAAGCCGCCCTTCCCCGAACCTTCCCGCCGGCGGCCCCCCGTCCTTCCCCGGGAGACCCGGAGGTCAGAGCATCGCCGTCATCGAGGCGGTGGCCTGCTTGCCGAGCGTCGTCGGCTGCAGGTACGGCTGCTCGGTCATGATGGCGTCCCAGTTGTCGCGGATGGACTCCATCGTGAGGTCGTCGGTACGCCAGCCGGGCCCCTCGGCGACGAAGACGCGGGCGACGCGGCCGCCGCCGACGGTGAAGACCTCACCGGAGGCCTCGCAGGACTCGTGGGCGAGGAACGCCACGAGCGGGCTGATGGACTCGACGGTGAACTTGGCCTCGAACTCGGCGGGCAGCAGCGCCTCGGTCATCCGGGTCCAGGCGATGGGGGCGATGGCGTTGGCCCTGATGTTGGCGCGGGCGCCCTCGATGCCGAGGGTCTTGGTCAGGCCGACCAGGCCCATCTTGGCCGTCGAGTAGTTGGCCTGGCCGAAGTTGCCGAACAGCCCGGCGGGGGAGGAGGTGTTGACGATCCGGCCGTACGCCTGCTCCTTCATGTGCGGGAACGCGGCCCGGCTCACCAGGAACGACCCCCGCACGTGGACGGCGAGCACGTTGTCGAACTCCTCCACCGACATCTTGCCGAACGACTTGTCGCGCAGGATGCCCGCGTTGTTGATCACCACGTCCACCCGCCCGAACGCGTCGAGCGCGGTCCTGATGATCGCCTCCGCGCCCTCGGGGGTGGCCACGTTGTCGGCGTTGGCGACGGCGGAGCCGCCGTTCTTGGTGATCAACTCGACGACCTCGGCCGCGGGGCCCGCCGACGCGCCGGAGCCGTCCAGCGCGCCGCCCAGGTCGTTGACGACCACCGAGGCGCCGCGCTCGGCCAGCAGCAGCGCGTGCGCCCGCCCGAGCCCGTGCCCGGAACCGGTGACGACCGCGACTTTCCCGTCGAACCTGAGATCGGACATGCGCCCTGCCTCCCTGAAGAGAACAACATTCTAGTCAGGACGCACCCTATCAAGCGGGATGGGACCCACAAATGGGTCGTTGCGGATAGTGATCGGACGAGTAAATTCCTGCTATAGTTTCGGCTTCGCCCGGGCGTGGGGTCACCGGCGACACCCCTCCCTAGCATCATGGCCGCGGCCACGCCGCGTCGCGCCGGCGGCGCGGCCATGAACCAGTTGGAGGGTCCGCATGCCCCGTCTGCGCGTGGTCCAATGGGCCACCGGAGCAGTGGGCGGCTATGCCCTGCGCAGCGTCATCACCCGCCCCGAGTTCGAGCTCGCGGGCGTGCTGGTGTACGACCCGGACAAGGTCGGCCTCGACGCCGGCGCGCTGGTCGGCCTGGACCCGACAGGAGTCGTCTGCACCGACGACGTCGACTACATCCTCTCGCTGGACGCCGACTGCGTCCTGCACATGCCGCTGCCGGCCTCCTACTTCGGCGGCGACCACGCCACCGACGTCGAGACCATCTGCGCCCTGCTCTCCTCCGGCAAGAACGTCATCACCACCACCGGCTTCGTTTACCCGGCGGCGTACGGGCCGGGCGTGGTCGAACGCCTCACCGCCGCCTGCGCGGAGGGCGGCACCACCCTGCACGGCACGGGCATCAACCCCGGCTTCGTCAGCGACCTGCTGCCGCTCGCCCTCACCGGGCTCTCCTCCCGGCTGGACCACATCTACGTGCGCGAGTCCTCCGACTACCGGGGGCATCCGTCCCGCCAGATCGTCACCGACCTGATCGGGTTCACCCGGTCCGCCAAGGACTACGCCGCCGCGGTGCGCCCGTTCCGGGCCTTCCAGCGCGCCCTGTTCGCGGAGAGTGTGCAGCTCGTGACCACCGCCCTGGACGTGCGGCTGGACGAGATCGAGGAGAGCGACGAGTTCGAACTGGCCACCGAGGAGTTCCAGATCGCCGCCGGGACCGTGCTGCCCGACACCGTCTGCGCCTCCCGCTGGACCTTCAGCGGCCTGATCCGCGGCCGTCCCTTCATGACCGTGGAGTGCGTCTACAAGGCCGACGCCGGCAGGGTCCGCCGCTGGGCCGACCCCGGCTTCGCCATCCACATCGAGGGCCGCCCCACCATCGCCCTCACCATCGACGAGGTCAGCCACGGCCTGGCCGGCGCCGCAGCCCACGCGGTCAACTCGATCGCGTCCGTCTGCGACGCCGCCCCCGGCATCCGCACCATGCTCGACCTCCCCCTCGCCATCGGCCGCGGCACAGCCCGCCTCCGCTAGCGCGGGTGGAAGTTGCCGAATTTGCCCTGGTGATAGAGGAGGGGGTGGGTGTCGGGTCTGGCGGTGGTGGCGATGACCAGGCCGACGACGAGGATGTGGTCGCCGATTTCTGCGGTTTTGTGGGCTCGGCAGATGAGGTGGCCGGAGACGTCGGCCAGCAGGGGGACGTCGGCGGGGCCGTGGGTCCACCGGGTGGGCGCGGCGAAGCGGTCCACGCCCTTGCGGGCGAAGCGGGAGGCCACCTCGTGCTGGTCGCCGGCGAGCACGTTGACCGCGAAGTGGTCGGCGCGGCTGAGGGCGGGCCAGGTGGTCGAGGACTGGTCCACGTAGAAGGAGACCAGCGGGGGTTCCAGGCTGACCGAGGTGAAGGAGGTCGCGGTCAGCCCGACGGGCTCGCCGTCCGGCAGCGCGGTGACCACCACGACCCCGGCCGCGTGCGCGCCGAGAGCCCGCCGGAACTCCACCGCCCCGACCGCCCCGACCGGTTCGCGGTCGTCTCGGGGCGGCACCAGCCGGAGCCGGGGCGGCACGGGCGGCGGCTGTTCGTCGGCGGTGGCGGTCATGCGGACACTCGCGTACGTCCGGGGAGTTGCGGGACCACCCGATCGGCCCAGCCGGCGAGAAGCTCGTCCAGCTCGGGGATGCGCGACTCCAGAACCGCCAGCCCGGGGGTGGGGACGTTCGCTCCCAGCTCCACCAGCAGGGGCCGCAGGTGGACCTCGACCGCGAGTGTGTGCTTGGGATCGCCCAGCACCAGCAGCGGCAGCGCGGCCTTCCCGGCGAGCGCCTGGTTGGGAAGCTTGTCGAGGAACGCCTTGAGCAGCCCGGTATAGGTCCCCTTGTACGTGGGACTCGCCACCACCAGGATCGACGCGTCCAGCAGCAACTCCAGGGCGACCTCGACGCCCGGCGACGGCTCCGGCGAGAACAGCGCCGGCGCCAGCCCGGACAGATCCACCACATCCCCGGCCTCGACCCCGAGCCGGTCCGCGACGGCCTCGGCCGCCCGGGTGGCGACGGTGAGCGTACGGGACCCGCTGCGCGGATTGCCCACCACGGTCACGATGCTCATCGGACGACCGCCAGTTCCGCGTAACGGCTGCCCGGCCGGGCCAGCCCGTAGTTCTCCCGCAAGGTCCGGCCCTCGTACTCCAGCCGGAACAGCCCGCGCTCCTGGAGCACGGGGACCACGTGGTCCACGAAGTCGCTCAGGCCGCTGGGCAGCACCGGCGGCATGATGTTGAACCCGTCGGCGGCGCCCTGCTCGAACCACTCCTGGAGGTGGTCGGCGATCACCTCGGGGGTGCCGGCCAGCACGCGGTGGCCCCGCCCGCCCGCCAGCCGGGCGATCAGCTGCCGCAGGGTGAGGTGCTCCCGCGTGGCCAGGTCGAGCACGAGCTTGACGCGGCTCTGCTGGCCCTCGGTCTCGGGTGAAATGTCGGGCAGAGTCTCGTCGAGAGGGTGGCCGGAGAGGTCGACCCCGAGGATGGTGGACAGTTGCGCGACGCCGTACGCGGGGATGATGAGGTCTTCGAGTTCGCGTTCCAGGCGGAGCGCCTCCCGTTCGGTGCTGCCGATGATGGGGGAGATGCCGGGGAGGATCACCACGTCGGCGGGGTCGCGTCCGGCGGCGGCCGCGCGGCGTTTGATGTCGGCGTAGAACTCCTGGCCCTCCGCCAGGGTCTGCTGGGCGGTGAAGACGGCCTCGGCGTGGCGGGCGGCGAAGTCCCGGCCGTCGGGCGAGGAGCCCGCCTGGACGAGGAGCGGATGGCCCTGCGGCGGGCGCTGGGTGTTGAGGGGACCCTTGACGGCGAAGTGCGGACCGGAGTGCTCGACCGCGTGGATCTTGTCGGTGTCGGCGTAGACGCCGGCCTCCCGGTCGCCGAGGACGGCGTCGTCCTCCCAGCTGTCCCAGAGTTTGGTGACCACGTCGAGGAACTCGTCGGCGCGGGCGTACCGGTCGCGGTGGGCGGGGCGTTCGACGCCGAAGTTGTGGGCTTCGGCCTCGCTGGCGGAGGTGACGATGTTCCAGCCGGCCCGGCCGCCGCTGATGTGGTCCAGCGAGGCGAACTTGCGGGCCAGGTGGAAGGGCTCGTTGTAGGTGGTGGAGGCGGTCGCGATCAGCCCGATGTGCTCGGTGACGGCCGCGATGGCCGACAGCAGCGTCAGCGGCTCGAGACCGCCGAGCGCGTTGTGCCGGACATTCCCCCACAGGGCGACGCCGTCGGCCAGGAAGACCGAGTCGAGCTTGCCGCGTTCGGCGATCCGGGCCAGGTTCTGGAAGTGCTTGGCGTCGGTGACCAGGGCGGGTTCGGTGCGGGGGTGCCGCCAGGCCGCCTCGTGGTGACCCACCCCCATCAGGAACGCGTTGAGATGAAGTCGGCGGGGGCTCACGTGGTCCTCCAGGTCGAGAAGCGCCGCTCCAACGTGACGAGCAGCTGGTTGAACAGCAGTCCGAGTAGGGAGATGGTGATGATTCCGGCGTACATGTCGGGGATGCGGAAGTTGAACTGGGCAGCGTTGATCAGGTAGCCGAGGCCCGCCTTCGCGCCGACCATCTCGGCGAAGAGCAGCACCAGAATCGAGTACGCCCCTGCCAGCCGGACCCCCGTGAAGATCGTCGGTACGGCCGCGGGCAGGATGACCTTCTGGAACAGCCGTACCGGCCCCAGGCCCATCGAGCGGGCCGACTTGATCAGCAGCGGGTCCACGGTCTTCACGCCGCTGATGGTGTTGAGCAGGATCGGCCAGGCGCAGGCGTACAGGACGAATGTGATCTTCGCGGTCTCGCCGAGGCCGAGGATCAGGGTGAACACCGGCAGCAGCGCGACGGCGCTGGTGTTGCGGAAGAGTTCGAGCAGCGGGGTGAGGAAGCCGGCCAGCGGCCGGTACCAGCCGATCAGCAGGCCGAGCGGGATCACCATGACGATGGCCAGCAGGAATCCGGCCAGTGAGCGGCCCAGCGAGGCGCCGACGTGCTCGCCGAGTTCGCCGCGCAGGGCGAGGCCGGACCAGGCGCCGACGACCTCGGAGAGCGGCGGCAGGAACACCCGGTCGACGACGCCCAGCCGGGGCAGGGCCTCCCAGGCGGCCAGCAGCAGCGCGACCGCGGCGGACCGCCCGAACAGCGATCCGGCCTTCCTGGTGAGTCGCCGGAGACGGGTGTCGCGGGCGACCGGCCTGCCTTTGGCGCGACCGCCGGCATGGTTGGCGGAGTGGTCGGCGGCATTGTCGATGTCGCGGGCGGCCGGTCCGTCCGCGGTGGGGTTGGTGGCATGGTCGATGTCGCGGGCGACCGGGCCGTCCTCGGCGTGGCCGGTGTCACGGTCGGGCGGGGAACCGGGGGTCGTGCTGCTCCCGACGAAGCCCGGCTGATCCTGCGGCTCCGCCTCCGCTGGATCGGCGTCGTCGTCGGGAAGGTCATACCAGTACACATCCCCGGGGAATTGCTCGGATTTTTCGTGACTCGTAGGTGTTTCGAGGGCGCTGCCCGGAGTGTCAGCCAACGGAGAGCACCTCGTCCCGGCGGGCCGCGGCGACCTCGTCGCGCAGCAGGGTCCAGATGTGGTGGCGGTATTCGCCGAAACGTGGATCGGCGCGCAGATCCCCCGCCCGGGAGTCGAACGCCACGTCGATGATCTGTTTGATCCGGCCGGGCCGCGACGTCATGATCGCCACCCGCTGTCCCAGGTAGACGGCCTCGTCGATGCCGTGCGTGATGAAGACGACGGTCTTGCCCGTCTTCTCCCAGATGCTCAGCAGTTCTTCCTGGAGCGACTCCCGCGTCTGCGCGTCGAGCGCCGCGAACGGCTCGTCCATCAGCAGCACCTCCGGATCGAAGGCCAGGCTGCGCGCGATCGCCACCCGCTGCCGCATGCCGCCGGACAGCTCGTGCGGATACCGGTCCGCGAACCCGCTCAGCCCGACCAGCTCCAGGAACTCCCGCGCCCGCTCCGCCCGCTCCCTCGCCGGTACGGCTTTCGCCTCCAGCCCGAACTCGATGTTGGCCAGCGCGGTACGCCACGGGAACAGCGCGTACTGCTGGAAGACCACGCCGCGGTCGAGGCCGGGACCGTCGATCGGGCGGCCGTCCAGGCGCAGCGTGCCGGTGGTCGGCGTGGTCAGGCCGGCGATCAGGTCCAGCAGGGTGGACTTGCCGCAGCCGCTCGGCCCGACCAGGGTCAGGAACTCCCCGGCCCGGACGTCCAGGTCGATCCCGGCGAGCGCGGTGAACGGCTCGCCCCCGCCGCGCACCTGGAAGGTCTTCCCGACCCCCCGGATCGTGATCTTGTTCACTTGACGCTCCCGGTCGCGTACGGATTGAACTGGTTGGTGTACACGTCGCCGACCTTGACCTGACCGGGCTGGAGTTCGCCTTCCCGTTCCAGCCAGTCGATCCAGGTCTGGAACTCCCGGTCCGCGATCAGGCCGCCCTTGGAGGAGACCCCGAAGCTCTTCCAGTACTGGATGGCCGAGGCGTCCTCGTTCCGCCCCCGCTTAGCCACGATTTCCTGAAATTTCGCGATCACTTCGTCGCGGCTGTGCGCGCGGGTCCACTCGATCGCCTTCGCCACGCCCTCGCCGAACTTCTTGGCGGCGGCCGGGTTCCGCGCGATGAAGTCCTCGCGCAGCACGTACGTGCCCGCGTTGAAGGGCCCCAGCAGTTCGGTGTCGCTGAACAGCAGCCGGATGCCGCCCCGCTCCAGCGCCTTGTCCCGCAGCACCCCGGTGAGCGCGCCGACGTCGATCTGCCCGCCGCGCAGTCCCTGTTCGGTGTTGACCGGCGGCACCACCACCAGCTCGACCTGCCTGACCTCCTCCGGCGTGAGCCCGCCGCGCTTCAGGTACTCCTTGATCACCGCTTCGGCGTGCGCGCCCAGCGTGTTGACGCCGATCTTCTTCCCGATCAGGTCCCGGGGGCCCTTGATCGGGCTCTCCTCGGTCACCCAGAACCCGCTGAAGGTGTCCTGATCGCTGCCGTAGTAACTGACGACCGCCTTGATCGGCGCGCCGCTGGCCCGGAGCTTGACGACGGCCCCGTTGAACGCGCCGCCGAAATCCGTCTGTCCTGTCGCCGCGGACTGGATGTCCTGCGGCCCGCTGATGGTGTTCCCGATCCACTTGAGTCTGACGGGCGCGAGATAGCCGAGCTCCTCGGCCAGCTCGGGCAGGGTCACGGCCCCGGCGTTGCCCTGGTAGCGCAGCTCGGTGACCTCTCCGCCGGATTCGGCCCCGCATCCCGCGAGACCTAAGAGCACTCCGGCGACCAGCACGTTCCTGAAGATGTTCATGGCGTTCCTGTACGCGCGAAAGAGAAAGGGGGGACTCGGCTCAATCGCGGCGGCGACACTGCGCGCTGGACACGTGGCCATGATCCACGTGTGCGCGCCGGGTCAGGTTCAGGTCCTTGCTCATGCCAGGAACGCTAATCACGAGCCGGTCATAAGTCAATATTTCCTACCTGATATACAGGAAATCCATTCATTCGGGCGAGACGAGCGGTCCGGCCCCGGGTCCGTGCCACTCCGCGAGCAGCACCGTGGCGTCATCGCCCAGATGGCCGTCGTGGTAGTCGAGAATGCTCCGGATCAGGCGGCGCAGGGTCTCCGGCACCGGCAGGGCGGCGCTGGTGTGCTTGATGATGAAGTCCACGAAACGGGTCAGCCCGAACTCCCGGCCCTGCGCGGCGCCCGCCTCGACGATGCCGTCGGTGTAGAAGAGCAGCCGGTCGCCCGGTTCCAGCTGCTCCTGGCAGACCGTGACCGGCAGGCCCAGATCAAGGCCCAGCGGATGCGCCGGCGGGCACTCCAGCGTGGTGCTCCACCGCCCGCTGCGGATCAGCACGGGCGGCGGATGACCGCGGTTGATCCAGGTCAGCTGTCCGGTGCGCACGTTCAGCTCAGCCATGACGGCGGTGACGAAACGGGTGGCAGGGCCGAACTCGCCGATCAGGGTACGTTCGATGGCCTGACTGTTGACGATCAGATCCATGCCCTGGTGGCGGTGGTTGCGGCAGGCCGCCATGGCCAGGTTCGCGGTCAGCCCGGCCGAGGCGTCGTGGCCCATCGCGTCGAACAGCGCCAGATGCAGCGTGTCCCCGGCCAGGGCGTAGTCGAAGACGTCCCCGCCCACCTCGTACGCGGGCTCGATCATCCCGCCGACCGTCATCTCCGGCGTGGCGTACGTGAGCGGCGGGATCAGCCGCCACTGCATCTCGGCGGCCACGTTCATCGGCCGGGTGCGCACCACCTGGGAGTAGGCGTCGCTGTGCGTACGCTGGCTGACCAGCATCAACGCCACCAGCGCGGCCAGATGCCCGGCCGCCTCCGGCAGGTCGGGACCCTCGGCGGCCACCCGCAGCACGCCCAGCCGCTCCGTGCCGTCCAGCAACGGCACCCACCAGAGGTGCTCCCCGTCGCCGCCGTTCTGCGACAGGGCCCTGACCTCCTGGAAGGCGCGCCCCGCCAACGTGGTGTCGATCCTCAGCTCGGCGATCTCCCCCTCCTCCCCGGCGGCCCAGCCGGGCGGCAGCGCCCGCAGGACCGTCTGCTGCAGGTCAGCCAGATAGACCAGCACGTCGCCGAGGCCCGCCTCCGCGCCGAACGCGGCCACCCGCTCGGGCAGGCGCTCCAGCGTGAGCAGGTGGCTGGCGTCCAGCAAGCCCGTCAGCATGCGTTCCAGCCCACTCAGCCCAGCTATCGTCCCCACCCCCCGCCACACGTCCGTCATCTTCATCCTTCCCAGTCGGAGGACGTTCGGTCAGGCATGCGGTGCCACACCCGCTGGGTTGGCGATCATGGCGATCATGGTTCTCGGGTCACAGTGACTCGGGTTGCGGGCGAATCAGAACAAGGCGAGCCGCTCAGCCAACGCGGCAACAACGCTCGCAAGTTCGCCGGGGTCTTGGTTGAGGTCCAGAACGTGCGCATACAAGGTGACCTCCGAGTGGTTGATCTGGTACGGCTGCGCTCGCGGCCTTCCAGAGGCATACATGAGGTGACCATGGGTGATGCCGAGCGCGGTGCAGTAAGAAATCAGTTGGAACAGGTGATTCGTGGGAGGAGGACCGTCCAGAGTGCGGTACTTCGCATCGATGACCACGCATGGGCGCCCGCCGTGGTGAACGAGGATGTCGGGCTTGAAGCGCACCAGTCCTCGGCTGTCGAGCTGGTATTCCTGCTGCGCGGTGCATCGCAAGCCGTACGGTAGAAGCGCCGTGGTCAGCTGCCTGGTGAGGAAACGTTCGAAGATCTGGGCCATGTTGAGGATGAACCCATCGATCTGTACGGCCCGCGGACCCTCCTGCTGAAGGGATGATCCGGACAGCAGCAGCTCAGCCAGCCGGAGCGCGGGAAGATAGCGCTCGTTGAGCCGGGTGAGCCGCCACGGCGGGAGCGGCGCGCCCGGACGGACGGGGACCACGCCAACCAGGCGCGCGCTCAAATGGCGCAACAGCGCGATCGTGGTGGTCGCGACATCCGGCAGGGTGGCTGCGACATCGATGGCACCGAGCAGGATCTGGTTTTCGGGGATGTCGGCCAGGTAGTCGTCATAAGCGACCTCGATCGCCGTGGGCAACCCCATCCGGCGGCTCAGTTGGGCGCTGGTGCGGATCCGGCCGCGCATGACGGTGAGCGCGTCCTCGCGGTGAACGAAACCGTGCAGGATCCCGCCGCGGTGCACCCTCTCGGCGGCTCTGGCGAAGACAGTGGCCAGAGCGGGGACGAGCAGGTCGTCGGCCGCGGCGGAGATTTCTCGGTGCCGCCAGACGCTGTCGCCGGAGTCGAGCAGACCGAGCAGACGGCGGACGGGTAGCTTCGGTCGCACGCGGAGTTCGACGGCGCCGTCACCGTGGCCCAGCCGTACAGTTCCGACCCGTTGCCGCCCGGACAATCGCCATCGCCCACCTCCGACCGGGGTGATGGCGATCAGGTCGGGAACGGTGGCCAGCGTGGCGATCTGCGCGGGCGTCAACGCCAGCGTGCATGGCTGGCTCGCGCTTGCCTCGGCAAGAGTGAGGCGGAGCGTCACGACGGGGTTAGGCCGAGTGCGGTGAGCAGGACGGGCAGGCCGTACTCAGCTTCGATGTCGTCGACCTTGCCATAAAGCTGATCTTCCAGCAGCGGCAGGATCTCGGCTGCCCAGATGAGCTCCAGACCGTGCTGGGTGGCGACGCGGGACGTCATCAGATAAGAGGGGCCGACGGCACGGTCGGGGTCGTTCAGCCGGCGGTTGACTTCCTCCAGCAGCAGCGCGGGCACGGCGTGGAGTCGTTCGCGGGTCAGCCAGCGGCGCAGGAGCCCGTCGACCGGAGCTCGGTCCGGTGCCAGGGCGCGGAAGACGAACCGGCGGCGCATCGCCGCGTCGACGAGTGCCACCGAGCGGTCGACGGTGTTCATCGTGCCGATGACGAACACGTTCTTGGGCATCTTGAACGGCTCTTCCGGCGAGTACTGCAGGGTGATCTCATGGTTGCGGTACTCCAACAGGAAGTACAGTTCGCCGAACACCTTGGCCAGGTTGGCGCGGTTGATCTCATCGATGACCAGGACGTACGGCCGGTCAGGTTCCTTCTCGGCGGCCTCGACGGCGTTCTTGAACGGGCCGGGCACCAGGTCGAAGCCGATCGTGCCACCCTCGCCCATGCGCGGGCGGAAGCCTTCGACGAAGTCTTCGTAGCCGTAGGAGGGGTGAAACTGGACCAGGCTGGTGCGATCGAGACCGGCCAGCGCCTCGCCGAGTTTTGTGGCCAGGTAGGTCTTGCCTGTCCCGGGCGGGCCGTAAAGGATCATCTGTCGTTTGGCGGTGAGCAGGTCCGCGGTCTCTTGTAGCCAGTCGAGTGGCATGAGCAGTTCGTCGGCGAACGTCTGCGTGAGCGTCGGGACGATCAGGCTGCGGGTTTCGTCTTGAGCCAGGACTTCGTCGGTTACCTGTTCGCCCAGGCCGGCATCGGTGGCCAGCGCCGCTATCACGCTGGTCAGCTCGCCGATGGTCATTGTGGTCTTGAGCTTGGCCTTGGCTTCTTCCGGGAGAGCTTTGCGGTTGAGCGAATCTGGATGCCACTCGACCGAGCGACGGCGAGCTAGACCAAGTCCGGCGGAGTCGTCATAGAAGGCGTCGCTGGTGATGGTGCCGACATAGACGGAGTCGCCGTCCACCGTGGCGATGAGATCACCGGGCTGGAAGCCGCTGAGGAAGCGCCACAGCTGCCCTGCCGCGACGTCTCTCTTGCCTTGTCTGGCGTCCGGGAAGGCGCTGGAGACGGCGTCTTTGACCTGCTGACGGGAGACACCGGCTGGTAGTTCCTCGACATCCGAGAAGGAGACTGAGCAGAAGCCGTCAGCCAGCCACCGGGGGATCGCATTGAACCCGTCGACGTTGGCCCCGCGCACCAGCCAGCCCTTCTGCGACCGTGGTGCCGGTGGCGGCTCCCAGCGGGAGCGCCAGGGCTCGTCATAGAAGCTGAACTGGCCGCCGTGCTCCGCTTCGATCTGCAGACGGATGGCGTAGATATCGCGGTCGAGATCCCCGGTCGGCTCGGCAAGCCGGTCGGCGAAGGCGTCCCGGATGAGCTGCTTGTTGCGCTCGACGGAGACCGGTGCGAAAACATCGGGGAACAGCAAGAACAGCAGCACGTGGTATTGGGCGCGACCCCGCGCCTTGCCATCATGATCGGCGAGCACCGATTCGGCCAGCTCACGGAAGCGCCACGGGTCCCGCAAGGCTGCTTCGCGCTCGTTGAGGGACAGCTTCACCAGCAGTCGGGCAAGGCGGATAAGGAAGGCGAACTGGGCCCAGCGGTAGTTCAGGAACGCTTGGCCACCTTTCATGTACCCGGGCGAAGCTGCCGCAGCCAGGTCGTCGGGCACCTTGGCTTCGACGGAAGCCCACGACAGGACACTGCTGAGGATCTCGAACTTACGGTCGGCGCCGATGGTCGCGGGGCTGAGCGGCATCACGTTCAGGTAGAGCAGTTCAGCCGCGAGCACGATCGTCTGATCCTCGCCCTCGGCGATCTGTCGCTTGAGCTTGACCAGGAACTCGTCGGAAGACCCGTCGAAGTTCTCCACGAACCGTTGGAACAGCTCATCCGCGGCTTCTGGCGTCCACGTGCGCAACCCCGGGACGAACGACGACTCCCCGGTCAGAACGCCCCGATCCACCATCTGGCGCGCCGCGCGGCACACCACGACACCCTGCTCCCAATCCATCAAGCATCCCTTCCGTATGCCCCACCCCCATTCATCTCCAAGAGTATGGAAACTATTACTGTATGTGGTCGCGAGCTTTGCCCTGTCAACCGGTGCTCGCCGCCGGATAGTCGCGGGAGGCGCGTCGGCCCCATGACCCGGGGGGAGGTCATGGGGCCGACTTCTCGGTGGTGCTTAGGGGTGCCTAGGGGTGTCTAGCTGCCGTACACCTCGAATTCCCAGAGGGAGTAGCCCCAGGCGGTGCCGCGGGTGGTGCCGTTGATTCGGACGTATCTGGTCGAATTGTTAAGGCCGGTATGGTCGTCGACGCCGCCGTTCTCGCCGGTCACCGACTTGATGGTGGTCCAGGTGGTTCCGTTGGGTGAGGTCTGGATCTGGTACGCCGACCCGTACGCGGCCTCCCAGCTCAGCCTGACCCTGCTGATGGTGTAGGTCTGGCCCAGGTCCACCTGGATCCACTGGGGGTCGGCGAAGGCGCTGCCCCAGCGGGTGGTGGCGGAGCCGTCGACCGCGTTGGCGGCCGTGTAGGCGGCTTCCATGCTGGAGGCCACGGCGGGTTTGTTGAGGGCCACGTTGGTCGCGGCGGGCGGGCCGCCGGAGCCGTACACCTCGAACTCCCAGAGGGAGTAGCCCCAGGCGGTGCCGCGGGCGGTGCCGAGGATGCGGACGTAGCGCGCCGTTCCGGTCAGGCCGGTGTGGTCGTCGATGCCGCCGTTCTCGCCGGTCACCGTCTTGATGGTGGTGAAGTCGGTGCCGTTGGCGGAGGTCTGGATCTGGTAGGCCGAGCCGTAGGCGGCCTCCCAGTTCAGGCGCACGCGGTTGATCGAGTACGACTGCCCCAGATCCACGGTGATCGACTGGGGGTCGGAGAACGCGCTCGACCAGCGGGTGGTGGTCGAGCCGTCCACGGCGCCCGCGCCCGTGTACGCGCCTTCGACGCTGGTGACCGTGACTGTCTTGTTCAGCGCCAGGTTGGTGCCCGTCGGGGGAGACGGGGACGGCGACGGGCTGGGCGAGGGCGACGGTGAGGGGGACACGACGGGGCCGCCGTTGAAGGTGAACTCGTCGATGTCGTAGAGCGCGCCGGTGCCCTTGAAGACCAGGAACAGCTCCTGGGTGCCCGCCGGTGGTGTGATCGCCCCGGTGACGTTGGCGAAGGTCGCGTACCCGCCGGTCGCCGGGACCGTCGCCGAGCCGACCAGCTGGCCGGTCGGCGAGCCGACGCGGAACTCCAGCGTGTTGCCGCCCGCCACCGCGCCGACCCGCGCGGTGAACGAGGTCACCCCGGTCAGGTTGTACGGCTTGAACGAGATCCAGTCGTTGTTGTCGATGAACCCGATCGCCCGGCCGCCGTTCGCGCTGCCCGGCGAGACGATCTGGATGCCGCTGCTGTTGCCGAAGTGCTCCGCCTGGCGGACTCTCGGCTGCAGGATGACCTGGGCGTGCGTGGTGAGCGCGCCCTGGCCGCCGCCGCCGTTGTCGGTGTACTCGGCGTCGATCACCCCGAAGATGTTGGCCGCCGAGTCGTGCTCGCCGTCGACCGTGGTCTGCAGGGTGCCGGTGCAGCCGTTGGCGCTGGTCAGCAGGTGCCCGTGCGAGTCGTGGCCGAGCACGTAGCTGACCTTCACCCGGGCGCAGTTGATCGTGCCGTCCTGCGGGTCGGTCACGGTCACCTGGAACGGGATCGCGTCACCGAAGGAGAACGTGCGGCCGTCCAGCGGCGCCTGGATGGTCACCGTGGGCGCGGTGTTGCCGACCGTGATCACCACGCTGGCCGTGCCGGTCTTGCCGGTCGTGTCGCGTACGGTGAGGGTCGCGCTGTAGGTGCCGTTCGTGTTGTACGTGAAGGACGGATTGGCCGCCGTCGAATCGGTGGATCCGTTGCCGTCGAAGTCCCACGCGTACGTGATCGGGTCGCCGTCGGGGTCGATCGTGCCGGCCGAGGAGAACGTCACCGCGAGCGGCGCCAGGCCGGAGGTGCGGTTGGCCGACACGACCGGTGCGGGCGCGTGGCCGTTGCGGGCGTACTCGATGCGGTAGAGGCCGGAGTTCTCGTCGCCGTTGAACCAGCCGGTGCCGTAGTCGAGCACGTAGAGCGCGCCGTTCTTGCCGAACTCCATGTCCATGATCTGCGTGCCGGTCCACGGGAACGGGTTGATCGCGAGCGGCGCGCCGGTGCTGTCCTGCACGACGTTCCTGATCCAGCGGCGGCCGAACTCGCCGGCGAAGAACGTGCCGTCGTAGTAGCGCGGGAACGCGATCGCCGAGGTGGAGGCGGGGTCGAACCGGTAGACGGGGCCGGCCATCGGGGAGAGGCCGCCACCGGGGAACTCCGGCGGGGTGGAGCCGGTGTAGGGGATCCAGCCGCGCTGCGACGGCGGCAGCTGGGTGATTCCGGTGTTGTTGGGCGAGTTGTTCACCGGGCCGCCGGCGCAGTTGTACTTCGGCAGGGACGGGCCGGACGGGAACGTGTACTCGTTGTAGGCGTCGTTGAAGCTGGAGCAGTACGGCCAGCCGTAGAACCCCGGCTGGGTGATCCGCGCGAACTCCACCTGCCCGGCCGGGCCGCGGTTCGGGTCGGCGGTGCCCGCGTCGGGCCCGTAGTCGCCCAGGTAGACGATGCCGGTGGCCTTGTCCACGCTCATCCGGAACGGGTTCCGGAAGCCCATCGCGTACACCTCGGGACGGGTGTTGGCGGTCCCGGGCGCGAACATGTTGCCCGGCGGGATCGTGTACGCGGGCGTCCCGGACGCGGTCGGCTTGATGCGCAGCACCTTGCCGCGCAGGTCGTTGCTGTTGGCCGCGGTGCGCTGCGCGTCGAAGGCCGGGTTGCGGTTGGCCCGCTCGTCGATCGGCGAGAAGCCGGCCGACTCGAACGGGTTGGTGTCGTCACCGGTGGACAGGTAGAGGTTGCCCGCCGAGTCGAAGTCGATGTCGCCGCCCACGTGGCAGCACATGCCGCGGCTGGTGGGCACGTCCAGGACCGTGCGCTCGCTGGCCGGGTCGATGGTGTTGTCGGCGCGTACGGTGAACCGGGACAGGCGGTTGACCCCGTTCCACGGCGCGAAGTCGGCCGCGGTCCCGGTGGCCGGAGCGCCTCCGCCCGGCGTGTTGAGGGGCGGCGCGTAGAACAGGTAGATCCACCGGTTGGTGGCGTAGCCGGGGTCGGCCGCGATGCCCTGCAGGCCCTCCTCGTCGCCGCTGTAGACGGCGAGGTTGCCGGCGACCTTGGTGTTGCCGGCGAAGTCGGTGTAGCGGATCGTGCCGTTGCGGGCGGTGTGGAAGACCGCGCCGTCGGGCAGCACGGTGAGGCTCATCGGCTCGCCGACCTCGCCGACGCCCTTCGCGAGCGCGACCTGCTGGAAGTTGGAGGTGACGGTGCCGCCGCACTCGCCCTGCACGAAGCCGGCCGCGGTACGGATGCCGCCGAGCAGGTGCTGGCGGAAGTTGGCCTCGGCGAAGGACTCGTCGGTGTGGCCGCCGCCGGTGTACCAGGAGCGCCCGCCGTCGTAGTTCTGGCACCAGGCGATGGGGTGGTCGAAGCCGTTGCCGCCGCCGGTGTAGGTGGTCTCGTCCAGGGTGGCCAGCACGTGCACCTTGCCGCGCGGGTTGACCGCGTAGTTGTACCACTCGTCGAAGCGGCTCCACCGGTGCGGCAGGTGCGCGGTGGACGGGTGGACCCGGTCCGCGACCTTCACCGTGGCCTGCTGGGGGGCGGGGTGGCCGGAGAAGTACGCGCCGACGAGCTGGCCGTACCAGGGCCAGTCGTACTCGGTGTCGGCGGCGGCGTGCACGCCCACGTAGCCGCCGCCGGCCTCGATGTAGCGCTCGAAGGCGGCCTGCTGGGTGGCGTTGAGCACGTCACCGGTGGTGGAGAGCCAGATGACGGCCCTGAACCTGGCCAGGTTGGCGTCGGTGAACTGGGCGGCGTCCTCGGTGGTCTCGACCGCGAAGTTGTTGGCGGTGCCGAGCTGCTGGATGGCGGTGATGCCGGGGCCGATGGAGCCGTGCCGGAAGCCGGCGGTCTTGGAGAAGACCAGGACGGTGAAGTCGGGGGCGGCGAAGGCGGGTGCCGAGGTCACGGTCAGGCCGGTGACCACGAGCAGCAGCGACAGGAGTAATCGGGATAACAGGCGCACAAACGATCCTTTCGGAACGAAGGTCGCGTGCGCCGAACGCGGCCGGTGAGGGAGCGCTCTCTTTCCCTCGGCGCGCGTGCCAGGCTGCCGAGTGTGAGGCGATCGCCCACATTGTTGCCAGGATGTTGCGGATCAGTCAAGAGCTTGTGACAAGACCTAAAGAAAGTGCCTCAGCTGCTGACTGTGAGATCCACGGCCTCGGGCGCCAGCACGGCCTCGATCACCATGACCGCCGCGCCGATCACGCCCGCGCGGTCGCCCAGCTCGGTCGCCCGGATGCTCAGATGCTGGGTGGCCAGCGGCAGCGAGCGGCTGTAGATCACCTCACGGACCCCGGCCAGCACGTGCTCGCCCGCCTCCGCGATGTCGCCGCCGATCACTATCACCGACGGGTTGAAGAAGTTCACGATGGAGGCCAGCACGTCGCCGATCTCCCGGCCGGCCTGCCGGATGAACTGCACGGCCTGGGTGTTCCCGGCCCGCACCAGGCCCACCACGTCCCGGCTGTTCTCGGCCTGGATCCCGGCCTTGCGCAGCTGCGAGGCGATCGAGGCCCCGCCCGCGACGGCCTCCAGGCAGCCGATGTTGCCGCAGCGGCAGATCACGTCGGCGGAGGTCACCCGGATGTGGCCGATGTCGCCCGCCGCGCCCTGGGCGCCCCGGTGCAGCCGCCGCTCCGAGATGATCCCGCAGCCGATGCCGGTGCCGATCTTGACGAAGACCAGGTGCTCCACCTCGGGCCTGGCGGCCCAGTGCTCACCGAGCGCCATGATGTTGACATCGTTGTCCACCAGAACCGGGGCGCCCAGTCGCGACCCCAGCCACTCCGGTACGGGGAACCCGTCCCAGCCAGGCATTATCGGTGGATTGACCGGCCTGCCGCTGATGTGCTCGACCGGCCCCGGCAGGCCCACGCCGACCCCGCACAGCAGCCCGCCGGTCTCCGCCAGCAGGTCCCTGAGCGTGTCCACCAGCCACCCGAGCGTGACCTCGGGGCCACGGTCTATCGGCAGGTCGGCGGTCCGCTCGACGAGCACGTTCGAGGCGAGGTCGGTCACCGCGACGCGGGCGTGGGTGGCCCCCAGATCTGCCGCCGCCACCACCCGGGCCCCCTGGTTGAAGGCGAAGGCGGTCGCGGGACGCCCCCCGGAGGAGATCGCGTCCGTCGCGGGCACGATCCACTGGTGCGTCAGCAGCGCGTCGAGGCGCTGCGAGACCGTGGACCGGGCCAGTCCTGTCAGCTGCACGAGCTCGGCCCTGGTCCGGGCCTGGCCGTCCCGAAGGATCGAGAGCAGTGCTCCCGCGCCGGTGACAGAACCGGTCGGCTCGCTCAGCATCCCCTGTGTCAACCTCGCCTCCTTTCGCCTAGTCGATGATTCCAGATCTCATTATGACATCATGCCATCGACTTTTGCTTGACCGTCAGCATAAGTCGTCTCTAGCATCCGGAAATATGGAAGACATAAGCCGGGAACAGTCGGATAACCCCTCGCTGCTACAGATGCGAGGGATCGTCAAGCAGTTCCCCGGAGTGCGCGCGCTGGACGGCGTCGACCTCGACGTCCGGGCCGGCGAAGTGCACTGCCTGCTCGGCCAGAACGGCGCGGGCAAGTCGACCCTCATCAAGGTGCTGGCCGGCGCGCACCAGCCGGACAGCGGTGAGGTCCTCCTCAACGGCGAAGCGGTCCGCCTGGCCAACCCCACCGCCGCCATGCGGCAGGGCATCGCCACCATCTACCAGGAACTCGACCTGGTCGACGGCCTCAGCGTCGCGGAGAACATCTTCCTCGGCCACGAACAGGCGGTGTGGGGCTTCACCAAGCGCGGCGAGATGTTCGCCGCCACCCGTAAGCTGCTCGCCCGGCTCGGCCACGGCGAGATCCGTCCCCAGACCGAGGTGGGCCGCCTGTCGCCCGCCGGCAAGCAGGTCGTCAGCATGGCGCGCGCCCTCTCCCACGAGGCGCGCCTGATCGTCATGGACGAACCGTCGGCGGCGCTGGCCCACGACGAGGTGAGCAACCTGTTCCGGATCATCCGGGAGCTGACCAGCCAGGGTGTCGCGGTGGTCTACATCTCGCACCGGCTGGAGGAGATCCGGGAGATCGGCGACCGGGTCACCGTGCTCAAGGACGGCAGGACCGTGGCGGTCGGCCTGCCCGCCCGTACCACGCCGACCGCCACCGTGGTCTCCCTGATGACCGGCCGCAACGTGGAGTACGTCTTCCCGCCCCGCCCCACCGGCGAGTTCGGCGAGGAGGTGCTCCGGGTCGAGAACCTCACCGTGCCCGGCGTGGTGTCCGGCGTCTCGTTCACCGTACGGGCCGGGGAGATCGTCGGCCTGGCCGGCCTGGTCGGCTCCGGCCGCTCCGAGATCATGGAAGCCGTGTACGGCGCCCGCCGGGCCTCCGGCAAGGTGACCCTCAACGGGAAGCCGGTCAAACTGGGAAACACCGCCAACTCGGTCCGCATCGGCATGGGCCTGGCCCCCGAAGAGCGCAAAGCTCAGGGCCTGCTCCTGGACCAGAGCGTGGCGCGCAACATCACACTGGCCACCCTCGGCCGCTACTCGCGGTTCGGCTGGCTCAACCGGAAGCAGGAGAGCGCCGAGGCCGACCGCCTGGTCAAGGCCCTGGACATCCGGCCGCCCGACCCCACCCGCCCGATCAAGACGCTCTCCGGCGGCAACCAGCAGAAGGCGGTGATCGGCCGCTGGCTGGTCGAGGGCCGCAGGCTGCTGCTGCTGGACGAGCCCACCCGAGGCGTCGACGTGGGCGCCCGCGCCGAGCTGTACGCGCTGGTCAGACGCCAGGCCGACGAAGGTGTCGCGGTCCTGCTCGTCTCCAGCGAAGTGCCCGAGGTGCTCGGCCTGGCCGACCGCGTGCTGGTCGTCCGGGACGGCCGGGTGGTGCACGAGGCACCCGCCACCGAACTCGACGAGCACCACGTGCTCGACCTCGTCATGGACGCCACCCCGTCCCATGGCTGATATCGCGTTGACCCGAACTCAGGAGTTCGTCTGATGACCGAGGTGAATCCGCAGAAAGTCTCCGCGCCGGAGGCCGATGAACAGGCGCGGGTGGAGGCGGCCGCCGTCGCGCCTTCAGGATCAGGGGGCGGAGGGCTGCGGCTGGGCCGGATGGGCGAGGCCCGCCACCTGGGCCTGGTGATCGCGCTCGCCCTGCTGGCCGTCGTCGGCCTGATCACCACCCCGGACACCTTCGCCACCACGTCCAACATGGTCAGCCTGCTGGCCCTGGCCGCCACCATCGGCGTCATCACCGTCGGCATGACCTTCGTCATCATCGGCGGCGGCATCGACCTGTCGGTGGGCGCGATCATGGCGCTGGCCTCGGTCTGGGCGACCACGCTGGCCACCCAGGCGTACGGGCCGGTGGTGATGGCCGTCTGCGCCATCCTGGTCGGCACCGGAGCCGGCCTCCTGAACGGCTTCCTCATCTCGTACGGCCGGATGGTGCCCTTCATCGCCACCCTGGCCATGCTGGTGGCCGCCCGCGGTCTGGCCCAGCGCATGTCCGAGCGCAAGACCCAGCTGGTCAGCCAGGACAACGGCGCCCTGATCGAGCTGTCCACCACCCGGGTGCTCGGCCTGCCGCTGCTGGTCTACATCTTCGCCGTGGTCGTCGCCGTCGGCTGGCTCATCCTCAACCGCACCACCTTCGGCCGCAGGACGTACGCGGTGGGCGGCAACCCGGAGGCGGCCCGCCTGGCCGGCATCGACGTCCGCCGCCACACGATGCTCCTGTACGGCCTGTCCGGCCTGTGCTGCGGCATCGCGGCCGTGATCATCATGGCCCGCACCACCACCGGCTCCTCCACCCACGGCGACCTCTACGAGCTGGACGCCATCGCCGCCGTCATCATCGGCGGCACCCTCCTCACCGGCGGCCGGGGCACGATCATCGGCTCCATCCTCGGCCTGCTCATCTTCACCGTGATCACGAACCTGTTCATCCTGAACGGGCTCAACACCAGCGACCAGCTGATCGCCAAGGGCCTGATCATCGTCGTCGCCGTGCTCCTGCAGCGACGCAGCCTGCAAACAGCCACATAGCTTCCACCCCCAGCCCTCACCTCGCTCTACAGCACCCGCCTTCAACGGGCCTCGGGATTCCCTCCCCGCGGCCCCGGTTCCTTACTGCCTGATAAATCACAAAGGGAGAACACCATGGCCCAGAACCCGGGTCGCCGCGGTTTCCTCGTCGGCGGAGCGGTCCTCGGAGTCGGCGCCCTAGCGGCGGCGTGCACCAGCAACGAGCCGGCCCCGGCCCCCAGCGCGGCGGCCCCCGCCGCGCCGGCCCCGGCCGCCACCGGCGGCAACGACGCCCCCGGCACCAAGGTCGTCATCGGCTTCTCGGCCCCCGCCGCCGACCACGGCTGGATCGCGGCCATCGCCAAGAACGCCGAGGCCGCCGCCAAGCAGTACAGCGATGTCGAGTTCAAGCCGGTCGAGCCGACCAACGACATCAACGTGCAGATCTCCGCGGTCGAGTCGCTGATCGCGCAGAAGGTCAACGTCATCGTCATGCTGCCGAACGACGGCCAGCAGCTCAACCAGGTCGCCCGCCAGGCCACCGACGCCGGCATCCCGGTCGTCAACCTGGACCGCATCTTCCCGGACAAGCTGTCGTACCGGACCTGGATCGGCGGCGACAACTACGGCATGGGCGTCGCGGCCGGCCACTACATCGGCAAGAAGCTCAAGGACAAGGGTGTGAGCAACCCGGTCATCCTGGAGATTCAAGGCATCGCCACGCTGCCCCTCACCCAGGACCGCAGCAAGGGCTTCGAGGACGCGCTCAAGAACTACGGCTTCAGCGTGACCGCCAAGCAGGACGCCCAGTTCACGGTGGAGTCCGGCACCGAGGTCGCCAGCAACCTGCTCCAGGCGCACTCCAAGATCGACGCCATCTGGAACCACGACGACGACCAGGGCATCGGCGTCCTGGCCGCCATCAAGGAAGCCAACCGGAACGAGTTCTTCATGGTCGGTGGCGCCGGTTCGGCCAACGCCATGCGGGACATCCAGGCCGGCTCCAGCGTCCTTGAGGCGACGGTCACCTACAGCCCGACGATGGCCTCCTCGGCCATCAAGCTGGCTCGCCTGATCGCGCAGGGCAAGGGCATGAGCGACCTGCTGGAGCACCAGGTTCCGCAGTCGATCACCCTGGCCTCCGAGACCATCACCAAGGACAACGTCGCCGAGTACCTGCCGTTGGGCTTCGAGTCGTGAAGCAGCCAATCGGGGTCGGCATGGTGGGGTACGCGTTCATGGGACGCGTGCACTCCCAGGCCTGGCGCAGTGTCGGAGCCTTCTTCGACCTGCCCCTCACGCCGTCCATGGCGGTGCTGTCCGGCCGGTCCGCCGGCCGGACGGCCGAGGCTGCCGAGTCACTCGGCTGGTCTGCCATTGAGACGGACTGGAAGGAGCTGGTCAAGCGCGACGACGTGCAGCTGGTCGACATCTGCACGCCGGGCGACTCGCACGCCGAGATCGCCATCGCCGCGCTCCAGGCCGGTAAGCACGTGATCTGCGAGAAACCCCTCGCCAACACCGTCGAGGAAGCCGAGGCCATGGCGGCCGCGGCCCGGGCCGCCGCGGCCCAGGGCGTGCGCAGCATGGTCGCCTTCAACTACCGCCGGGTCCCGGCCGTCGCGCTGGCCCGCCAGCTCGTGGCCGAGGGCCGGCTCGGCCAGATCCGGCACGTCCGGGCCCAGTACCTGCAGGACTGGATCATCGATCCGGAGTTCCCGCTGGTCTGGCGTCTGCAGAAGGACAAGGCCGGATCCGGCGCGCTCGGTGACATCGGCGCGCACATCGTGGACACCGCCCAGTTCATCCTGGGCGACCTGCTGACCGGCGTCTCGGCCATCACGGAGACGTTCATCAAGGAGCGCCCGCTGGCCGACGACTCGGCCGGGCTCTCCGCCGCGGGCAGCGGGGTCGCCACCGGGCTGGTCACGGTCGACGACGCCGCGCTGTTCATCGGCAGGTTCGCGGGTGGGGCGCTGGCCTCGTTCGAGGCCACGCGGTTCGCCACGGGCCGCAAGAACGCGCTGCGGATCGAGATCAACGGCTCGCTCGGCAGCGTCGCGTTCGACTTCGAGGAGATGAACGAGCTGTGGTTCCACGACCACACGCTCGTTCCGGAGGAGGGCGGCTTCCGCCGGATTCTGGTGACCGAGGGCGGGCACCCTTACGCGGGGGCCTACTGGCCGCCCGGCCACGGCCTCGGCTACGAGAACACCTTCACCAACGAGATCAAGGACTTCCTCGAGGCGATCGCGGGCGGTTACGACCCCTCGCCTTCGTTCGAGGACGGCCTCCAGGTGCAGCGCGTGCTCGCGGCGGTCGAGCGCAGCGCCGGGGACGAAAGCAGATGGACCGCCATATGAGCTCGGGGGCCCGCCCGCCTGCCGCCCGGAACGCGTCCTGGTCAGGGCGCCCGGTTCCACGCTGCGCCGAAGCGCGGAACCGGGCGGGTGCCACCCGACCGGACCGGGCGGCAGGCCCAACCCCGTACGGAAGAGGAGAAGTGGGATGACGCGACCGATCACTCTGTTCACCGGCCAATGGGCCGACCTGCCCTTCGAAGAGGTGTGCCGCCTGGCCGCCGAGTGGGGGTACGACGGCCTGGAGATCGCCTGCTGGGGCGACCACTTCGAGGTGGACCGGGCGCTCGCCGAGCCCGACTACGTCACCCGCAAGCTGGAGACCCTGGACAAGCACAACCTCAAGGTCTGGACCATCTCCAACCACCTCGTCGGCCAGGCCGTCTGCGACAGCCCGATCGACGAGCGGCACAAGGGCATCCTGCCCGCGCGCCTGTGGTCGGACGACGCGGAGACGGTCCGCCGCAACGCCGCCGAGGAGATCAAGAACACGGCGCGCGCGGCGGCCAAGCTGGGCGTCGACACCGTGGTCGGTTTCACCGGCTCGTCGATCTGGCACACCGTCGCGATGTTCCCCCCGGCCTCGCCGGCGATGATCGAGGCGGGCTACCAGGACTTCGCGGATCGCTTCAACCCGATCCTGGACGTGTTCGAGGCCGAAGGCGTGCGGTTCGCCCACGAGGTGCACCCGAGTGAGATCGCCTACGACTACTACACGACCGTGAAGACCCTGGAGGCCATCGGCCACCGGCCGTCCTTCGGTCTCAACTGGGACCCCTCGCACATGGTGTGGCAGGGCCTGGACCCGGCGAACTTCATCCTGGACTTCGCCGACCGGATCTACCACGTCGACTGCAAGGACGCCAAGGTCCGCACGCCCGACGGCCGCCGCGGCCGGATGGGGTCCCACCTGCCCTGGGCGGACCTGCGCCGCGGCTGGGACTTCGTCTCTACCGGCCACGGCGACGTGCCGTGGGAGGACTGCTTCCGCGCCCTCAACGCCATCGGCTACGACGGCCCCATCTCCATCGAGTGGGAGGACGCGGGCATGGACCGCCTCGACGGCGGCCCCGAGGCCCTCGGCTTCATCACCCGCCTCAACCGGATCACCCCGCCGACGGCGTCGTTTGACGCGGCGTTCTCTTCGGAATGATCCTGTAGACGGGTACGGCCTGCGCCTCAGGTCAGGGACGCAGGCCGTACCTCTCTTTATCTCTCTGCCAGCTTCAGTTGAGGACGACGATCTGGCGGAGGACCTCGCCGCTCTTGAGGTTGGCCACCGCGTCGTTGAGGTCGGTCAGCCGGATCCTGGAGCTGATCATGCTGTCCAGGTCGAGCTTGCCCGCCTTGTAGAGGTTCGCGAAGAACGGGAAGTCGCGGCGGACGTCGGAGCCGCCGTACAGCGAGCTGAGCAGGTTCTTGCCTTCGAAGAGGAGGCTGAAGGCGGTCAGCGGGACCGTGTCGTCCATCGCGCCCGCGCCGACCACGATCACGTCGCCGCCGCGGCGGGTGGCCTGCCAGGCCGTCATGATGGCCTGCGACTTGCCGACCACCTCGAAGCCGTAGTCGAAGCCCTGGCCTCCGGTGAGAGTGCCGACCGCGTCCATCAGCTGGTCGGGGGTGCAGGCGTGGGTGGCGCCCACCTTCTTGGCCAGCTCGTGCTTGGACTCCAGCGGGTCGATGGCCAGGATCGTGGTCGCGCCGGAGACCCGGGCGCCCTGGATCACCGACAGGCCGACGCCGCCGCAGCCGACCACGGCCACCGTCGAACCGGCCTTCACCTTCGCCGTGTTCAGCACCGCGCCGACGCCGGTGGTGATGCCGCACCCGATCAGCGCCGCCGCCTCGTACGGAACGTCCGAGTCGACCTTGATCGCGCCCTGCCAGGGCACCACGACCTCCTCCGCCCAGGTGCCGCAGCCGGCCATGCCGAACGCCGGCTTGTCCCCGTCGAACCGGAAGCCCGCGTGGCTGTAGCTGCGCAGCACGTACGTCATGCACAGGAACGGCTGGCCGCGTACGCAACTCGGGCAGGTGCCGCAGGCGGGGGTCCAGTTGATGATGACGTGGTCGCCCGGCTGCACGGTCGTGACGTGGTCGCCGACCTCCAGCACCTCGCCCGCGCCCTCGTGGCCGGGGATCAGCGGCACCGGCATCGGGAGCACGCCGGACATCGCCGACAGGTCGGAGTGGCAGACGCCGGTCGCCCGGATCCGCACCCGCACGTCGGTCGGCCCGACGGGGGTGAGCGTGAGATCGTCGCGGATCTCCAGCTTGTCGTCACCGATCGCGTGCACCATCGCACCGCGCATGGAACCTCCTGGTGGATTAATCCTCTTCGAGGGAGAGGGCTGCCTTCGGGCACGAACGCACCGCGTGCCGGACCCGGTCCAGGACCTCCGCCGGCGGGTTGGGCAGCAGGATGTGCAGGTTGTCGTCGTCGTCCACGTCGAAGACCTCGGGGGCCAGACCGGCGCAGACCGCGTTCGCCTCGCACACGTCGTAGTCCGCGATTACCTTCACGTCGTCTCCTTCAAACCGTCGTCTCCTTCAAGCCAGTTTCCGGTGATCCCAGGAGACTACGCGGGTCGGCTCGACGACGAACGCCACCCGTTTGCGGCCGGTGTGCTCGACGTATCCGCGGAGCTGTTCGGCGTCGTCGAGGCCGGTCATGCGTTTGGCGACCTCCATGCCGACGGCCAGGACGCCGGGAGGGTCGGCGATGAGCTGGGCTTTGCCGTACACGAGGGCGCCTCTGAGCTCGAAGTAGTCCTCGCCCGTCTCGATCAGGCAGGTGACCCGCGGGTCGCGTTCGATGTTCCGCGTCTTCTGGGCCTTGTGGTAGGTCCAGAAGGTCAGGCGTCCGTCCGAGAGGCCGTAGAACATCGTGACGAGGTGCGGAGTCCCGTCCGGGTTGATCGTGGCGAGCTGGAGCTTGCGGGAGTCCCGCAGCAGCGCCGCGACCTCGTCCTCGCTCATCGCGATCCGAGCACGCTGGTTCACGCAGCAAAGTAGAACACGTTACAGATCGTCCGACAAGAGGTCCGGTACTGTTCCCCGGTGACCGCTATGCCGCCAGAACTGCGTTATACGGCCGAACGCGCGAAAGGCTTCATGCCGTCCGCCGAAGGCCTGGCCCTCTTCGAAACCGCCTGCCGTTACGGGCCCCTGGGGCCGCTCTGCGAGATCGGCAGCTACTGCGGCAAGTCCGCCATCTACCTGGGCGCGGCGGCCCGGCTGAGCGGCTCCGTGCTCTTCACCGTCGACCACCACCGGGGCTCGGAGGAGATCCAGCCCGGCTGGGCTCACCACGACCCCACCCTGATGGACCCCCGCTTCGGCAAGATGGACTCGCTCCCCTTCTTCCGCGCCGCCATCGCCGCCGCCGGCCTCGAAGAGGAGGTCATCGCCATCGTCGGCCCCTCCGCCACGGTCTCCCGCCACTGGAACACCCCCCTCGCGCTCCTGTTCATCGACGGCGGTCACTCCGAAGTCCCGGTCACGGCCGACTACGAGGGCTGGTCCCCGCACATCATGATCGGCGGCGCCCTCGTCTTCCACGACATCTACCCCGACCCCGCCGACGGCGGCCAAGCCCCGTACCGGATCTACCAGCGCGCCCTCGCCACCGGCTCCTTCGAAGAGGTGGCCGTCGAGGGCTCCCTCCGCACACTCGAGAGAATCCGCTGACAGAAGCTCAGATGCTGGCGACGCGCTGGCAGCCGCAGCCGGTGGGGGCGCGGTCGGCGGCGTGTTTGCCGGCGTCGCGGAAGATGGCGGAGCCGCCGGTGGTGTCGGAGAGGGCGTCGGCGGCCAGGATGACGGCGGCGGCCGTGTAGGCGGAGCGTTCGTGCGGGAAGTGCTTCTCGTTGACGAACTGCCAGCCCGTCCAGTACGAGCCGTCCTCGTGGCGTAAGTGCTGCATGTCGGTGTAGAGCTTCAACGCCTTCTCGCGCTCACCGGTCGCGTCCAGGGCCAGCACGAGTTCGCAGGACTCGGCCCCGGTGACCCACGGCTGGTCGGAGACGCACCGGATGCCCAGGCCGGGCACCACGAAGACGTCCCATTCGTCCTCGATCCGCTGATGAGCCTGAGACCCGCGGACCGCGCCGCCGAGCACCGGGTAGTACCAGTCCATGGAGAACCGGCTCTTGTCGGCGAACGCCTCGGGATGCTCCCGCAGCACGTGCCCGAGATGATCGGCGGCCAGCTCCCACTCGGGCCGCGGATCCTCCAGCCGCTCCGCCAGCGCCACCCCGCAGCGCAGGCCCTGGTACACCGAGGAACACCCGGTCAGCAGCGCGTACGATGCCGGGTCGCCGTGGATGTCGCGTTCCCAGACGATCTCTCCGCGCCGGGTCTGCAGGCCGACCACGAAATCCAGCGCCCCGGCGACCATCGGCCACATCGCCCGCGCGAACGCCTCGTCCCCGGTCACCAGCAGGTCGTGCCACACCCCGACCGCGGCGTACGCGGCGTGGTTGGACTCGCCGCCCGCCTCCACCGCGACGCCGTCCCGGAGCTTCATCGGCCACGAGCCGTCCGTGCGCTGGTGCCGTACCAGCCAGTCGAAGCCTTTCCTGGCGGGTTCCCGCAGACCGGCCGCGGTGAGCGCCATCAGGCACTCGATGTGGTTCCAGGCGTCCACATGGCCCTCCGGCCACGGGATGCCGCCGTCGTCGTCCTGGACGGCCGCGATGCTCTCCGCCGTCCGCCGCACCTCATCGGCGCTGATCACGCCCGGCACGGCCGGGATCATGCGGGCTTCCGGCCGTAGACCACCACACTCTTGCCGATCAGCGGATTGAGCACCGCCTCCGCGATCCGGGTGGCCGCCGGCCGCTTCATGATGTCCCACACCAGCAGTTCGTGGTACGCCTTCGCCAGCGGATTGCCGTCGTTGTGCACCCCCACCGCGCACTTGATCCACCAGTACGGCGTGTGCAACCCGTGCGCGTGATGATGCCCCCCGACCTCGATCCCGGACGACTTCAACTTCGCCCGCAGCTCAGCCAAGGTATAAATCCGGATATGTCCGCCAGGGGCGGTGTGGTAGTCCTCCGACAGCGCCCAGCACACCCGCTCCGGCAGGAAACTCGGCACGGTCACCGCCAGCTGCCCGCCCGGCTTCAGCACCCGGACGATCTCCCGCATCGCCGCCAGGTCATCCGGAATGTGCTCCAGCACCTCGGACGCGATCACCCGGTCGAAGTACGCGTCCGGGAACGGCATGGCCAGCGCGTCCCCCACCACGGTCTCGGCCCGCGCCCCCGCCGGGACCTCGCCCTCCTTGTCCATGGCGGCGAACATCGCGGCCACGTTCTCCATCTCCGCCGCGTCCATGTCGAAGGCCACCACGTCGGCCCCCCGGCGCAGCACCTCGAAGGCGTGCCTGCCGCCGCCCGCGCCCAGGTCCAGGACACGATCTCCCGGACCCACCGGCAGCTTGTCGAAGTCGACGGTCAGCACGTGCTTCCTCCGTTATTGAGCATTTTCAGGGGGATCTCAACGGGCGGCGATGGCCTCGCGGTAGGCCTCCACGGTGCGCTGCGCCACGACGGGCCAGGCGTACCGTTCCATCACCCGGTCGTAGCCGCGCTCGCCGACGGCCGCCCGCTCCTCGGGGGAGTCGTGCAGCCGCCGCAGCACCGCCGCCAGTTCTTCCGCGTCCCCCGGCGCGACCTGGACGGCGGCGTCGCCCACCACCTCGGGCAGCGCGCCGGTCCGCGAGGCCACCAGCGGCGTGCCGCAGGCCATGTGCTCCACGGCGGGCAGCGAGAAGCCCTCGTACAGGGAGGGCACGACCGAGATCTCGGAGGTCGCGATCAGTTCGGCCAGCTCCTCGTCGGAGATGCCGTGCACGAAGCGCACCCGGTCCTGCAGGGACAGCTCGGCGACCAGCTTCTCGGTGGGCCCGCCGGGCGTGGGGCGGCTCACCACGGTGAGGTTCACGTCCCGCTCGGTGGCCAGCTTGGCGACCGCGCGCAGCAGCGTGGCCACTCCCTTCATGGGGGAGTCCGCGCTGGCCACGGCCACGATCGAGCCGCGCCGCTTGGGCAGCTGCGGACGCGGGTGGAAGTAGCGGGTGTCCACGCCGAGCGGGATCAGGCGCATGTTGGACTGCGGGACGTGGAAGTCGCGGTGGATGTCGGCCAGGGACGACTCGCTCACCGTGAGGATCGGGCTCAGCCGGGGCGCCACGTGGGCCTGCATGCGGACGAAGCCGTACCAGCGGCGCATGGAGAGCTTCTTCCAGCGTTTGGCCGCCTGGAGCTCGATCCTGCGGTCCACGCTGATCGGGTGGTGGATCGTGCCGACCACCGGGAAGAGCTTCTGGATGCCCAGCACGCCGTAGCCGAGGGTCTGGTTGTCCTGGACGACGTCGAAGTCGCCGACCCGCTTCTTGAGCTCGCGGTGGGCGCGCAGGCTGAAGGTGAGCGGCTCGGGGAACCCGGCCGTCCACATGGTGGCCACCTCCAGGACGTCGATCCAGTCGCGGAACTCCCTCAGCGGAGGGGTGCGGAAGGGATCGTCGTCGTTGTAGAGGTCCAGGCTGGGGATCTTGTTGAGGATCACGCCCTCGTCCAGCTCCGGGTAGGGCTGGCCGGAGAAGACCTCGACGTGGTGGCCGAGGGCGACCAGTTCGCGGCTGATGTGCCGGAGATACACTCCCTGGCCGCCACAGGTGGGCTTGCTGCGATACGACAGCAGCGCGACGCGCAGCCTCTCCGCCAAGGGAGCACCCCTTTCCCGGCCCCGACGGGGCGCCACAAAGATGACCTTAGCCTGCAAACCCTCCCATTTGCGGCGGAGGGTGCCAGGTAAGGAGACCTTGTCTCTCGTGTCACATTTTGCGCTGTCGCGACTGGTATCAGCCTAGCCGAACATGGTTCGGTGAAACATGTTCTAGCAGGGATGGCGCTCGGATAGGGGCAGAGCGGTACATTCGGTGCGCGGGCTGTAGGCATCCGCAGGCATCGACGAGCACCAGCAGACGGAGGACGTGTTGGCCAAGCGTGCGCTCATCACGGGCATCACCGGTCAGGACGGCTCCTATCTCGCCGAACACCTGCTGTCCGAGGGGTACGAGGTCTGGGGCCTCGTCCGCGGGCAGGCCAACCCCCGCGTCTCCCGCTTACGCCGCCTCCTCGGCGACGTGCGCCTGGTCCGCGGCGACCTGCTCGACCAGGGCTCGCTGATCTCCGCGGTCGAACGGGTCCGCCCCGACGAGGTCTACAACCTGGGCGCGATCTCCTTCGTGCCCATGTCCTGGGAGCAGGCCGAACTCACCGCCGAGGTCACCGGCATGGGCGTGCTCCGCATGCTGGAGGCCATCCGGGTGATCAGCGGCGCCGGGTCCATCCGCTTCTACCAGGCCTCCTCCTCGGAGATGTTCGGCCAGGTCCGCGAGACCCCGCAGACCGAGATCACCCCGTTCCACCCCCGCTCGCCGTACGGCGTCGCCAAGGCGTACGGCCATTTCCTCACCCAGAACTACCGCGAGTCGTACGGCATGTTCGCCGTCTCCGGCATCCTGTTCAACCACGAGTCCCCCCGCAGGGGCGCCGAGTTCGTCACCCGCAAGGTCACGCTCGGGGTCGCCCGCATCAAGCTGGGCCTGGCCGGCGAACTCCGCCTGGGCAACCTGGAGGCCCGCCGCGACTGGGGCTTCGCCGGCGACTACGTGCGCGCCATGCACCTGATGCTCACCGCCGACAAGCCCGAGGACTACGTCATCGGCACCGGCCGCACCCAGTCCGTACGGGAGCTCATCGAGGCCGCCTTCACCGCCGCCGGCCTCACCTGGCAGGACTACGTCGTCGTCGACCAGGCCCTGCACCGCCCCGCCGAGGTGGACCTGCTCTGCGCCGACCCCAAGAAGGCCCGCGCCCAGCTCGGCTGGGAACCCACGGTGCCCTTCGAGGACCTGATCGCCATGATGGTGGAGTCCGACCTGCGCCTCCTCTCCGACGGCGGCGACCCCGACCAGGACAGCTCCTGGCCGTAGGGCCGCGGGCCGGTCAGAGGCTGACCGGCAGGGTCTTGATGCCGTTGATGAAGTGGCTGCGCAGGCGGGAGGCCGGGCCGGACTGCTGGATGCCGGGCGTGCGCTCGGCGAGCACCTCGAACAGGACGCGCAGTTCCATCTTGGCCAGGTGGTTGCCGAGGCAGAAGTGCGCGCCGCCGCCGCCGAAGCCGATCTGGGGGTTGGGATCGCGGGTGATGTCGAAGGTCTCCGGGTCGGCGAACACCTCGGGGTCGCGGTTGGCGGCCGAGTAGAAGACGACGACCTTGTCGTTCTCGGCGATGCGCTGGCCGCGGATCTCGGTCTCGGTGGTGGCCGTACGGCGGAAGAGGTTGACGGGGGAGATCCACCGCACGATCTCGTCGGAGGCCGGGCGGGCCAGCGCCGGGTTCTCGACGAGCATGCGCCACTGGTCCGGGTGCTCGAAGAAGGTGAGCATGCCGCCGGAGGCCGCGTTGCGGGTGGTCTCGTTGCCGGCCACGACGAGCAGCAGGACGAAGAGGTCGAACTCGTCCACGGCCAGGACCTCGCCGTCCTCGGCGGGCTGGAGGAGCTTGGTGACGATGTCGTCCTTGGGGTCGTCCCGCCGCGCGGCGGCCAGCTCGTTCGCGTACGCGTAGAGCTCGAGGGCGGCGGCGCTGCCCTCCTCCGGGCTGTCGGAGTAGTCGGGGTCCTCCGAGCCGATCATCCGGTTGGACCACTCGAAGATCTTGTCGCGGTCCTCCACGGGGGCGCCCAGCAGCTCGCAGATCACGTACAGCGGCAGCTGCGCCGAGATGTCGCGGACGAAGTCCACGTCGGGCCTGGACTGCGACTCGTCGATGAGCTGGTGGCAGATCTCCCTGATGCGCTCCTCCAGTTTGGCGATGGCGCGCGGGGTGAAGCCGCGGTTGACCAGGGAGCGGCGGCGGGTGTGCTCCGGCGGGTCCTGGTTGAGCATCATCATGCGCTGGAGGTCCAGCACCTCGTCCGGCACCTCGTTGAAGAGCGCCAGCCGGCGGGCGGAGGAGAACAGGTTGCTGTTGCGGGATACGTGCACGACGTCGGCGTGTTTGGTGAGGGCCCAGAACCCGGGCCAGCCGCGCTCCGCGTCGCCCTCGTGCCAGTAGACGGGGGCGTTCTCCCGCAACCAGCGCATCTGGTCGTGGGGGACGCCGTCCTGGGCGTACTGGTCCTGATTGACGAGGTCGATGTGCATGCGAACCACCCGAGTGTGCCGACGAGGACCGGATAGATCAAGCGCGGGTTCTGACGTTTACTGAAACGTGTTCTATTACGAGCCGTCTGCGACGTCAAGGCGCGCCAGCATACCCCCCAAACGGTCATCGGATGTCTTATGTTGGGACCGTATTGACACATTGCACCGAGTCCCGGCACTCTTTCTCGTGAAAACATCGGATGTATAGGGGGCGTCGTGAGGCTGCTTCGAGTCGGAGACCGAGGCGGGGAGAAACCCGCCGTGCTGGCGGACGATGGACGCCTGCTCGACCTGGGAGATCTTCTCGGTGGAGGAGACTTCGACAGCGCCTTCTTCGCCTCCGACGGGATCAGTCGAATCCGGACGGCAGTGGCCGAAGGTGGCCTTCCGGTGCTCGACGAGACCGGTCTGCGGATCGGGGCGCCGATCGCCCGGCCGGGAAAGGTCGTGTGTATCGGCCTCAACTATCAGGACCACGCCGAGGAGTCCGGCGCCGACACGCCCGCCGAGCCTGTGGTCTTCATGAAGGCCAGCAATACAGTCGTCGGACCTTTTGACGAGGTCCTTATTCCCCGCAACAGCACCAAGACCGACTGGGAAGTCGAGCTGGCCGTCGTCATCGGCAGGACCGCGCGCTATTTGGAATCGCACGAGGCCGCGCTCGACTGCGTCGCCGGCTACGCGATCTCCAACGACGTCTCCGAGCGCGAGTTCCAGCTGGAACGCGGCGGCCAGTGGGACAAGGGCAAGTCCTGCGAGACCTTCAACCCGCTCGGGCCCTGGCTGGTGACCGCCGACGAGGTCGCCGACCCGCAGCGGCTCGGCCTGCGCCTGTGGGTCAACGGCGAGTCCCGGCAGGACGGCGACACCAAGAACATGATCTTCGACGTGGCCGAGATCGTGCGCTACCTGAGCTGGTTCATGGTGCTCGAACCCGGCGATCTGATCAACACGGGCACCCCGGCGGGCGTCGCGCTCGGCGGGCGCCCCTATCTGCGTGAGGGCGATGTCATGGAGCTGGAGATCGACGGCCTCGGCCGGCAGCGGCAGACGGTGGGTCAGGCGTGATCCAGCCCGCACCGCTCCTGCCGTCCACCCTGACCATCCAGACCTTCGAAACCCACGACATCCGCTTCCCCACCTCGCTGGAGCTCGACGGCTCCGACGCGATGAACCCCGACCCCGACTACTCCGCCGCGTACGTGATCCTCGGCGACGGCGAACACGAGGGCCACGGGTTCGCCTTCACCATCGGGCGCGGCAACGACATCCAGACCGCCGCGATCCGGGCGCTCGAGCCGTACGTGCTGGGCCGGGACGTGAGCGACCTCGGCGCGATCTACCGCGAGATGGCGCACGACTCCCAGCTGCGCTGGCTCGGCCCGGAGAAGGGCGTCATGCACATGGCGATCTCCGCGGTCGTCAACGCGCTCTGGGACCTGCGCGCCAAGCGCGAGGGCAAGCCCGTCTGGCGGCTGCTGGCCGAGATGACGCCCGAGGAGATCGTCGACCTCGTCGACTTCCGCTACCTCACCGACGAGCTCACCCCGGAGGAGGCGCTGGAGATCCTGCGCCGGGCCGAACCCGGACGCGAGGAGCGCATCGCCTACCTGCTCGAGCACGGGTACCCCGCCTACACGACGTCGCCCGGCTGGCTCGGGTACGACGACGAGAAGCTGCGGCGGCTCTGCCGGCAGGCCATCCAGGACGGGTTCTCCCAGATCAAGCTGAAGGTCGGGGCCGACCTCGACGACGACATCCGGCGTATGCGCATCGCCAGGGAGGTCTGCGGCGACGGGTTCCCGATCGCCATCGACGCCAACCAGCGGTGGGACACCGGGACGGCCGTGAAGTGGGTGGACGCGCTCGCGCCGTACCAGCCGTGGTGGGTGGAGGAGCCGACCAGCCCCGACGACGTGCTCGGGCACGCCACCATCGCGCGGGCCATCGCCCCCATCCCCGTCGCCACCGGCGAGCACGTGCAGAACCGCGTGGTCTTCAAGCAGCTGCTCCAGGCGCGCGCCATCTCCTACCTGCAGCTGGACGCGGCCCGCGTGGCCGGCGTGAACGAGAACATCGCGATCCTGCTGCTGGCCGCCAAGTTCGGCATCCCCGTCTGCCCGCACGCCGGCGGCGTCGGCCTGTGCGAGCTGGTGCAGCACCTGTCGTTCTTCGACTTCGTCGCGGTCAGCGGGACCATGCAGGGACGCGTCATCGAATACGTCGACCACCTGCACGAGCACTTCGCCGACCCGGTCGTCATCGAGAGGGGCGCCTACCGCGCGCCCACCACGCCCGGCTTCAGCGCCACGATGCATCCGGAGTCGATCGCGGCCTACTCCTACCCCGACGGGCCGGTCTGGAGGACCTCATGAGTGAGTTCGACGGCCTGAAAGCCCTGGTCACCGGCGGCGGCTCCGGTATCGGCCTGGCCACCGCGACGGTCCTGGCCGCCCGCGGCGCCCAGGTCGCCTGCCTGGACGTCAACCCGCCCGGCGAGCCGTTCTTCGGCGTCAAGGCCGACGTCACCGACGATCTCTCGGTCCGTACGGCTGTCGCCGCGGCCGCCGAGCATCTCGGCGGCCTGGACATCGTTGTCAACAACGCCGGGATCGGGGCGGCGGGCACGGTGGCCGACAACTCCGACGAGGAGTGGCTGCGGGTTCTGGACGTCAACGTGGTCGGCATGGTCCGGGTGGCCCGGGCCGCGCTGCCCTACCTGCGCGAGTCCTCGCACGCGGCGATCGTCAACACCTGCTCGATCGCGGCCACCGCCGGACTGCCCCAGCGCGCGCTCTACAGCGCCACCAAGGGCGCCGTGCAGTCGCTCACCCTGGCGATGGCCGCCGACCACGTCCACGAGGGCATCCGCGTGAACTGCGTCAACCCAGGCACGGCGGACACACCCTGGGTCGGCCGCCTCCTCGGCGCCGCCGACGACCCCGACGCCGAACGCGCCGCCCTCAACGCCCGCCAGCCCATGGGCCGCCTGGTCAGCGCCGACGAGGTCGCCCACGCGATCGCCTACCTGGCCAGCCCCCTGTCCTCCTCGACCACAGGCACGGCCCTCGCCGTAGACGGCGGCATGCAGGGCCTCCGCCTACGACCTAAAGCCTGAAGCTCCGACAGAACGGACCGACCTCGTTACGGGTCCGGCGAACCGGACTGACCTCGTTACGGGTCCGGCGAACCGGACCGACCTCGTTACGGGTCTGGCGAACCGGACCGACCAACCGCACCCGGCGCCGGTGCGGCGACCGAACGGCGAGCCGAGCTTTCGTGCCGGGTGAGGGGATGGGACAGATGCTTCTAACCTCGGAGCGGGATGGGCTGGCTGCATTGGTGCCGGTGCGGGATGGGCCGACTGCATTTGGCGCCGGTGCGGCGAGTAGCGTCACCTGCGTTAACGGCGCCGGATAACGGCGACGACCTGGCGACAGATCCATTCGGACCTCGGCTTTACGACTAGCTTTTGTTGCGATGGAAGGGGTGAAAGGTGCAGCGGATCGCGTTGCGGACCCGGCTCAGGGCCGGATGCGAGGAGATCTACGACCGGGAGCATGCGAGCATCCCCGCCGAGCTCGAAGCCGAGATGCGCGCGTTCGGCGTGCACTGCTGGCGGATCTGGCGGGACGGCCGTGATCTTTTCCATTACGTCGAGGTGGACGATTACGCCATACTCCAGGCGAAGCTCCGCGACAGCACGGTCAATCAGGCATGGCAGGCCCAGATGAACCGGCTCCTGGACGGCGACTTCAACCCCGACGGCGGCGGCCTCCGCAAAGTCTGGGAGATGTCGTGACCGCCGAGGACGTCCGCGGACCTGACCACCGACGGATAGGGATTGACGTGACGCGCTTAGGGTACGGATGCGCTCCGCTGGGCAACTTGTTCACCGCGCTGACCGACGAGGACGCGAGCGCGGCCGTGGCCGCGGCCTGGGAAAACGGAATCCGCCTCTTCGACACCGCCCCCCACTACGGCCTGGGTCTGTCCGAACGCCGCATCGGCGAGGCGCTCCGCCACCGCCCCCGGGCGGAGTTCACCCTGTCCACCAAGGTGGGCCGCCTGCTCGTGCCCTCCGACGGCGGCGGCCGAGACGACCAGGGCTTCGACGTCCCCGCGACGCACACCCGCGTCTGGGACTTCTCCCGCGACGGCGTACGGCGCTCCCTGACCGAGTCGCTCGCCCGCCTCGGCCTGGACTCCATCGACGTCGCATTGATCCACGACCCCGACCATCACTGGAAGGAAGCCGTCGCGGAGGCGTTCCCGGCGCTGGCCGAACTCCGCGCCGAGGGCGTGATCAAGTCGATCGGCGTCGGCATGAACCAGTGGCCGATGCTGGCCGACTTCGTCCGGGAAACCGACGTGGACACGATCATGCTGGCTGGGCGGTACACGCTGCTCGACCAGTCGGCGGCGGCCGAGTTGCTGCCGCTCTGCGCGGAGCGTGGCGTCTCCGTGGTGGCCGCGGGCGTGTTCAACAGCGGCATCCTGGCCACGCACGACCCGAAGGGCACCTACAACTACGTTCCCGCGCCGCCCGAGTTGCTCGATCGGGCGCGGCGGATGGCGTCCATCTGCGAGGCGCACGGCGTGACGCTGCCGCAGGCGGCGCTGGCGTTCCCGTTGCGGCATCCGGCGGTCTCCTCGATCGTCGTCGGCATGCGGTCGGCGGAAGAGGTACGGCAGAACACGGCCCTGATGGCTTCGCCCATTCCTGAGGCGCTCTGGGACGACTTGGCGGTAGTTGAGCATGATTGACAGTCATCACCATCTCTGGGATCCGGCTCGCCGGACGTACGGCTGGATGGCGGGGGAGGCGCTGGCGCCGTTGCGCCGGCCGTACGGGGTGGATGATCTTCGGCGGGAGACGTCGCAGGCGGGGATCACGGGGACCGTCCTGGTCCAGACGGTCGGCGACATCACCGAGACCGAGGAGTTCCTGGCTCTCGCCGCTGACTCCGGTGGTCTCATCCGTGGTGTCGTGGGCTGGGTGGATCTGACCGCCCCAGATGTGTCCGAGCAGCTTGCCCGCCTTCGTACGCTGCCTGGTGGGGATCTGCTGGTCGGTATCCGCCACCAGGTTCAGGACGAGGCCGATCCGGAGTGGCTTGCCCGCCCCGACGTACGCCGTGGACTGCTCGCGGTGGCTGCCGCCGGTCTCGTCTACGACCTCCTCATCCTGGTGCCCCAGCTTCCGGTCGCCCGCGAGGTCGTCGCAAGCCTGCCCGACCTCCGCTTCGTCCTCGACCATGCCGCCAAACCTCCCATCGCGAGCGGCGAACTGACGCCCTGGTCGGAGTCCGTCGCCGCCCTGGCCGAACTCCCGAACGTCTCCTGCAAGCTCTCCGGCCTGGTCACCGAAGCCTCCTGGACCGACTGGAAACCCACCGACCTGGCCCCCTACGCGGACCACGTCCTCAACTCCTTCGGCGCCTCCCGCGTGATGTTCGGCTCCGACTGGCCGGTCTGCGAACTCGCCGCCACCTATTCCCAGGTCACCGCGCTGGCCAAATCCCTCACCCCCACCGACCACACCCAAATCTTCAATTCCACCGCCGAATCCGTGTACGCCCTGCCGCCCATATAACCACCGCTGCGAGCACCCACATCACCTCCTGTGGATAACCGCGTTCCCATGCCTGCGCATGGCGCATTGCGAGGGCTGATATATCGGACTGTGGCCGGGCTGACCATCGTGGTTTGGGACCCCCTTGTGGACAGCTCTTTAGTCGCCCAACCTTGTGACGGCCTCGTGAGCTGGCGTTCCCGTCATCATCAGATGATTGCCCGAATTCCCCTCCCGGGTGTTTATCCACAGAACCTCGCTCGGCCGCATTCGAGCCCCACGCTCCGCTCCACCCTTGGCCTCGATTTCCATTCGAGCCCAGGAGGAGCCCGTGCTACCAGCCCTTCTCGCCACACTCGCCGGCATCACCTTCACGGCCCCGGCGCCGGCCGACACCCATCGCGGCTCATGCGCATCCGACCGTCCCTACCCGGACCGTTCGTGGATCGCACCAGCCCTGTTCACGAACGAACAGGCCCAGCCCGACGACTGGCTCTACACGTGGGAAGAACAGTGGGACGCCTGGACAGAACAACAGGCATATTGGTGGAATACCCTCACCACCCGATTTCTCCACCACGCCAACCCCCAAGATATCCCACCCCCATCCTCCGTATTCGGCAACAAACGCTCATGCTCCAAACCCACAAATATCCGAGAGTCCCCGAACGACTGGGAACCTGTGGAAAACGCAAACCCTGCGGAATTCTCTGAATTCCCGTATGGCCCCGGGCCCGCGACGAACCCGGAGCTCACGGAATGGTCAGGTCGCGCGAAATGGCCAGAACTCGGGCGAAGCCCGGAACCCATGCAGCGCCCAGGGCTCACGAACCGTCCAAGAATCGGGCGAGGCCCGGAACCAGCGCGGTGGCCAGGGTTCGCAAATCGGCCAAGGGTCGGGCGAGGCCCGGAACCAGCGCGGTGGCCAGGGTTCGCAAATCGGCCAAGGGTCGGGCGGGGTCCGGAACCGGCGTTGTGGCCAGGACTGGCGAACTGGCCAGGGCTCGGCAAAGCTCTGAAACCCGGGAAGCGGCCAGGGCTGGGGGAGGGTTCGAAGCCGGTCGAGCGGTCAGGGCGTGGGAAGGTTCCGAAGCCTGTGCCGAGGACGGAAGCCGCACCCAAGGCGGAATCCATCGGCAGACGCGAGCCGGAAGCCGGCAACCCTGGGGAGATAGCCGTCGCGGCGGCGAAGAGCTGGTTGGGTACGCCCTACACCTGGGGTGGCGGCAACGGCAAAGGACCGAGCCGGGGCGTCGGCAGGGGAGCCGGTCGAATCGGCTTCGACTGCTCCGGGCTGATGATGGCCGCCTGGGCCAAGGCCGGAGTGAACCTGGCTCACTACACCGGCACCCAGATCCGCCAGGGCCGCCCCGTCGCGATCAAGGACCTACGCCCGGGCGACCTCATGTTCTTCGGCGGCACCCGAGCACACCCCGCCCACGTCGGCATGTACATCGGCGCAGGCACCATGATCCACGCCCCCAAGACCGGCGACGTCGTCCGCAAAGTCAACGTCCTCAACTCAAAGCACTACATGTCCATCTTCCGAGGCGCGACCCGCCCCTCATCCACGAACTAACAGAACGACCCAAGACGCCGGCTTCTCACCGCTATTTGGCACCGTTTGCGCCGGTGACGTTGCCTGCCATGCGCACAGGTGACATTGCTCGCGACCCGCGAAGGTGACGTTGGTCGCTACCTGAGTGGGGTGATGTTGCTTGCCACGCGCACAGGTGCCATAAGCGTGACGGGGGCCACGCGCGCGCAAGCGGCTTAGGTGTGCATGCTCGCTACCCGCGCAGGTGGTGTTGTTCGCTACCTGCGCGGGTGATGTTGCTTGCCACGCGCACAGGTGCCATAAGCGTGACGGGGGCCACGCGCGCGCAAGCGGCTTAGGTGTGCATGCTCGCTACCCGCGCAGGTGATGTTGTTCGCTACCTGCGCGGGTGACGTTGCCTGCCACACCGAGGCCCAGAGCAGCCTGTCAGGAGCTTGATCCGAAAACGGGTCTCATTTGGCGGGTTCGATCCAGCCGGCTGCGCCGACGCAGGCTTCGTTGCCCTCGGGGTCGGCCAGCACCCAGTGGGATGGCGCGTACGTGTCGGACACCAGGCGGCCACCGGCGGCGATCGCCGCCGCAATCCGGGCCTCGGCTTGGTCGTACGGCACCCAGACGTCGACGTGGACCCGGTTGCGCTGCGGGCGCGGAGCGTCCATCTGCTGGAAGTAGAACGGCGCGCCACGGCGTTGCGGGTCGATCAGGTCTTCGGGGCTGTTCGCGCGGTCCTCGTAGCCGAGCAGGGCACGCCAGAACGGCACCACGTCCGCCCCGGCAAGGGCGTCGATGGTGACCTGGACGGTCTGCACGGCGGACGGGTCGGCGGGGATGCCCAGCCTGCGGGCCAATTCCGATATCTCCCGCGCCATGTCGGCGTCGCGCCCGCTCAACCCGTAGAAGTCCGCGATAGTGATCAGCCGCACGGTCACGCCGTCATCGCGCAGATCAACATCGGGACGACCGCTCCCCACCCCGGGCAACTCGCTGATCGCCTGCACGAACTTCGCCCCAGCCGCGAACGACCCGGTACGGAAGTACGCGCACGCCCCCTCACCCAGTACCCGCCAGTCCTCCAACCCACCGATCTCATGGAACTGCTGCGGCCTGATTCGTGCGTTCTTGTCCCTGGAATCCGTCATCCGGTCAGCGTAGTCAGACCCGGCAGGCTCCGTCTCACCATCCCAGGACCCTGGCGAGTGCCGCACCGGCCCTGCTGTTCCCGTAGGCACATTTTACTTGCTTCGCGAAGCAAGTACTTGTAGGTTCCTTGACGCAGCAAGGACCCACCTCGTGATCGGCGTATTTACGCCAATCGACAGAACACGGACCAGGAGGAACTTCATGGGATCGCTTGACGGCAAGGTTGTGCTGATCACCGGTACCGCGGGCGGTCAGGGCCGCGTCGCGTCGCAGGTCTTCGCGCGAGAAGGCGCGAAGGTCGTCGGGTGCGACATCCAGGTCGAAGCCAACAAGGAGACGGTCGAACTCGTCCGTAGCGCCGGCGGCGAGATGACGGGCATCGCACCGATCGACCTCACCGACCCGGAACAGGCACGCCAGGTCGTCGATGAAGCCGCAGCGGCCTACGACGGACTCGACGTGATCTACAACAACGCCGCTCTGCCCCGCTTCGGCCCGATGCCCGATTTCTCGATCGAGGACTGGCGGGCGACCATCACCGGCGAACTCGACATGCCCTTCTTCGTATCGAAGTACGCGTGGCCACACCTGGTCCGGCGCGGTGGCGGCGTCATCATCAACGTCGCCTCCATGGCCGGCATGATCGCCGGTGAGGTCCCCCCGATGATCGCGCACAGCGCGGCGAACGCCGGCATCATCGGCATGACCCGCCAACTCGCACTCGAAGGCGCGCGCCACGGGATCCGCGCGGTGACGATCAGCCCAGGGCCCGTCCTGACCCCCGCCAGCGACCGCGACCTCGGCGACAACCAGGCGGCCAGGGACGCGATCACCAGGAAGACGATCCTCAAGCGCTTCGCCCGCCCCGAGGAGATCGTCGAACTGGCGGCCTTCCTCGCCTCCGACCGGGCGGCCTACATCACCGGCGCCAACTACGCGGTCGACGGCGGCGCGACCGCCTGGTAGCGCCCCGCGGCCCAAGCCAACTCCGTCCGGGCCTAGCGATGTTCACCTAACTGGTGCGTAACCGCCTGATAACACCATCCGCAGTCCAAGCCGTGGTGGTGTTCGCGTAACCGGTGGCGTAACCGCCTGGTGACACCATCCGGCTGCCCAAGCCGTGGTGGTGTTCACGTGACCGGTGGCGTAACCGCCTGGTGACACCATCCGGCTGCCCAAGCCGTGGTGGTGTCGCGTAACCGGTGGCGTAACCGCCTGGTGACACCATCCCGCAGTCCAAGCCCTGGCGGTGTCCGCGTGACCGGTGGCGCAACCGCCTAGTAACACCATCCCGCAGTCCAAGCCCTGGTGGTGTTCGCGTAACTGGTGGTGCGACCCGCCTGGTAACGCCATCCCGTGGCTCCAAGCCAGCTCCGTCCAAGCCCTAGCGTTGTGCGCGTAACTGGTCGAGGTGGTTCCGCAGGGTGGCGGCGAGGTCGCCGGCGGCGGTGATCTGGTCGGGGGAGAGCGCGTCGACGAAGAATTCGCGGATGGCGCGCAGGTGCGGGATGGAGGTCCGGCGGAAGGCGTCGGCGCCCTCGGTCGTGAGGAGGATCTCCGCTCCGCGGTTGTCGGTGGTGCAGTTCTCGCGCCGTACCAGCCCGCGGCGTTCCATGCGGCCGAGGTGGTGGGAGAGGCGGCTGCGCTCCCAGCCGATGGACGCGGCGAGTTCGGACGAGCGCAGCCGGCGTCCCTCGGCCTCGCTGAGGGCGAGCATGACGGCGTAGTCGCCCGGCGACATGGACGACTCGCTCTGGAGGCGCGAGGCGAGTTCGGCGCGCAGCGCTTCGGTGGTCTCGATGAAGTCGCGCCAGACCCGCAGCTCCTCTCTCGTCGGCAACTGGTTCCTGCGCTGCGTCACGGCCGTCTCCTCCCGTCCGAAGTAATTGACATGTCAAGTACATGCGGAACATAATTGACATGTCAATCATTTCTCATCGTGTAGCACGAGGCAACACCTGGGTCAGGAGGAATCGTGACCGTCGGCAGGATCGAACACCCCCGCTTCGAGCTGGGACTCAACTCGTTCGGGGAGGTCGCGACGGACGGCGGACGGGTGCTCGGCGACGCGGAGACCGTACGGCTGATCGTCGAGGAGGCCCGGCTGGCCGAGGCGGCGGGGCTGGACGTGTTCAGCGTGGGCGAGCACTACCGCGAGGGTCACAACGACTCCGCCACCCCGGTGCTGCTCGCCGCGATCGCCACGGCCACCGAACGCATCGGGCTGGGCACGTCGGTGACCGTCCTGAGCACGAACGACCCGGTACGGCTCTACCACGAGTTCTCCACCCTCGACGCGGTGTCCGACGGCCGGGCCAGGATCGTGCTGGGCCGGGCCTCCGCGACCGAGTCGTTCCCCCTGTACGGCTACGACCTCGCCGACTACGAGCGGCTCTTCGAGGAGAAACTCGACCTGTTCGTACGCCTCCAGCGCGAGGAGGAGGTGACCTGGTCGGGAACGGTCAGGACACCCCTGACCCGGCAGCGGCTGCACCCGCGCATGCGCCCGGGCGGCATTCCCACCTGGATCGGCGTGGGCGGCAGCCCCAACTCGGTCATCCGCGCCGCCCGCTACGGCCTGCCGCTCATGATGGCCATCATCGGCGGACGCCCCCAGCGGTTCGCGGGCAACGTCGCGCTGTACCTGAAAGCACTCGAACGCTTCGGCCACCCCGAACTCCCGATCGGCCAGCATTCCCTCGGCCTGGTCGCGGACACCGACGAGGAGGCCGTCGAGACCTGGTGGCGGTACTGGCAGCCCGTCGTCGCGGCGCTCGCGGCCGAACGCGGCTTCTACGCCCCCACCCGCGACCGGTACGAGGCCGAGATCGACCACGGCGCGCTCTACGTCGGCTCACCCGAGACGGTCGCCCGCAAGATCGCCAGCACGGCCCGTGACCTGCACCTGACCCGCTTCGACCTCAAGTACGACGTGATGCGCCTGCCGCGCGACGCCCGGGCCCGCACGATCGAGCTGCTCGGCCGCGAGGTCGCCCCGCGCGTACGCGAACTGCTCGCCGCCGAACCCGTCCAAGCCTGACATCCGACACCGCCCTCAAGAGCACCGCCCTCAAGAGCACCGCCCCCGAGCACACCGCCCCAACGAAGAGTTCCACCGCGACCCGCGACGACTACCTCGTCAAACTGTCGGCTGACATCCGGCACCACCCTAAAGAAGAGACTCCCATGACCGACATCGCCTTCGGGCTGGACACCTTCGGCGACCTGCCGGAGGACGACTCCGGAGCCCCTGTCTCCCACGCCGCCGCGATCCGCCAGGTCCTCGACGAGGCCGTGCTCGCCGACGAGCTCGGCGTGGACGTGATCGCCCTGGGCGAGCACCACCGCCCCGAGTACTCGATCTCCACCCCGGAGACCGTGCTCGCCGGCATCGCCACGCGTACGTCCCGGATCCGCCTCGCCTCCGGCGTGACCGTGCTGAGCTCCGACGACCCGGTGCGGGTGTTCCAGCGCTTCGCGACCGTGGACGCGCTGTCGCACGGCCGGGCCGAGGTGATCCTCGGACGCGGCTCCTTCACGGAGTCGTTCCCGCTGTTCGGCTACGACCTCGCGGACTACGACAAGCTCTTCGAGGAGAAGATCGAGCTGTTCGTCAAGCTGCTCGACGAGCAGCCGGTCACCTGGAGCGGCAGCGTACGCGCCCCTCTTGAGGACGCCGACGTCTTCCCCAAGACCGAGTCGGGCCGCCTCACCACGTGGGTCGGCGTCGGCGGCTCGCCCCAGTCGGTCGTCCGCACGGCGCACTACGACCTGCCGCTCATGCTGGCGATCATCGGGGGCGCCCCCGACCGGTTCGTCCCGTACGTCGACCTCTACCGGCGGGCCGCGGACCAGTTCGGCACGACGGCGCACCCCGTCGGCATGCACTCGCCCGGCCATGTGGCCGACACCGACGAGGAGGCCACGGAGCAGTTCTGGCCGGGCTACAAGCTCATGCGCGACAGGATGGGCGCGCTGCGCGGCTGGCCGCCGCTGCGCCGCGCCGAGTTCGAGGCCGAGATCGCGCACGGCTCGCTCTACATCGGCTCGCCCGAGACGGTCGCCCGCAAGATCGCGGGAGCCGCCCGCCGCCTCGGCGTCGGCCGGTTCGACCTCATCTACGGTGTGGGCCCGCAGGCCGTCGGCGCCCGGTTGAAGGCCGTCGAACTGTACGGCGCCAAGGTCATCCCGATGGTCCGCGACATGCTGGCCGACGACTCCTTCGACGGCCGGTGACGCGCATGGGCCCGCAAAGCACCATCGGCATCCTCGGCGCCGGCAAGGTCGGCACCGTCCTGGCCCGCCTGGCTCTCGCGGCCGGCTACCGCGTGCTCGTCGCGGGCTCCGGCGACCCCGCGCGTATCTCCCTCATCGTCGAGGTCGTCACACCCGGCGCGATCCCCGTGACCGCGGCGGAGGCCGCGTCCCAGGCGGACGTGACCGTGCTGGCCCTCCCGCTCGGCAAGCACCGCACCGTGCCGGCGGAGGCGCTGCGGGGCAAGCTGGTGATCGACGCCATGAACTACTGGTGGGAGGTCGACGGCGTACGCGACGACCTCACCGACCCGCGGACGTCCTCCAGCGAGATCGTCCAGGAGTTCCTGTCCGGGGCCCGGGTCGTCAAGGCGTTCAACCACATGGGCTATCACGATCTTGAGGACGGAGCCCGTCCCGCGGGCTCGCCCGGCCGCCGCGCGATCGCCGTCGCCGGTGACGACCCGGACGACGTGGCGGTGGTCGCCTCGATCGTGGACGCGTTCGGCTTCGACCCGGTGACCGCTGGCCCGCTCGCCGAGGGCGTGCGTATGGAGCCGGGGACGGAGCCGTTCGGCGCGAACGTCGAGGCCGCCGAACTGCGCGCCATGCTCGCCCGCTTCCCCGAGTCGGAGCGCGGCCGCGCGGTGCTCCGGGCGCGCGGAGGCGCCCTTCGGTGAGTGACCGTCGCGGGATCCCGGTGACGCGGTCAGACGGTCCGGCGGGGCCATTTCTTCGACGCTCGCGAGGTGCATGGTGGCGTCAGAGGGCCTGGCGGAGCCACTCCTCGACGCCCGCGATGTGCACGGTGGCCCAGGCCTGGGCCACCTCGGGCTGGCGCGCCGCGATGGCCTCGTAGATGGCGTAGTGCTGGTCGAGGGTCTTGCTCGGAGCGTTCTCCTGGGTGAGGCCGCGCCAGACCCGGGCACGGGTGGTGGGCCCGGAGAGGCTCTCGATGAGGGAGCAGAGGACGGCGTTGCCGGAGCCCTCGGCGATGCGCTGGTGGAACTCCAGGTCGTTGGCGACCAGTTGCTCGATGCTGGGGTTGGCGGGCAGCGCGTCCAGGATCTTGCGGAGTTCCGCGATGTCGGCGTCGGACATCGTGGTGGCGGCCATGGCCGTGGCGGCGGGTTCGAGGATGCGGCGGACCTGGAAGAACTGCAGGACGGTGTCGTCGCGGTGGAAGTCCACGACGAAGGAGAGCGCGTCCAGCAGGAGCCGGGGTTCCAGGCTGGTGACGTAGGTGCCGTCGCCCTGCCGTACGTCGAGGACGTTGATGAGGGCGAGGGCGCGGACGGCCTCGCGGAGGGAGTTGCGGGACAGGCCCAGCCGCTCGGCCAGGTCGGCCTCCTTGGGGAGCCGGTCTCCGGGAGCCAGCTCACCCGTGATGATCATGTCCTTGATTCTGTCGATCGCCGCGTCGGTAACCGCCACGCTACGCACCCCACCCTTAGACATCCGATGTCTAGGAGTGTATGACGAACCGGACCGGCTCATCCGCCGTGCGACGGATCAGTTCGCTAACTTCCAGGGCGCGCAGGTGCGCGGCGGCCTCACCGGCGGCCATGCCGCGCAGCATCGGGGCCAGCTGGTCCCAGGGCCGGTTCCAGGTCATCAGGGAGGCGATCTCCCAGATGGTGCGGGGTCCGGGGCTCTCGGCCATGAGCGCGCGCAGGTCGCGCAGCTTCTCCTGGTGGTGCGCGTGGATCTCCGCGGCACGGGCGGCGACGTCGGCGAATCGGATTTCGTGGGCGGGCAGCGCCTCGATCGCGCCGAGTTCCATCACCCGCCGCAGCGACGCCATGAAATCGCCGAGCGGATCGATGTCGTCCCGGTCGTACGGATAGATGCCGATGTGTGGAGTGATGTCGGGCAGCACGTGGTCGCCGGTGAACAGCCGGTCGGCGTCCTCCAGGTGCAGGCAGATGTGCCCGGGAGAGTGCCCGGGGGTCCAGATCGTGCGCAGCCGCCGGCCGGGCAGGTCGATCAGGTCGCCGTCGGTGAGGGCCAGATCGGGGAGCGCGGGCGGCTCCGGGCGGAAGGTGACGGCGGCGTCCACCTCGTGGCTGCCGGCCCCGGCGCGGCGCAGCTGGTCGGCCTGGAAGTCCCGGTGGGTGCCGTCGCCGACCACGTCGCGGAAGAGCTTCACGAGCGCGATGTCGGCTTCGTGCATGGCGATCCAGGCGCCGGAGTTCTCCCGTACCTGGCCGGCGAGACCGGAGTGGTCCGGGTGGTAGTGCGTCACCACCACGCCGCGTACGTCGGCCACGTCGATGCCCACACCGGCGAGCCCGTCCCGCAGGGCCTGCCAGGCGTCCGGATGGTTCCAGCCCGCGTCGACGAGCACCGGCCCGCCGGGCGACTCGATCGCGTAGACCAAGGTGTATCCCAGCGGATTCCCGGGAATCGGCACGGGCACGCTCCACACGCCCCCGCCGATGTCCGCGGCCCGCTGGTCGCTGTAGGCCCGCCGCCGCGACTTGGCGCGGTCTCCTGCCACGTGTGCCCCCGAATCTCCGGCCCTCAAGGGGGCCAAGCCTAATGAGCGTTTCGCCGGATCGCTGATGATTAAAGGCGTTCCAGGATGGTCGCCGTGGACAGGGCGCCGCCCGCGCACATGGTGATCAGCGCGGTGCTGGCGTCGGAGCGTTCGAGCTCGTGCAGGGCCGTGGTGACGAGCCGGGCGCCGGTCGCGCCGACGGGGTGGCCCAGGGCGATGGCGCCACCGTTGGGGTTGACCCGGGCCAGATCCGGGCGGTGCACGGCCGCCCAGGACAGCACGACCGAGGCGAACGCCTCGTTGATCTCGATGAGATCCAGATCCGGTACGGCCATGCCGGTCTGGGCCAGCACCTTGGCAGTCGCGTCCACGGGACCGTCCAGGTGGTAGTACGGCTCGGAGCCGACCAGCGCCTGGGAGAGGATGCGCGCCCGGGGCCGCAGCGACTGCCGCGCGGCCGCCTCCTCGCTCATCAGCAGCACGGCGGCGGCGCCGTCGGAGATCTGGGAAGAGGTGCCCGCGGTGTGCAGGGCGTCCTCACCCAGCACGGGCTTGAGGCGGGCCAGCCCGTCGACGGTCGTCTCGCGCAGGCCCTGGTCCCGGGTGACCACGCCGTCGGCGGTGGTGATCGGCAGGATCTCGCGTTCGAACCGCCCGTCGGCCCAGGCCTTGGCGGCCAGCTGCTGGGAGCGCGCGCCGAAGGCGTCCAGGCGGTCGCGGGTGATGCCGCGGCGCCGGGCGATGCGTTCCGCGGCGGTGAACTGGTCCGGCAGGTCGATCCGCCAGTCGTCGGGGCGGGGGTTGGCGGGCAGCACGTTGCTGCCGAGCGGCTGCCGGCTCATCACCTCGACGCCGCAGGCGACGCCGACGTCGATCACTCCGGCCTGGATGAGGGCGGCGACCAGGTGCACGGCCTGCTGCGACGACCCGCACTGCGCGTCGACGGTCGTCACCCCCGTCTGGTACGGCAAGCCCGCGTACAGCCACGCGTGCCTGCCGAGATGCCCGCCCTGTTCGCCCGCCTGGGTCACGCAGCCGGCGAACACCTGCCCGACCGACAGCGGATCGACCCCGGACTTCTCGATCAGCCCGTTGAGCGTCGCCCCGAGCAGCGCCTGCGGCTTCACCCCCGCCAGCCAGCCGTTCCTCTTGCCGATCGGTGTCCGGACCGCGTCGACGATCACCGGCGTGCCCATACAGACCTCCAGAACATCGCTCCGGAAGGAATGTAACGCGTTCTACTTTGGACCGGAAGTCTAGAAGTCCGCCAGCAGCCGGTTCGCCGCGATCTCGATCCGCCGCTGGACCTGCTCGTACGTCCTGCGCCCGCGCAGCATCTCCAGCAGCTCGTGCACCCAGACGCTGGACAGCGACCCCGCGAGCGCGAACTGCTCCTCGGTGGCGGCCTCGGGGGTCAGCCCGTCGGCGGCCACGCGAAGCAGCAGCCCGGCCATGCGGTCGCCGAAGGGCGTGTCCACCTCGGCCATGATCAGCGACCGGATGAGCGCGTCGGCCAGTTCGGGCTCGCGCATCAGGCCCCGGGTGGCCCGCATCAGCACGTCGCCCGCCCGCCCGGCGGGCGTGGCCGCCTGCGGGGGCCGCCGGTCGATGCTGGACTCCAGCAGATCGATCTCCTCGCCGACGACGGCGACCACGAGATCCATCTTGGACGGGAAGTAGCGGTACAGCGTGCCGAGCGCGACGCCCGCGCGTTCGGCGACCGTGCGCATCTGCATCGCCTCGACCCCGCCGCGGGACGCCAGGGCCGCGGCGGCCTGCACGATGCGCTTGCGCCGCTGGTGCTGGCTGCGGGTGCGCACGCCGGGAGCGGAGGCCTGATTGGGCACGAGATCAACGTCCGGCAGTTCCGTGGCCACCCGCGATGAGCGCATGAGAACACGTTATCTGATTCCGATTCTTCCCGGATGGTTACTCATCAGTCACAACGCACCGCATACACGCATGTCTTTCATGTTTCGGCCACATGTCGGACCGGGCGGAATCGGCCCGGCTCTGGACACTGATTAGAATCTGTTCTAATTTGCCTCTCGGTTGGCCTGAATGGGAGCGAGCACAACAGCGAGCACAACCTGGAGCGCCGGTGGACTTCAATCTGGACGAAACACAGACCGAGATCCGCACCCTCGCGGCCGACCTGCTCGCCCGGGAGGCCACCCCCGACCGCCTGGAGGCGCGGGAGAAGAGCGGCCGTCCCTACGACGCCGACCTGTGGCAGGCGCTGGCCAAGGCGGGACTGCTCGGCATCTGCCTGCCGGAGTCGGCGGGCGGCGCGGGCTACGGCCCGGTCGAGCTGACGGTGATCCTGCGCGAGGCGGGAGCCCGGGTCGCGCCGGTGCCGCTGGCCGCCAGCCTGGTGGCCGGCCTGACCATCGCCCAGCACGGCACGGAGGAGCAGCGGACGGCTCTCGCCCCCCTGGCCGACGGCGAGACCGCCCTCACCTACGCGCTCCGGGAACCGGGCCGCGACCTGCGGGAACCCCCGGAAACCACGGCCACCGGCGACCGCCTCACCGGCCGCAAGACCCTCGTCTCGTACGCCCGCGAGTCCGCCGGCGTCCTGGTCTCCGCCACCGACGGCACGCAGACCCGCCTCTACCTCGTGGACCCGGCGGACGCGGAGATCACGGACATGCCGCTGGCCACCGGCGAGCCCGGCGCGGTGATCACCCTCGACGGCGCCCCCGGTCAGCCGGTGGGAGGTGCGGAAGCGTGCGACGCGCTCCGGCGCAACGCCCTCGTCGCGATCACCGCCACCGCCTCCGGGGTGCTCTCCGGCGCGCTCAAGCTGACCACCGAGTACATCAAGACCCGCCGCCAGTTCGACCGCGCCCTCGCCGAGTTCCAGGCGGTGACGGTGCAGATCGCCGACGTCTACATCGCCGGGCGCGCGCTCGACGTGGCCGTCTGGTCGGGCGCCTGGCGGCTCGCGCAGGGGCTGCCCGCCGACGAGGACCTGGCCATCGCGGCCCTGCACACCACCGACTCCGCGCTGCGCGCCCTCTACACCTGCCAGCACCTGCACGGCGGCATCGGCCTCGATGTCAGCTACCCGCTGCACCGCTACTTCGCCTGGGGCAAACACGCCGCCCACCAGCTCGGCGGCGTGGAGGCCCAGCTGGACCTGATCGGAGCCCTGGTCTGATGTTCATCGAACTCACCGCCCAGCAGCAGGCCCTGCGCGACGAACTCCGCGAATACTTCAGGACCTGCCTCACCGCCGAGGACCGCGCCGAGATCGCCAAGGATCCGTTCGGCGCGGCGTACATGGCGCACTGCCGCCGCCTCGGCCGGGACGGCATGCTCGGCATGGGCTGGCCCACCGAGTACGGCGGACGCGGCTACGGCCCCCTGGAGCAGCAGATCTTCGCCAACGAGATCGCCCGCGCCGAGGTGCCGTACCCGATCATCACGCTGCAGACGGTCGGCCCGACCCTGATGCAGTACGGCACGCCCGAGCAGAAGGACTTCTTCCTGCCGCGCATCCTCGCCGGAGAGTGCCATTTCGCCATCGGCTACAGCGAACCGGGCGCGGGCACCGACCTGGCGTCCCTGCGCACCACCGCGGTCAGGGACGGCGACCACTACGTCGTCAACGGGCAGAAGATCTTCACCTCGGGCGCACACTACGCGCAGTACATCTGGCTGGCCGTACGGACGGATCCGGGGGCGAAGAAGCACCGGGGCATCACGATGATGATCGCCTCCACCGACGACCCCGGGTACTCGTGGACGCCGATCGTCACCATGGACGGCCGCCACCACACCAACTCGACCTACTACTCCGACGTACGGGTGCCGGCGGGCATGGTGGTCGGGGAGGAGAACAAGGGCTGGGACCTGATCGTGAACCAGCTCAACCACGAACGGGTGACGCTGGGTCCCGCGGGCAACATCGCGCACACGTACCTGAGGTTCGAGCGGTGGGCGCGGAACTCGGGGGCGATCGAACAGCCGGCCGTACGCCGGGCGCTGGCCCAGATCTACGCATATTTCAGGACCAATGAGCTGCTGAACTGGCAGGTCGCGGCCAACATGGACCTCGGCTGGCTGGGCGCCCCCGACGCCTCCGCCACCAAGATCTACGGTTCGGAGCGCATGCAGGACGTGGGCCGGATCGTCGGCGAGACGCTCGCCCGGTTCGGCGACCCGGCCGACGAGGAGACCCGCGAGCTGATCGACCGCGTCGACCGCGGCGTCAAGGGCGGCATCGTGCTCACCTTCGGCGGCGGCGTCAACGAGGTCCAGCGCGAGCTGATCGCCATGCTCGGCCTGGGACTCCCGAGGCCGCCCCGATGACGGGCACGCAGGAGGCCGAGGGCCACGAGCGGGCCCTGCGCGAGCTGGCGGACAAGATCATCGCGCAGGGTGAAGGGCCGAGACTGCTCACGCCCAGCCCGGTCGACCGTACGATGATCAAGCACTGGGCCGAGGCGATGGGGGACGCCAACCCGCGTTACCAGGGGCCCGACGCGATCGCGCCGCCCGCCATGATCCAGGTCTGGAGCATGGACGGGCTGAAGCGCGGGGACCGCCCCCGCCTCCCCCTGGACGACATGTTCGAGGCGCTCGACGAGCGGGGTTTCACCGGCGTGGTCGCCACCAACTGCGAGCACACCTACCACCGCCACCTCGTCCCCGGCGAGCACCTCACCTCCACCACGAGGATGAGCGATCTGTCCGGCCTGAAGAAGACTGCGCTCGGTGACGGATATTTCGTGACCTGGAATGTCACGTGGTACGCACAGGACAAACCGGTCGCCGAAATGATCTTCAGGTTGCTTAAGTTCCGCCCCCGGGAGGAAAGATGCCCCTCCGAGGAGCGGAAGCCGTACCCCCTGAGACCCGCGGTGAACAGGGACACGGCCTTCTTCTGGGAGGGTGCCAGGAGCGGTGAGCTCCGGATCCAGAAGTGCGGCGACTGCGGCGAACTGCGGCATCCGCCGGGACCGGTCTGCCCGTCGTGCCGCTCCACCGAGCGCACGTACGCGGTGGCGGCCGGCACCGGCACGGTCTACAGCTACGTCGTGCACCACCACCCGCCCGTTCCGGGCCGCGAGACACCTTTCGCCGTCGCTGTTGTGGAACTTCCGGAAGGGGTACGGATCGTGGGGAACGTGGTCGACCGCGCGCCAGCGGAGGTGGAGATCGGCATGCCCGTCCGGGTGGTGTTCCAGGCGATGGACGACGAGCTGATCCTGCCCATGTGGACACCGGGGAGTCCTGATGCGAACGCTTGAGATGGCCGTCGGCACCACGCTTCCCGAGCTGGTCATCCCGCTCACCCCGACCATGATCATCTCGACCGCGCTGGCCACCCGCGACTTCACCCCGGTCCACCACGACACCGAGATCGCCCGCGCCCAGGGCTCGCAGGACATCTTCCTCAACATCCTGACGACGATGGGCCTGGTGGAGCGCTTCGTCACCGACTGGGCGGGGCCGGAGGCGCTGATCCGGGGCATCAACGTCAAACTCGGCGTCCCGGCGTACGCGGGGGACACCCTGACCTTCAGCGGCGCCGTCGCCGAGCGGGACGGCGACACCTGCGTGGTCGACGTGCGCGGCATGGTCTCCCTGGGCCCGCACGCGACCGGGACGGTCCGCTTCACCCTGTAGTTCGGTAGCCACTGAGAGGGTTTCCATGGCTGGCACGGCACTCGTCGGCATCGGCGCGACCGAGTTCTCCAAGAACTCCGGCAGGTCCGAGCTGCAACTGGCCGCCGAGGCGGTCTTCGCCGCCCTGGACGACGCCGGGCTCGCCCCCGCCGACGTGGACGGCCTGGTCACCTACACCCAGGACGCCAACCAGGAGATCGCGCTCGCCCGCGAGGTCGGCATCGGCGACCTGACCTACTTCTCCCGGGTGCACTACGGCGGCGGCGCGGCCTGCGGCACGGTCGCGCACGCCGCGATGGCCGTGGCCACCGGCGCGGCCGAGGTGGTCGTCTGCTACCGGGCCTTCAACGAACGCTCCGGCCAGCGGTTCGGGCAGCCGAACGCCGGGCTCGGCGGGGAGCCGTCCTCGCAGGGCCTGGAGATGAGCTGGCACGTGCCGTACGGGCTGATGACGCCGGCGGCGTGGGTGGCCATGTTCGCGCAGCGCTACATGCACCGGTACGGCGTCAAGTCCGAGGACTTCGGGCGGGTCGCGGTGGCCATGCGGCGGCACGCCGCGAACAATCCGGCGGCCTGGTTCTACCAGCGGCCGATCACCCTGGCCGACCACCAGGCGTCGAAGTGGATCGTGGAGCCGCTGCACCTGCTCGACTGCTGCCAGGAGAGCGACGGCGCCGTGGCCCTGGTGGTGACCTCGGCGGAACGCGCCCGCGACCTGCGCAGGACCCCCGCGATGATCAAAGCCGCCGCCCAGGGCGCCGGCGCGGGCCAGATGATGATGACCAGCTACTACCGCGACGACATGACCGGCCTAGCCGAGATGGGCGTGGTCGGCCGCAAATTGTGGGAAATTTCGGGTCTGTCGCCGTCGGATATGCAGGCGGCGATTCTCTACGATCACTTCACCCCGTTCGTCCTGACGCAGCTGGAGGAACTGGGGTTCTGCGCGCGCGGCGAGGCCAAGGACTTCATCCGCGACGGCGGCATCGAGATCGACGGCCACCTGCCCGTCAACCCGCACGGCGGCCAGCTCGGCGAGGCCTACATCCACGGCATGAACGGCATCGCCGAAGCCGTGCGCCAGATCCGGGGCACCTCGGTCAACCAGGTCCCCGGCGTGACGAACATCCTGGTCACCGCGGGCACGGGCGTGCCCACCAGCGGCCTGGTCCTCGGCGCCGCCGACTGAACGACCCCCTGATCGTCAGGGCGTCACCAGCGTCGGCACCGAGAAGAACACCAGCAGCGCGATGGCCAGGCAGATCGCGAACCCGACCAGCTCCCAGAGCCAGTCGTAGTGCCGGTCGGCCGGCTGCTTGGCCGGCTTGACCTTCCGCTTCCGCTCCGGCCTCTTCGGCCGCTCGTGCTCCATGCCCGCCTGTACGGCTCGCGCCAGCGCGCTGGGCGTGTCGTCCACCGTGGTCGTGCCGGTGGGGAGATCGTCGTCGTCCCGTACGGGCAGGGTGGCCTCGATGCGGATCGGCTCGACGAGGACCATCTCGTCCGGTTCCACCTGCTCGACTGTCCCGGGCTTCTCGGCCGGTTCCGCTTTCGCGGGCTTCTCGATCTTCTGACCGGCGACCTTCAGGTCGCCCTGCCGTTCGGGCTTGCGGATCGCGTCCCGGACGACCGGCCTTCTGCGGAGCGGCTGCGTGACGACCGCTTTCGGCTCTTCGACGACCGGCTCGGTGACCGGTTCGACGGCGGCCGCCACGGGCTGCTCGGGCTCGGGGTCGGCCTCCGTCGGGGTGAAGCCGTCGAACGGCTCCATCCTGTTGAAGGTCGCCAGCCCTTCCTCGACCAGCGCCTCCACCTGGTCCACCGGCCGGGCCGGCATCGACCCCGGCCGCCTGCGCCGCGGATAGGTGTCCGCCAGCACTCGCATGATGGAACCGCGCAGCCGCGGCATCGGCTCGGTCACCGCTTCGTGCCGCCGCCGCTGCGCTCCCGGCTGGATGGCGTCCTTCGGCTCCGTCAGCTCCTCGGCCTGCACCACGCAGGCGTTGCTGACCTCGTCCGGGTCCTTCAACGGCAGCGGCCACACCGGTGTGGTCGGCCACAGCTTCTTAGTGATGACTCCAGGGGGCTTGGCCGCCGACGGCTCCTCGAAAGGGAGCGAGGACAGCACGCGGTGGCGCACACTGTGGGCGGGCTGCCGCCAGGGCAGCCGCGCCAGCACGTCCTCGATCGGGGCGACGCCGATGGCGTCGTAGATCTCGGCCACGTCCGCCGGGACGAACGGAGCCTCGCGGGCGGCCGTGACGGCGGTCCCGAGGGTCTGCCCGAAACGGTTCCTGGCGCTGGTGGCCAGCTCGGTGGCGGTGTCGACGGCGACGTCGAGCACCCAGGAGAGCTCGTTGACGTTCAGCCCGCAGACCGCCGAGAGCAGCAGCACTTCGCGCTGGTGCGGCCGGATGTCCCGGAAGACGCGCTCGATCAGCGCGGTCGCGGGGTCGGCCACCGAGTCGACGGCGGGCAGGGCATAGCTGACGTCGCGGCGGTAGATCTCGCGGCGGGCGAGCGCGTACAGGGCGGCACGCTGCGGCTCGTTGCCGGGGACGCTGGTGAGCACGGCCACCAGGGCGTCGGCGGCGGAGGCGGTCTCACCGAGCTGATCGTGACAGTACGCGAACAGCCCGGCGGCGTGACGCTCGTAGAGCTCTGCGATCAGGTCGCTGCGCGTGCGATGACCGGTGAGCGGTTGTGTCACGGCCGGTACCTCTGGGGTTCCTGTGGACGGATCGTAGGAGCAATCATGCCAAGGCCGGGACCTTCGGCGCACTATATAGCGGTTCTTTTTGATTGGATATTTGGGACGGCATATGGATAGATCATTTAGAAGTTCCAATTCAGTTGCCGTACGCGACAGAACTGACAGCCTCCTCGTAGGCTGACCGAGGAGATCAGGTGCCGGGACCGGCCATACCAAGAGGTCACGAGTGATCACATTTGACGGTGTCACCAAGCGTTACGCGGACGGGACCGTGGCTGTGGACAACCTCAGCCTGGAGGCGGCGAGCGGGACGATCACCGTCTTCGTGGGGCCGTCCGGCTGCGGCAAGACGACCTCGCTGCGCATGATCAACCGGATGATCGACGCCACCCAGGGCCGCATCCTGCTGGACGGGCAGGACGTCAAGCAGATCGAGCCGTCCACGCTGCGCCGCGGCATCGGCTACGTGATCCAGCAGGCCGGGCTGTTCCCGCACCGGCGGATCGTGGACAACATCGCCACGGTGCCGTACCTGCTGGGCTGGGACCGGAAGAAGGCGCGGGCGCGGGCCATGGAGCTGCTCGAACGGGTCGGGCTCGACGCCAAGCTGGCCCGGCGGTACCCGTTCCAGCTGTCCGGCGGGCAGCAGCAGCGGGTGGGGGTGGCCAGGGCGCTGGCCGCCGATCCGCCGGTGCTGCTGATGGACGAGCCGTTCAGCGCCGTGGACCCGATCGTCCGGATGAGCCTGCAGGAGGAACTGCTGCGGCTCCAGTCCGAACTGCACAAGACCATCGTGTTCGTCACGCACGACATCGACGAGGCGGTCAAGCTGGGCGACACGGTCGCGGTGTTCCGGGTGGGCGGGCATCTGGCCCAGTTCAGCGACCCGGCCACGCTGCTGAGCGAGCCCGCCGACGACTTCGTGCGTGAGTTCCTCGGCCGCGACCGGGGCATCCGCCGGCTGTCGTTCATCCCGGCCGCCGGCGTCGAGCTCAGCCCGCCGCCGCCGGAGCTCGTGCTGGAGGACGGCAAGCCGGTGGGGTGGAAGTCGGACGACGGGCTCCAGCCGTACGGGAGTTTCAATCCGGGGACGGACTCGCTGCGGGCGGCGCTGGACGCGTCGCTGCTGTCGGCGAACGGGATCGCGGTCGCGGTGGACGGCGACGGCAAGGTGCTCGGGGTGCTCGCCAGGGAGGCGCTGGACGGGGCGATCTCGGGCGGGCCGGGGGCGGCCCGTGGATGAGCCGCTCGTCCGCTGGGACTGGATCGCCAGGAACTGGGACAACGGGAGCCCGCTGGCGATCAGGACCCTGCTGGAGAACCACGTCGTGATGGCGTTCGTACCGGTGGTCCTCGGCCTGGTCCTGGCGCTGCCGCTCGGCCTGGCCTGCGCCCGCTGGCGGCTGCTCTACCAGCCGGTCACCGGCGTGATGAACATCGTGTACGCGATGCCGTCGCTGGCCCTGTTCTCCATCCTGCTGTCGGTGACCGGCCTCACCCAGACCACCGTGATCATCCCGCTGACCCTGTTCTCGCTGGCCGTGCTGATCCCGGCCGTGGTGGACGGCATGACCTCGGTGCCCGACCACGTCCGGCAGTCGGCCACCGCGATGGGCTTCCGGCCGCTGCGGCGGCTGGTCCTCGTCGAGCTGCCGATCGCCACCCCGGTGGTCCTGGCCGGCGTACGGGTGGCCACCGTGGCCAGCATCAGCCTGGTCAGCGTGGGCGCCCTGATCGGCCAGGGCGGCCTGGGCGCGCTGTTCACCGACGGCTGGCAGCGCCAGTTCTACACCCCCATCGTGGTCGGCATCGCGCTCATCGTGCTGCTGGCCGTCTTCGCCGACCTGCTCCTGATCGCGCTGCAACGGCTGCTGACGCCGTGGTCGCGGGCGAGGAGGTCGGCGTGAACTGGCTGATCGACTTCTTCGGGAACCCGGACAACTGGTCGGGCCCGGACGGCATCCCGGTCCGGCTGCTCCAGCACGTCGAGTTCTCCGTGCTGGCCTTCCTGATCGCGGCGCTCATCGCGCTGCCGCTCGGGCTGTGGGTCGGGCACACCGGCCGGGGCGCGGTGCTGGTGGTCCTGTCGGCCAACGCCGCCCGCGCGCTGCCGACCCTGGGCCTGCTGGTGCTGGTCGTGCTGCTGATCGGGGTCGGCACGATCTGGCCGGTGCTCATCCCGCTGGTGGCGCTGGCGATCCCGCCCATCCTGGTCAACACGTACGAGGGTGTCCGGGGCGTGGACCGGGACCTGCGCGACGCCGCGTACGGCATGGGCCTGCGCGGGCGGCAGGTGCTGTTCCGGGCCCTGGTGCCGGTCGCGCTGCCGCTGATCCTGCTGGGGCTGCGGCTGGCCGCGATCCAGGTGGTGGCCACGGCCACGGTCGCCGCGTACGTGGGTCTGGGCGGGCTGGGGCGCTACATCATCGACGGTCTGGCCACGAAGGACTATCCGAGTGTCTTCGGGGGAGCGGTCCTGGTCGTGCTGCTGGCGCTGGCCGTGCAGTTCGGCTTCGCACTGCTCAACCGGGTGGTCGTCTCCCCGGGGGTGCGCCAGGTCCGGTAATGTCTCCTTTACCTCCCGATTGTGAAGGGATCCTTGATGAAACGCCTCATCCTCACCGCGGTCGCCGCGGTGTTCGCCTTGTCCGCGTGCGGGGGCGGATCCGACCCGCTCAGCCAGGCCACGCCGTCCGCGCCGCCGGCCAGCTCGGGAGGTTCCGCGCCCGCCGCCGTGACCGTCGGCTCGTTCGACTTCCCCGAGAGCGTGCTGCTGGCTTCCATCTACGCCCAGGCCCTGACGGCCAAGGGCGTGACCGTGACGGAGAAGCCCAACATCGGCAGCCGCGAGGTCGTCTACGACCAGATCAAGAGCGGCGGCCTGACCGTGCTGCCGGAGTACGTCGGCTCGCTGCTGGGCTTCGTGGACAAGAACGCCACCGCCAAGAGCACCGCTGACGTGGTGGCCGCGCTGAAGACCGCCCTCCCGCCCGAGCTGGAGATCCTCACCCCGTCGGCCGCCGAGGACAACAACTCCCTGACGGTCACCAAGGAGACCGCCACCAAGAACAGCCTCACCACCATCGAGGACCTGGCCAAGGTGTCGAAGGACTTCGTCGTGGGCGGCCCGCCGGAGTTCAAGGACCGCCAGGAGGAGAACTTCAAGACCGTGTACGGCCTGGAGTTCAAGGCCTGGGAGCCCACCGGCGCCACCACCGCCGACGCGATCAAGAGCGGCACCATCCAGGTCGGCAACGTCTTCACCACCGACCCCAAGATCATCCTCAACGACCTGGTCTCGCTCCAGGACAACAAGAGCGCGTTCGCGGCCGAGAACGTGACCCCGCTCGTGAACAAGGCCGGCGTGGACGACACCGTGCGCACCACGCTGGACGCGATCTCGGCCAAGCTCACCACCCAGGGCCTGCTCGACATGATGAAGCGGGTCGCGGTCGACAAGGACGACCCGCCGGTCGTCGCCAAGGACTGGCTGACCCAGAACGGCCTGGTCTAGCACTCCCCGGAACCCTGGCCCTCGCAGGTGAGGGCTAGGGTTCTCCGGTGAGCGAGTTCACCGAGGCGATGGCGCAACTGGCCGGCGGCGTGGCCGTGGTCACCGTCAAGGACGGCCGCGACGACGTCGGCAACACGGTCAGCACGCTGCTCTCGGTCTCCGCGCAGCCCCCGCTGATCCTGGTCAGCCTGACCTCCTCCAGCTACCTGGCCGAACTCCTGCTCCGCCAGGACCGCTGGGCGGCCACCCTGCTCGCCGACGGCCAGCAGGCCATCGCCTCCCGCTTCGCCACCCCCGGCCGCCCCGGCGCGCGGCTACTGCTCGCGGGCACCCCCCACCACCGGGGGGTCGCCTCCGAGGCGCTGCTCATCGACGGCGGCGTCGCCGCCCTTGAGGCCGAGACCACCCGGGTCGTCCCGGCCGGCGACCACACCCTCTTCCTGGCCGCCGTGCTCGCGGTCGACTACGTCGACGCCGCCAGGGCCCCCCTGGTCCGGCTGCGCTCCCGCTACCGCGCCGTCGGCTAGCCCGTGCGCCGACCGTACGGCCCAGACCGCGCCGAAGACGTTGGTGTAGTAGAGCGTGGAGATCAGCTGGATGGCCAGATCGGACGACACGATCAGCCGGTAGAGGGCGTCGGGGCCGACCAGCACCAGGGGCAGGAGACCCAGCACGACCAGGGTCGCCCAGCCGGGCCACAGCGCCCGCCAGGTCCAGCGGCCGTCCCGGTGCTGCGCGACGAGGATCAGGATCAGCCAGAGGGCGGGCGCCAGCCCGGCCGCGAGCGAGATCACCTCCGGCTCCAGCGGCGTGGGGACGCCGAACCAGCGCACGCCGATCAGCGCGCCCCTGGACAGCACGCCCAGCACGCCGATGATCGTCGTGATCCAGCGGTACGGGGTGGAGGAGCGGAGCACGCGGTGGAAGAGCACGACGACCACCGCGGTCACGGCCGTCTCCACTCCCGCAAGGAAGATCGAGAGCGTGATCGGCCGCACGATCGCGTACGCCAGCTGCACCGCGGCCAGGCAGTAGAGCGCCCGCCGCAGACCGTCCACGCCGCCGGTCAGCAGCGGCGAGGAGAGCTTCGGCACGGTCTTGGCCGGACCGCGCACGACGTGCCAGACGGCCCAGACGATCAGCAGGGCGGCGACCGCGTTGCGGATCACCCCGAGGTCCGGCGAGCGGCCGACCTCGCTCATGTAGAGATAGCCGCGGCTCATGGTGGCGGCGACGAGCATGAGGAAGCCGCCCGCGAGGATCAGGGCGAGGACTGCGTAACGGTATCGGGTCACGGCCGTTCCTCCCGAATGATCAAACGTCGCCCACTGTAGCCGGGTTCACCCGGCGGATCCCGGCCAGTGAAGTGAATCTTTCGGGCGCGGGGGGTGGGTGTGCGGAAGGTTCTGGGGCAGGGTAGGAGCGGCGGCGGGTAAGGCGAGGAGTTGAGGCAGCGTGAGCGACCAGACACGCAGGGAACTGGACCGGCTGGCGGGAGGTGCGCACCACGATCCGCATTCGATCCTCGGAGGGCACCTGACCGGTGACGGCATCGCCATCCGGGTGCTGCGGCCGTTCGCGGAGAAGGTCGAGTGCCTGGTCGACGGCTCCGCGTACGAGCTGCGGCATGTCGCCTTCGGCGTGTTCGAGGTGGTGCTGCCGGGGCTGGACAAGATCCCGGCGTACCGGATCCGGGTGACGTACGCGGGCGGCGAGCCGTACGAGTCGGGTGATCCGTACCGGCACTGGCCGACGCTGGGCGAGGTGGACCTGCACCTGATCGGGGAGGGGCGGCACGAGCGGCTCTGGGAGGTGCTCGGCGCGCGGGTCCTCGAACACGACGGCGAGCAGGGTACGGCTTTCGCCGTCTGGGCGCCCAACGCGCTCGGCGTGCGGGTGATCGGCGACTTCAACCACTGGAACGGCGGCGGCCACCCGATGCGCTCGCTGGGGCGGGCCGGGGTGTGGGAGCTGTTCGTCCCCGAGGTGGCGGCCGGCTCGACGTACAAGTTCGAGATCCTCGGGGTGGACGGGGTGTGGCGGGCCAAGGCCGACCCGATGGCCCGGCGTACGGAGATTCCCCCGCAGACCGCCTCGGTTGTCGACAGATCCGAATATGTCTGGCAGGACGAGGAGTGGCTGGCCGACCGGTCCGCCCGGGACGCGCTGGCCTCGCCGATGAGCACCTACGAGGTCCACCTCGGCTCGTGGCGGCCCGGCCTCTCCTACCGCGACCTCGCGGAACAACTCACCGCGTACGTCAAGGAGATGGGCTTCACCCACGTCGAGTTCATGCCGGTCGCGGAGCACCCGTTCGGCGGCTCCTGGGGTTACCAGGTGACCTCGTACTACGCCCCGACCTCCCGCTTCGGCAGTCCCGACGACTTCCGGTACCTGGTCGACACCCTGCACCAGGCCGGCGTCGGCGTGATCGTCGACTGGGTGCCCGCGCACTTCCCGATGGACGACTGGGCGCTGGCCCGCTTCGACGGCACACCCCTCTACGAGCACGCCGACCCCGAACGCGGCGAACACCCCGACTGGGGCACGTACGTCTTCGACTTCGGCCGCAACGAGGTGCGCAACTTCCTGGTCGCCAACGCGGTCTACTGGCTGCGCGAGTTCCACATCGACGGCCTGCGGGTGGACGCGGTGGCCTCCATGCTCTACCTGGACTACTCGCGCCGCGAGGGCGAGTGGAAGCCGAACATCTACGGCGGCAGGGAGAACCTGGACGCGATCGAGTTCCTCAAGGAGATGAACACGCTCGCCTACCGGGAGGCCCCCGGGATCGTGACGATCGCGGAGGAGTCCACCGCCTGGCCCGGGGTGTCCCGGCCGGTGCACCTCGGCGGGCTCGGCTTCGGCTTCAAGTGGAACATGGGCTGGATGCACGACACGCTCGCCTACCTCAAGCACGAGCCGGTGTTCCGCCAGTACCACCACCACCAGCTCACCTTCTCGCTGATGTACGCCTACTCGGAGAACTTCGTGCTACCGCTCTCGCACGACGAGGTGGTGCACCTGAAGGGCTCCCTGCTGGGCAAGATGCCCGGCGACGAATGGCAGCGGTTCGCGAACCTGCGCGCGCTCTACGCCTTCATGTGGGCGCACCCGGGCAAGCAGCTGCTGTTCATGGGCGGCGAGTTCGGCCAGGGCTCGGAATGGTCGGAATCGCGCGGCCTCGACTGGTGGGTGCTCGATTTCGACTTCCACCAGGGCGTGCAGCGCCTCGTCCGCGACCTGAACCGGGTGTACGCGGCGACGCCCGCCCTCTATTCGCAGGATTTCACCCCCGACGGATTCCGCTGGATCGACGCCGACGACGCCTCGGGCAATGTCTTCTCCTTCCTCAGGTACGGCGCGGACGGCTCGGCCCTGGCCTGTGTGGCCAACTTCTCCGGGGGACCGCACGAGGACTACCATCTCGGGCTGCCCCTGCCGGGACGCTGGGAAGAGGTCGTCAACACCGACGCGTACGAGTACGCGGGGAGCGGCATCGGCAACCTCGGCGAGGTCGTCGCGGAGGAGGATCCGCACCACGGGCTGCCGTACTCGGCGCACCTCCGGGTGCCGCCCCTGGGCGCCGTCTGGCTCCTGCACAAATCGGAAATTTCCGACATCTAATTAAATAAGCGAAATGAATGACCTTGGCGTTTGTTAGCGTGCATTAGGGTTCGACTGCACTCTTTCGGGGTGATGTCCGGGTTGGAAAGTATCTCGGCCGTATTTTCGGCGGGATATCGAATTCCACGAGTACCGGATATTTCCTGATAAGAGGAGTGCTACCTCATGCGAGGTCACGTCTACTTCCGGCGCGCGGGCGCCCTGACCGCGGTCGTCGCCGCCGGGATGATCATGAGCGTGGCGCCGGGCGCTCGGGCCGACAACGGGCCCGAGGCTCCGGTCCCCGGCGCGCCCGAGGTGATGCGTGGAGACCCCAGGGACGTCTCCAACTGGGGCACGGTCCTGGCCCTGCCCGGCTGCGTGCAGTCCGACGCCTGGATCGCCCGCCTCAAGGGCCTGGGCGGCGTCGTCAACACCACCCTGTTCCAGGCCCACTACCCCGAGTACGGCCAGGCCAGGAAGACCGCGGGCGGCAAGGGCCTGGTCGACCTGAAGATCCCCGACCCGACCCGGCTCACCTCGGGCCTCTCCTTCGGCCAGGGCAACGCCGTCTACGCCAAAGCCATCGGCAACGCGCTGCCCGGCAAGGAGATCAGCGCCGAGGACGTGGCGACCCCGTGCGCCGCGTACGCGGAGGCCGGTGGCGGGATGATCGACGTCGGCCTGCCGACCATCCCCGGTTTCAACTTCCTGACCTCGGCCGCGGGCGCCCTCGGCGGTCTCTTCAACACGATCAAGCCGCTCCGTCCGGCTTCGGCGCCGGCCTGGAGCGAACTGCGCGACTCCTCGCCGCTGCGGGTGCACGTCGAGGGCATCGCGGTGTCGGCCCGGTCCGTCCCCGGCAAGCCGGTCGAGTTCGCCGGCAACTTCGCGCACGGCTACGTCGCCAGCTTCGGCACCAAGGTCGTCGACATCCCGGCCAAGTGGCCCGCCAACTTCGGCGTGGAGGTCCCCACCCCGTTCGGCGCTCCGCTCGGCATCGTCACCACCAACGAGCAGGTCACCACCAACCCGAACGGCACCGGCACCCTCGCCCCCGGCCGTACGACCTACCAGTACAACCCGGTCGCGGCCAGCGGTTACATCAACGCCATCCACGTCAGCGTGCTCGGCACCAACGCCGCCGACCTCACCGTGGGCCACGCCGCCGTCCTGAACACCACCGCGGTCACCGGCACCACCACGACCGGCACCGGAACCGGCCTGCCGGTGTTGCTCCCGTGCGTTTCCTCGCCCGGCCGTGAGGCCGCCTGCCCCCTGAACCTCCTGGAGAAGGAGCAGAGGACACCGGCCGCCAAGGCCGCCGCTCCCGCGGTCTCCGCGCGGCTCAAGTAAACACGTCCCGGCCGAAGCGCTCCGGTGCTCGGCCCGGCCGCCTCAGTTCCATCTGACCGCGTCCCCGTGGCGCGTTGAATTCCTTCGCGTGGCGTCTCGGCCACGTTGTTCCTCAGGGAACCGATATCGGCGGGCAACGCTTCGGGCAAGCCCGCCCGTGGGTGGCACATCGACCGGCGCACCGCTCGGATGATCGACGGGTGCGCCGGTTGCTGCCTTTCGTGGTCTCGGTGGTTTCGCTGCTGTCCGGCTGCGGGCAGATCCACGGAACGCCCGGGACCGCCCTCTCGGTCACCGGCGACTTCGGCACCAGGCCGACGGTGGTGCTCCCGTCCGGTCCGCCGCCCGCCGCTCCCGTCGTCGAGGTCCTCGCCGAGGGCCGGGGCCCGGTCGTACGCGAGGGCCAGGTCGTCGTCACCCATGCCGACATCCGGCTGTGGCGGGACGGCAGGCCGTACATGAGCACGCACGATCTCAGGCAGCCCACCACCGTCACCCTGGACGGGCAGCACGTCTCCGGCACCTGGGCCGCCGCGCTCGTCGGCCGCCGGGCGGGCAGCAGGGTCACCCTGGTGAGCCCGGCCGCCCAGGGCTTCGGCCCGGCCGGCATGGCCCCCTCGGGCGTCTCCCCGTCGGAGACCCTGGTCATCGTCTTCGACATCATCGGCGGGTACGCGCCGACCGCCAACGCCCGGCACGTGCGGACGCCCACCGACGCGGGCCCCACCCTCCCCGTGGTCGGCGGCTTCCCGCCCTTCCCCAGCAGCTTCCCGAAGAGCCCGCCCCGGGCGCTCACCGTCCGCACCCTCCGCCGCGGCTCCGGCCCCCCGGCCAAGCCGGGCTCCACCGTGGTGGTCCAGTACGTCACGACTCCCTGGGGCGCCACCACCCCCACCGACGCCTCCTACGCCCGGGGCGGCCCCAACGGCTTCCTGCTCGCGGAGAACTCCGTGCCACCGGGCTGGGTGGCGGGCCTCACCGGCGTCCCGGCCGGCAGCCGGGTCCTGCTGGTGGCCCCGCCCAAGCCCGGCTTCACCAGTACGACGGGCGGCGTCATCGTCCCCCAGGGCGTGTTCGTCACGTACGTCATCGACATCCTGGACGTCTTCGACCCCGCTCGCGGCCCGGCCGGCTGAGGCCCGGCCATGTGAGGTACCAGCCGGGTCAGGCTAGGCCCGGAGCGGTGGGCGGTCCAGGCCGCCGCCGGCCAGGACGTCGGCGACGAACTCGGCCGCGTTGCGGGCGGCCAGCGCGTGGTTCTCCTCGGTCCTGCCGGTGCCCCAGTCGCTGATCGCCTTGACCACGATCCAGTCCACCTTGCCCTTGGCGGCGGCCGCGTACACGCCCGCGCCCTCCATCTCGACGCCGATCGCGTCCGGTTCCGCGGCGGCCATCCGATCCCGCAGGGCGGCGGAGTCGAGGTGGGTGTTCCCGGACAGGATCAGGCCGGAGTGCACGCCGGGCACGCCCGGTTCCAGCCGGGCGCTCTCACAGCGGTTCAGCAGGGTCACCGACGGGCTCACCCGGTCGCCGCGCGGAATCTCGGCCGCCTGCCCCCACTGATAGTCGATCACTTTCTTGTGGTCCATCGCGCGCAGCTGAGTGCAGATCAGGACGTCGCCCAGCCGATGCCGGTCCTCGCGAAGCCCGGAGCAGGTCCCGGTGAGCAGGAGATAGTCCGGGTTCAGCTGGTCGATCAGGGACTGCGCGGTCAGCGTGGCCGCGCCCGGCTCCAGTACGCCGGGTCGGCTCCGCGCCAGCAGCACCCGGGCTCCGCGCACCACTCCCAGGTCGAGGGCGGTGTGGTGGTCGAGGTGGCGGCGGATCGGCTCGGTGCCGGTGAGTTCGCGGGCGGCGCGTATGACGGCGTCGCGCTCCACCGGTGTGACGACGAGCAGCAGGACCGTGGAGGTGCTCAGCACAGCGTCGATGTCCTTCTCGAAGTCGGTGCGCCGCTCCTTGCGCGCCGCTCCGGCCCGCCACATCGTGACCCCCGCCACCAGCACGAACATGAGCCCGAGCAGCCCGTTCGCCCAGCCGAACGCCCAGCTCTGGGCGGTGGCGGGGAAGATGCCCGGCGGGTTCTGGAAGGCGAGGCGGTAACCGAACCAGAGCAGTGCCGTGCCGAATGTCGCCGGCCGCCCGGCGCAGTCGCCGCGCGGCCGGCAGGCTTCCAATTCCTCCGGATAAGTCCCGAGGGCCTCGACCACCACGATCATGGCGACCCCGACCGTGTAGAGCAGGAGCGCGCCCCCGGATTCGGCCAGTTTCGGCCGCCGGAGCCGGGCACTCGCCCCGGCGGTCAGGAAGGTGATCCCGGCATGATGATCGGACACGCCGGAGGAGGCGCTGGTGGACATGGCCATGATCGCGGCCTCGGCCCCCGCGGTGGTCGCCCCGCTCAGCACGCACACCAGCGGTTCGACGATCTGGACCCGCGCCGCGACCCCGCCCAGGCTCTCGGCAGACCTGTCGATCTTGTTCTCCATCAGCCGCCGCACCCGCTCGGCGACGGTGGCGAGCAGGGCGGGGGCCCGTGCGTCGTCCGGGCAGTGGCACAGCGGCATGGTCCAGTGCACGAAACGCACGCCGGCTTTCATGGAGTCGCCTTCGCTGACCGGCCGGGCCGCCAGCCACCTGAGCCCGCCCAGCAGCAGGACACCGAGACCGAGCGTCATGACCGCGGTCACGTACAGCATGGCGGCGAGCAGCAGCACCATGGCGGCGAGCAGTAGCACCCCGGAGCTCACGTACAGCCCCGCCAGCCCCACGATCAGCCCGAGCAGCATCGCCACCGCGGGAGGCCCGAAGAACAGGACGAACTCCCACTGCCGGTCGATCGCGCGCAGCCAGCCCCGGGGGCGGTGGCCGCGCATGTCGTCCTGCGGCGGTTCCAGCAGGGCGAACCGGTCGGGGCCCTGCCAGACCAGCCGGCCTTCGCGGGAGGCGGCGTAGAGCACCACGGCCAGGGGCGCCCTCGCCCGGAAGACCCCGACGCCGCGCGGCCGTACGGTGCGGATCGCGTCGCGGCCGCGTTCGGCGCGCCGGACCTGGCGGGCGGCCTCCCGGGCGGCCGTGAAGGAGAGCACACACCCACCTTGCACTGATCCGAGGCTTAGCAGGGGCTTAAGTGTGGATTAACCGTAACCATCGGTCATTGACCCTGGTCCACGATGAACCTTACGCTCCCGGTTAATTCATAGGAAACTTTCCTATTAGTTTGGTTCGCCCTATCTGACCAGGAGCAACCCTTGCGTCGAATGACATTCGGGTCCTTGATCGCCGCGGCGGCGCTGTTGGTGCCGCTGGGGATCGGGACGGCTTCCGCCGCCACTCCGGCCACCGCCACGTACGCCGTCTCCGCCGACTGGGGCTCCGGCTTCGAGGCCAAGGTGACCGTCCGGGCGGGCGACTCCGCGCTGGCGAGCTGGCGCGTCGAGTTCGACGTGCCCGCGGGCACGGCCATCAGCTCGGCCTGGGACGCCGACATGACCAGGAGCGGCAACCACTACACCTTCGTGAACAAGGGGTGGAACGGGGCGGTTCCGGCGGGCGGGCAGGCCTCGTTCGGGTTCATCGGGGCGCCCGGCGGGCTCTCGGCCGTACAGAACTGCACGCTCAACGGAGCGGCCTGCACGGGCGGCACGAACCCGTCGCCGTCCCCGTCTCCGTCGCCCAGTCCGACCCCGACGGCCTCGCCCTCGCCATCTCCGTCTCCGAGTCCCACCCCGACCGCGCCTCCCGGCCGCAAGGTCATCGGCTACTTCACCAACTGGGGCGTCTACGGCCGCAACTACCACGTGAAGAACCTGGAGACCAGCGGCTCCGCCGCCAAGCTCACCCACATCCTGTACGCCTTCGGCAACGTCGCCGGCGGCCAGTGCGCGCTCTCCGACACCTACTCCGACTACGACAAGTTCTACTCGGCCGCCGACTCGGTGAACGGCGTCGCCGACACCTGGGACACCGGCGCGCTGCGCGGCAACTTCGGCCAGTTGCGGCGGCTCAAGGCCATGCACCCCGGCCTGAAGGTGATCTTCTCCTTCGGCGGCTGGACCTACTCCGCCGGCTTCACCCAGGCCGCGGCCAACCCGACGGCGTTCGCGAACTCCTGCTACAACGTGGTCGAGGACCCGCGCTGGGCCGACGTCTTCGACGGCATCGACATCGACTGGGAGTACCCGAACGCCTGCGGCCTGTCCTGCGACACCAGCGGCTTCGCCTCCTTCAGGAACCTGATGCAGGCCCTGCGCAACAGGTTCGGCCAGAACAACCTGGTCACCGCCGCGATCACCGCCGACGGCACCAACGGCGGCAAGATCGACGCCGCCGACTACGCGGGCGCCGCCCAGTACGTCGACTTCTACATGCCGATGACCTACGACTACTTCGGCGCCTTCGCCGCGCAGGGCCCGACCGCGCCGCACTCCCCGCTGACCTCCTACACGGGCATCCCGACGGCGGGCTTCCACTCCGACGCGGCCATCCAGAAGCTCAAGTCCAAGGGCATCCCGTCGAGCAAGCTGCTGCTCGGCATCGGCTTCTACGGCCGCGGCTGGACCGGCGTGACCCAGAGCGCGCCCGGCGGCACGGCCACCGGCGCCGCACCGGGCACGTACGAGGCGGGCATCGAGGACTACAAGGTCCTCAAGACCAGATGCCCGGTCACCGGTACGGCCGGCGGCACCGCCTACGGCTTCTGCAACGGCCAGTGGTGGGGGTACGACACCCCCGGCACGATCACCGGCAAGATGACCTACGCCAAGAACCAGGGCCTGGCGGGCGCCTTCTTCTGGGAGACCAGCGGCGACACCGCCAACGGTGAGCTGATCAGCGCGATCTACAACGGCCTCAGGTAACCCTCGCCGACCCTCCTCGAGATCCCCGGGGCCGTAAGGCCCACATCCCCCGCGGGATCCGGCGGCCCTCGCGTGAATTTCCACGCGAGGGCCGTTCGCGCGTCGCTTAGGGTGGCGGGTATGGACGCGACGAGGACGATCGTGGAGACCGTCGGGCGGATGCGGCAGCGCCGCACGGGACCGCTGGTCCTTGAGCTGGATCTCACCGAGGGCCTGTCCGAGGGCCCGCCCGCCGACCCGCTCGGCGCCCTGCTCACCATGCGCAAGCCGCGCCTGGCCGACGTGCTGGCCGGGCTGCGCCGGGCCCGCAAGGACCCCCGCGTGAAGGCGCTGATCGTGAAGATCGGCAGCGGCCAGCTGGGCCTGGGCATGGTCCAGGAGCTGCGCGGCGCCGTCGTCAAGCTGCGCGCCGCCGGCAAGCTGACCGTGGCGTACGCGGAGACGTTCGGCGAGTTCGGCGCCGGGACCGTGGCCTACTACCTGGCGAGCGCCTTCGAGCGCGTCTACCTCCAGCCGTCCGGCGACGTGGGCCTGACCGGCATCGCCCTGGAGCAGCGCTTCGTGAAGGACGCGCTGGCCAAGGTGAACGTGGAGTACCAGCTCGGCCAGCGGCACGAGTACAAGACCGCGGCCAACATGTTCACCCAGGACCACATGACCGAGGCGCACCGCGAGTCCACCGTGCGGATCGCCGAGTCGATCACCGAGCAGATCGTGGCCGGCATCGCCGAGTCCCGCTCGCTCGACCCCGCCCACGTCCGCGACCTGATCGACCAGGGCCCCTTCATCGGCGCGGAGGCGCTGGAGGCCGGCCTGGTGGACGCCCTCAAGTACCGCGACGAGGTCTACGCCGAGACCGTGCCCGAGCACGCCCACCTCCTCTACGTCGCGCGGTATGCGAAGACCGCCGGCCCCAGGAAGCTGCCGCACCCGGGGGAGGACGTGATCGCCCTGGTCCAGGGCGTCGGCCCGATCCGGATGGGCCGCAGCGGGCGCTCCCCGCTGGGCGGCGGCAGCGCGATGGGCTCGGACACGATCGCCGCCGCGCTCCGGTCCGCCCGCCGCGACGACAAGGTCAAGGCGATCGTCTTCCGGGTGGACAGCCCCGGCGGGTCGTACGTGGCTTCCGACACCATCTGGCGTGAAGTCGTGCTGGCCCGCAAGGCCGGCAAGCCGGTGATCGTCTCGATGGGCGACGTGGCCGCCTCCGGTGGGTACTTCGTGTCGATGGCCGCCGACGTGATTGTGGCCCAGCCGGGCACGCTGACCGGGTCCATCGGCGTGTTCGGTGGCAAGCCGGTCCTGGGCGAGCTGCTCACCCGCATGGGCGTGGTGTCCGAGACGGTGACGGAGGGCGCCAACGCCGGCATGTTCTCGCTCACGCGCGGCTTCTCCGAGGCCCAGTGGTCCCGCGTCAACGCCTGGCTCGACCGGGTCTACGACGACTTCGTGGGCAAGGTGGCCGACGGCCGGAAACTGGACCGGGAGCGCGCCCACGAACTGGCCCGCGGCCGCGTCTGGACCGGCGCCGACGCCCGCGCGAACGGCCTGGTGGACGAGCTGGGCGGCCTGGAGGACGCGATGGCGCTGGCCCGCAAGCGGGCCGGGCTGCCGGTGGACGCGCCCGTGCGGTTCTACCCCCGGCTCAACCCGCTGGAGCGGCTGCGCCCGGCCGAGTCGAGCGAGGACAAGGCCGCCGCGCTGGCCAGGATCCGGCTGGAGGCGTGGGGGCCGCTGTCCGCGCTGGCATCCGAGCTGGGCCTGCCCGCCGCCGGACCGCTGATCCTCCCCGGCCGGTGGAACATCCGCTAAGCCACCCCAGGAAGGCCCACGCCGGGAATGCTCCTTCCTGGAATGCTCACTCCAGGAAGGCCCCCTCCTGGAAGGCGGCGAGCGGGATCGGCAGCCAGGTCGGGCGGTTGCGGGCCTCGTAGACGACCTCGTACACGGCCTTGGAGAGTTTGAGGGCGTGCAGCAGGACCGCGTCCGCGCCGGTGATGCTGCCGCCCGCCTCGGTGTAGCCGGTCAGGAACGCCTGCCGGTTGCGCGCGGACCACTCCTGCGCCCGGGAGGCCAGCGAGGCCGCGTCCGGGTGGTCGGCCAGCAGGTGCCTGGCCGCGTACTCGATGGAGCGGAGCATGCCCGCCACGTCCCGCAGCGGCGAGTCCAGCGCCCGCCGCTCGGACAGCGGCTGGCCCGGCTCGCCCTCGAAGTCGAGCACCACCCAGTCGGCCGCCGTGCGCATCACCTGGCCCAGGTGGTAGTCGCCGTGCACCCGCTGCACGGCCACCGGCCGGTCGATGTCGGCCAGCCGGTCGTAGGCGGCGTGCGCCACCTCGGCGTGCGCGTCCAGCTGCGGGACCTCGGCGATGGCCCGGTCCAGGCGGCGCCGGAACGTCTCGGTCATGCGCTTGACCTCGGGCGGCTCGATCATGCCCGTCGGGAACACGTGGGCCAGGTCCCGGTGCACCTGCGCGGTGGCGCAGCCCAGCCGCCGCGCCTCGGCCGCGAAGTCGCCCCCGGCGTCGGCCGCCGAGACGTCCCTGGGCTGGGCGTACAGGTCGCGCACGCTGGTCAGGGCCATGGACCAGCCCTCGCTGGAGTTGGACAGGAACTCCTGCATGATGGCGAGCGTGGTCGGCTCCCCGTCCACCGTGGTGTCGATCCAGCCGTACGGCTTGGCCACGTGGGTGGAGCCCGCGGCGGCGAGCGCGGTGACGATCTCCAGCTCCGGGTTGACGCCCGGGATGATCGCGCGGAACTGCTTGAGGATGTACCGGTCGCCGAAGACGATCGAGGTGTTGGACTGCTCGGCGGTCATCACCAGGCTGCGCGGGCTGGTGTCGATCTCGACGCCGGGGATCCGGTGGAAGGACAGCGGGTCGATCTGGAGGTTCACGTCCATGCCGGCCAGCAGGCGGCCGGTCAGACTCGCGTCGTGGGCGGCGTCGTAGCAGTAGCGGTCCCGGCCGCCCCACTCGGTGCGGCCGATCATCGCGTGCCTGAGGCGGTCGGGGATCTCGTCGCGCAGCCCCAGCAGGAGCTGGTAGCGGGTGGACTGCTCGCCCTGCCGTACCGCGATGAGCAGGTGGGCGAGGACGGGGTCGTCGGCGGCGAGCTGGGTGCAGGACTCGATCGACACGCCGTCGATCGGGCGCCCCTTACCGGCGAACCAGCGTTGAGTGGCGATCCAGCCGGTAAGGAGCTCAGTCAGCACGTCTCTATTCCTCCCGTGACACCGGTGGGATGGTGAACCAGTAGAAACCATGCCCCGGGAGCGTCAAAAGATACGGAAGTTCACCAATCGGGGGGAAAGGTACCCCGCCCATGGTCTCCACCGGCTCGGCTCCCTCGAACCGCCGCAGGTCCAGCTCGACCGGCTGCGGGAAGCGGGACAGGTTGTTGACGCAGAGCACCCGGTCGTCGCCCAGCTCCCGCACGAAGGCCAGCACGCTGGGGTTGGAGGAGTTGAGCTCGATGAACTCGCCGAGGCCGAACACCGGGTGCCGCTTGCGGATGTCGATCATCCGCTTGGTCCAGTGCAGCAGCGAGCCCGAGCTCTTCTGCTGCGCCTCGACGTTGATCGCCTGGTAGCCGTAGATGGGGTCCATCACCGGCGGCAGGTAGAGGCGCCCCGGGTCGCAGTTGGAGAAGCCCGCGTTCCGGTCGGGCGTCCACTGCATGGGGGTACGGACTCCGTCCCGGTCGCCCAGCCAGATGTTGTCCCCCATCCCGATCTCGTCCCCGTAATAAAGCACCGGTGAACCCGGCAGGGACAGCAGCAGCGCCGTGAACAGCTCGATCTGGTTCCGGTCGTTCTCCAGCAGGGGGGCCAGCCGGCGGCGGATGCCCACGTTGGCGCGCATACGGGGGTCTTTGGCGTACTCGGAGTACATGTAGTCGCGCTCTTCGTCGGTGACCATTTCGAGGGTGAGCTCGTCGTGGTTGCGCAGGAAGATGCCCCACTGGCAGTTCTCGGGGATCTTCGGGGTCTGCGCCATGATCTCCGAGATCGGGTAACGCGACTCCCGCCGTACGGCCATGAAGATGCGGGGCATCAGCGGGAAGTGGAAGGCCATGTGGCATTCGTCGCCGCCGGTGACCGGGTCGCCGAAGTACTCCACCACGTCGGCCGGCCACTGGTTGGCCTCGGCCAGCAGCACCCGGTCCGGGTAGAGGCGGTCCACCTCGGCGCGGACCCGCTTGAGGTATTCGTGCGTCCTCGGCAGGTTCTCGCAGTTGGTCCCCTCCTGCTCGAACAGGTAGGGGATGGCGTCCATGCGGAAGCCGTCGATGCCGAGGTCCAGCCAGAACCGCAGCACCTCCAGCATCGCCTCCTGCACTGCCGGGTTCTCGTAGTTGAGGTCCGGCTGGTGGCTGAAGAAGCGGTGCCAGTAGTACTGGCCGCGGACCGGGTCGTGGGTCCAGTTGGACGTCTCGGTGTCGATGAAGATGATCCGCGCGTCCTTGTACGCCTCGTCCGTGTCGTTCCAGACGTAGAAGTCGCCGTACGGACCGTCCGGGTCACGCCGGGAGGCCTGGAACCACGGGTGCTGGTCGCTGGTGTGGTTCATGACCAGGTCGGCGATGACCCGGATGCCGCGCTTGTGGGCCTCCTCGACCAGCTTGACGAAGTCCCCAAGATCCCCAAAATCGGGCAAAATCTTCATAAAGTCGGCGATGTCGTATCCGCCGTCCCGCAGGGGGGACTCGTACAGCGGGAGCAGCCAGAGGCAGTCCACGCCGAGCCACTGGATGTAGTCGAGCTTGTCGATCAGGCCCCGGATGTCGCCCGTGCCGTCACCGTTGGAGTCGGCGAAGCCCCGGATCAGCACTTCGTAGAACACCGCCCGCTTGTACCAGTACTGATCGCGGGGTTTCTCGTGCGTGAAGGTGTTCGGGATCGGCTGATGCTGACTCGGCGTAAGGCTCACCGTTGTACTCCCCGGTTGTGCAGGGCTGACTTCACGGGCGGTGCGCTGACCCGTGACGCAGCGTGAAGACGTGTGCAGGATTGACATGTGGGTCGAGGCGCACGTAGTTGGACTGCCGCCAGCGGTACGACTCGCCCGACAGCTCGTCGTCCACGACGAACTCGGCATGCCAGTCGAGACCGAGGGCCGGCAGATCCAGATGGACGATGCCCTCATGGGTGTGGTGCGGATCCAGGTTGACGACAGCCAGGACGACGTCGCCTAGGCCGTGCCGTCGTGTGGCCGTGTCGTAGGCGCCGGGAAGCCGCTTGGAGAAGCAGATCACATCCGGCTGATCAACGTTGTGAAACCGTAGATTACGCAATTCCTGGAGGGCCGGGTGTGCTCTTCTGAACAAATTGAGGTGCGTGATGAACGGGGCCAGGCTGCGGCCCTCCCGTTCGGCCGCCTGCCAGTCCCGTGGGCGGTACTGGTACTTCTCGCTGTCCAGGTACTCCTCGCTGCCCGGACGTACCGGGACGTTCTCACCTAGTTCGTAGCCCGCGTACACCCCCCAGCTCGGCCCGGTCAGCGCGGCCAGGACCGCGCGGATCTTGAAGGCGGGTATGCCACCGTTTTGAAGGTACTCATGCAAGATGTCGGGAGTGTTGACGAACAGATTCGGGCGCAAAAAATGTCCCGTTTCATGGGACAGCTCGGAGAGATACTCCTCCAGCTCCGCCCGGGAGTTCTTCCACGTGTAGTACGTGTACGACTGGTGGAACCCCACCTTCGCCAGCGCCCGCATCATCGCCGGCCGGGTGAACGCCTCCGACAGGAACAGCACGTCGGGGTCCTCGGTCCGGATGTCGGCCAGCAGCTTCTCCCAGAACGCCACCGGCTTGGTGTGCGGATTGTCCACCCGGAAGATCCGTACGCCGTGCGCCATCCAGTGCCGCACCACCCGCTTGACCTCGGCGTAGATCCCGGCCGGATCCCGGTCGAAGTTGAGCGGATAGATGTCCTGGTACTTCTTGGGCGGATTCTCCGCGTACGCGATGGACCCGTCGGCCCGGATGTTGAACCACTCCGGATGGTCCTTCACCCACGGATGGTCCGGCGAGCACTGCAACGCCAGGTCGAGCGCGACCTCCATGCCCAGCTCGCGGGCCCGCGCCACGAACGCGTCGAAGTCCTCGATCGTGCCCAGATCCGGATGGACGGCGTCGTGCCCGCCGTCCTCCCCGCCGATCGCCCACGGCGACCCGGGGTCGTGCGGCTCGGGGGTGAGCGTGTTGTTGCGGCCCTTGCGGAAGGCCACCCCGATCGGGTGGATGGGCGGCAGATAGACCACGTCGAAGCCCATCTGGGCGACCGCGGGCAGGCGTTTGGCGGCGGTCGCGAAGGTGCCCGAGACCGGCACGCCGTCCTCGGCCACCGCGCCCTCGGAGCGGGGGAAGAACTCGTACCAGGAGCCGAACAGCGCGCGCCGCCGGTCCACCCGGATCTTCGCGGGCGTCGCCCTGGTGACCAGGTCGCGCAGCGGATGCGCGGCGATCAGGGCCAGCGTCTCCGGCAGCTGCGCCGCCGCGAACCTGGCGCGCGGGTCGACCTCGTCGTCCCGCAGCCGCGCGGCCAGCGCCAGCAGCGCCGCCCGGTGCCCGCACACCGGCAGGTCGGCCGCCAGCACCCCGCCCGTTTTGGTGTCACCGCTCTTGACCAGGCGTTTCCCGCCGTTCACGCAGTCGCCCGCGCGTACCGCCCGGGCCGCCCGCTCGAACAGGCGGGCGCCCTCCTCGCACATCAGGTCGGCGTCCAGCCCCCGGGGGATCTTGATCCCGGCGTCGTGCAGCCAGGTCGCCACCGGGTCGCTCCACGCCTCGACCCGGAAGGACCACAGGCCTTCCGCGGGAAGCGTGACGCTCACCCCCCATCGATCCGTGCCCGGCGCGAGCTCGCGCATGGGCTGCAGCCGCCCGGCGACGCCGTCCGGGTCGATGAGCACGACCCCCGCGGCGACCGCGTCGTGTCCCTCCCGGAACACGGTGGCGCTGATCTCGAAGGTTTCCCCTGCGGCCGCCTTCGCGGGGCGCTTCCCGCAGTCGACGACAGGGTGGATGTCCTGGATTGGGATTCGTCCGATCATCGTTTCTCAACGTAGCGACGGCACACCCGGTGCCGCCGGAGTTACGGGATTAGGACCGATCTTGGCTCGGAGTCGGGCAGCACGAACCACGACCCGCCGATCGGGCCGGTGGCTCATACAGGAGTTGCCCCAATGCTCCATGTTTACCCCTGGATATGAAAGAGCATGGCGCGGGTCAACTCCATCTCCTTCCGCTGAACGCCGGATTACCCCCGATTAGTCGTGGAGTGGCATCGAGTTCACCGGGGAGTGGCGCGGGTCTGTGAGGTTTGAGCCGGTGGGGCAATGGTGAGAGCTGTATGTGCTCCTCCACCCCCTCACATCCCCTAGGGTCTGGCCACGTGAGAGCTATTCGCAGGTTCACCGTCCGTACCGTCCTTCCGGCCGAACTCGCCCCGCTCGGTGAGCTGGTCCAGAATCTCCGCTGGTCGTGGCACCCGGAGACGATGGATCTGTTCGCCGAGGTCGATCCCGACGTGTGGGAGCGCGTCGGGCACGACCCGGTGGCGCTGCTCGGCGCCGTGGCCGCCGAGCGGCTGCGCGAACTCGCCAGGGACCGACGCTTCCTGCGCCGCCTGGCCGACGCCGCCGACGATCTCCGGGAGTACATGACCGCCCCGCGCTGGTACCAGACCCTCCCCGGCGGTCCCGCCGCGATCGGCTACTTCTCCCCGGAGTACGGCATCGCCGCCGCCCTCCCGCAGTACTCCGGCGGCCTCGGCATCCTGGCCGGCGACCACCTCAAGGCGGCCAGCGACCTGGGCGTGCCCATCCTCGGCGTCGGCCTGCTCTACCGGCACGGCTACTTCTCCCAGTCGCTGTCGCCGGAGGGCTGGCAGCAGGAGCACTACCCCTCGCTCGACCCCGGCGGCCTGCCGCTCACGCTGCTGAAGGAGGAGGACGGCACGCCGTCCCGGATCCGGATCGGCCTGCCCGGCGGGCGCACCCTGCACGCCCAGATCTGGGTGGCACAGGTCGGGCGCATCCCGCTGCTGCTGCTCGACTCCGACGTGGCCGACAACGACGCCGCCGCCCGCGACGTCACCGACCGGCTCTACGGCGGCGGCGGCGACCACCGCCTCATGCAGGAGCTGCTGCTGGGCATCGGCGGGGTGCGGGCGCTGCGCGCGTACTGCCGGATCACCGGCCACGCCGAGCCCGAGGTCTTCCACACCAACGAGGGCCACGCCGGCTTCCTCGGCCTGGAGCGCATCCGCGAGCTCACCGAGTCCCGCCTGTCCTTCGACGAGGCCCTGGAGGCCGTCCGCGCGGGCACGGTGTTCACCACCCACACGCCCGTCCCGGCCGGCATCGACCGCTTCCCGGCGGACATGATCGCCCGCCAGTTCGGCGGCGACAACGCCTGGCCGACCGTGGACGTGGACCGCATCCTGGAGCTCGGCGCCGAGCCGGACGGGTCGGACGGGGACGGCGAGAAGGCCGTCTTCAACATGGCCGTCATGGGCATGCGGCTGGCGCAGCGCGTCAACGGCGTGTCGGAGCTGCACGGCGAGGTCAGCCGGGAGATGTTCCAGGGCCTGTGGCCCGGGTTCGACCTGTCCGAGGTGCCGATCGGGTCGATCACCAACGGCGTGCACGCCCCCACCTGGGTCGGGCGCGAGGTGATGGAGCTGGCCGGCAAGGAGCTGCCCACGCTGGTGGACAGGACCCAGAACTGGGACAGCGTGCAGAAGCTCACCGAGGCCGACATCTGGACCATCCGCGGCCAGCTCAGGGGCCGCCTGGTGGCCGACGCCCGCAAGCGCCTGCGCCGGTCCTGGCGGGAGCGCGGCGCGTCCGAGGCCGAGCTGGGCTGGACCGACGAGGCGCTCGACCCCGGCGTGCTGACCATCGGCTTCGCCCGGCGGGTGCCCTCCTACAAGCGGCTCACCCTCATGCTGCGCGACCCGGAACGCCTCCGCGAGCTGCTGCTCGACCCGGAGAAGCCGGTCCAGATCCTGATCGCGGGCAAGGCGCACCCGGCCGACGAGGGCGGCAAGAAGCTGATCCAGCAGATCGTGAAGTTCGCCGACATGGAGGACGTGCGGCATCGCATCGTCTTCCTGCCCGACTACGACATGGCCCTCGGCCAGCTGCTCGTGCAGGGCTGCGACGTCTGGATGAACAACCCGCTGCGCCCGCTGGAGGCCTGCGGCACCTCCGGCATGAAGGCCGCGCTCAACGGCGGCCTCAACCTGTCCATCCTGGACGGCTGGTGGGACGAGTGGTACGACGGCACCAACGGCTGGGCCATCCCCACCGCCGACGGCGTGCCCGACCCCGACCGCCGGGACGAGCTGGAGGCCGCCGCCCTCTACGACCTGATCGAACGCGAGGTCGCCGACCGCTTCTACGACCGCGCCGCCGACGGCCTGCCGCGCCGCTGGCTGGAGATGGTCAAGCACACCCTCAGCTCGCTCGGCCCCAAGGTCCTGGCCGGCCGCATGCTCCGCGACTACGTCGTGCAGCTGTACGCGCCGGCCGCCGACTCGGCCAGGAATCTCGCCGTCGACCACTTCCACGGCGCCAAGTCCTTCGCCGCCTGGAAGCTCCGCGTCTCCCAGGCGTGGCCCGGCGTCCGGGTCGAGCACGTGGAGACCTCCGGGATCGGCGACACCCCCGAGCTGGGCGTGCTCATGGAGATCACGGCCACCATCGCGCTGGGCGACCTGTCTCCCGAGGACCTCCAGGTCCAGGCCGGGTACGGCCGGGTCGGCCCGCACGACGAGCTGATCGAGCCCGCGTACGTCACCCTGACCGCCGGGCCGTCCGGCGACGACGGCCGGGCCCCGTTCACCGGCACCATCCCGCTCGACCGTACGGGGGCCTTCGGGTACTCGGTGCGGGTCGTGCCGTTCCATCCGCTGATGGCCTCTCCGGCCGAACTCGGGCTGATCGCCGTGCCCGAGGAGCCGGCCGGGATGACCAACGGCACGCTGCGCTGACCCGGCGGCCCGCCGTGATCGCGGCGGGCCGCCGCAAGCCTCCGGATTGTGATCAGAGCCGGGCGTTTTCGTCATGCGTTGCGGCTATCGTGGCCGTTCATGCGGTTCGTCATGAGGATTGTTCCCATGCGGCTTCGGCGGGCGCTGCGAGTCCGGATCGACGCGCGGTACGTCACCAAGGCCGATCATCTGCGCGACATCAGAGATACCTTGTGGGAGGTCCAGATGTTGCGGCGGGAGGTCGTGGCGATGCGGCGTGAGCTGGATCGATTGCGGGACCTCAAGGCCATCTGAAACGGGGGCGGGGTCGTATGAAGGTCTATCTGTCGGTGGACATGGAGGGTGTCACCGGGCTGACCGATCCGGAGGAGATGCACGCGGGCGGCCGGGGGTACGAGCGCGGCTGCGAGCTGATGACCGGGGACGCCAACGCGGTCGTCGCGGGCGCCTTCGCGGCGGGCGCGCGGCAGGTGCTGGTCAACGACGCCCACGGCTCCACCAAGAACGTACGGATCGACCTGCTCGACCCGCGCGCCACCCTCGTCCGTGGGCCCGGCAAACCGCATCGGATGGCCCAGGGGCTGACCGCCGGCTTCGACGCCGCCTGCTTCGCCGGCTACCACGCCCGCGCCGGCGTGCCGGACGGGGTGCTCAACCACACCTGGATGGGCAAGGAGATCCACAACGTCTACCTCAACGACGAGATCTGCGGGGAGACGAGGCTGGTGGCCGGGTTCGCGGGCGCGCTGGGGGTGCCGGTCGCGCTGGTCACCGGCGACCAGGCGGTCTGCGACGAGGCCACGGAGCTGCTGGGCCGGGTCGAGACGGTCGCGGTCAAGAAGGGCGTGGACCGCTTCTCCGCCGAACTGCTGCCGCCGGAGGTGGCGCACGCCCGGATCGGGGAGGCCGCGGAGCGGGCGCTGAACCGGCTGTCCGACTTCACGCCTTACGTGGTGCCGCCGCCGTACCGGCTGGGGGTGGAGTGGAACTCCACGGCGATCGCCTCGGCGTGCGCGCTGATCCCCGGCACCCGGCTGGCCGGTCCGCGGCACACCGAGTTCGAGACCGGTGACTACCACGAGATCATGGCGCTGTTCGGCCTCTACGCGATGATCGCCGGACAGGTGGCCTGCGGCAGCGGGATCTACGGATGAACGTCAGCCGGCGCGCGCTGCTGATCGGCCTGGGCGCGGCCGGCGGGGCGGGCGCCATGTACGCCGCCATGAACGCGCTCGGCCTGGCTCCGGGCGAGCAGCGCTCCGAATTCGAGGCGCCGCGCCCGTCCGACTTCGCGCTGCGTGGCAAGGCGGCCGCCAAGGTGATCGTGCTCGGCGCCGGGATCGCCGGGCTCACCTGCGCGTACGAGCTGGGCAAGGCCGGTTACGACTGCACGGTCCTGGAGGCCTCCGACCGGATCGGCGGGCGCAGCCTGACCCTGCGCGGCGGGGACGGGCTCACCGACACCACCGGCGAGCGGCAGACGGCGGCCTACGGCGAGGGCGTCTACTTCAACGCGGGCCCGGCCAGGATCGCCTCCTGGATGGTCACTCTCGACTACTGCCGCGAACTCCACGTGCCGATCGAGCCCTTCGTCAACAGCAACGCCTCCGCGTACGTGTACACCTCCGGCATGAAGGCCCCCGTCCGGTTCAGGACCGCCAGGGCCGACGTGTACGGTCACCTGTCCGAGCTGCTCGCCAAGGCCACCAGCCAGGGCGCCCTGGACGAGGCCGTGCAACCCGCCGACAAGCAGCTCCTGCTGGACTTCCTCCGCCAGTTCGGCGACCTCGGCGAGCGGACCACCTACGGGGGCTCGGAGCGCCGGGGCTTCGCCGTCTACCCCGGCGTGGAGCCGGGCGCGCCGCTGCCGCCCCCGCCGACCCTCAGCGAACTGCTCGGCTACCAGCTCGCGCCGGCGCTCACCTTCGACCTCTCCGCCGACCAGGCCATGCCCATGTTCCAGCCGGTCGGCGGCATGGACATGATCGTCCAGGCGCTGGCCGACGCGGTCGGCCGGGACCGGATCAAGACCTCCTATCCGGTCACGAAAATCGTCAATGTGCCGGACGGCGTCGAGGTCTCCCACCAGGACGGCACCATGAAGGCCGCCTACTGCGTCGCCGCCCTCCCGCCGCACGTGCTGGCGAAGATCCCCGGCAACCTGGACAGCAGCGTGCTCGCCGCGCTCCGCGTCGCCGTCCCGTTCTCCGCCGGCAAGCTCGGCCTGGAGTACGGCCGCCGCTGGTGGGAGCAGGAGGACCGCATCTACGGCGGCATCACCGAGACCGACCTGGACATCGGCCGCATCTGGTACCCGTCCGAGGGCTTCCACCGCCCGCGCGGCCTGGTGGTCGGCTACTACAACTTCGCCGGCGACGCCGACGCCTACGCCGCGCTGCGGCATCCGGAACGCCTGGAGAAGGCGCTGGCGCAGGGCGAACGCGTGCACGGCGCCAAGTACCGGAAGGACTTACTCTCCAGCGTCTCGGTGGCCTGGGCCAACCGCCCCCACATCGAGGGCGCGTGGGCCAACATGCCGCCGTCGGCGCTGCTCCAGGAGCCCGCCGGGCGTGTCTATTTCGCCGGCGACTGGCTCACCCATCTGGTCGCCTGGCAGGCTGGGGCCTTCGAGTCCGCCCGCCATGTGGTGACCAGCCTGCACGAACGGGTGCTGAAGGAGAACTGAGTGACGCTCGACTGGATGCCCGCCGCCGACCACCTCGACCTGCTCGCCGCGCCGGTCGCCAAGGCTCTCGCCCCCGGCCTGCGGGTGGCCGAGATCGACCCCGCCCTGTCCGACACGGCCGCCTTCTGCGAGCGGTACGGCGTGGCCCCGGAGGACTCCGCCAACTGCGTGATCGTGGCCGGCAAGCGCGGCGGCGTCACCCGCTACGCGGCGGTCATGGTCCTGGCCACCGACCGGGCCGACGTCAACGGCGTGATCAGGAAACGGCTGGACGTGCGTAAGGTCTCTTTCGCTCCGCAGCAGGAGGCGGTCGAGCTCACCGGCATGGAGTACGGCGGCATCACCCCGCTCGGCCTGCCCGAGGACTGGCCCGTGCTCGTTGATGAAAACGTGACCAAGCGTTCATTTGTAGTGATAGGGAGTGGTCTGCGCCGCTCCAAGCTGGCCATATCCGGTCCGGACCTGGTCGCGGCCACCGGGGGCGAGACACTGGTGCTCACATTGTGACCGTAGGGTGGGAAACCGTTGAGCCACACCTAACGTTGTGCTTAGCAGGAATGTGGCCCGATGGCTCACTCATGGACGGTGTTTTAGTCGGTATGGTGCTTAAGGCATGAATCAGGACGACCGACTTGGCCCCTACCGGTTGCTGCGGCGGCTAGGTGAGGGTGGTATGGGCGTGGTCCACCTGGCCCTGGATCCTCACGGCAGGCAGGTGGCCGTCAAGGTGCTGCGCCCGGAGGTCGCCGGCGACGATACCGCGCGCCGCCGCCTCTCGCGCGAGGTCGAGACCATGCGGCGGGTCCGCAACCGGCACATCGCCGAGGTCGTGGACGCGGACGTGACCGGGCAGCGGCCGTACATCGTGACCAGGTACGTGCCCGGGCGCCCGCTGGACGAGATCGTCAAGCAGGACGGCGCGCTTCCGGTCGAGGCGCTGCTCAAGGTGGCCGCCGGGGTGGCCGAGGCGCTCGCCGCCGTACACGCCGCCGGGGTCATCCACCGCGACCTCAAACCGGGCAACGTCCTGATGCTGGACGGCGAGCCGGTGCTGATCGACTTCGGCATCGCGCAGGCCGTCGACGCCACCCGGCTCACCCAGACCGGCATGTTCATCGGCACGCCCGGCTACCTGGCCCCCGAGATCATCGAGGGGCACGAGGCCGGACCCGAGGTGGACGTGCACGCCTGGGCCGGCACCCTGATCTACGCGGCCACCGGCCTGCCGCCCTTCGGCAAGGGCACGCTGGAGATGATCTTCTTCAACATCACCTCCGGCAAGGCGAACGTGGAGGGCACGCCGCAGGTCATGCAGCCGGTGCTGCGGGCCGCGCTCCAGCGTGACCCGTCCCGCCGCCCGAGCGCCGCGGAGCTGCGCGACCAGGTCGCCCGGCTGCTGCCCAACCCGTACCGGCCGCGGGTGCCCGACGAGGTCACCACGGTTCCGAACGTCGACCAGACCACCGGCAAGCCGATCGCGGTGCTCGGCCTGGACGGGCCGCCGCCGACGCCGCGCCCGCCCTCCAACGAGCAGGTCAACCAGCAGGTCGCGCCGAAGCAGCACCCGCAGAGCCAGCAGAACCCGCACGTGACCCCGGCCGTGCCCCGGTCGGAGTTCGTCTCGCTGCTCGGCGACGCCCCGGTGACCGGGCAGGTGGCGACCCCGCCGCCCGCCCCGGCCGGCGACCCGTTCCCGACCGTGCGCGTCACCGGCGAGGACCTGCGCCGGGCCGGGCTGGCCGCCCAGCCGGAGGCGCCGCCGCCGCCCAAGTACGAGCCGCCGACCATCCCCAAGATCGTCGAAGGCGACATCCCCACCCGGATGGGCCCCCCGTCCGGCGCGAGCGCCTGGCAGCCCCTGCCCCAGCAGCAGCCGCAACCGCAGCCCCAGCCGCAGCTTCCGGTGCCGGACCAGCTGGGACGGGACGGGGACATCCCCACCCGGCGGGTACGCCCCGAGGAGCTGCGCCAGTCGCTGCCGCAGCAGCAGGTCTTCTTCGAGCAGCCGGCCGAGTTCTACGAGCAGACGCCGCACGTCAACCAGCCGCACCCGGTGCCGTTCCAGCAGACCGTCCGGGTGCCGCCGCCGCAGCCGCTGCACAACCCGGGCGTGCGTCCGGGCGCCATGTTGCAGCGTTCCCGTGCGTACGGGGTGGCCGCCGTGCTCATGCTGGTCGCGATGACCGCAGCGGCCGTGATCGCGCCGGTGCTGGTGGCGCTGGTCACGCTGCCCGCCGTGGTGCTGTTCCGGGCCGCCGACCAGGCCCAGCCGGTGCTCAACTCGCGCCGCCCGATCGGCGCGGCGGCGGCCGACGTGTTCCGGGTGATCAGCCTGCCAGGACCGCTGTTCAAGTCCATCGCGTCCACGGCCGGCCTCGTCCTTTACGGCCTGATCCTCGGCGTTCCCGTCACCCTGCTGCTGGCCGTCCTGGTCACCACCATGGACCCGAACGCCGCCCTCGCCTGGGGAGTCGCCGTCGCCCTGTGGGCCATCTGCGCCGGGCCCGCCGTGGAGGCGCCGAGCCGGCAGGTGAAGCGGACGCTGGCGTCTCTCTTCCCGGCCAGGGGTGCGGCCATCGGCGTGGCGTGGGGTGTCGGCGTTGTCGCCGTGTTATTGGCCGGAATCGCGTTACTGTCGGTGAGGGGGGACGACACCGCCGGCCTGTTCTGGGGATTTGACACCCTGGATCTGGTCGACCGCTTGACCGAACTACGGGCGAAGGGACCAGGGGGGTCATAGATGGCCACGACTGAGGCTCCGGAGCGGATCGGTCCGTACCGATTGCTCCGCCGGCTCGGTGAGGGCGGCATGGGGGTCGTCCATCTCGGACTCGACAGGGACAACCGCGAGGTCGCCGTCAAGGTGCTGCACCCGCATGTCGCGTCCGACCTGAAGGCGCGGGACCGGCTCACCCGCGAGGTGGAGACCATGCGCCGGGTGCGCAGCCCTCGCGTCGCCGAGGTGCTCGACGCGGACCTGATCGGGGCCACGCCGTACATCGTTACCAGGTTCGCGCCCGGGCGCACGCTGGAGCAGCGCGTCCTGGAGGACGGGCCGCTGAGCGGCCGGGAGCTGGTCAGGCTCGCCCGCGGCCTGTGCGAGGCGCTGGTGGCCGTGCACGCCGCCGACGTCATCCACCGCGACCTCAAGCCGGCCAACGTCATGCTGGTCGAGTCGGGCGGCGGCTTCGAGCCGCTGGTCATCGACTTCGGCATCGCGCATCTGGTCAACGCCACCCGGCTGACCCAGACCGGCATGTTCGTGGGCACCCCCGGCTATCTGGCGCCGGAGATCATCAGGGACACCGCGATCACCCAGGCCGCCGACGTGCACGCGCTGGCGGCGACCGTCTTCTTCGCGGCCACCGGGCAGCCGCCGTTCGGCTCGGGCACCTTCGAGGTGGTCTGCTACAACATCCTGGAGGGCAAGGCCAAGGTCGACCTGGCCCCCGCGTGGATGCGCGGCTGGCTGCGGCTGGCCCTGTCCACCGACGCCGGCACGCGGCCCTCGGCGGGCGCGCTGCTGCGGCTCGCGCGGGCGCTGGACCCGTCGGTCACCGTGTTCAAGGAGTCCGCCGCCACCCACGTGCTGACCGGGGAGGACGGCACGCGGGTCCTGGAGGACGGCACGCGCATCCTCACCGACGGAACCCGCATCCTCACCGACGGCACCCGCGTGCAGCCGGATGGCACCCGGATGCTGGCCGACGGCACGCGCGTGCTCACCGACGGAACCCGGGTACTCAACGACGGGACGCGGGTCCTCAACGACGGCACCAAGGTGCTGGCCGACGGCACTCGGGTGCTCGACGACGGGCCCGGCCACACGCGCGGGCTGCCGGTGGACCACTCCGACCTGCTCACGCCGGTCAACTACGCCAAACCGGAACGTCCGCAGAAGCCTCCCAAGCAGGGCAGGGGCGGGAGCAGGACGGCGCCGCCGCCGTACGTGCCGCCGCCTCCGTACCAGCCGGCGCCGCTCGCCGACCAGCGGGTGGCCGGGTATCCGCCGCCGGCCAACGCGCAGCCGACCGCGCCGCCGCGGTACCAGCCGCCGCCCGCGCCGGGCAGGCCGTACCAGCCGGAGGGGGAGCGGCAGCGGTACCGGACCGGGCATCCGTTCCTGGCGGCGCTGCTGCTGACCGCGCTCGTCGCGGCGACCTGCCTGCTGCCGGTGATCGTCAGCCTGTTCGCCATCGGCCTGGCGCTCTGCCTGCGGGTCGGCAACTACCTGTTCGGGGATCTCACCGAGCGGCGGCAGACCCGGGGGAGCAGCGGCGCCGATCCGGTGCTGGCCGTGCTCGGCACCCCGTGGGCGCTGATCAAGGCGACGCTGGCCACGCTCGTGCAGGTGCCGCTCTCGATCATGTTCGGGATGTGCGTCTGGGGCGCGCTCGTCTACGGCGCGCACCAGACCACCGACACCGCCGCCGGATACGCCGCCGGGGCTTTCGTGGCTGGGCTGTTCATCCTGCCGGGCGGCGGCGGCCCCAGGAAGGCCGTGGCCAAGTCGCTGAGCGGGCTGATCCGCAGCCCCGGCGCGGGCATGGTGGTGGCCATCGCGGTCGGCACACTCGCGTTCTTCCTGGTGATGGCCGCGTTCTCGGCCACCGCGATGTGGACCCCGTGGCGCCCGCCGTCCGTGGCCATCGACGCGATCGTCGCCGACCTGAAGCAGAAGGGCGAGGACACCGTCGTCAACCTCATCGGCGGCCTGGTCGACGACCTGATGAACCAGCTCGGGCTCGGATTCCTCACATTCTGGAAGTGACCACAGGGGTGCGAACGCGATCTGACGGGGCACGATAAATCCGGGCACGGTAGATCGTGGGGCGGCGAAGGGAGAGCGCGTGGGCGCGGAGTATCTGGACTCCTATCGGCTGCTCTCCCCGCTGGGCTCGGGCGGATTCGGCGCGGTCCACCTGGCGCTGGACGGCGAGGGCCGGACCGTCGCGGTGAAGGTGCTCCACCCGCACGTGGCCGCCGACGCCTCCGCGCTGGCCCGGCTGGCCCGCGAGGTGGAGACCATGCGCCGGGTCCGCGGCCCGCACATCGCCGAGGTCCTCGACGCCTCCCTGGACGGCGACCAGCCGTACGTGGTGACCCGTTATGTGCAGGGCCGGGCGCTCTCCGCCGTGGCCCCGCTCGCCGGCGACGATCTGGTACGGCTCGCGCACGGCCTGGCCGAGGCCCTCGTCGCCGTGCACCGCGCCGGCGTGGTCCACCGCGACCTCAAACCCGCCAACGTGATCATCGCCGACGGCGAGCCGTACGTGATCGACTTCGGCATCGCGTACGCGCTGGACTCGGCCGCGGTGACCGCCTCCGGCGCGGTCGTCGGCACGCCGGGGTACCTCGCGCCCGAGATCCTGGAGGGCCGGGAGACCGGTCCCGCCGCCGACGTGTTCGCGTGGGCGGCGACGATGGCGTTCGCGGCGACCGGGCGGCAGCCGTACGGGACGGGGCCGGTGCCGGCCGTCGCCTACCGGGTGGTGCACGGGGACCCCGACCTGGAGGGCGTGCCCGACTGGCTGGCGCCGCTGCTGCGCGAGTGCCTGCGCGCCGAGCCCGCCGCCCGCCCGTCGGCCGAGCGGCTGCTGGCCCGGCTGGCGGGGACCTCGCGCCCCCGCGTGCTGACCGGCGCTCCCGCGCCCATGATCGTGGAGCATCGGGAGGCGGAGACGCGGGAGTGGCGGCCGGGCGCGCAGGCTCCCGAGCGGCGTCCGACCGGGGAGGAGGCGCGGCTGCGCCGCCGGGAGGTCGTGCGGCGGCGCTGGGTGGTGGGGACCGGCCTGGTGGTCGGCCTGCTGGCGGCGACCGGGCGGGAGCACGTGCCCGAGGTGTCGCTGCTGCTGCTCGTCGCGTACGGGACGACGGTGCTGGTGGACGCGGGATTCGGCCTCGTGGCGAAGTCACGGTCCCGGGTGGTGGTAGACCTGGTGTGCATCGCGGGGTCTGTGGCGCTGTGGGCAGGGTTGAGTACGTTGTTCAGCACGTTCACGCTGCTGCTGGCCGTGGGCGCGCTGCTGTTCGCGGTCGGACTGCTCGCGCTGGCCAGTTGATCCCCCTGCGCATCGCTTCCGGAACATAGTTCGGTAGGGTGCGGGTATAAGGTTTGCGTCTAAGCTACTCACGGGTAACATGCGATCAGAGCCACACGGAATACGGGAGGTCGGCCACCGGCCATGAACATCGTCGTCTGCGTGAAACAGGTCCCCGACACGGCCACCGAGCGCAAGCTGCGGTCCGATGACAAGACGCTCGACCGCGACGCCGCCGACGGCGTCATCAACGAGCTGTGCGAATACGCGGTCGAGGAGGCGCTGCGTCTGAAGGAGGCCCACGGGGGCGAGGTGACCGTGCTCACCATGGGCCCCGACAAGGCCACCGACACCATCCGCAAGGCCCTGGCCATGGGCGCCGACAAGGCCGTGCACCTGGTCGACCCGGCCCTGCACGGCTCGGACGCGCTGTCCACGTCGTACGCGATGGCCCAGACGCTGAAGAAGATCGGGTTCGACCTGGTCATCCTCGGCTCCGAGTCCACCGACGCCAGAACCGGCATGCTCGCCGCCATGCTGGCCGAGCGGCTGGGCGCGCCCCAGCTCACCCTGGCCAACAAGGTGGAGATCGGCGACGGCGCGATCCGCGTGCAGCGGGTCACCGACTACGGGTTCGACAAGGTCGAGGCGTCCCTGCCCGCCGTCGTCTCCGTGGTCGAGAAGATCAACGAGCCGCGCTACCCGTCCTTCAAGGGCATCATGGCGGCCAAGAAGAAGCCGGTGCAGACCTTCGGGATCGCCGACGCCGAGATCGACGCGGCCCAGGTCGGCGTCGCCAACGCGTGGAGCGAGGTCACCGACTTCGCGGTCGCGCCGCCGCGCGCGGCCGGCACCGTCGTGAAGGACGAGGGCGACGGCGGGGTCAAGGCCGCCGACTTCCTCGCCTCGAAGAAATTCATCTGAGGAGGGTGGCATGGCAGAGATCCTGGTGCTCGTCGAGCACGTGGACGGTGACGTCAAGAAGGTCACCCTCGAACTGCTGACCCTGGCCAGGTTGCTGGGCGAACCGGCGGCCGTCTGGGCCGGACCCGGCTACTCCGACATCGCCAAGGGCAAGCTCGCCGAGTTCGGCGCGGAGAAGGTGTACGTGGCCGACTCGGCCGACATCGTGGACCACGTGGTCGCGCCCAAGGCCGAACTGCTGGCCTCGCTGGTCGCCTCCCGCGCGCCGGCCGCCGTACTGGTCGCCTCCACGGCCGAGGGCAAGGAGGTCGCCGGGCGGCTCGCCGTCAAGACCGACTCCGGCGTCATCACCGACGCGGTCGGCGTGGGCGAGGGCCTCGTCGCCGACCAGTCCATCTTCGGCGGCGGCGTCAACGTGCACAGCCGCGTCGCCAAGGGCACGCCGATCATCGCGGTCCGCCCCAACTCGACGGCGCCCGTACCCGCGACCGGGGCGGCCGCCGAGGAGAAGGTGGACGTGGAGTTGTCCGACTCCGCCCGCGCCGCGAAGATCGTCGAGCGGGTCAAGCAGGAGAAGGGGGCCCGTCCCGAGCTCACCGAGGCCGCCATCGTGGTCTCCGGCGGGCGCGGTGTCGGCTCCGGTGAGAACTTCGCGATCATCGAGAAGCTGGCGGACTCGCTCGGCGCGGCCGTCGGCGCCTCCCGCGCGGCGACCGACGCGGGCTGGTATCCGCACGCCTTCCAGGTCGGCCAGACCGGGAAGACCGTCTCGCCGCAGCTGTACATCGCGGCGGGTATCTCCGGGGCCATTCAGCACCGGGCGGGCATGCAGACGTCCAAGACGATCGTGGTCATCAACAAGGACCCCGAGGCGCCCATCTTCGAGATCGCCGACTTCGGCATCGTGGGCGACCTGAACCAGGTCGTCCCGCAGCTCACGGCGGAGATCGCCAAGCGCAAGTGACGCAGGCTTCGGCGCCGCTCCTTTCCGGAGCGGCGCCGTTTCCTTTCGCACGGCCCTTTGCGCGGTCCTTTTTGCGCGGTTCCTTTTGCGCGGCTCTCTTGTGCGGCTATACGGCTTGTGCGGCTATGCGGCGACCGGCACGCGCTCGGTGACGGGCTGGATCTCGGTGGCCCGCGAGCGGGGGATGAACCGGGCGGCCACGGTGATGAGCACGCCGAGGACGACCGCGGTGAGCATGGCCACGCGGAGCGAGGTCGCGCCCGACAGGAAGCCGATCAGGACAGGGCCCAGGAGCAGGCCGGCGTAGCCCATCGCGCCGGTCTGGGCGATGGCGGGGCCCGGAGTGGCGGACGCGGTACCGGCCAGGGACATGGCCATGGGGGAGATCATGGCCACCGCGATGCCGACGAACAGCATCCCGGTGACCGCCGCCACGGGGGAGGCCACGAGGATCACTGTGCCGTACGTGGCGGCGGTGGCCAGGCCGGAGAACGCGATCAGGCCCGGTGCGCCGAACCGCAGCCGCAGACGGTCGCCGGAGAGGCGGCCGAGCAGCATGCCCGCTTCGAAGACGGGGTAGCCGAGTGCGGCCAGAGCCTCCGGAGCGTTGAGGGTGTCCCGCAGGTAGAGGCCGTTCCAGTCGGCGACGACGCCCTCCACCATGAACGCGCCGAAGGTGATCGCGCCCAGCAGGTAGACCACGCCGGGGAGTCTGCGTGTCGTGGTGGTCTCCGCCGTACGGATGCGGTCGTTCAGGTAGAACCGGCTCAGCACCATCGAAGCCGGAAGCGACAGCAGGGCGACCAGCACGATGTGCACGGTCAGCGAAAGCCCCGCCGCGATCGCCGCCGTCCCCATGAGACCGGCCCCGATCGCGCCCACACACCATCCGGCGTGCATGCCGCTCAGCAGCGGCCGCCCGGCCCGGCGTTCGACCGCCGACCCCTGCGCGCTCATGGCCACGTCCACGGCCCCGAACGCCATCCCGAACGCGACCGACGCCGCCACCAGCACCGGCACCGACCAGGCCAGCGCCACCAGCCCCAACATCACGGCACACACCGGCGCCGCGACCCGCAACACCCCACGACTACCGACGCGCCCCATGACCCCGCGCATCGCCTGCATGGTCACCAGGGCCCCCAGGCCCCACGCAAGCAAGACGAGCCCGACCTCCGCCTCGGTCATCCCCAGCTTGTCGCTCAACGCCGGAATCCGCACGGTGTACGTCCCGCACATGATCCCCGCCAGAACGAAGGTGAGGATCGCCCCCATACGAGCAGTCCTCAGGGCGCGCGTCATCGAAATCTCCTTACAGGTCATAGGCCGACAGTTCGGCCAAGAATGGTCGTGACAGGTGTGACGGTGCGTTGGGCACCAGGTGGGAATGTTGTGAGCCGTGTGACCGGACCGGATCCGATCTGCGGAAATGGTGCGGGCAACTTGGCTTGAGGGCGGTCAGGTGCGGAGAGGCGCGGGCAGCCGATCAGGGGCGATCGGATGCGTGGAGGAGGTGTTGCAAGGCGTTTGGGGGCGGACTGACATGTACGGCGGGAGCATTTCGGTTGGGCGCGGTTCGATGTGCGGAGATGGGTGCCGGGCCAGAGGCGTAGACGGTGTCGTTGGTTATGGGGCCGGCGTCGTCGTAGCAGACATGATCCGGATCAGCGCAGACCGGAGACCGCCGCAGCGGTGGGTGACGGGTCGGACAGCACGGCCGCATGGCTCAGACCGGCTTGACAGGATGGTTCGGCCGATCTTGGCGCCGGTGCGGCGAGTAGCGTCACCTGCGTTAACGGCGCCGGATAACGGCGAGAAACCTGGCGTCCGGTCCATCCCGAGAGGGCTCACCTCCAGCCCTGACGGATCAGCTGGCACCCGGCAGGTGGGGATAAGCACGGGGGTGCCGTGCCGATGCCTGCGGATCCGGCTAATGCACGAGGGAAAGAAGACGCTCGCGTAGTCCGGGATAGTCGCCCTGGCCGGAATCAGAGGAACGGCCAGGGTCGAAGACCGTGGGGCATTGCGTGGCGGCTTCCCAGACGCCCTCGCAAGCCAACCGGACAATCCGCGACATCACCGGATCCGGCTCAATATCCAGATCCTGCGTATGCCAGCGACCCATGGCCTCACGCAGCGGCACCAACAGCGCGGGATCCCCGGCGGCCCCGGTCGCGACGGCCCAACGCCTGAGCCGCCCACTCTGAACAGCGACAAATGTGGCCCGGACATACGCCCGCGTGTAACAGCTCTCGTCCTGGGCCTCGATGAGCGCGTCGAAGTCCGCGATCAGCCGCTCGATCATCCCCGCGACCAGGGCGTCCTTAGTACCGAAGTGGTACAGAAGCCCACCCTTGCTGACCCCGGCCCGCTCGGCCACCGCCGCCAGGGTGAGCGCCTGCACACCGTGGTCGGCCAACAGGCCCTCCGCGGCATCAAGCAACTCATCCCTTTTCACACTCTTTACTATACCGTCCGGACGGTTAAGCCCCAAATCCCACCCGAAACCCCTACACGTAGGAAGCCGACACCAATCCCGGCCAGCGCGCCTGATCACCCTGTTACGGCCGTCGAGGCCAGCGTCTCTGTGGTGGGGATACGCCCCGCTGCGGGTCACGTTTGAACGGGGAAGTAGAGGTTTGCGGCGGGGGTCAGGTGAGGCCGGCGCGGCGGGCGCGTTCGACTACGACGGCGATGACGGCGGCCACGCGGTCGATGTCGGATTCGGTTGAGGTGTGACCGAGGGAGAAGCGGAGGGAGCCCCGGGCGCGGATGGTGTCCTGGCCCATCGCGAGCAGGACATGGGACGGCTGGGCGACACCCGCCGAGCAGGCCGAGCCGGTGGAGCACTCGATGCCCTTGGCGTCCAGCAGCATGAGCAGGGCGTCGCCCTCGCAGCCGGGGAAGGAGAAGTGGGCGTTGCCCGGGAGGCGGTCGATCGGGTCGCCGTTGAGGATGACGTCGGGGACAGCGTGCCGTACCCGGGTGACGAGGTCGTCGCGGAGGGCGGTGAGGCGGGTGGCGTGCTCGGAGCGGTGGTCCACCGACGCCTGCACGGCCGCCGCGAAGCCGGCGATCGCGGGCGCGTCCAGAGTGCCGGAACGCACGTCGCGTTCCTGGCCGCCGCCATGTAGCACCGGAACCGGATCCACCCCGCGAGCGAGCAGCAACGCGCCGACACCCATGGGCCCGCCGACCTTGTGCCCCGAAATGGTCATCGCGTCCACACCGGACTCCGCGAAGTTCACCGGCAACTGGCCGATCGCCTGAACCGCGTCCGTATGAATCGGAATGCCGTGCGCGTGCGCGATCGCCGCCAACTCCGGCACCGGCTGGATCGTGCCGACCTCGTTGTTGGCCCACATCACACTGACCAGCGCCACATCATCCGGATTCGCGGCGATCGCCGCCCGCAGCGTCTCCGGATGCACCCGCCCCTGATCGTCCACCGGCAGCAGTTCGACGACCGCGCCCTGGTTGTCGGCCAGCCAGTACGCCGGATCCAGCGCCGCGTGATGCTCCACCGCGCTGATCAGGATCCGAGGCCGCTTCCGCGCCCAGTAAAGCCCCTTGATCGCGAGATTGTCCGCCTCGGTCCCCCCCGAGGTGAAGACCACCTCACTGGGCCGCGCCCCCAGCGCACAGGCGATCGTCTCCCGCGCCTCCTCCACCACACGCCGAGTCCGCCGCCCCGCCGCATGCAACGACGACGCGTTTCCCACCTGGTTCAACTCGGCCACCATCGCACCGATCGCCTCAGGCAACATCGGCGTGGTCGCAGCATGATCCAGGTACGCGGTCCCCACGACCCCTCCATTTCCACCAACGCACAACCAACCAAGCGTACTGTGACGGGACTCCTCCGCTGCCTGACGGCACCGGCTTCTCGCCAAGCCACCGCGGTCTCGCGAAGGGCAAGCCCTGCGCGCGCTTCGACTTACTGCGGGGGAGTTGCCCCCACTCGTGCGGAGGACGGTGCGCACGTTCCGACGGGCTAAGAGGTGCCTGAAGGTCAAGCGGAACGCGGATACGCCTACGACCAAGCGGGACGCCTCACCTCCTGGACGGCTCCCGGCGGCGCGGTCACCGTCTATGACTGGGACAAGTCCGGCCACCGCACCGGAGCGGGGGCCGACACCTTCACCTACGACCAGCGCAACCGGCTGACCAGCGGCGGTGGGACCTCCCACACCTACGACCAGCGCAACCGGCTGACCAGCGGCGGCGGGGCCTCCTACACCTACGCCCCGCGCGGCACCATCGCCACCACGGGCGCGACCACCAAGACCTACACCTTCGACGCCTTCGACCGGATGACCGCCGACGGCGACGGAAGGAGCGCATGCTGATCGGTGGGGCGAGATCCTTAACGGTGATGACAGCATTACCATCTCAACCCGAATCCCCAGGTCTCTGGCGGATCAACTCCATCACCACGAGGGCAAACTAGATGGAATTGGGCCGGCGTATTACGCAGACGCGAGCAGCTTGAGCAGATAAATCAGGAGATGAGTGGAATCAGCGTTTGGCCATGATGCAGCAGATTGAGGAGCCGATGGCGGAGGCCGTTATCCGTTGGCTCGCTTCCGAAGATGGTGGGCGGCGGACAGGCCCACCCACGGCCGCTGTTTACATGTCCACAGCCACGCTCGCGTACGGGGACGAGAGCGAGGTTCAGCCTGGTTGGCCGGCCTCGGCAGAGGTATTCAGTGTGTTGATCCAGCGAGTGGAGGTGCTGGATGACGGGCGATGGCGTTGCCTGGTCGGCTTCCTGGCACCTGATCTGGCTCGGCCCTGGCTACATGACGGTGCCCAGATCCTTGTTCTGGAAGGACCTCGTCTGGTCGCGTCGGGACGGCTAATAGCCGTTTTCGTTTGAAGATCTTCGCGGCGACGCGAGTATGCCGAAGAATCTGAAAATCTTCGGCAGAGCCTGTCCGCCGACCTCGCCCAGGACCCAATGCCACTCAGACTAAATTGATCATGGCTTGAAGTACGGGCACGTGCTCTTGCCGACCGCTTCCCAGGGCCGGACCAGAGAGATCCACTACGGTTCGTGATCGTAATGGAGACCCGAGAGCAGTCCCCGCGGTGGTTGGCCGATTCTGTGTCGCTGGGCTGGCTCACTCTCGGAGAGCCACACCCATAACAGGGATCGATGCATTCGAAAGGGCAAGGGTTCCCTTCCCATGAGCTCATTTGGCGAATTCGGTCGGTCGACCTGGTTCGACTGGCTGGTCATGGCTTCGGGATCTCAGGCTGTTGACGCTTTCAGGTTCGGCGGATGCTGAGTCGGCGGTGTTGTTCTTCGTGGGCGTAGAAGGCGTGGGTCGCGGCGCTGGAGGATGTGTGAACTGCCGAGGAGCCGACGCGGCTGGGCCCCAGTTCGAAAGGAATGCGAGGTTGCGCCCGGGATCGGGTGTCAGGTCAGGAAGGGGGCGACGGAGGACCAGGAGGGGTCGGGGGTGGTGGTGAGGTGGGGGCGGCCTTCGGGCCAGGAGGTGGTGAGGGGTTTGAGGGTGGGGGTGAGGTTGGCGGTGGGGTCGGCGTAGATGTGGTAGGTGCGGGTGCCCTCGGTGGTGAGGTGGGCGGCGAGGACGGCCGAGTCGGTGAGGGCGGAGGTGAGGTGGGTTTCGAAGGTGGTGAGGGTGGATTCGGCTTCGGGGGTGGGGAGGCCGTCGGGGTCGCGGTGGCGGTAGGTGACGGTCAGGGCGATGTGCTGGTCGTAGAGGGGGTAGTCGACCGGGCGGAGGGGGTAGCGGGCGATGGCGGTGAGGGGTTTGCCGGTGCCGGTCTGGCCTTCGAGGCGGGCCCAGCGGTTGCCGGGGAAGCCTTGGGCGACGTCCGCGACCACGCCGGGGAGGTGGATGGCGGCGATGGCGTCGATGGGCTCGAACTCGGACGCGACGATGTCGCCGATCCAGCGGGCGACCTCGTCCTCACCGAGCAGCCAGTCGAGCGCGAGCAGAGTGGTCTCCATCCGCGTCTCGTCATCGATGTCCTGAAATATCGGGTGGTACGCGGAGACATTCACCCGGGGCGTACCAGGCGGAACCCGTACGCCGAGTACGAAGCGGTCCATGCCGAACTGGTGGCCGCCGACGTCGACGGTCAGGTCGTGGGCCTGCGGATTGGCCTGCCGCGACGGGTGGAACTCCCAGCGTCCGTCCGCCTCGGGCGCAGCCAGCGCCCATCGATGCGCGAACGACCGCAACTCGGGATTGCCCGCCGCGCTGACCACGAGCGCGTGCTTGGCCGCAAGCCCGGGCGCGACCTCCCAGATCAACGACTCGTCCAGCGCGTTCACAGCGGGCCCGACCAGTTCGGCCAGCTCACCCGCGTCGCCCGCGTCTACGAGCGCGTCCACCCGAGGCCGTGCCTCGTGCCACCAGGTCCAGAAGTCAGCGATCAAAGCGCCCGGCTCCACCGGCTCGCTCTTGCGCCCGAACAGTCGCATGGCCAGCAATCATCCCAGCCGGACCACCCGCCTGCCAACGCGACCCTGTAACCAGGGGACCAGACAGGGTAAGTGTGTCCAGCCGCGGCTGTGCTGTTCCCGACGAACCGCTGAGCGGTGTAGCACGTGGCTGCTTAGGGGCTAGAGCGCGTAACAGAACGCGGCCTCTCGCTGATATCCGGTGCCGTTAACGCAGGTGACGCTGCTCGTCGCACCGGCGCCGAGAATGACTGGCCCATCGCGGAGGACGTTGTCCCTTGGTGGAACGGGATGGAACGCCTTCGGGGGCGGGTGTGTCGATGTGCCCCGGAACCCGGATGACAGGAAAGGCGCGTCCCTTGCCACGTCTTCGTCGGATGATCGCCGCGGTGTGCGCGGTCTCGTTGAGTGTCGCCCTGCCGGTGCCGTCGGCCGCGTCCGTACAGGATGATCCGGCCATCGCCAAGCTGCGGGAGGAGGTCAGCCAGACGGCCGATCCCGCGGAGCGGGAGACGTTGGACGGGTGGCTGGGCAGGGCCGTACAGGCGGAGGGGGATGTCTGTGCGGTCGCTGAGGCGTTGCAGGGGTTCGCGGACGGCGCGCCCGAGGAGCTGAGCCGGGAGGGGGCGCGGATTCGGGGGCGGTTGCTGGGCGGGATGGCCGACAGCGAGGGATGTGCGGGGCCGATATCGGTTCATGTGGATCCGGAGATCGGTAAGGGGCGGGTCACCATTCCCGGGTTCGGCGACGCGACGCCGCGGGAGGTCGTGGAACTGGTCGACAGTGAGGGCCTGCGGTCGAGGTTCGTGGCGGACGAGCTGATCGTGGCCACCACCGAGGAGTCGCGGGTGGACGATCTGGTGAACCGGCTGGACGGGAAGGTGCTGCACCGGATCGAGCCGCTGGTGGCCGGCGGACCAGCACAGTATCTGCTGAGGGTCGACACCGACCTGGCGGACACCGCCACACTCAGCGACGATCTCGCGAAGCTCAACGGCGACCACCGCAAGGCCGAGCAACTCGCCGTCTCCAGCCAGGACGGGCTCCGCCTGCTGGCCGCCGCGTCCTCGGCCGCGGCGGACCAGTTGACGGTGGGCGTGAACTGGGTCGGCGAACCGCAGGGGTTCGCGGACAGGGCCACCTCGGAGGCGAGTTCCGGCCCACCCGGGTTCAACGTGGACAACACTTCGAGCTACACCCGCAATCCGTACAAGTGGACTTATCTCGCGAATAGCGGCGCGATGGGGATCGGGGTGGCCGAGGCCTGGACGTTGCTCGACTCGGTCGGTGTGCTGGGTGGGGTCACGCCGGTCACGAGGGTGCCGATCGGCATCGTGGACGCGGGCTTCAATCCGGTGGCGAGTGGTGACCTGCCGGCGCAGGTGCAGCTGTCGTCGGCCAACGCGTCCTCGCCGACCGATCCGGGGCCGTTCCCGTCGAGCGAGCGGCTGCTCCGGTGGCACGGGAACCACGTCGCCGACGTCGCCGCCGGAGTGCCGGACAACTTCGTCGGCGTCGCCGGCCCGGCCGGTCCGGTGGCCAAGCTGAACCTGGTCAGGACCCACTTCGACGAGTTCTCCATGACCTGGGCGCTCGTGAAGGCCAAGCTGCAGGGAAGCAAGATCATCAGCTCCAGTCTGTCGCACCACGTGCACTGGGCGCTGGCGTGGACCACCCTCCCCACCGAGGGAGCCACCTTGACGATCCGCCAGCAGGGCACCCTGATCTTCGCGTCCGCGGGCAACGACGGCCGGGACGTGGACGCCGAGACCTGCTTCCTCTGGGACTGCTGGGAGAAGGGCAAGGAGTCACTCTGCGAGAACCTGGGGGTTCGGTGCGTCGGCGGAGTGGCCAACCGGACCCGTAATCGGCATCCCGGGTCCAACCACGGAGCGAAGGACGTCGACATCTTCGGCCCGTTCCAGGTGCTGACCGGCGCCGACCCGACCGATCCCGACCAGTCGACCGTGGTCATGGCCGAGGGCACCAGCGCCTCCGCGCCGTTCGCCGCCGGGGTCGCCGCGCTCATCTGGGCCGCGGATCCCCAGCTCAACGCCACCCAGGTGGACGAGATCCTCCGCCGCAACCTCATGACGAGCCCCGACCCCCTCGTCCACAATCGGATGATCAACGCCCTGGGCGCCATCCGCGACGTGCTGCCCCCGTCGGTACGGATCACCAGCCCGCTCCCCGGCCAGACGCTCTCGATCGTGACCCCCGCTCTCTTCCAGGCCACGACCTTCGACGACGGGCTCGGCACCCCCACGCTCACCTGGACACGCAACGGCGTCGCGATGGGCACCGGACCGTCGGTCCTGGCCCAGTTGCCCGCCGGTCTGCACACGATCCGCGTCACGGCGACCTTCCCCGGCGGGGTGAGCGTCGCCGACACGCTCGACGTCGAGGTCACCGACTTCACCCCGGACGTCCATCTCACCGGCCCGGCCTCCGGCGCGGTCTTCGGCCAGTCCGAGGCGATCCCGTTCCACGCCACCAGCCTCGACGACGCCGGACCCCTGCCCGAGGCCAGGATGCGCTGGTACCTGGACGGTTCGGCCGGCAGCTTCGCCACCGGTCACAACCCGACGGCGAACACGGGCGCGGCGCCGGGCCCGCACACCGTCACCGTACGCGGATGCGACACCTCCGGCCTCTGCGGGTCCGAGACGATCAACCTCACGATCATCCCCGACTCCGCGAACAAGGCCCCGATCGTGAACATCACCAACCCGCTCAACGGGACCAAACTCTGGGTCAACGGCAACGACGGCACACACTTCTGGCACGAGATCACCCTCACCGGCACGGCCACCGACCCCGAGGGCGGCGCCGTGAGCCTGGTCTGGCGGGACAACGGCGTGATCGTCTCCACCGCCGCCGCACCCGTGGTCCGGCTCGCCGGCGGCTGCGGCGACTCCACCCACAAGATCAGCCTGACCGCCACCGACGCGGCCGGCAACAGCCGCCAGGACGTCACCCAAGTGCTCGTCTCAATGGTCTGCTGACCCCGTACGCCCGGAAACCCCGGCGACCGAGTTCGCCGGGGACGGTAACCTCGAATTGTTATGGGAACCTTGCGTGTGCTCGCCGCCATGTCGGGCGGTGTCGACTCAGCGGTCGCGGCGGCCCGGATCGCCGAAGCGGGTCACGACGTGACCGGCGTCCATCTCGCGTTGTCCGCCAACCCCCAGTCGTACCGGACGGGGGCCAGGGGCTGCTGCACGGTCGAGGACTCCCGGGACGCGCGACGCGCCGCCGACGTGATCGGCATCCCGTTCTACATCTGGGACATGGCCGAGCGTTTCCACCGCGACGTGGTCGAGGACTTCGTCAGTGAGTACGCGGCGGGCCGCACGCCCAACCCGTGCCTGCGCTGCAACGAGAAGATCAAGTTCGAGGCGGTCCTGGACCGGGCGCTGGCCCTCGGCTTCGACGCCGTCGCCACCGGCCACCACGCCCGCCTGGTGGACGGTGTCCTGCACCGCTCCCCGGACCAGGGCAAGGACCAGTCGTACGTGCTGGGCGTGCTCACCCGGGAGCAGCTCAGCCACGCCATCTTCCCGCTCGGCGACTCCACCAAGGCCCAGGTCCGCGAGGAGGCCGCCCGCCGCGGTCTCACCGTCGCCGACAAGCCCGACAGTCACGACATCTGCTTCATCGCCGACGGCGACACCCGCTCCTTCCTGGCCGACCGCCTCGGTACGGCCGAGGGCCCGATCGTGGACGCCCTCACCGGCGAGACCGTCGGCGCCCACCCGGGGGCGTACGGGTACACGATCGGGCAGCGCAAGGGCCTCCACCTCAACCGCCCGGCCTCGGACGGCAAGCCGCGTTACGTCCTGTCGATCGAGCCCGTCTCGAACACGGTCACCGTGGGGCCCCGTACGTCGCTTGAGGTGACCTCCATCACCTGCGCCAGGCCGCTCTGGAACGGCCCCGCCGACCCGCCGGCCGAACCGTTCGCCTGCCACGTGCAGTTGCGCGCCCACGGCGAGGTGCACGCTTGCCAGGCCCAGGTGTCCGGTGACCAGCTGCACATCCAGCTGACCTCCCCGGCCATGGGTGTGGCCCCGGGCCAGGCCGCCGTGCTGTACGACGGCGACACGGTGATCGGCTCGGCCACCATCTCCGCCGCGGCCTGACCCGTCTCAGACCTCGACTCAGACCTCGACGTCGTCGCCGACGTGGATCCGGCGCACGTCGGCTTTGAGCTTGTCGCCCTCGCTCTCCAGCCAGCCGTCGATCAGGCGATGGCCGATCTCGTTGAGCATGCCGTCGTGGGTGGAATAGGCGCGGGCCGGATGGACTGAGCGCAGGTATTCCACCATGTCGTACAGCCGGAGCCACGGGGCGCTGGTGGGCAGCAGGAGGGTGGGGACCTCCCCGCCGGGCGGGGTGAGCGCGTCGCCCGGGTAGAAGAGCTGCTCGTCGACGAAGAAGCCGACGTTCTGGATGATCGCCACGTCGGGGTGGACGGGCGCGTGCCATTCGCCGACGGTCCGCACGGTGAAGCCCGCCGTCATGAAGGTGTCGCCGTGCCGGACGGCGTGGACCGTCGCGGGGATGCCGGCGAGTTTGTCGGCCACCGCCTGGCAGGTCCAGACCTCCATGCCGGCTGGGGCGGCGCGCAGCACCTCCGGATCCAGGTGGTCGAAGTGCTCGTGCGTGATCAGGATCGCGTCGGCGCCGTCGATCAGGCCGGTTCCGCTGAACGAGCCCGGGTCGATGACGAGCCTGCGGCCGTCCTTCTCCACGTGCCAGCACGCGTGGCCGAACTTGGTGAGCTTCATGACTTCTAAGCTAGGGCTCGTGACTGACTTTCCTTGGGACGAGGGCGCGGCGACGGGGGTCGGGTCGCATCCGGGTGAGGACGGCCTGTCGGCGCTGAAGACCGTGTTCGACGAGGTGCCGGTGCCGTACCTGCCGGAACTGCCGGGGCGGGGAGTCGGCGCGGACATGATCGGGCGCACGGCCTCGCTGCTGGTGGACCTGCCGGTGGAGGTGCAGCCGTCGGGGTGGCGGTTCAGTGATCGTCCGGGGCGGGACTTCAAGCGGGCCCGCGACCATCTGCTGCGCGATCTGGACATGCTGGAAGAGGTGTCGCAGGGCTACACGGGCGCTCTCAAGATCCAGGTTTGCGGGCCGTGGACGCTGGCGGGGGCCGTCGAGCTGCGGCACGGGGACAAGACGCTCGCCGACAAGGGCGCCGTCCGGGATCTGATCGACTCGCTCGCCGACGGGCTGGCCGCGCACGTGGCGGACGTGCGCAAGCGAGTGCCCGGAGCCGGGCTGATCGTGCAGGTGGACGAGCCGGGCCTGCCGGGCGTGCTGGCCGGGACCGTGCCGACCGCGTCCGGGTTCGGGCGGCTCGCCGCCGTCGAGGAGCAGCCCGCCGCCGACGGGCTCCGGCGCGTGCTCGCCGTGACCCCCTTCCCGATCGTGCACTGCTGCGCGCCCCGCGTCCCCTTCTCCCTGTTCGGTACGGCCGGAGCCCGTGGTATCTCCCTCGACGCGAGCCTGCTGCGGCGCGCCGACGAGGACCGCATCGGCGAGACCGTCGAGGCGGGCATCGCCCTGCTGCTCGGCGTGCTCCCCGGCGTCGACTCCCGCCTGCCCGAGCCGGCCGCGGTCGCCCACCCCGCCCGCGAGCTGTGGCGGCGCCTCGGCTTCCGGCCGGAGGAGCTGGCCCGGCAGGTGCTGCTCACGCCCTCCTGCGGGCTGGCCGGCGCGTCCCCGGCGTACGCCAAGGCGGCGCTGGTGCGGTGCCGGGAGGCGGCCCGCGTGCTGCGCGAGGACCCCGAGGCCGAGTAGCCGGACGGCAAGCCGGTTGCAAGCGCCCGGCCGTATCTCTTGTTCTGCATCGAAGGAGAGATATATGCGTGCACTCGTCATCGCCGGGGTCGCGGCCGCGGCTCTGGCCGGAGTTCTGGCCTCCCCGGCGAACGCCGCCGACACCTGGCACTGGGGTCCCGCGTACTCCGCGGACGGCAAGGCCAAGGTGACCAGCGGCAAGATCGTGACCCGGCCGGGGGGCCTGCGGGTCACCGGCAGACTGCACGACGGGTCGAGTTCGGGGGCCTGTTCGTGGGTCCGGTTCCGGTACCTGACGGACCAGGGCAAGACCATGCACAAGAGCTACAAGACCTGTACGGCCGGCTATCGGAAGATCACGCTCAACACCGGCCACGTCCTGTCCATCGAGGCCAAGGTGTGCCGGGGCACGGCTGCCAAGATCACCGGCAAGTGCTCGGCGTACGAGGGGGTCTGGGCACAGGGCGGCTGAGAGCGGCTGAGCCGGGGCCGTGCCTGCGTCCTCGCGGCACGGCCCCTTCGCATGTCCCGGCGCGTCAAGATCCGGTCTTGGCCTCGGCGAATGTCGGTGGGCGGCGCTACCGTTCTACCTGGGTCTGACTACGAGGGGAGCGGGGCATGACGTCGCCTGAAGGGGTCTCCGGCGAGCTGTCCGAGCGCCGGGGGCGGCACGCCGAACTGACCGAGCTGGTCGAGCAGGCCAACTGGCGCTATCACGTGCTCGACTCGCCCACGGTCAGCGACGCGCAGTACGACACGTGGATGCGCGAACTCCGGGCGATCGAGGAGGAAGTTCCCGAGCTGCGCACGCCGGATTCGCCCACCCAGAAGGTCGGGGCGCCCATCTCCACGGACTTCGCCGCCGTGCAGCATCTGATGCGGATGGAGAGCCTCGACAACGCGTTCAACGCGGCCGACCTGGCGGCCTGGCAGGTGCGCGCCGAACGGCTGGCCGAGGCGGAGCCGGGGCCCTACCTCTGCGAGCTGAAGATCGACGGGCTGGCCATCGCGCTGGTTTACGAGAAGGGCCGCCTGGTCCGGGCCGCCACCCGGGGGGACGGGCGGACCGGCGAGGACGTGACGCCCAACGTGCGGACCGTCCAGGGCGTGCCCGACCGGCTGTCCGGCGACGACGTGCCCGACCTGGTGGAGGTCAGGGGCGAGGTGTTCCTGCCGGTCGAGGGCTTCGAACGGCTCAACGAGCAGATCATGGACGCCGGCCGCCCGCCGTTCGCCAACCCGCGCAACGCCGCCGCCGGGTCGCTCCGGCAGAAGGACCCGCGGATCACCGCCCAGCGCCCGCTGCGGATGATCGTGCACGGGGTCGGCAAGTGGGAGGGCGCGGCCCCGCCCAGAACCCAGTCGGAGATGTACGACCGGCTCCGCTCCTTCGGGCTGCCGGTCAGCGATCTGTACCGCGTGGTGCCGGGGCTGACCGAGGTCCAGGAGTTCGTCGAGTACTACAACGAGCACCGGCACGACCCGGCGTACGAGATCGACGGCGTCGTGGTGAAGATCGACCGGATCGACGTGCAGCGGCAGCTCGGGTCCACCAGCAAGGCGCCCCGGTGGGCCATCGCGTACAAGTATCCGCCGGAGGAGGTCACCACCCGGCTGCGCGACATCCAGGTCGGCATCGGCAGAACCGGGCGCGTCACGCCGTACGGGGTGATGGAGCCGGTGGTCGTGGCGGGGTCCACGGTCGAGCGGGCGACCCTGCACAACGCCTCCGAGGTGGTCAGGAAGGGCGTGCTGATCGGGGACACGATCGTGCTGCGCAAGGCGGGCGACGTGATCCCGGAGATCGTCGGCCCGGTGGCCGACCTGCGGGACGGGAGCGAGCGCGCGTTCGAGATGCCGACGCACTGTCCCGAGTGCGGCACCGCCCTGGCGTACGAGCGGGAGGGGGACGCCGACCTGCGCTGCCCGAACGCCCGGGCCTGCCCGGCCCAGCTGCGCGAGCGCATCTTCTTCGCGGCCGGCCGCAACGCCTTCGACATCGAGGGCCTGGGTTACGTCGCGGCCACCGCGCTCACCCAGCCCCTGCCGCCGCAGGACCCGCCGGTCCGCACCGAGGCCGACCTGTTCGACCTGACCATGGACCGGCTGCTGCCGATCAAGTCGATCGTCCGCGACCAGGACACCGGCCTGGCCAAGACCGATCCGGAGAACGGCGAGCAGAAGGTGGTCTCCTTCTTCGCCACCATCGCCGGGGCGCCCAGCAAGAACGCCGAGAAGATGCTGGAGCAGCTGGAGAAGGCCAAGGCCCAGCCGATCTGGCGCGTCCTGGTCGCGCTCTCCATCCGCCACATCGGCCCGCCCACCGCCCGCGCCCTGGCCGACGAGTTCCGCTCCATCGACGCCATCGCGGCCGCCTCCGAGGAGGAACTCGCCGCCGTCGAAGGCATCGGGCCGCGCGTGGCCGCCACGATCAAGGACTGGTTCGCCGTCGACTGGCACCGCGACATCGTGGACCGCTGGAAGGCGGCCGGCGTGCGCATGGAGGACGAGCCGCCCGCCGACCAGGGCCCGCAGACCCTCGAAGGGCTCACCTTCGTGGTCACCGGCACGCTCGCCGCCTACACCCGGGACGAGGCCGCCGCGGCGATCACCAGCCGGGGCGGCAAGGTGACCAACTCTGTCTCGAAGAAGACCTCGTTCCTGATCGCGGGCGAGAACGCCGGATCCAAACACGACAAGGCCACCAAACTAGGCGTCCCCATCCTGGACGAGGCCCAGTTCGGCACCCTCCTCACCGAAGGCCCCGAGGCGTTCGCCCCACTCGACGAAGCCGAGAAAGAGCCCGAGGAGTCCGGAGAATAGGCCGAGGCGTCCGGCTATCCGGTGCCGTCTGCGAGGGCGACGATGTCGCCGGGGCCTGCCTCCTCGGCCGGCTTTGCGCTCCTGCGCCTCGGTCATCAGCAGCTCGGTGATCCTCACCCGCCCATCCGGCAGATGGGCCTGCCTGATCCTGGGCGCCGGTGCGGCGGGGCGTCACCTGCGCTAACGGCGCCGGATAACGGCGCGAGGCGGCACGGAAGAGGCCACCCGGCGCCGGTTTGGTGGCGGGCCGGGTGGCCTCGTGGGGCGGTCGCGCTAGGCGTACCTGCCGGGATGGAGGGTCAGTTGGACGTGCAGGTCAGCGCGGGGACCGCGTTGGTGCCGTTGTGGGTTCCGTTGAAGCCGAACGACGTGCTGGCGTTGACGGCCAGGTTGCCGTTGTAGTTCAGGTTGTTGACGGTCACCTGGCTGCCGCTGATGGTGTGCTGGCCCTGCCAGAGCTGGCTGATGCCCTGCCCGTTGGCGAAGCTCCAGCGCACGGTCCAGGAGGTGGTGGCGACGGAGCCGCTGTTCCGCACCGTCACGGTGGCGCCGAAGCCGTTGTTCCACTGGTTGGTGATCGCGTAGGTCGCGGTGCAGGCCTTGCCCCCGGACGGCGACGGGGACGGCGACGGGGACGGGGAAGGCGAGCGGGACGGCGACGCTGACGGAGACGGGGAAGGCGAACGCGACGGCGACGCGGAGGGCGACGGCGAAGGAGACCGGGACGGCGACGCGGACGGCGACGGCGTGTTCGTGGGCGGCGGGGCGGCGATGGCCAGGTCGTAGGCCCGCTGCGCGACGAACTGGCCGGCGCCCGCGATGCACCCGTCGGCCTCGCCGGGCAGCTTGATCCAGAGGAAGGCGTCGATCGCCGAGTCGCCCGTCACGTTGGTGCTCCACGTGCCGGTCGCCCGGCCCGCCGGGTCGCACCACTCGCTGCCGAGCGGCCCGTTGCCGTTGCGGCTGGTGTCGATGACGGCCTTCAGGCGGCTGATGCCGGTGGCCTGGATGATCGCCTTGGCGTACGCGACCTCGGCGCTGGTGGAGCGGTAGTTGGAGACGTTGACGGAGATGCCGTCGGCGCTGTTGGCGATGTCGGAGGCGACGAGCCGGTTGGCGGCCTCGCCCGCGCCGAGCCAGGCCGAGTGGCCGATGTCGAAGTAGACCTTGGCCGCCGCGGAGCCGGCCTTCAGGCGCTTGCCCGCGTACGCCATGGAGGCGCGGGTCTCGGCCTGCTGGGAGCTGTTCTGGCAGTTGGTCATGATCGGCAGCACGTCGGGTTCGAGGATGATCGACGCGGGCCGTCCGGCCAGGCCGGCCGCGACCTCGTCGACCCAGGCGCGGTAGGCGGTGTGGTTGGGAGCGCCGCCGGTGGAGGCGCCGCTGCAGTCCCGGTTGGGGATGTTGTAGACCACCATGATCGGGATCTTGCCGGCCGCGGCGGCGGCGCCGACGTAGGTGCTGACCTCGTTGCGTACGGTGGAGGTGTTGGTGGTGGTGAACCAGCGGCCCTGCGGGACGGCGGCGATCCGGTCCCGGATCACGGCTGTCTTGCTGTCGTTGGGGTTGGCGGCGACCCAGCGGGCGGCGTTCGTCTGCGGGTCCACGTAGAACACGGAGTCGGCGGCGCGCGCGGCGGATCCGGTGAGCACGGCGGCACCCATCCCGAGTGCGGCGGCGGCGATTACGGCCACCGTCAGTGGCCTGCTACGAAACATGAGGTCTCCGTCCCTGGGGAGTGGGAGCGCTCCCACTAACCTGGACGGATCTAATCACCAGATCCTAGGGACTAGAAGGCTTCGGGGAATAAGGCGGGAGATCCAACTTGAAACCCGCTGGCAACGCGCTCGAAACCGGTATCCGGTCATCTGAAACTTTCACCCCGAAAGGCCCGGATGCCGAGAAGCCGCGAAATATCCCGTAACGCAACGTGCCCAAGCGGTTTCGCGAAGTGGCCCAGAGGCCGTACCCTCCCATAGTGACCTCTTGGGGGGTTTCTTACCGATGACAGCGATTGCGCGCCATCTCGCGCCATGCCCGGAGATGGCGGACCCGACCGACACGCGGGACACCGGACCGCGCCTCGGCTCACCCCTGTGGACCTACTTCACCGGGGTGATCACGATCGGGCTCACGGCGCTGGTCGTCGCGCAGGTCCGGCTGGGCGTCAACGAGATCGCCGGACTCGCCGGGACCGCGCTGTTCTGGATCCTGGTCGTGCTGGTGGTGCTGGGCGAGCTGCGCCCGGTCATGGTCAGTTCGTCCACGGTCGTCGGGGGCACCCCCACCTCCACCATGTTCACCTTCGCCGTCCTGATGCACCACGGCCTGTCCGCCGCCGTGCTGGTGCAGGCGGTGGCCGTGGTGGTGAGCGGCCTGGTGCACCGCCGCTCCTGGCATCGCATCGCCTTCAACATCGCCCAGATCACCCTGGCCTGTACGGCCTCCGCCGTCGTCTTCGGCGCCTTCGGCATCCACCCCCGCCCCCTGGACACCTGGACCCCCGAGGGCACCGACATGCCGGCCATCGCCCTGGCCGGCCTCGCCTACTTCACCGTGCGCGGCCTGCTCGTCTGCAGCGCGGTCGCCCTGCACGAACGCAAGTCGATCATCCGCGTGATCAAGGCCTCGATCGGCCCGCAGGCCCTCGTGTACGGCGCGCTGCTCGGCCTGGCCCCCCTCGTCGTGGTCGTGATGGAACACTCCACCGGCCTGGTGCCCCTGTTCGTCGCCCCCCTGGCGGCCGTCTACTTCACGGCCACGCTCTCCATGCGCCGCGACCACCAGGCCATGCACGACAGCCTGACCGGCCTGCCCAACCGCAAGATGCTGATCCTGCGCACCGAGGAGGCCCTCGCCGAGGCCAGGGAGGACGAGCGCGTCGGGCTGTTCCTGCTCGACCTCGACCGGTTCAAAGAGGTCAACGACACTCTCGGCCACCCGGTCGGCGACCTGCTGCTCCAGATCGTCGCGCACCGGCTCACCCACAGCGTGCGCCCCGGCGACGTGGTCGCCCGTCTCGGCGGCGACGAGTTCGCGGTGCTGCTGCCCTCCATCAGGGACGCCCACGCCGCCAAGGAGGTCGCCTCCCGCCTGCGGGTCGCCCTCACCGAGCCGGTACGGCTTGAGGGCATGACCTTCGACCTGGACGCCTCCATCGGCATCGCCCTCTACCCCGACCACGCGCCCGACTTCGAACTGCTGCTCCAGCGGTCCGACGTGGCGATGTACATGGCCAAGGAGGGCCGTACCGGGGTGGAGTTCTACGTGGCGGAGCGGGACCGCAACTCCCCGGAGCGGCTCAGCCTCCTCGGCGATCTGCGCAGGGCGATCGACCGGGACGAGCTCTACCTGCACTTCCAGCCGAAGGTCTCGCTGGAGGACGGCCGGGTCGAGGGCATGGAGGCCCTGCTGCGCTGGTGGCATCCGGTGCGCGGCCCGATCTCCCCGGCCGAGTTCATCCCGCTGGCCGAGCAGTCGTACCTGATGCGGGAGCTCACCCAGCACGTCATCGACAAGGCCCTCGACCAGGCCGCCCGCTGGTGGCGCGACGGCCTCGGGGTGCCGATCTCGGTGAACGTCTCCGCCCGCGACCTGCTCGACTCCGGCCTGCCCGACCAGCTCGCGGCCGGCCTGGCCCGGCTGGCGCTGCCGCCCAGCGCCATCCACCTGGAGGTCACCGAGCGCATCCTGATGACCGACCAGGCCTACTCCGCCGACACCATCCGCACCCTGGCCGCCCTCGGCGTCCCGCTGGCCCTGGACGACTTCGGCACGGGCTACTCCACGCTGGTACGGCTCCAGCGCCTCCAAGTCGACGAAGTCAAGATCGACGCCTCCTTCGTACGAAAAATCGGTGAATCGCCGGACGACGAGAGGATCGTCCGCTCGATCATCGACCTGGTGCGCTCCCTGGGCCTGCGGGCCGTGGCTGAAGGCGTCGAATCCGCCGAGATCGCCGCCCAGCTCCGCGCCATGGGCTGCGACGCTGGCCAGGGCTGGTGGCTCGCCGAACCCATGCCCGCCACCGAGGCCGGCGTCTGGCTCCGCGCCCGCCTGCGCCTGCCCGCCATCTCTCACGAATCGCACATGGCCATGGACGGCACCGTCTGATCGCTCCGGCCACCAAATGG
>NZ_BOOA01000023.1 GCF_016862995.1 Acrocarpospora phusangensis
TGTACACCCAGGTCTGGATCTTGACACCGTCACCTGTCGCGCCGGCACCGCCGCTGACATCCCACACCTGAGCAGGCGCGTTACGCCCGACCACCTGGTAGAAACCGTCGCTCGTCGGCCGGAACTGCCACTGCTGGTTGTTCTGCGCCGAACCGCACGTCCACTGCTGCACCGCAGTCCCATTGCCGGTCCCCCAGCCCGCAGCGTCCACACACTTGCCGCTGTTGACATTGACCACCTGATACCAGGCACCCGTGTCGATCGGCCCACCCGGCGAAGGCGAAGGCGAAGGCGATGGGTCGGTGCCGCCCGCGCCCCACGTGAAGGTGGCCGCCGCTCCGGCGGGCAGTGTGTACGTGATCGACTGACCCTTCCAGCGCACCTTGAACGCCTTGCTGCCGGACCCGGCGTTCAGGGTCACCAGGGCGACCGATCCGTCGGGATTCTTGAACGCGACCGATTCCAGGTCGTTCGCGTACGAACTGGAGTCGATGCGCCTGGCCCCGGAGCGTACGAACTTGCTGGCGTGGCCCAGGACGTAGTACTCGACGTTGTACGTCACGTTGCCGTTGTTCTGGTCGACGGTGACGACGCCACGGCAGTTGGTGCAGCCGCCGTTGGTGGGACCGCTGTTCTGGTCCAGCGCCATGTTCCACAGGGTGACGCCCTTGGCCCAGTTGCGGGTCGCGCCGATGATCAGGTTCTGCAGGTTCCACTTGAGGTTGCCGCCGAATTCGGTCGCCCAGCCGCCGCCGGAGCACTCGGTGAACCAGATGTCCTTGTCGGGGTGGGCGTTGTGGATGGTGTTCTGCGCGCTGACGTCACCGGCGTAGCAGTGCAGGCCCGAGCCGGCGATGTACCGCTTGGCGTCCGCGTCGTTCAGCACGCTGATCGGGTAGCCGGGCTCGTCCCAGTTGTGGTCCCAGACGATGATCTTGCTGCCGGTTCCGGCGGCGGCGAGCTTGGGACCCAGCTGGTTCTTGACGACCGCCGCCTGCTCGGCCGGTTCCATGCGCATGGAGGCGTAGCCGGACGTCTCGTGGTGCGGCTCGTTCTGCAGGGTCAGGGCGTAGATCGGCAGGCCCTCGGCGGCGTACGCCTGGGTGTACCGGACCATGTAGTCGGCCCACACGGCGTGCCGGTCGGCGCGCAGGGAGCCGCCGAACAGCGAGTTGTTGGTCTTCATCCAGGCCGGAGGGCTCCACGGCGTACCCATGATCTTGAGTTCCGGGTTGATGCCCTTGGCCTGCCTGAGGACCGGGATGATGTAGCCGCGATCGTGGTCGATGCTGAATCCGCCCAGGTCGCAGCAGGTGTCGTCGTAGGTGTAGTCGGCGCCGTTGACCGCGAAGTCGCTGGTGCCCATGGGCTGGCGGAGCATGCTCAGGCCGATCCCGGACGTACGGCTGAAGAGATTGTTCATGAGCTGGTCGCGCTGGCCGGCGCTGAGCCGGTTCCACACCAGCCAGGCGGAGGAGTCGGTGAAGGAGGCGCCGAATCCGTCCATGGTCTGGTACGTATTGGCGTCGGAGACGTCGATCGTGGTGGCGTTCCCGCTGTCGGCGCCGAAGGTCAGCCCCGGCTGCTGCTGCAGGAGCTTGCCGGCGTCGGCGGTGGTGACCCACACGTTGACCGCGGTCGCCGCCTGCGCCGGAACTCCGGTGACGGCGATCGTCGTGCTCGTCGCCGCGACGACGGTGGCCAGCCATAAGGCGTGCCACCGCCTGCCGCGTTGGGCGGGTTTTCTCATCGTGATCCTTTCATGGGGTGGTCTCCTCTTGGGTGGTACGACCGCCGACGCGGAGCAGGTCGGCGGGCTGGGAGGCGGCGGCGCCCGTGCCGTCCACCCGGCAGGCGGCGGCGACGGCTGAGCCCAGGTGCCCGTTGATCCCGGTGACCAGGAAGTCGCCGAGTTCACCGGCTGCGAGGCGGAGGATCGCCGCGCCCCCGGCGGCGATGGTCAGCTCCACGCGCTGGGTACGCCCGCGATGCTCGATCTCGACGACGACGTGCGGGCCGGAGTCGGACTGGGCCAGGACGGTCAGGTAATGGACGTCGGCCGAGGGGTGTGAGCGCAGGTAGGCGTCGGCGATGCCCTCGACGACGCGGACCGCCCGCGGGACCTCGCGGTCCGGCTGCCCGGTGTCGCGCAGCGCCTCGGCGAGCATCGTGCAGGGCTGGTGATGTTCGTCCAGAAGGGGGACCAGGCCCTCAAGGTCGACACGCCCGCCCGCGCGCAGGTGGGCGGCGAGTTTGTGCTGCACGTGCCGGTGCATGAACGCGCCGCCGTGCAGCGCGACCTGGTCGTGGCCGCTCAGGTCGGCGTGCTCCAGGTCCACGATCCGGTAGTCCCAGCCCTCGGCGCGCGACCGTTCGTGGAAGGCCAGCAGGGGCCGTCCGCACTGTTCGGCGGCCTGCGGGTCCCAGGCCGCGACGGCCGCGTACGGGGTGTACAACCCCCAGGTCGCGGCGGTGACAGGCACGCATTCCTGGAACTCCCGCCCGTGCAGGGTGAAAAACTCGGCGAGCATCCGTACGGTGGCGGCCTTGGCGGTGACGCGGCCGTCCTCGTCGATGGGGGCGCAGTCGGGGTACGGGCTGGAGTGCACGACGTCCAGTGCGGGGGTCCAGTCGCCGGTGCCGACGGCGGTGTAGACGTTGAATCCGGTGGCGCCCGCGGCCAGGGCGAGCAGGGTCTGGTGGAAGCTGGTCGCGGCCGAGGCGTACGCCTCGTCGTACAGCTTGGAGAAGCCCCAGTTCTCCTCCATGTTGGGGCCGGGCGCCCGCTTGGCGGCCACGACGTAACGGGCGTGCGCGCCCCGGTCGGCGGAGACGACGCCCATCCAGTTGGTGAAGCCGTACTCCATGCCGGTCCACTGCTCCGGGCGGACGCGGGCCAGCCAGGCGTCCATCGCGCCGTCCTCCCCGGCGGGCGGGTTGAGGTTCAGCAGCACCGGCACGGGCGAGCCGAACGCGTCGGCCCAGTCCCGCAGCACGTGGTGCAGGTAGTCGGCGTGGAAACGCCCCCAGTCGGCGCAGGCCGCGGGCGTGCCCGGACTGCCCGCCCGTGGCGGATCGATCTCCGTCCAGAACCTGACGGAAGTGCCGTGATGGCGGTTGTACGCGTCCAGGTCGCCGTAGTGCCGGGCCAGGCCGTTCCGGAAGAACGCCAGTCCCGACGGACTGTAGTCGTAGTCGTCCAGGGGCCGGGACCCGTTGGTGAACAGCCCTTCGTTCCCGATCTGCACGGCCACGACGGGCCCGTTGGGCGCCAGCAACTCGGCGGTCAGCAGTTCGCGTCCGGCCGCCCGCAACCACTCCCGGGCGAGTACGGAGAATCGGGGACACAGCGGGGCGGGCAGCGGCCACGGTTCGGCACGTCCGTCCCGGTCCAGCCGCGACCCCGACCACCGGACGGTACGGCCGGCCGAGTCGAGCTGGGGCTCGATCGACGCGTCCTCCAGCGGACTGACCCAGTCGGGCAGGCCACCGTAGTTGGTCTCCGCGTGGATGAAAGGGCCCGGCTTCACGATGACGTCCAACCCCAGACGTCCACAGAGCCGTACGAAATCTGTGGCCGCTGACAAGTCGGGTTCACGGTCGGCGGCGGGCTGGTGGAACCGCCACGGCACATAGGTGGTGATCACCCTGATCCCGGTCGCGGCGACCAGTGTCCGCAGCCGGTCGGCCCACACCTCGGGGGTGTCGCGAAAGTAGGGGTATTCGGCGGTGATAAGCACGAGAACTCTCCCGGAGTCAGTCGAAGATCACTTCAGGCCGGTGAACTGGATGCCGTCGAGAATGCGCCGCTGGAAGATCAGGAAGACCGCGACGACCGGCATGACGGCGACCACGGCGCCGGCCATGACCAGGTGCGGCTGGGCCACGCGTCCCGAGGCCAAAGCCTGGAGCGCCAGCGGCAGTGTGTACTTCTCCTGGTCGGTCAGGATGACCAGCGGCCACAGGAAGTCGTTCCAGTGGAAGATGAACGCGGTGATCGTCACCACGGCCAGCGCCGGTTTGGCCAGGGGCAGGGCGAGCTTGCGGAAGATGAGCCACCAGCCGGCGCCGTCGATCTTCGCCGCCTCCTCCAGCTCCTGGGGCAGGGTGAGGAAGAACTGCCGGAACAGGAAGATGTCGAACGCCGACACCAGGCTCGGCACGATGAGGCCGCTGAGGCTGTCGCCCATGCCCAGCTCCTGGGTGAGGAAGACCTTGGGCACCAGCAGCGCGACACCGGGCAGCATGATCGTCGCCAGGATCATCGCGAAGACGCGGTCTCGGCCGGGAAAGCGGATCCGCGCGAAGGCGTACCCCGCCATCGCCGCCAGCAGCACCTTGGCCGGAACGAGCACCACGACGACCAGGACGCTGTTGACGAACGCGCGGGTGAATCCGTCAATGTCGAACACGGCCAGGTAGTTGTCGAACGTGCCGGCCCAGGCCCCCGTCTCGCTCGACAGCGGCAGGAGCTGCGGCGTCGGGGTGAACACGTCCTGCGGCTGTTTGAAGGACGTGGCGATCATCCACACGAAGGGAGCCATCGCCACCAGGGCTCCGGCGACCAGGACGAGGGTGGCGAAGGCGCGCATGACGGCCGGCGGCCGGGCGGCGGCACGGTGCCTGGTCACGCGGGCTCCCTGCGGAGGAGCCGGAACTGCAGGGCGGTGACCATGATCGTCACGGCGAAGAGCAGGAAGGACATGGCGCTGGCGGCTCCCATCTCGCCGTCGCGGAAGCCCGTCACGTACAGCTGGAGGACGTAGGTCAGCCCGGCCGACTCCGGCCCGCCGATGTCACGCCCGAACAGCACGTACACCAGGCCGAAGACCTGCAACGCGCCGATCACCCCGGTGATCACCAGGTAGAAGGTGGTGGGCCGCAGCAGCGGAATGGTGATGCGGAGCAGCTGGTCCCTGCGGCGTGCTCCGTCGACCTCGGCGGCTTCGTACAGATTGCGGGGAATGCCTTTCAGTCCCGCCAGAAAGATGATCATCGCGGTGCCGGACTGCCAGGCGGCGATCAGGGCCAGGGCGGGCACGACCATGGCCGGCTCTCCCAGCCAGTCGGGGCCCTCGGCGCCGAAAACGCCGAGCAGCCCGTTGATGAGACCGAACTGCGGGTCGTACAGCCACTTCCAGATGGCCGCCACCGCCGCCTCGGCAGTGATCATCGGCAGGTAGAACGCGAGCCGGAACACCCCCTGCCCCCGCCGTACGGCGTCGATGAGGTACGCCTGCACGAAGCCCGTCAGCAGCGAGGCCGGCACCGCCAGCAGCGCGTAGTACGCGGTGACCCGGACCGCCACCAGGAAGTCCGGATACAGGTCGCGGTCGAACAGTACGGCACGGTAGTTGTCCAGCCCCGCCCACGTCGGCGCCGAGGTCATGTCCCACTGGGAGAAGCTGAGCAGCAGCGCGCCCACCGCGGGCGCGGCCATGAACACCAGGGTGTGCGCGACGGCGGGGGTGATGAACAGCCAGCCCGCGACCGCCTCGGAGCGGGCGCCCGACCGGACGCCCGCTCGCCGAGTCTTCACCATCCGAGGGCCTTGGCCGCCCGGACGGCCGCGGTGTCCAGGGCCTCGGCCGGGCTCCTGCCGCCGTCGACGCCTTCCTCGATGGCCTTGGCGATGAACTCGTCGTTCACCTTGATCCATTCGGGCAGCGCGGGGCGCGAGCGGGCCGACTGGAGCTGGTCGATGACGATCTTCATGTCCTGATCGCCGGCCAGCGTCGACTTGGCCGCCGCCGCCCTGTTGACCGGGAAGTTGCCGGTGATGTCGGCGAACTCGGCGTTGTGGTCGGCGCTGGACAGGAACTTCAGCCATTTCCACGCGCCGTCGGGGTTGTCGGCCGTGCTGAAGACGACGCCGTTCTCGCCGCCGATGGTGCTGGCGTCCTCCAGCTTCTTGGGCAGTAACGCGGTGCCGAACTTCAGCTGCGGGAACTGCTCGCGAATGCCCAGCACGTCCCACGGCCCGGAGAACGTCATCGCCGCCAGGCCCTTCTGGAACGCCTGGTCGGTGTTGGTGATCTTGCGGGGCGAGCTGGCCAGCAGCGTACGCCACAGCCCGAGCGCCTCCTGCCCCTGCGGGCTGTTGAACGTGACCTTCCTGGCGTTCTCGTCGACCATGGTGCCGCCCGCCGACGCGACGAACGCCGGGAAGATCCACGCGCCGAAGCCGTCGCCCTTGGGCAGCGCGACACCGGCCACCTTCGGGTTCTCCCGGTGGACCCGCTCGGACTCGGCGACGAGCTGGTCCCACGTCGCCGGTGGGGTCTGCACGTAGTCCTTGTTGTAGAACAGCACGACGGTGGTCTGCTGGAGCGGGACGCCGTACAGCGTGCCGGAGACCCTGTTGGTCTCCAGCGCGCCCTCGTAGTAGGCGCTCTCGTCGATCGTCCGGGCCGGGACCGCGGCGATCTGGCGACCGCCGGCGAAGCGCGCCATCTGCGGCTGGTCGAGATAGCCGGCGTCGGGTCCGTTGCCCCCGTTCAGCGCGGTCGCGATCTTCGTGTTGTAGTCGTCCTTCGGGATCTCGGTGAGCTTGATCTTGAGGCCGGGGTTGGCGGTCTCGAAGTCCTTGGCGAGTCGCTTGACCTTGTCGGCCTGCTGCGGGGTCGGCTGGTAGTACCAGAAGTCCACCGTGGCGGCCTGGCTCGTGGCGGAACCTCCGGTGTCGCCGCAGGAGACGGCGACCAGGGCGAGAACGGACAGGGCGAGGGCGGGCGTCACTTTCATGTTCGATCCTTGTTCGCAGCTTAGTTTTTGACACGTACTAACTGCCGAGAAAGATCCCTGAGGGGGAACGGGCAAGCGACCTCGTCACCCCTGGCGTGATCTGTAAATCTATGAAACAATTATGTAAAACTATGACGAGATCAGAACTACGCCGTCTCGTGGGGTGTGTCAAGGCTTCCGGAAACATTGCTGTAATGGCTGGAATACAGGAAGCTGACGGGAGATTTCTGAAACAAATGGATGTAACAAATGTCTAGGCGACGGTCCACAGGGGTCACCATCAGGGCGATCGCCGCCGAGGCGGGCGTCTCCATCGCCACCGTGTCGCGAGTCCTGAACGGCCACGTCTACGTCGCCGACGAGACACGGCGAATCGTCCAGCGTGCCGTGGAACGGCTGGGAGCGAAGCCCTCCGCGCCCTCCCGGAGCGTGCAGGGCGCGGTGTACGTCCGCTGCCCGTACGTGCTGACCGACTACTTCGGCACCATCGTCTCGTCGGTGGCCGAGACCCTGGACCTGCACGGACGGCGCCTGATCCTCAGCGCTGGCGACGCCGCCCTGCGGGTGGACGCGCTGCCCGGATTGCCCGACGACCCCGAGATCGCCGGGGCCGTCCTCATCCTGCCCCCGGAGTCCGGAGAGCAGTTGCGCGCACTCCAGGCGCGCAACTTCCCCTTCGTCGTCGTCGACCCCCGGGTCTCGTCGGAGGACATCGCCTCCGTGTCGGCCTCGCACTTCGCCGGCGCCCGGAGCCTGACCGCCCATCTGATCGAACTGGGACACCGCCGCATCGGCGTCATCGGCGGCCCCCAGGAGTGGCTGGCCAGCGACTCACGCATCGTCGGCCACGCGGCGGCCCTGGCCACCGCGGGCCTGCTGCCCTCCCCGGAACTCCTGGTACGCAACGTCGAACCCGTCACCGACTGGGGGTACGACTCCGCCCTCCGCCTGCTCGATCTTCCGGACCCTCCCACGGCGATCGTCGCGTTCAACGACAAATCGGCGGTGGGCGCACTCCGGGCCGCGCACGAACGCGGACTGCGCGTCCCCGAGGATCTGTCGATCACCGGGTTCGACGACGTCTACCTCAGCCTCAGCACCCTGCCCATGCTGACGACCGTCCGCCAGCCGCTGGAGGAAATGGGCCGCATGGCGGTGACGCTCCTCATGCGCCTGCTGGACGGCCACACGATCGAATCGCTGCACGTGGAACTGGCCACCCACCTGATCGTCCGCGACTCCACCGGCCCGGCCCCCAACCGGACCTAGCTGTTCGTGACGAGGTGGGCCGCGTTGGCGGCGGCGATCACGCGGGTCAGCGCCTTGTGCAGGTCCTGGAGTTCCCCCAGGTCCATGCCCAGGCGTTCGACGATCGCCGCCGGGATCTTCTCCGCCTCCGCGCGGAGTTCGCGGCCGTGCTCGGTCAGGGTCACCGCCAGGGAGCGCTCATCCGTGGTGACCCTCCGGCGCTCGACGAGGCCAGCGGCCTCCAGGCGCTTGAGCAGCGGCGACAGCGTGGCGGGCTCCAGTTGCAGCAGGCCGCTGAGGTCCTTGACCGACAGCGGCGCGTGCTGCCACAGCGCCAGCATGACCAGGTACTGCGGATGGGTGAGCCCCATCGGCTCCAGCACCGGCCGGTAGAGCCCGATCACCGACCGGGAGGCGACGGCCAGGGCGAAGCAGACCTGGTTCTCCAGGGACAGCGGATCGGCGATGTCGCCCATGTCACTCACGTAAACCTCCTCCGGACTTACCTCTCCGAGTACACTAACAGTTAGTGTACTAATTATTAGTGTACGCGCGCTGAACACCACATTGAGGAAGGGTCATGGCCCGACAGAAGCGGAAGAGCCTGGAAGAGCGCATCGCTGACCGCCAGGCGCGACGCCCGCCCATGAAGGAGGACAAGTACTTCGAACACGGCCCCGCCAAGTGGCTCTTCATCGTGTTCATGGTGTTCGTCGTGGTGATCCACCTCGTCGGCCTCGTCATCGTCATGATGATGGAGCAAACCTGATTCTTCGCTCCGATATCGCCCTCCCATCACGTAAAAGACGCGTCGGCGTCGGTCCGTAGGGGTTGGTTGGCAAGGTCCCCGTAACCCTCATGGACAGGAGCCGACCTCCGTGTCTCCTTCTCGCCGTACCCTCCTCGCCGGCGGCGCCGCCGGCGTAGGCCTCGCCGTCGCCGGTGCCATCCCGTCGCTTGCCCAGTCCCACCCAGACCGACCCAAGCCGGTCGGCTCCGGCCACGTGCCCTTCCCGCCGCTCGTGGACGACCCCGACGGAATCCTGGCCCTGCCCGAGGGCTTCAGCTACACCGTGGTCACCCGGGCCGGCGTCACCAAGCTCGACGGCAACCAGGGGCTGACCCCGGCCGACCACGACGGCATGGCCGTCTACGACGCCGGTCGTGACCGTTACATCCTGATCCAGAACCACGAGATCGACCCGGGCGCCGAGTTCGGCGTACCGCACATCAAGGGCACGGTCTACGACCCCGGCGCCGTCAACGCCGGCGGCTGCACCGTGATCAAGACTGACCGCGCGGGCCGCAACCGCGGTGAGTTCGTCGCCCTCTCCGGCACCATCTCCAACTGCGCCGGCGGGCCCACCCCCTGGGGCACCTGGCTGACCTGCGAAGAGTCCGAGGACCGGGCCGGGGACGACTGGGAGGAGGACGGCCGGAAGGGCGTCTACCAGAAGGATCACGGCTACGTCTTCGAGGTCTGGGCCGACGGCAGCGCCGACCCGACCCCGATCAAGTGCCTCGGCCGGTACGCCCACGAGGCCCTGGCGGTCGACAAGGACCGCACCAAGATCTACCTCTCCGAGGACGCCGACGAGCCCAACGGCCTCTTCTACCGCTGGACCGCCCCCCGCGGCGTCAAGCTCGGCCCCGGCGTGCTCACCCGCCTCGCCCCGAACGCCGGCGTCCTCGCCGCGATGCAGATCATCATGGACGACGGCTCCGTGCTGCCGGACGTCGCCTACCTGACCTCCGCCCAGCTGGGCCGCCCCTTCCCCGTACGGTGGATCGAGGTGCCCGAGCGCGACGCGCAGACCAAGCCCGTCCGCGAGCAGTTCGCCGACGGCCAGGTCACCCGCGGACGCAAGTTCGAGGGCGTGTGGGGCACCGACGAGGGCGTGTACGTGGTCAACTCCTACGCGTGGGAGGAAGGCGAACTCCCCGCTGACGCGGCACCGCACGACGGCATGGTCTGGTTCTACAACTACCGCGCCCAGACCATCCAGCTGGTGACGTACTTCCCGCACCAGAAGGCGTCGGAGGAGGGTGAGCCGGTCAAGTACAACGACCTCACCTTCGACGGCCCCGACAACGTGACCGTCACCCCGTGGGGCAGCCTCGTCCTCGCCGAGGACGGCGCGGGCGCCTCCCACGTGCTCAGCTCGTTCCCGGGCGGCCCGACGTACGCGATCGCCCGCAACCAGCTCAACGACTCGGAGTTCTGCGGCCCGACCTTCACCGCCGACGGCAAGGTCCTCTTCGTCAACATGCAGGACCCCGGCCTGACGCTGGCCATCACAGGCCCGTGGGAGAAGTACCTCGGCTGACGATCCTGTGTGGGGTCAGGCGATCCGCCTGACCCCACCCCTTTTGCGGCTCACCCGATGTCGGGATTGGGAATGTAACGGTCTGGGTGAACCAGCCCACGACTCGCGTCGTCACCCATCAGCGTGTCCATATCCGCGATACGCCATCCCGCGGCCAGCAGAATGCCTACCAGCGGGTGCGTACCGGGGACCGCGATCCGGGCGTTGCGCGCCGGGGAGACGGCGAGCGCGCCGAGCACCGCGTTGGCACATTCCTGAGGGGTGTTTCCCCCGGCCGGGCCAACGGTGACCTCGTCATCGGTCCGACGGAGGGCGGCATAGCCACCGTCTGTCGCGTAGATCGCGACGCCTGGGAGGCCGGCGTACCAGGCGAGAGTGGCGTGCCGCGCCCCACCCGAGGCCTCCGCGTCCAGGGCCGTGATGTCGTCTGCTCCAGCGGGCCGCACCTCGCGCTTGGGCAGTCCCGCCGTGGGCCCTTTCAGATAGAGCAACGGAGTCCAGGGAAACAGACCGTGCCGCACGTAGAGGGCGACCGCGCGTGGATCGGACGAGGCGAACGTCATTCTCGGTTCGTCGTGGCCGAGCAGATCCGTGAGCAGGGCCCGGCCGACTCCGGAAGACTGACGCTCGGGCAAGACGAACAGATCGCCGAGGTGGGTGAGGGAACCGCGTCGCAGTGTGCCGCCGAAACCGAGCTCAGCTCCCGCGTCATCCGATGCGAGCAGAAGGCGGCCGAAGAATCGCTCAGCGTCGAGGAAGTCCGGCGTGCCGCACCACGTGGACAGCAGGCCGAACCTCGTCGCGATCTTCCTCACGGCGGGCATGTCATCGATCCTGGCGGCCCGTATCATCCGTCCTCCATCCGACGAACGTACCGTCCGCGGGCCGCGACAGTTCCCTCCGCGAGTGTGTTACGGTCCGCTCAGCTCCCCGCCGCCGAAAAGCTGAGCCTCTCCTCCACCACGAACTCGGCGAACGTGTACGGCCTGCGCCCACCCACCCGCTCGATGGTGTCCGGCCCGTTGAACTCCGCGTAGTCCGCCGTCCCGGTGCGGAAGGTGGCCCACAACTTGGACAGGTGCGCGACCGCGTGGTCGTTGACGCGTTCCCTGGCCGCCTCCGCCCAGAGCTCGTCGGACACGTCCTGGAACCTGACCTTCCGGCCGAGCCCGTCCGCCAGCGTCGCGACGATCTCGTTCACCGTCAGGACCTGCCCGATCACCGAGTACGAACTGCCCGCGGGCACGTGCTCGGCCGTGAGCACCCCGGCGGCCACCCGCGCCACGTCGGCCCCGGCGACCAGCGGGATCACGGTGTCGTCGTCGAAGGGCGCCATGAACACGCCCGAGGCGATCGTCGCGTTCGCCATGGCGCGGATGTTCTCGAAGAACACCGTGGCCCGCACGTGCGCGGCGCCGATCCCGGCCCACTCGAAGACCTGCTCGGACAGGTAGTTCTCGCGCAATCGCGGCGTCGGCGCGTCCGGCGTCGAGACCAGCATCACCATGTCGACGAGACGCGTGACCCCGGCGTCGCGAGCCGCCACGGCCATGTTGACGGTCGCGTCGAGCAGACCTTCCTGGACGGGATAGGCGAAATAGACGGTAGAAACACCGTCCACGGCCTTCCGGATGGACGGGAAGTCGTGGAAATCACCGACCACCACCTCCGCGCCGATGCTCCGCAGGTATTCCGCGCGCTCGTCGAGCGTACGGACCATGGCGCGGACCGGCACACCGCGCCCCCGCAGCAGCTCGGTCACCCGCCGCCCGGTCCTCCCCTGCGCGCCGCCCGCCGCGCCGGTCACGAGCACTGTTCCCTCTGCCATGATCTTCCTCCTTTGCCGTGGTACCGACCGGTACCACGCGATTGACGGTATGGTACTGCTTGGTACCAAGTCAAGGGGAAGCAGTGGCAGCGACACCGACACCCGCCGGGGAGAAGCCGGCTCGTCAGCGCATCCTCGAAGCGGCCTTCTCGGCCTTCATGGAAGGCGGCTACAGCGAGACCAGCACGCTCGAGATCGCCAAGCGCGCCCGGGTCTCGAAACGAGAGCTCTACGCCCTGGTCGGCAACAAGCAGGAAATGCTCGCGGCCTGCATCCGCGAACGGACCGAACGGGTACGCCCGCCCGCCGGCCTGCTCGAACCCCGCGACCGCGAGGCACTGGAAGACGCACTCGTCGCCTTCGGCACACAACTCCTGTCCGGGATGACGGACGCCGCGGTCATCGCCGTCCACCGGCTGGCGATCGCCGAAGCGGTACGCGCACCCGAGGTCGCCCGCGCGCTGGACTCCTCCGGACGCCAGACCAGCCGAGCCGTCCTGATCGCGATCATGGCCCAGGCCGTGGAACACGGGGTGCTCGACGGCTCCCCGCCGGAACTGGCCGAGCGGTTCGCCGGGCTGCTCTGGGGCGACCTGATGATCGGTCTACTACTCCGCGTCATCGGCCCTCCGGACCCTGACGAGATCACCCGGCGTGCCCGCAGCGCGGCGTCGGCCTTCCTGCGGGCCTCGCTCTGAGAACCCCGAACAGAATGAAGCCGAGCACGCTTGGCGCCGGTGCGGCGAGCAGCGTCACCTGCGTTGACGGTGCCGGATAACGGTGCGAGGCCGGCACCGCGGCTGGCTGTGCTACCGGGCAGCGAACTTATCTCCGGGTCGAGTGGCCGGCGCCGATGACGGCCTGGCTACTGCGGAGGAACGAGGCGGCGACGGTCGCCGGCCGGTCGAGGTATCCGGCGACCATGGCGCCGTCGCGGACCAGCATCAGGTCGTCGGCGACCTCTCCGGCATTCGTGACACCGAGCGGGGCGATGAGCTGTTCGAACGCCGCCCTGTTCCAGCGGCGATGCGCGTCGACGGTCCTGCGGATCGGGCTGTCCGGGTCAGGGTATTCGGCGGCGGCGTTGATGAAGGGACAGCCGCGGAAGCCGGGCGCGCACGCGATGATCCCGATCGCCTCGGAGATCACCCGCAGGGTGGCATCGACATCGCCGTCGCCCTGCTTGATCGCCGCACCGATGCCGTCCCGCTCGAGTACGGCACGGCGTTCGAGGTAAGCGACGACGAGGTCGTCCTTGCTCTTGAAGTGCCGGTAGAACGTCACCTTGGTCGTGCTGGCGAGGTCGATGACCTTGTCGACGCTCACCGCGCGGAGCCCGTGCGCGTAGAACAGCTCGGTCGCCGCCTCAAGGAGGCGCTCACGCATGGGGCTGTTCATGCCCGAGATCATACGCGTCCCTCCTCTTCGCCCCTTGCGCCGAACCTCAGCGCCGGTCTACTGTCAGCTCAGTAGAGTTACTAGTCATTCTACCTAATCCCCTACCGAAAGAAACAAGACAATGACCACCGTCGTTGACACGAACGCCAGCCGTACTGTCCTGGCGTTGCGGAACCTCTACCTGGTGCGATTCGGATTCGCCCTCGTCTGGGCGGCCCTCCTGTCCCTGACCGGGCCGGATTCCGGCCCCGCGGGCGTGGCCCTCCTCGTGATCTACCCGCTGTTCGATGTCGCCGCGGCCATCATCGATCTGCGCTCCTCGAAAACCGCGCGCCCCGCCGCAGCCCTGTACGTCAACCTGGCCCTCAGCCTGCTCACCGCCATCGGCCTCGCCGCCACAGCCACCTCGGGCGTACCCGCGGTGCTGCGCGTCTGGGGCGTTTGGGCGATCACCGCCGGAATCGTGCAGCTCATCGTGGCCGTCAGCCGCCGCAGTCTCGGCGGCCAATGGGCGATGATCCTCAGCGGGGCGCTCTCCACGATCGCCGGGACAGTGTTCATCCTCCAGGCCGGCACGCCGACCGCATCGCTCACGACCCTCGCCGGGTACGCGACCGTCGGCGGCGTCTTCTTCCTCATCTCCGCGCTACGCCTACACCGCACCGCGAAGAACACGCACTCGAGGTAGAGCTGGTCTGACAATTGCTCCGGGAAATCCCGTGCCGAAGTCCTGGGTAGGGGCTCGTCATGCGAGTGATTGTCTTCCGGCTGATCCAGGTTCTCCTCTCACCCCTGGCGGTGATCGGTTCGTCGGTCTGGGGTCTGTCGCTGATCCGGCAGGCGCGCCGGACCGGGTCCTCGGCCACAGTGCTGGCGTCGTGCTATCCGAGATGGATCATGCACCACGTGCGCCAGCGGTGGGATGAGCCATGCGTACGGATGATGAAGGTGCAGCCCACCCCGATCCGGCTCGGCCTGCGGTACGGGACGATGCCGACGATCGTCGCCCACGCCGTGACCGGCTACGTGCCCAAGCCCTACCGGTACCCGTATCAGGGCCGGCCACCCATGATCCATCAACCGGTGGCGCGCACGACCTTCCACGACCAGGCCCTGGCCCGGCACCTGCCCGAGGTGGAGCAGCTGGTGGTGCTCGGCGCCGGATTCGACACGCGGTCGTACCGGCTGCCTCCGGGCGCCGTCGTACGGTGCTTCGAAATCGATACTCCGGGAACCCAGCGGGTGAAGCGCGAGGCGCTGGCCAAGGCCGGGGTGGAGGCGGGACATGTCACGTTCGTGCCGGCGGACTTCGAGGAGGAGGACTGGTTCGGCAACCTGGTGAAGGCGGGCTTCGACCCGGGCAGGCCGGCCTACTTCCTGTGGGAGTCCGTGACGATGTACCTGGATCGCCAGGCCGTCGAACAGACGCTACGCAGGATCTCCGCCCCTGGCAGCGTGGTGGCCTTCGACTACTTCACGACCGTGATCCTGCGCAGCGACGACCCCTACTCCGCTTATGTGCGCTGGGCAGCCGACCGGATCAAGGAGCCGTTCAAGTTCGGCATCGACCAGGAGGAGGTGCCGGAGTTCCTGGAGTCGTGCGGATTGCGCGTCGAGGAGCAGCGTTCCTTCAACCAGGATCCGGTGATGGCGGGGTTCGTCACCGCGACGGTCTAGGACGGCAACCAAGGGCGCGCTCAGTGTGGCTGTAGCAGGTCGGCGATGGTCTCGATGCCGTCGGAGATGGCGGCTGTGGTCAGGTTGCCGAATCCGAGTACGAGCTGCGGGGGACCCGGGCGCGGGTCCATGCGGTAGGCGCTCATTCCGTACAGGCCGACGGACCGGCGGCGCGCGGCCGCGATGACGGCACGCTCGTCGGCATCGGGTGGGAGTTGGGCGACGGTGTGGAACCCGGCGGCCAGCCCGCGCAGTTCGATGCCGGGCGCGTGTCGCTGGATCGCTTCGAGGAGGGCGGCGCGACGGGCGGCGTAACGCTGCCGCATGTGGCGCAGGTGGCGGTCGTACCGGCCGGACTTCAGCAGGTCGGCGAGCGCGAGTTGGTCGAGGACCGGTGAGCCGCGGTCGGCGAGCCGCTTGTGGCGGGCGACGTCGGGAGTCAGGTGAGGTGGGCTGAGAATCCAGCCGAGTCGCAGGGCCGGCGCCAGTGACTTGCTGACGGAGCCGAGGAGCGCGACCCGGTCCGGGGCGAGGCCCTGGAGCGCGCCGACGGGTTCGCGGTCGTAGCGGAACTCGGCGTCGTAGTCGTCCTCGATGATCGTCGCGTTCCGGGTGGTGGCCCAGTTGATCAGGGCTTGTCGCCGGTCAGGGGCGAGCACGACGCCGGTGGGCGACTGGTGGGCGGGTGTGAGCACGACGGCGCGCGCGTCGGTGGCGGCGAGTGCGTCGGTGTCGATGCCGCGCTCGTCGACCGGGACGGCGATGACGTCGAGTCCCAGTATCGCGGCGATGGTGCGGTGCTCGGGGTCACCGGGGTCCTCGAAAGCCACGACGCGTACGCCCTGGCCCGCCAGGGACCGCAGGACGAGCTGGAGCCCTTGTGCGTAGCCCGCGCAGATGACGGTGTGACCGGGGTCGGCGCCGGCGCCGCGGACTCGCCGTAGGTACGCGGCGAGCACGTCGCGCAGGGTCGGATCGCCGTGCGGGTCGGCGTAGCCGAGCAGGTCATTGGGCGCGTCGCGGCAGGCACGGCGAAGGGCGCCGCTCCAGTACTCGCGCGGGAAACTCGACAGGTCGGGTACGCCGGGCCGGAAGTCGATTCTGGCGGGCTCGATGGCTGTGGGTGGTGGCGGATCCACCGCCGCGTACGGACGCGCCGTGGCGGCAACCCGGGTGGCCGAGCCGCCGCGGCTGACCAGATAGCCCTCTGCCTGCAGTTGCGCGTAGCACTCGGTCACCAGGCCGCGAGAGATGCCGAGGTCGCGCGACAGGGCGCGGGACGAGGGAAGTCTCTCTCCGGCGGCGAGCCGACCGGCGCGGATGGCCTCCCGCAATGCGCGTTCGAGCTGGTCGCGCAGGGGTTCAGGTCGGTTTCGGTCAACCTGCACCAGGAGCTGTGGTCCGGAACCGGTCCAGTCAATCGGCATGAAACTGGACCTTACTGCTGAACCAGATCCCGTCCTACGGTCGGCTTCATGGATCACCAGGAGGTCGCCGCCGATAGGGAAACTTCGGTGAGCAGGGTCGGGGATGTCGTGAACCGGCAACCGATCCTGACCCGTCCGATGGTTCTGTTGCTGATCACGTCGGTGTGTTCCCCCGGGAGCTTCTATCTGCTCATGCCGGTCGTCCCCCTGTACGTGGCCACGGCCGGGGTGGGCGGCTTGGGCGCGGGCATGTCCACCGGCGCGCTGATGCTGGGGACCGTGCTGATGGAGTTCGCCGTGCCGGCCCTCCTGCACAGGTACGGATACCGCCTCGTGATGGCCGCGGGCCTGCTTCTCCTCGGAGCGCCCGCGTTGGTACTGCTGGCATCCTCCTCCCTGCCGCTGGTGCTGGGCGTCTGCTTGGTGCGAGGCGCGGGGCTCGGCATCATCGTTGTGGCCGGCGCGGCCCTCGTCGCCGAACTCGTGCCGCCCGATCGCCGCGGCGAAGGGCTCGGCTTGTACGGCGCAGCCGCCGGGGTCCCGTCCATCGCGTGCCTGCCGTTGGGTCTGTGGCTGGTCGGGAACGTCGGGTACGGGCCGGTGTTCATCACCGGGGCGGCGATGTCGTTGCTCACGCTGGCCGTCGTACCCGGCCTGCCGGCCCGGTCGGCTCGCATCGAGCGCGGCAGCGTCCTCGGCCTGCCCTCCCGGTCGGCTCGCATCGAGCGCGGCAGCGTCCTCGGCGCCCTTCGTATCCGTGGGCTCGCCAGGCCGACGCTCATCTTCGCCACCGTGACACTGGCGGCCGGCGCCCTGCTGACCTTCCTCCCCATGGCCGTACCGGCCGAATCGCATCACGTGGCCGCGGGGGCTCTGCTCGTGCAGTCCTGCGCTGCACCGCTCGCACGCTGGGCCGCGGGCTGGTACGGCGACCGCCATGGCACCGCCCACTTACTCGTCGCCGCGGTGCTCGCGGCCACCGTGGGCACGGCCGTGCTCGTCTGGGTGGGCAGCCCGGTCGCGGTGATAGCCGGCATGGGGCTGTTCGGGCTCGGGTTCGGCCTGGCCCAGAACGTGACGCTGGCACTCATGTTCGCGCGCGCCCCCGAGTCCGACTTTGCTCGGGTAAGCGCGCTGTGGAACCTCGCCTACGACGGCGGGATGGGTGTCGGGGCAATCGTGTTCGGCCTCCTGACCGTGCCGATGGGCTACCCCGTGGCATTCGCCGTCACCGCCATCGTGCTGTTCACCGCGCTGGCCCCCGCGTGGCTGGACCATGGGGCCGCGTCGAAAGGTTGACGGTCGATTCAGCCCCTGTTGATACCGCAAGGAACAAGCGAAAAGGAGAACCTCATGAAAAGCGTCGTGCTGAACATGAGTGTGTCAGTGGACGGCTTCAGCGCCGGACCCGATGTGACCGTCGAACACCCCATGGGCGAAGGCGGCGAGCGGCTCCACGAGTGGCTGTTCACCAGCAGTTCCGATCGGAATGTAGCCGCTGGCGGCACATCACCGAATGGAGTGGACGCCCAGGTCGCGCAGGAGCTTTCCGCCTCGACCGGAGCCGTTGTGGTGGGCAGACGCACGTTTGACGTGGGAGTAGAACTGTGGGGGGACACTCCGTTCCCCGTGCCCTGCTTCGTGCTCACCCATCAGGCCCGCGACCAGTTGGTCATGAAAAGCGCCGCGTTCACCTTCGTCACTGACGGCATCGAGAGTGCGCTCCGGCAGGCCCGAGCGGCGGCGCGCGACAAGAACGTCCTCATCATGGGTGGGGCGAACGCCGCACAGCAGTTCGTGCGGGCCGGGCTCGTGGACGAGATCCAGATCCAACTGGTGCCCGTACTGCTCGGTTCGGGCACGCGACTGTTCGACCACCTAGGCGCCGATCACATCGAGCTGAAACGAAACAGGCTGATCGAGTCACCGCACGTGACGCATCTGCGATTCCAGGTCCCGAAGTAGCTGTGGGCTACAAGTTTTGGTACTTGCGCATGCATTTGGCACCAGCACTAACCGTCGTCCAGATCGGTCAGGTAGACCGTCAGTTTGACTACGTGCTCCAAGCCGGAGCCCGCTGCCTCCAGCGCGGCGGCCAGATTGGCGTAGACCTGCCGGACCTGGGCCTCAGGACCAACCACCCTGTTGATCTGAAGAAATGAGTCCCTCAAAGGCCTCCCTATACGCCTCGATGTCGGCTGGCTTTCACATGAGACGCGGTGACGAATGGCGGCGGTCGCCAGCGGCCGACGAGTTCGGCATAACGTGCATTGCGGGACAGCAGGTCGGCGTGACTGCCGGCATCGACCTGGCCATTGTCGAGCAGCAGGACGTTGCGGGCCCGGGTGGCGGAGGTGATGCGGTGGGCGATGACGATGAGACTGCCGGGTCGGGCGGCGAAGGCCAGTTCGGTCCGTGCCTCGGTGACCGGATCGAGGTGACAGGTCGCCTCGTCCAGGACGATCACTCGGGCCCGCGAAACGTACACGCGGGCGAGGACCAGCAGTTGGCGCTCTCCGCTCGAGAGTTCCACGGCGGGCTCGGTGAGGTGGGCGCGGAGGCCGCCGAGCCTGTCAAGGAGGGGGCATATCCCCAGCAGGTCCGCCGCTCGCAGGAGTTCCGCCTCGGTCGCCTCGCGGTTGAGGTAGCGCAGGTTGTCCAGCACGCTCCCGGCGAAGACGTACGCCTCCTGAGGGACCAGTGCCACCGGCCCGCCGCGAACGGGGGGGCTGAGCTCGCCGGCGGGCACGCCGCCCACCCGTACGGTGCCCGACGTGGGCTGTTCAACCCCGGCGAGCAGGTTGGCGAGGGTGGACTTGCCGATGCCGCTCGCGCCGACGATCGCCAGGTGGTCGCCTGGTGGCATGGTCAGCGACAGGTTCGAGAGGACAGGCTCGGCTTCCGGGCCGTAGCTGAAGGTGAGTCCGTCGATGGCGACGTCGTGGCCCTGGGGCGACGTGGGAGGGGTGGCGGTCGCGCTCGATGTCGTGCCGGCCGTTTCGGCGAGCCTGGTGAGCGTTATGGCGAGCTGAGTCCAGTACACGCCGAGCGTGCCGGCGAGCGCGCGGACCGTGGGCAGCAGCTGACCCGTCACGTAGGTGACCGCGCCCACCAGGGATCCCGTGGTGAGGAGCCCCTGAGCGGTCAGGACGGGAGCGGCGAGCAGGATGGCCAGCACCGGGAGGTAGCCGCCGACCACGACGGTCAGCATCTGTGCGGATCCGGCGAACGCCACGCCCTGGTTGGCCTTCACGTAGCGGGCCGCCGCCTCCGCGATCTCCGCGACGGCGCGGTCGTCGGCGCCCAGCGCGTTGATGTCACGTCCGGCTGTCAGCACGGCACCGGTACGCGCCGCCACCAGTTCCTCGGCCAGGATCAGGGCATGCCGCCGACGGGCCATGCGGCGAAGCCCGTACGGGAAGGCGGCCAGCGCGAAGGCCAGCGGGGGCAGGGCGAGCGCGGCCGCCGCCGGGCTGAGCGCGGTCAGGCCCACCACGGTGGCGAGGAGTGTCCCCGTGAGCGGGCGCGCCGTACGCAGCAGGGCCGCGGTCAGCAAGCGGACCACCTCCACCTGCCGGGTGAGCCGGGACACCGTGGCGGCGTCCGGTGCACGGCCGCTGCCGGCGGCGCTGTGCAGGGTGTCCGTCACCACGTGCCGGACGAGGTGGTCGCGCAGCGGTTCGACCACGCGGGCCAGGTGGGGGAAGGTCGCCCGCTCGGCGATCGCGCGCACCACGAACAGCATGCCCGCCAAGCTCAGCCAGCCGAGTCCCACCAGCGGGTGCCCGGCCAGGAACCCCTGGTCGAGCGCGGCCGCGACGGCCAGCCCGGAGGCCAGCGACGGTGTGGCCTCCACCACCGACCAGGCGGTGATCCGCAGCATCGGGTGGCGACTGCCGCGCAGACCGGAGCGGAGCAAGCACCACCCGTCGCGGCTGAGCATTCCGTCAGGCATCGCATATCTCCAGCTGATCGTCGTGGGCGTGGCCGAACACGTCGCGGTAGCGCGCGTCGGTCCACAGGGTCGCGTGCGGCGCGATCGCGCGGATGCGGCCTTCGTCCAGCCAGGCGACCAGGTCACAGCGCGCCGCTGTGGCGGCCCGGTGCGCGACCACGATCCGGGTACGGCCGGCGAGCATGGTGGTGATGGAGTCGGCGACCTCGGTTTCGGTCACGGTGTCCAGTCCGGAGGTGGCGTCGTCGAGCACGTACACGCGCGCGGGGCGCAGGAGGGCACGGGCCAGCCCCAGCCGCTGCCGTTCGCCGCCGGACATCGGGGTCTCGGCGAGCGGCGTGTCGTAGTCGTCGGGCAGCCGGCGGATGAACGCGTCCGCGTGGCCTGCCCGAGCCGCGGCCGCGACGTCGGCGCGGGACGCCTCCGCGAGCCCATAGGCGATCGCCTCGTGCACCGTGCCGCCTACCAGCCCTGGCCGGTCGAAGGCGTAGGTGACGGCCTGGCGCAGGTCGCCCAGCCTCAGCTCGCGCACGGGCACGCCGTCCACGGTCACCTCGCCGCTGTCCGGGTCGGTCAGGCGCCCGATCAGACCGGTCAGGGTGCTCTTTCCGGCGCCGGTCGCCCCGACGAGCGCGACCGCGGTTCCCGGCGGGATGTCCAGGTCCAGGCCGTCCAGCAGCGACTGACCCGCGTGCGTGACAGTGATGTCGCGCAGGCGAACGGCACCCGGACCGGCGGGCAGCGCCCGGCGGCCCTCGTCCGGCGCGGGCTGATCCAGAATGTCGGCGAGCCGACCGGCGCCGGCGCGGGATTCGGCGATCTCGAACATGCTGTCCACGTATTCGAGGCCGCCCATCGCCAAGGCCAGGTACCCGGTGATGGCCAGAATCTGCGCCGGGGCGAGCCGCCCGGCTGCCACCTCCAGCCCGGCGACTGCCAGCACCACCAGCTCGGTGAGCGGAATGAGCAGCCGGAACTGCCACACCACGACCCGCTGGAGGCGCCACAACGCGAACCCGGACGCGGCCAGCCGGGGCAGCGGGCCGAGCACCCGGGCGATCTCCTCGTCCGTGGTGCCGGCCGCGCGGATCGTACGGATCCCGGCCAGCGCGCCCATCAGCAGGCCGCCGACTTCCGCCTGGGCCTGGAAGTAGCCTTCCTGCGCCGCGGTCGCCCCGGATACGAACCGCTTGGTGATCAGGACCGCGCACGGCAGGGCCAGGACAAAGGTCAGCCCCACGCGCCAGTCGATCCACCACAGCCCGCCCAGCGCGGCGAGCGAGGTGAGTGCCGAGATCGTCGTCGCGGCGACTGTGGGCGCCAGATCAGCGGCGGCGGGGACGGCCTGCGCGACCCGAGCCGTGGCCTCGCCCGGCGGGATCCGGTGCCGCAGGCCCAGCGCGAGCAGATGGCGGACCGTGGTCGTGTAGAGCCAGCTGGCGCTCGCGCCCGTCGCGGCTGCGCCGACCAGGGCGATCGCGCCCTCGGCCGCGGCCGCCGCCAGGACGGCGCCGCCGAGCAGCAGGACGGGCCAGACGGCGGGGAGTCCCGCCAGAGCCGCGGCGAGCGCCGCCGCGAGCAGCCCTGGAACGGCGAGGCCAGCCACGGCGCGGGTGATCAGCAAGGCGACCAGAGTCACGAGCCGTCCGCGCGCTTTCGCCGCGGCGCTGCGGACCAGCCGGTCACCCGAACCCATTCCCATGATCATGCCTCCGTTGGATGCGCGTTCCGTTCGGGGTACGGAGGCCGACGGCCTCCGTACCCCGAACGTCGAGGTCAGCCCGTGATGGTGCAGGTGGTCTGGCACGTCACGGTGCAGGTCGCGATGCACTTCGCGAGGCCCAGGTGCGCCTCCTCGCCGTCGAGCATCTGGAGCGCGTCAACGCGCAGCTCGAAAGCCATGGTGGATCCCATGTCGTCACCTCCTCCCAGGTGTGCGAGCGGGTCAGGTGTGCGAGCCGCTCACCCGGTGCAGACGCACGTGGTGGTGCAGGTATTGATGCAGATGGCGGCACACTGCGCGGTGCCCAGGTGCGCCTCCTCGCCATCGAGCAGCTGGAGCGCGTCAACGCGCAGCTCGAAAACCATGTCGGATCCCATACCGTCACCTCCTCCCAGGTGTGCGAGCAGATCAGGTGTGCGGGCGTCAGGGCGTGGTGATGGTGCACGTGACCGTGCAGGTCGAGGAGCAGGTGGAGATGCACTTCGCGAGGCCCAGGTGCGCCTCGTCGCCGTCGAGCATCTGGAGCGCGTCAACGCGCAGTTCGAAAGCCCTGGTGGATTCCATGTCCAATCACCTTTCTTCTGGTTGTCGGGGGGCGGGAGCGTCGTTCGCTACGTGTGTCATCTCCTTCCGGCCGGCTCGATGACGCGGGCAAGGAATTCGGCGATCTCCGTGACGATCGGGCCCGCGTGCGCCCCGATCGCGTCGTGACCGCGATCGGGAAGCTCTCGATAGGTGACCCTCGGATGACCCGATGCGGTCAGGCGTTCGACCAGGATCCGTGACTGGCCGACTGGGATGATCTCGTCCAGTGCGCCGTGGACGATCATCACGTCCGCGGCGATGCGGGGCGCCAGCACATCGAGGTCCGGCCCCGTCGCGCGGCCACCCAAGCGGTCGATCATGTTCCGTACGGGCTGAGTGGCCACGTCATACAGCGAGGCCGCCGACCGGAACGGCGCCACCGCCACGCACGCGGACCATGACCCGGGGTCGGCCGCCGCGGCGAGCAGCGCCAGGAAGGCCCCGTAGCTGGTGCCGTAGACGGCTGGGCACGGCGCACCCGCCGGTCGTCCCGCGCGCAGGTCCGCGCAGAGGTACCGAATGTCGGCGAGGTCCGGCCCACCCCACTGCCCGGCGATGGCGGCCGCGTGCTGCGGCCCGTAGCCCGTGCTGCCCCGCTGATTCAGCGCGATCACGGTGACGCCGGCCTCGGCCAGCACCTGGAAAAGCCGGTCGAATCCGACGGTCCAGTGCTGCTCCGGACCTCCGTGCAGCGCCACGACGAGCGGACGCTCGTTGCGCCATCCGTCGCCGTAGACCACTGCGTCGATCGGTCCTGCCGGTCCCGCGAATTCCTCTACGCGCCCGGGACGCCATTCCCGGCTGGGCTCCGCGCCGACCCCCGTCACCAGGTCCATCCCGGTCAGCCAGCCGAATTCCGCCGGCCGGGTGGGCGTGGAACACGGCAGCCAGAGCCCTTCGCCGGGCCAGGCGGCGACTGGGATCAGCTCGGTCGGCGGAAGCGAGACGCTGCGTAACCTGTCCTCGGCGCCGTGCCGGCTGCCGGTGTCGTACAGCACGAGGTCCGATCGTGCGCCGCGGCCGACGAGCAGAGCAAGCGTGTGACCAGCCGGATCGAGCGCGGCCGGCGTCACAGGACCCGCCAGCCCCGCCGGACTGTCGAGGAGATCCACCCGGTCCGCCCCCTGCGCCGGCACGACGGCGAGGTGGTGACCCTGGCCCGTGCCGACGGTGAGCAGAACCCGGCCACCACCGGCGAGCAGCACGTGACATGGGTACGGCGGGACGAACCCGAGCAACGGGCGGGACCCTTCGGACGCCGGGTCCACCACGATCGGTGTGGGCCTGCCGTCCTCGACGACGGTGAGGTAGGCCCGGTGGACATCGACAGCGACCGCGCCGACGGGGCCGGGGAAGCGGGCCGCCGGCCGGAGCCAGTGCCCCTCTTCACGCAGCTCGTACAGGGTGGAGCCGGAGTGAGGGTCCACGGCCACGCCCAGGCCCAGCACCCCTGGGCTGGTGTATCCGGGCAGCAGCCGCAGTGGCGTGCTCGTCCGGCCCAGGACGCGACGCTCTCCGCCGGGCTCGATCAGTTCGACCGTCTGCCATCCGGGTGAGTGCCACGAGCGCAGCACCCGCCCTCCCGTGAGGGCTAGCATCTGCGCCGCCATCGAACTGCCCGGCGCCTCGGCGCGTGCGGTCATACGCGGGCCGGTACGCGTGAGCTCCCACGCCTCGGCGAACCGCCGGCCGTCGTCGTCGGTGGCCAGGCAGGCCGCACGCCGGCCGTCGGCTGAGAAGCGGAAGGCGCCGCGCGCGACGACCGGGGCGGTCACCGCCCGCTCCCGACGCGGGCCGCGGACGCGACCAGCCAAGGGCGGGGGCCGCCGTGCCGCAGTCGCAGCAGGAAGCTGAGCGCGCCCGACATACCGACCTGGTAGTCCACACAGATCTGGGTGCCGGACTCGTCGGGGAGCAGCATCAGCCCGTCGAGGCGGGCGTGCCGGGCGTACAGGCAGGCGCCGAGCTGGTCGGCCCAGTCGCGGTACGGCTCGTCCCCGACCGCATCGGCCATGTCGAGCAGGAACTGGCCGTTGCCGGCCAGCCCGTGGCAGGCCGCCGGCCCCGCCGACCACCGGGTCCGGTACACGGCGGCGGCGGCCTCGCGAGCGAGGTCGAGCGCGTCCGGATGGCCGGTCGCCTGCCACAACCGCAGCAGGAACGTGCCGACGCCCGACGAGCCGCTGCACAGCGCGTAGAGCAGTCCCTGGCCGGGCGGATCGGCACGGTCGGTGCGCCATCGCGCTCCCCACGGACCGTGCTCCGCGGCACGGATCAGGGTCTCGCCGGCGGCCGAAGCCGCCTCCAGACAGTCCTCCCGATCACCGGCGAGAGCCATGTCGAGCAGGAACGTGCCGACTCCGGCCACGCCGTGCGCGAAGCCGAAGTGGCTTATTCCCGCCAATGCCGAGTCGAAGGCATCGGGAACTGGCCAGAAGACGCCGTCCTCGGTGTGCGCCGCCGCGGCGAGCAGGCCGCCCGCGCAGTCGTCCGCCCGATCGAGGAAGACGTCGCGACCCGTGGCGTACCACAGGTGGAGCTGCGTCATCCCGGCACCGGCCGCGCCGTGGAAAACGTCCGGATTCGGCCAGCGGACGGGCAGCGACAGCGCCACCTCGGCGGCCAGGTCGGTGAGTTCCTCGTCGCCCAGCAGACGGCCCGCCTCCCCCAGCGCCCACGCCATACCCGATTGCCCGAAGTAGAGCCCGGGAAGCACATGCGGGATCATGCGGCGGCGGCGCTGGAGCCAGCGCGCGACCCGATCGGCGGCCGACGCCAGTTCGGTCCGGCTGAGGGCGTCGCAGGCCTGGACGAGCAGGCCGAGCACACCGGCCGCTCCGTGTTGGACGTTGGTCGGCTCGGTGCTGGCTCCGAACGGGCCGCTCGGCCAGAGCCGGTCGGCGCCGTCCTCGCCCATCGCGGCGAGAATGTGCGCCAGCCCGTCATCGATCAGCCGGTCGTACGGCACCTGCGGCGCCGCGATCTGGCCGCGTGGCGGAGAGGCTTCGGCGAGAAAGTCCGTCAGCCGGCCGAGGGTCCACCGATCACCGGATCGCGCCGCGCACAGACCGCGGATCGCCGGTGCGAACCACCGGGCGGCCGGGCGTCGCGCCTCGGCGATCTCCAGAGTCAGCGCGAGCCGTTCCGCGTCCGGCCTGGGTGGCGCGGAATCCGCGGCGAACGCGGGAATGGCACCGGTCACCAGATAGAACAGGGTCGCGCCCAGTGAGAAGCAGTCAGCTTCAGGCCCGGGCGCGGGGTCGGCGGGGCCGGCCGAGACGCACTCGGGCGGAGCGAAGCCCGGGGTGTACCCCCGTGACGCCGGCCGGCCCGTCGGGGCAGCCAGCTCCGGATCGATGAGCAGCAACCGGTCGTCCGGAGTGACCATGATGTTGTTGGGGTTGAAGTCGCGGTAGACCAGCCCGCGCCGGTGAACCTCGGCGAGCAGGCCGGTGAGCCGGGCGGCCAGTTCCTTCGTGCGCTCGAACGTCAGGCCGCTCCCGTCGGGCACCTCGTTGACCTGCTGCCGCACCCATTCCGCCAGCGTGATGCCGGGCAGCAGGGATTCCACCAGGAAGGTGTGCTCCTCCTGGTCGAAGACCTCGATCAGTTCGGGGGTCAGGCCGGACAGCGTGCGGAGGGCGTCCGCTTCGCGGCGCAGGACGGCGCGGGCGTCGCTGCCGGTCAGCCCGGACGCGACGTGGGCACGGGCTTGCTTGATCACGACCATCTCGTCGCGGTCCCGGTCGAACGCCCGGTACACGCCTCCCCGGGAGGAGTGCCTGATGACCTCGCGCACGACGTACCGGTCGTTGAGCAGCACGGGCCGGCCAGGTCCGGCCACCGCGGGCGGCTCCGGCAGCGGCGTCACCGCCCACTCCGGGGGGCAGAACCAGGGCTTGCGCACGTCGGGCACCGGCGCGCCGGACGGGTCCGCCAGCCGTGCCTCCCAGACCCCGTCGTTCGTCAGCGTCGGCACGCCGGTGAAAGCGCCGTACCGGTAGTGAACCAGCCCACCCCGCCGGTACGGACGGTCGGAGAGGATCGCCGGACCTGGCAGTCCCGCGGTGATCTGGTCCAGCGCCTCGACGACCTGCCGGAAGTGCTCGTCGTCGCGGGGATAGGCGGTGATCACCTTGCCGCACTGCGCCCGGTCGTACCGGCCGCCCGTCAGCTCCTCCACGGACACGGCCCGGGCCGGGAACTTGAAGGAGCAACCCAGCTCGGCGAGCGCCATGGCGGCCCGGTGCAGGACCTCCGGCGCGGACAGCGGTGTGGCGGAGACGTGCGCCTTCCAGCCCTGGATCCGCTTGGTGTGCCCAGGCGGTTCGACTCGGCACCAGAATTCGTCCTCGACCATGACCCAGCCCGGTCCACCGTGCTCGTCAAGGGCTGACCGGACCAGTGCCTGGAACGGGAACTGCAATGCACGCTCAGTCAGGGCGGCCATCCACCTCTCCCTTACGCTCACGTAGGCGTTTGGGAGTAAAGGTGGCCGGTGGCACTGGCGGACCGATGTGTGCGGACTGGTCGCCTGCTGGTTCGCCCTGCTGGTTTCGCCTACTGGTCGAGCAGGCGCAGGCTGGCCCGGATCTTCTCGGTGTCGCAGTCGACGAACGCGGGCTCGCCGAGCTCGTCGAGCAGGTTCAGGGCACGCCGCCACGACGACCGCGTCGCGTCCACCTCGCCCGCCGCCAACTGGGTCTCACCGAGCTTGGCCAGTGTGTCGGCCTCGTAATGGCGGATGCCGAGATCCTGGTACAGGCCGAGTGCGCGCCGATAGCAGGCGGTGGCCTCGGCGTATCCGCCGAGGGCGTGGTGGATGAATCCGAGGCTGTCCCACGTGTCGGCCTCGCCCTGACCGTCGCCGATCTCCTGGTGGAGGGCGAGCGCCTGCTCGCATCGGGCGAGCGCCCGCTCGTGGTCGCCCAGGGTGGTGTGGTAGAAGCAGATCATGTTGAGGGTGTTGGCCTGCCCCGCGCGATGTCCCGCGGTCTGGTAGTCGGCGTAGGCCCGCTGGGCCTGGTCCAAGGCCTCACCATAGCGGCCCTCTCGCGCCGACGCGTAGCTCGTGCCGAGCATGGCGTGGGCCTGGCCCACGCGGTCGCCGGCCTCTTCGAACAGGTCGAACGCCCTGGCGAAGTGGACCCGGGCGTCGTCGTACCGCCCCTGGCGGGTGCGGGCGCGGCCGATACCACGATGAGCCCTCGCCTGCGCGGCCGAGTCAGCGAGCCGCCTCGCGGCATCGAGGGCGAGATGCTGGGTAGCGGCCCAGTCGGCCCAGTGGCCGCGCCGGTTGAAGAACTCCTCCATCGCCCAGGCCAGCTGCCACGCGTGGGCGTCCCAGCCCTGGGTGGCCGCCATGCCGACGGCGGTCAGCAGCGCCGCGTGTTCCGTGGTGAACCAGACCAGCGCCGCATTGTGATCGGACAAGTGCTCGGGCGTCACTCCCTGAGCGGGGGCGTTGAGGACGGGACGGTCTTGATGGAGGTTGAGCAGCAGCGCCGCCGAGGACGCCGTGTGCAGGTAGTAGTCCAGCAACCGGCAGATCGCCGCACGCTGCAAGACCGCCGCTTCGAACCTGCCCACGAGTTCGGCGGCGTATGCGCGGAGCAGGTCATGCGTCCTGAATCGGCCGAGACTGGGCTCGTCGACCAGGTGCGCGTGTGCCAGGTCGGCGAGCAGGGACCGCGCCGTGGCCATGGGAACACCGGCGAGGCTGGCGGCCGCGGCGACGGTGATGTCCGGCCCCGGATACAGCCCCAGCAACCGGAACAACGTCGCCGCCGGCTCCGCCAAAGCGCGGTAGGACATCGAGAACACGGCCCGCACATCGCTGGCCGGATCCTCGCCTGCCAGCGCGTCCAGGGTGTTCCGCGCGGCGCGCAGTTGCGCTGCCAGCTCGGCCAGGGGAACCCTCGGATCGACGGCGGCCCTGGCGGTGGCCACCGCCAGGGCGAGCGGAAGCCGTCCGCACGCATCGATGATCTCGTGCACCGCGGCCAGCTCCGCCGCGATCCGATCCGCACCCAGGCGGCGGGCCATGAGCTCGCGGGAGTCGGCGCTGGGCAGCAGGTCCAGCGCCAGCGGCCGGGCGCCCTCGATGGCGATCATGCTCGTGAGCCGGTTCCTGCTGGTCACGATCACGAAGCAGCCACGCGCCCCGGGCAGCAAGGGACGAACCTGGTCGGCGTCGCGGGCGTTGTCCAGCACGAGCAGCACACACTTGTCGGCCAGTACGCTGCGGTAGAGCCCTGTCAGCGCGCTCGGGGAGGTCGGCATCTGCTGGGGTGACACCCCCAGAGCATCCAGGAATCCCTCCATCACCTCGGTCGGCTTCAGCGGCGCACCGACCGGATCAAACCCGCGCAGATTCACGTAGAGCTGGCCATCGGCGAACTCGTCGCGGACACGATGGCCCCAGTGCACCGCGAGCGCCGTCTTCCCCACTCCCACCATCCCCGAGATCGCGGCGATGACGACGGATGACGTACCAGTGTTCGGCTCTTTCGCCAGGAGGGCGTCGAGCCAGCCCAGTTGTTCGGCCCGGCCGGTGAAAACCGGGACGTCGGCGGGCAACTGCGCGGGCTTGGGGCGACGGTGCGCGAGGCCGACAGGTACGCCGACCTGCGGGGCCGGGATCTCGGTGGCCCAAGCGTTGACGGTCACCCCGCCGGCGGTCACCACATCGTCGCGTAACAGGGCGGCGTGTGCGGCGGCCAGCTCCGGGCCGGGATCGACGCCGAGCTCATCGACCAGGCGCTGCCTCATGGCCTGGTAGACGGCGAAGGCCCGGGAACGTTGTCCGGCCGCGCCGTACGCGCGGATGAGCCGAGCCCACGCCGCCTCGTCCAATGGCTGGTCGACGGCGGCTTCCTCAAGCACGAGCACGGCCTCATCGGCGGCGCCCATGGCCAGCATCGCCTCGCCGTACTGTGCCAGAGCCGTGCGCCGCTGCTCGACCAGGGCGGTCACCTTGGGGTGCCCCGCCAGCACCGGGATATCGGCCAGCGGTGCGCCCCGCCACAGCCTCAGGGCTTCCGCGAGCAGCGCCGTGACCTGCCGGAAGTCGCCGTGACGCCGACTCGCCGTCGCGGTGGCGACGAGGTCGCGGAACCGGGACAGGTCAAGATCTACATCGGACAGCTCCAACGCGTAACCATCGCCCACCATCGGCAGGATCGCGCTCCGGGCGTGGGACGCCCGGTCTGGCTCCAGCGCCCGGCGCAGGTGCTTGACCCTGGTTTGGATCATGTTCGTAGCGCTGGGCGGCGGCCGTTCGCCCCAGAGAGTCCGGATCAACTCTTCTCTCGACAAGGGATGGCCGCCTGCCAGCGCCAGCAGGCCGAGCACCGCACGCTGTCCCGCCGAGCCGATGTCGATCGGGTCCTCACCGCGCCATATTCTGACCGGGCCGAGTATCTGCATGCGCATGACTGCCTCCCGTCACACACGACTGACGGTGCGGCGACCAGTCGGCGACCAGTCGCCAGTCAATCAAGCAGGCTAACGTCAAACCGACCAGAAACAACTAGCGCCATTTAGGACGTTCCATGACTCGGCTTCGTCGCATTCTCTTGGCCGTGCTGCTCGTGGCCGTGACCTCGGGCTCCTTCGTCACTGTGGTCGCCACAGGGCCGGCATCGGCCGGCATCGGCCATTGCAGCGGCTGCAATCCCTGACGAACGCTTCAAAAGTCAGTGGCCTCCAGTTGATCAACGGCCTGAGCGAGGCTCGCACACGGACGTGATCTGACTCACGAAGTCCTGGCAGGTCCCCATCTGATGCGCCGGTGTCCTGAACCGGATCTCAGGCTTATCCGCTTCCCCCAAAAGCCCAGGCCACTAGCATTGTGACCTGGGCCTTTCTGGCGCGGCCGGGAGAACTAGAACCTCAACCTCTGATCTGTAGGGAAGATTTCACCGCGATCCACCGGGTGGATCTTCACCTCACATCTTGGGAACGCGCGGCCGAGAGCACTCGAGCCCACAACCGGAAGAAGACTTGGTCTACCAGTCCCTTGGAGCGGCTCAACCGGGAGATCACACACCGCTCCGACGTCGTCGGACTCTTCCCCAACCCTGCCGCCCTGGCCCGCCTGGCCGACCCGTCCTGGTGATGACGATGGATGTCTACACCCAGATCTCCAGCCCAGAGACCTGCCAGGCGCTCGGTTGGCTCAACTCCAGCCTCGATGGTGACCACGACAGCTGAGCGCCGAAGCGGTTGCTGTTTGAGCTGCTGTACGGAGATCAAAAAGGCCCATCGCGATGATCGCAATGGGCCTTTGAGCTGGGCGCGGCCGAGAGGACTCGAACCCCTAACCTTCTGATCCGTAGTCAGATGCTCTATCCATTGAGCTACGGCCGCTTGGCTGCTGCCTCTGACCTGCTGGTCGCTGGCAACGGATCCAACTGTACCAGTCGTACACGGCTGATCGAGCCAATTATCCCGTGGGCACGCCGCCGCCACAGCACTGTGGTTGATCTTCATGGAGATAGGTCACCAGGAGCCCGTGATCAGGGCAAGGAACATGATCACGCTGGTCAGGCAGAGGCTGCCCGACCCTGGCCGGCGACCTTACTTCGAGAGGGCCGCGATCTCGGACATGGACAGAAGTGCCGGCACCCGCTAGGGCCCTCCGATCCGATACCCGATCAGCGGCCCCCGCACGAGACGCCTCATGACCACGATGATGTACGTCCGTCCAGTCCCGTTTCCGGCAGATCCCCACAACCCCAGACAAGACGCACCCCCAGTTCATCGACGATGCCGCGTCGCACGTCCGGACACGATTCAGGGTGCCCCGACCAGGGGAGGGTTAGATGCCCCCGCCAAGAAGGCCCAAAGTTCTTGAGGCGCGGGCGTGGAGTGCAACGGCCCGGGCTATGAAAAGGGATAAATCGACCTCAACCCGATGGGGCTGATGCTGATGAACCTAGGCATCGTCGTGACGGCCGCGAGCCTTCTCGTCGTGCTGTTCGTCGTACAGGCCGTACGGCGACGCCGGGAGGATCTTGAGACCGAGCGGGTGCTGGCCGAGAAAGTCGAGGGGACACTGGGCGCCGACGGGCGTGGTCTCGCGGATGCGATGGTGCTGGTGAATAGGTCGCGGCAGGCGGGGCTGATGGCGCGGCTTCATGTGTCGGGGGCGCCGCGGCAGTTGCCGCCGAGCGTGGATCTGGCGGGGTATCGCATCGTTCAGGAAGCGTTGACCAATGCGCTGGAGCACCGGACGGACGCGGCCACCGTGACGATCAGATACCAAACAGGGGAGATCGTTCTCACGGTGGACAGCCCGGTCGGGGGGCGACCGACACGGCATTCCGGGGTGAAGCGAATGCGCGAGCGGGCGGATCCGGTCGGCGGGACGGTGCGGGCGGGGCCGTATCGGGGAGGCTGGCGGGTTCAGGCGCACCTGCCCACGGAGCTCAACCCGTCGTGACTTCCTTCTTCGGCCAGAGGGTGTAGGTGATCGGCCAGAGGGCGGCGATCACCGGGATGCGCAGCGCGGCGAGCATGAAGTCGGCCAAAGCCTCCGTACGCGATGAGTCCCCAACCATCACAATCGCGCCCAAAAGCAGAACACAGGAGATTCCGTACGCGAGGACGATCTTTAGCCAGAACCCCCACTCGTAGCGGGTACGCGCGGACCCACCCGAAGGGGGCTTCCAAGGCGCCGGGCCACCCGCGAACCGATGGGCGACATGTTCGTCCACCCACCGAACTGTCCGATGACCGAACACGACGGAGTATCCCAAGTACGCGGCCGCGAGCCCGTGCTGCCACGTCGCCACCGCACCGGACCGCATGTCGATCACCGCCGCCACCAGCAGCACCACGTCGATCAACGGCACACACAGCAGCAGAACGGCACTTACCCGCTTCAACCGCAGGCCGTACCGGGCGAGCAGGCCGAGCCCGAGGAACACCCAGAAGCCGACCTCGCACGCGATGATCAGTCCCAGCACGCCGAACACCTCCTTGATTCAATCGTCGATGTCCGGTGCCCCGCCTTCCTCGTCAACTTGAACGAACCGGGATACATCCTTCGATGTACGCCGGATGGTGAGATAGAGGCATGGCTTCCGCCAAGCAGGACATCTGGATAGCCGGCGGCCTCTTCGTCGGCGGCCTGGTGCTGCTCGCCGCAGGCGTCTACATCCCGCGCGCGACCTCACCGAACCTGCTCATCGTGCCGCTCGCGATCAGCTGCGCCGGCATCGTGTTCCGCCGGCGTGCGCCGATCCTGACCCTCATCCTGGGATTGATCGCCTTAACGGGCGACCTTCTCCTCGGCCCCACCCTGGGCACAGTCCTGATATTCACCGACAACATCTATGCCGCCGCCCTGTACGGCCCCGCCCGCCTCTCCCGCGCCCTCCTCCGGATCACTCCCGTGGTCACCCTCTTCGTCGGCGCTATAGCCGGATATGTCGCCGGGGACTGGCGGGCAAGCGCGATCATCGGCGTCCAGGCCGCCCTCATCGGCCCCACCCCCGTGATCACGGCCGTCATCGTGCGGCAGCACCGCGACCAGGCGGAAGCCGAGCGCACGAGGGCCGAACAGATCGCCCGGCTGGCCGAACTCGATCGTCGTACGGCGATCACCGTCGAACGTACGCGGATGGCCCGAGAACTCCACGACCTGGTCGCCAACCATTTCAGCGCGATCGCCATCCAGTCCGCAGGGGTGCTCGCCCGCCCGGATCTGGAACCCCGGACCGTACGGGCGATCTTGGAATCGATCCGGGAGAACAGCGTCCAAGGCATGGCCGAGATGCGCACCATGATCGGCCTACTGCGGGCAGAAGCCCAGGACGAGGACGTACCCACCCGCCGCCGGCTCGCCGACGCCGGCGAACTGGTCGAACGATCCGGACTTCCTGCCACCCTCACGGTCAACGGCTCCCCGCGCGAACTGCCCGCCGCAGTGGATCTCGCCGCTTATCGGATCCTCCAGGAGTCCCTGACAAACGCCCTCAAGCACGGTACGGCACCCGCCGACGTCACCATCGACTACGGCACGAACGCGATCAAACTGACCATCGACAATCCCCTGGGAGATCAACGGCAGTCCCTCCCGGGCGCGGGAGCCGGCCTGGTCGGAATGCGGGAACGCGCCACGCTCGTCGGCGGGACGTTCGAGGCGGGCGCACACCAGAATGGCTGGCGGGTTCACGCCGAACTCCCCATCCAGGAGGAAACACCATGATCAGGGTGCTGGTCGCGGATGACCACGCGGCCGTACGCGCCGGCCTTCTTCTCATCTTGGGTGGTACCTCCGACATCGAGGTGATCGGCGAGGCGGCGGATGGGCGTACCGCTGTGGACATGGCCACCGAAATGCGGCCGGACGTCGTACTCATGGACATCCGGATGCCGCGCCTAGACGGAATCGCGGCCACGGCCGAACTGAACGGCATCGCGGACGTGATTGTTCTGACCACGTTCGACCAGGACGAGTACGTTTTCGGTGCCCTGCGAGCCGGAGCCGCCGGCTTCCTGCTGAAGAACACCGACGCGGACACCCTCGTCCAGGCTGTCCGCCTGGTCGCGCGAGGCGACGGCCTCATCGCGCCGTCGATCACGCGGCGGCTGATCGCCGCATTCGCCCAGGCGCGTACGGCAGGGCGGCCGGAACCCGAAGGCCTCACCGCACGCGAACGCGAAGTGCTCGAATGCCTTGGCCAGGGCCTGTCGAACGCGGAGATAGCCCGCGAACTGGACATCGCCGAGCCGACGGCGAAAACACACGTCAGCCGCGTGCTGGCGAAACTCGGCCTGCAAAGCCGGGCACAGGCAGCCGCGTACTATGCGGGACTTTAGGAAGTGGTAACCCCCGGGACCTTCCCTGGCCCCGGGGGTCTGGGTTCCGCCATAAGGGAATCCGGCCCGTTTAAGAATGCTGGTCAGTCATTATTAGGTCGTGCTCTTCCTATTAAGCTAGGGGCGCATGTGGAGCACCCCGCGGGAATCGAACCCGCACCCCGACTTCTTCTGTCAGCAATCGTTTGTTCCGGATCCGGCGAACAATGCTGAATCTGGAGCGGTAGTCTGAGTTTCAGCGGCTGCCTCTACCAATTGGGCTACTCCGGCGTGTGGTGCCGGAGCCGGGAATCGAACCCGGACTGTTCACCGCGATTCAGGTTGGAGCTTCATTTTCAGCTTGCGCTCCTCGCGCACCCGCTCTCGCGAACGGGGGTCTATGGGTGTTACCCGAGCAGGTAGGCGAACACCGCCTCGCCGACACGCTGGTCGACGATCTCGGCGCCGTTGGCCTCCTCACGGGCGTATTTGACGGCTTCCTGAAGTTTGACGATTCGGGCCAGTAACTCGTTCACGCGACGCTGCGGAACTGCGCCGGAGAAACCGACCTTGGTCCAGTAACCGACGATGACGTCCTCGTTGTAGACCTGCACCTGCGCCGGGTGCTTGTCGGTCGCCGCCACCAGCACGTGGTTGCGGGGCACCTTCTTGGTCCGCGTGGTCTTCACCGGCTCGGTACGCCAAGAATCGGTGTTCTCGTCGCGCGCCCAACTCTCGGACGGGTCCAGCGTGGGCAGCCGCGAAATGAAATTGTGCAGGTCGACGAGCTGCTTCTCCAGAAACAGCAGGTACGTCACCGGCACGTCGGGCACCAGCACGACCCCGTCGATCTTCACATCGGCCTTCGCCGAGCAGTTCGCGACGTCCTTGGTCGCGGTGACGTCGAGAAGCCGGGTCAGCGCCACGGTCACGTCCTTGAGCACCTGCTCGGCCTGCACCTGCACCCGCGTCGACTCCGGCGGAAGCTGCTCACCCTCGTCGTCGATCGGCTGGTACGTCCGGGAGATACCGGACAGCAGCGGAGCCTTGTTGATCAGGTTCTGGGCATCCGCGACCTTACGCTGGACGTCGGACTTGACGCCCTTCTCTACGGCGAGGATCTGATTGAGCTTGGTCACGGCACGACCGTAGCGGTAAAAGACGACATGTCACACCTCAATATTTGAAGGGGGATACCGGGAGGACCGGGCTCCGCGCTGGGCTGCAGGGTATTTCCTATCAGCCGCCACCGACAGAACCACTCCGCCTCCCGTTGGGGGAGCGAAGTGGTCCATTCGCTGGAGAGTGCAGGAGGATGGATTCGAACCATCACAGCTATGCGTCCGGGTTACAACCGAATGAGCTCGCCAATGCTCAGCTCCTGCGGGAGATACCGCGTCCAGGTGACAGGATTCGAACCTGCGATGCTCCTGCTCCCAAAGCAGGCGGGCTGACCAAACTGCCCCACACCTGGTTTATCACTAAGAACATAACAAGACGCTTATCGGCGATTCATCTGATTTTCGCGAGCGCGCCTTCAGCCCCCGGATTCTGTCGGTGGCGTGTGGCAGAGTCCTCGCCATGAGTGACGACGTGCGGTTGAGGGATGTCGAGGACGCCGATCTGGAGCTGTTCTACGTCCAAGAGCAGGACCCGGAGGCGACCCGGCGATCAAGATTCGCGCCCCGGCAGCGGGAGCGTTTCATGACCCACTGGCGCATGAAGATCCTCGCCGATCCGACGGTCTTCGTGCAGACGGTCCTGGTCGGGGGCGTGGCCGCCGGCAACATCGTGGCCTGGTGGGAGGAGGACAGGCGCTTCATCGGGTACTGGTTCGGCCGCGAATACTGGGGCCGCGGCATCGGCGCCAGGTCCTTAACCCTCTTCCTGCAGCGCGAGACGGTCCGCCCGCTCTACGCCGACCCCTTCACCGGTAACACCGGTTCCGTACGCCTATTGGAGAAGTGCGGCTTCCGCGCCACTGGGACGGTCATGCACGGCCAGGACGAGCACATCATGCTCGTGCTGTCGGATTGACTCGTGCTGTCGGATTGAAAGGACTCGCTGATGGAACGTTGGCGGAACAGGGATGACGGCCTCGCCCTCGATTCGACCCGATGCCCATATCGTCGGATGCATGCTGCGGATTCCGGACGAGATGAACGCTTGGGTCGTCGACCGCCCGGGGCCGATGTCCACGGGACCGCTGAAGCTCGTTCGCCTTCCCGTTCCCCAGCCCGGGCCGGGCGAGTTGCTGATCAAGGTGGAGGTTTGTGCGGTATGCCGTACCGATCTGCATCTCGCTGAGGGTGACCTGGAGCCGCGCCGTCCGCGTACCGTCCCCGGTCATGAAGCGGTCGGGCGCATTGTGGGAGGTGTGGACGAGGCTGACAACGGGCTGGCGGTTGGAACCCGGGTAGGGGTGGCGTGGCTTCGATCGACCTGCGGTGAATGCCGGTATTGCCTTCGTGGCTCCGAGAACCTCTGTCCGCACTCGACCTACACGGGGTGGGATGCGAACGGCGGGTACGCGGAATATGTGGTCGCCCCCGAGGCGTACGTCTACCAGTTGCCGGAGGATCAGCCCGCGGAGAAGCTGGCACCGCTGCTGTGTGCCGGGATCATCGGATATCGCGCGCTGCTCCAAGCCGATCTTCCGCCTGGGGGCCGGCTCGGCATCTACGGGTTCGGGGCGTCGGCTCATCTCACGGCGCAGGTGGCGATCGCTCAGGGCGCTGCCGTACACGTGCTGACAAGGTCTGAGAAGGCTCGCGAGCTCTCCCTCGAACTGGGAGCGGTCTCCGCACGAGGGGCCTACGACGCGCCGCCGGAGCCGCTCGACTCAGCCATCCTCTTCGCTCCTGTCGGCGACATCGTGCCGGTCGCCCTTGAGGCACTAGATCGGGGCGGCACCCTCGCCGTCGCGGGCATCCATCTCACCGACGTCCCCCGCCTCAACTACGAACGGCACCTCTTCCAGGAGCGCGTCCTGCGCAGCGTCACCGCCAACACCCGCCAGGACGGCCACGCCTTCCTCACCTTCGCCGCCCGCAACCCCCTCCAGGTCACCACCACCCCGTACGACTTCGCCAAAGCCGCCGACGCGCTCACCGACCTGGCCGAAGACCGCATGAACGGCGCAGCCGTCCTGCACATCGGAACGTAGTGCCGCTAGCCGGTCTCCTCGCACAAGCCGACGTCACCCTGACGGCAACTGCAACCTATACAGGCCCGAAGATGAAATGGCCCCTTTCCCGGGTTGGGAAGGGGACCATTGGAATGCACAAGTTCGGAATCGGCTTAAGAGTGCCTAACAGAATGACCCAAGGTTGCCGCTTCTCGCCATGATCCGGCACCGTCAACGCAGGTGACAATTCTCCCCGTACCGGGCCAAGAGCGGCAGGGTTCATTCTGTTAGATCCTCTGAGAACCAAACCGCACTAGCAATTACAGGCTTTCATGCGGCATGGATCAGCGAGCACCCCCGGTCTTCCTGGAAGGATCCGGTGTCGCGAAGAACCGCAACCCGATCTGCAGCCCATCAATGAGTACCAACCCACGATGGCCGTCCTCACTCGCTGGCCTCGAGAACCATTGTGGCGAGGTGGCGGGCGATGCCGTTGGTGTCGGTGTCCTGCACGTTGCTGAGGACGACTACCACGATGTCATCGTCAACCAGGTACATGTTGCTCGCCGCGTACCCCTGGAGAAGACCGGGGTGGTACCGGAGCCGGTGCCCCTCGAGTTCGTCGACGAGCCAGCCGAAGGCGTACGCGCTCGACGGGAGGTTGAGGCAGCCGGTGGCGGGGCACTTTGCCTGGGGCGTGAATGCCTGTTTGACGGTGGCGGGTGGTGCGACCAGGTGTGCGCCGAATGCCCGGTCCCAGCGGGCGATGTCGTCCACGGTGGAGTAGATGCCGGTCGCGGAGAACGCCTGGGAGCCGTTGATGGGCGGGGCCGGGGATCCGACCGTGAAATAGCCCTTCGCGTACCCGGCGGGCGGGTTTCTCCTGCTGTAGCCGGTGTGCCGGAGGCGGAGCGGGTCGGTGATCTCGTCCTCCAAGACGGTGCCGTACGAGTCGCGGGTCACCACCTGGATGATCGCGCCGGCCAGGATGTAGCCGCTGTTGCTGTACTTCCAGCTGGTGCCGGGCTTGAAGTCCAGCGGCTCGTGTACGAACCGCTGGATGAGCTTCCGGGTCGTGGTCGGTTGCGAGAGCTTGGCATAGAAGTCGGGCAGCCCCTGGATGTCGGGAATGCCAGACGTGTGCGTCACGATCTCGCGGATCGTGATGGGCTTCCAGGCTCGCGGGCAGGACTTGAGGTATGCCGGGATGAGATACGGGCAGACCTTGTCCTCCAGGCCGAGCAGCCCACGGTCGCGCAGCTTCAGCACGATCATCGAGGTGAACTGCTTGGTGACCGAGGCGATGCGGTAGACCGTGTCCGGCCGGTTGGGGATGTGCTTCTCTTCGTCGGCCGCGCCGGCAGCGGTGCGCAGCAGTACCTTGCCGTGCCGTACAACCAGCGCCGTGCCAGTGAACTTCTTCTCCTCAGCCAGTTCCCGCAGGTATTCCCGCATCTCCTCGGAAACCTCACGCAGCGGGTCCGATTTCTGGGTGGGCTGGCTGGTGACGGCGGATACGGCGACGGCGGGAGTGCCCATGGGCATGGCCCCACCAGTCAGTGCGGCACCGAGCGCAAGAAACCAGACAATATTATGACGTTTGGGCATTCTCTTCCCCTGAACGTGCCGCCGTCCCGAATTACGACATTTCCCGAATCGGGTGAGTGCCGTTCTAGAACGTCGGCGGGCAATTCTTCTGGGGGCTTGCTTACCGTTCGCCAGGGCCAGAAACAGCGATCGACGCCTTTTTCCTTCTGCATACCCCTTTGTTGGTACGGATCGATGACCGCTAGCCACTTATCAACTGGAGGGATATAGCCCAGGGCTGAACTGACGCGCCTCGAGGAGGCTCCCTCAACCCAGGTGATACGGCAATGAACTGCGACCATTCATGATCTTCACCTGAGCCGGGGCTCCCCGCCGGAGACACAAGGACCTTGACGGGCTTCGGCCGGACAGACACGCTGACTTGGCGATCAGGACCTAAGGGAGCGCACTCATGTTCGGTCTAGGCTGGATTGAGTTGTTGTTCATCGCCATCCCACTATTGGCCGTCTTTGCCATCGTGTGGCTGGTACGAAACAGGCGACGATAGTCGGACAGCGGTGCGGCGTCCGACCAGCGGGCGATCGGGTACGGCGAGCTGGTAGGCGGCCTTGATCGAGCAAGGCGTACACACCCGCATGGTGAATCCGCATGGTTCAAGAGATCCGGACCATACGCGCGTGACCACGACAGACCGCCACACCCATGGGGCGAGTCTCAGATGAAGGACGCCAACGAGCGCGTGGACTCCGCACTCTGGAGCGAAGCCTGACGGGCAACTGCAACCCTTGGGCGGCTTCGGAGATCAAAAAGGCCCTCTGCCCCGAGTTGGGGAGAGGGCCTTCGACCTGCGGAGGTTCGGGGATTTGAACCCCGGATGGGCTTAAGACCCAAACCGCATTAGCAGTGCGGCGCCATAGACCGGACTAGGCGAAACCTCCCGGTAGCCATGTGGCTCAGGACAGAGTACCGGCGATCGCGCGAGGCGGCAAAGTGAATTGGGGTGTGGCGGGACACACCCCTGAGCTCCACGTGCCGGGAAAGCGCACAGCCCTTATCCACAGGCTGTGGATAAGGGCTGTGCGCAAGGGGTGGACGGCGTCGTCGCCGTTCCACCGGAGGTCAGAGCAGCTGCCGGCCTTCGATCGGACGGGACCGTTGTGGGCGAGCTCGCCTCGATGTCAGGCTGCGGTCAGGTTGAGCGGGTTCGAGAGATTGAGGCCCGGCTGCACGCGCCTGTCGATGCGGAGGGTCAGGCCTGGCGGACCGCTTCGCCCTCGATCTCGATCTTGATCTTCTTGCTGACGAGGACGCCACCGGTCTCCAGCGCCTGGTTCCAGGTCAGGCCGAAGACCTCGCGGTCGATCTCGGTCTCGGCGGAGAAGCCGAAGATCTCCTGGCCCCACGGGTTGGTGGCGGCGCCGCCGAACTCGGCCTTCAGGGCCACCTGCTTGGTGACGTCGCGTACGGTGAGGTCGCCGACGAGGGTGAACTCGTCACCGCTGAAGTTCTGGACCGCCGTGCTGCGGAAGGTGATGTCGGGGAACTTGTCGGCCGACAGGAAGTCGTCGCTGCGGAGGTGGTTGTCGCGGTCGTTGACGCCGGTGTGAATGCTCGCGGCCTTGAGGGTGACCTCGACAGCGGAGTCGAGGGGGTTCTCGGCGATGGTGACCTTGCCTTCGAACTCGGCGAAGTTGCCGCGCACCTTGGTCACCATCATGTGCTTGGCGACGAAGCCGACCCGCGTGTGGGTCACGTCCAGCGCGAACTCACCGGAAGCCGGAATGGTGAGACCCTGCCACTCACGAACGCTCATGTTGCTCTCCAAAGATCGTTGCCTTGCGGATGTTTGCAGCAACAAATGTCTACAGGAGGAATATTCCCCTCGTCAACTACCGTCGCGTAGACTGCTGGCATGGACGCTTTGGAAGACCCTCGGCTGACAGCGATGGGGCTGTTCGCCGAGGTTTACACCGGCATAGCGGACAAGGCCAACGCCAAGTTCGCCCAGGCCGGGCTGTCGGACGTCGACTTCGAGACGTTGATCCGGCTGGCCCGGTCGCCCCAGCGGAGCCTGCGCATGAGCGACCTCGCGGCTCAGACCTCGCTGTCCACGAGCGGGATCACGCGGGTTGTGGATCGTTTAGAGCGTGACGGCCTGGTCGTGCGCGAGGCGTGCGCGACCGATCGGCGCGCGTCGTACGCGGTGATCACCGACGCGGGCCTGGCACGGCTGCAGCAGGTCCTGCCCGGGCATCTGGACGACATCGAACTCTGGTTCACCGGCCTGCTCTCCCCCGAGCAGCTCAGCCAGTTCCTCGAAACCCTGCGAACCATTCGCGATGTCGTACGCCCCTGCGCCACCGCCGGGGTCACCCAGAGGGTTGACGCTGCCCAGGGATGAGCAGATCACCACGGAGCTTGGCCATGGCCCGGGACACCGTACTCTTCACGGTTCCGACGCTGATCCCGAGGGCTTTGGCGATCTCTGGCTCTGTCATGTCCTCGTAGTACCGCAAAACGATCGCCGTACGCTGCCGGGCCGGTAGCCGGTTCAGCGCGTGCTCCAACTCGTCGTACCGATGACCAGGATCCTGATAGGTGGGAATGTCGGGAATCTCATCGGACGGGTATTCCTCAAGCTTGCGCCGGCGCCACCACGAGATGTTGATATTGACCATCGCCCGCCGCACGTACCCGTCGAGTGCGGCTCGATCCTGAATCCGGTCCCACGCCACATATGTCTTGGTCAATGCCGCCTGGAGAAGATCCTCGGCGTCGGCCGGATTTCCCGTCAGCTGGTTGGCCGCGCGCAGCAGGGCCGCCCCGCGAGTCACCACGTACTCGCGGAACTCCTCGTGGCTTGCGATCATGCGATCAGAATCCCAGCCGGAGCCGTTCGCCCGGCTGAACCGGGATCCAGGGTTCGCACTACTGACCGCAAAGATCACGCAAGCTCGCTGACACCGACGACTTCGCTTCTTTTCGCGGTATGGCACCGGGCCGGGGTCGGGTTTGCCCCGACTCGGGGTCAACGGATTCCACCAGGAGAGGGAATTCTGCTACCACTCAGGATCCCGCGCCAGAATTATGCCCCTATCAGGCCAGACATCGTGTGAGGCTGGTGGGCGTGGCGATGCATGTTGAGCGCAGGCGCGCGATGGCGGCGGCCGTACTCGGCCGGGATCCTGATCCGCCGCGGCTGACGGCGGACGACGGAGTGCTGCTGGACGCGATCAGTGGGGTGATCCTGGACGTCAGTCCGCACCTGATCATCGTGGAGACCGATGACGGTGACGAGGAGCGGCTGGTGATCGCGCCGTGGGCGACGGCGTGGCGGGGTGGGACGGCCACGCCCGCGGACCTCCCGGTCGGTTCGCGGGTGATCATCAGGGCTCTGCGGTCCGGCAAGGTGGTGGATCGCATCTGGGCGGACATCACCCGGATGACGGGGATCATCCGCTCGGTCAGCGGCCGGACCGACCTCGCCGTCGAACTCGACTGCGGCCCGCATCGGGGCGTCCGGTCCATCGTGATCCCCTACCGGTCCTCGGGCCGGGTGCGGGTCCGGTATCCGAAGCTGGAGCCCGGCTACCTGTTCGACGCCATCGGCGTGATCCGCGACGACGTGCCTCTCGCCCAGGTGCCGGCCACCTCTCAGCCCGCCTATCGGGCCGGAGCCGTCCCGCCGCCACCCGCCGCGTACGGCGGAGTCCAGTCGAAGATCTCCGGGACGGCCGTCTGGTCTGATTTCACCGACCGCGGGGCGGCTTATGCGATGTTGGAGCGCTCCGACTCCGGATGTGAGGATGCGGGCGTCTCCTGCGCTGGACTCCCCTATCTGGCACTCGGATCGATGTTGTACGTACGCAACGTCTGCGCCGGCCGGGCGACCGCGTTGCCGGTCGTGGCCTGTGGCTGCATGGCGGGTCGGTTCTGCGACCGATGTGTGGAATGCGGGACTTCGCCGCGCGGCCGGATCGTGGAACTCTCCGCCACCTCGTACGTCGAGCTGGGCGGGGATCTGACCAAGGGGTGCTTCAACGCGCGGGTGGGGTTGACGTGACGCGCGACGGCTCGGGGCTGAAGGAGGATGTTCGGTGAGCGAGACGATCGCGGCGGCGGCGCAGCCGATCCTGGTGTTCATGTTCGTGCTGGGCGGGGTGGCCAAGCTGGCCAGCGTCGGTAGCGAAGCGGAGCCGGGCGCGCTGGGGCGGCTGGGCCCGGCGGTGCTGGTTCCGGAGCGGTTCCGGAGCCCAGCGATGATCTTCTGCGGCCTGGCCGAGTTCGGGCTCGCGGCCGGCCTGGTCCTGTTCGACCATCCCATCCCGCGCTGGATGACCGTCGCGTTCTTCGCCGTCTCCACGTACGTGCTGTGGGATCTGCGCAGGCGCAGGCCCGATGTGGGTTGCGGCTGCTTCGGTGAGGTCAGCGCCAGACCGGTCGGCCTGCGATCCATCGGCCGCACGGTCGTGCTCACGGCGATGGCGGTCATGATCGCTCTCCACGACACCAGTGGTCTGCCGGAACTGTCGTGGACGTTCGCGGCCTGGTGCGGCGGTGGCGTGCTGCTGCTCATGATCCTCTCCCCCGAGATCGAAGAATCCTTCGCCCGGCTGCGTTACCGGGCCCCGTGCGAGCAACGCTCTTTCCCTGCCGAACGCGCCTTCTCCCGCTTGCGATCGAGCGCGGCCTGGCGCACCCACTATCCGTCGCTGCGGTCGGAGGAGCCCTCCGACACCTGGCGTGAACTCTGCTGGCGCTTCTACGCGTTCGATGGTGCCGACGGATCGGATGTCGTCTTCGCGGTCTACCTGAGCGGCCGTCGCCCGCCCGTCCGCGTGGCCATCGTGGGCGCGGACGGGCGGCAAGCACCTCTTCAGGAATCTATCCATGTATCGGCCTCACACTAGACAGCCCTAGATTCCCGAATGCAGGCGCGGCGATCTGGCTCTCTACGGCTCTCTAGCTTCCCCGCTAGAAAGCCGTAGAGAGGTCAATGAGCCCAGCGATCAGATCGGCTGGGCACGTAAGAACCTCCCGAAGTGGGGCACGGTGAAGGCGATCTGTCCCCGTTCGGCGCTGTAGATCAGGCCCTTCTTGATGAGGCTGTCGCGCGCCGGGGAAAGGCTGGAGGGCTTGCGGCCGAGCGCGTCGGCCACGTCGGCGGTGGGCACGGGGTCGTCCCCGAGTTGCGCCATCGCGTGCATGTAGTCGCGTTCGGCGGGAGTCGCTCGTTCGTAACGGCTGCCGAAGAAGCCGACCGCGAGTTCTTCCTCCGCCTCCGGAGCGGACACCTTGATGTCTTCGGCGGTGATCGGGCTGCGCGGCGCGAGGTCCCAGGCCACCTTGCCGTACGCCTGGACGAAGTAGGGGTAGCCGTCGGCCGCCTCGTAGAGGGCGTCGAGCGCCTCCGGGGTGAAGGCGACGCCCTCCTCCTCGGCGGGGGCGATCAGCGCCAGGTCGGCCGCCTCCCGGTCGAGACGGTCGATCCGCGCGTATCTGAACAGCCGCTCGGAGTAGCTCTTGCTGGCGGACAGGACCGAGGGCAGGTGCGGCAAGCCGGCTCCGACCACGATCAGCCGGCCGCCGGTCTGGGAGAGCTCGTGGCAGGCGGCGCAGAGGGCCGAGACGTCGGTGGCCTGCACGTCCTGCATCTCGTCGATGAACAGGGCGATGCCCACGCCGAGGTCGGTGGCCACGCTCGCCGCGTCCACGAACAGCTCGGTGAGGTCGATCTCCAGGTCGCCGGAGTCGGCCCGGCCCCGGCTGGCGGGGACGTCGATGGCGGGCGACCAGTGCGAGGTGCCCTTGGCGGCCGCGGGGTCGCGCATCGCGAAAGCCTTCAGCACGCCGAGGAACTCGTCGATACGCTCGGGTCCGCGATGGCGGGGGGCCAGCTCGCGGATCGCCATGTGCAGCGCCGCGGCGACCGGGCGGCGGATCGACTGATCCGGCCGGGCTTCGATCTTGCCGGTGCCCCAGAGCCGTTGGATGGCCATCGATTTGAAGGTGTTGAGCAGCACGGTCTTGCCGACGCCGCGTAGCCCGGTCACGACCATGCTCCGTTCGGGGCGCCCGCGGGCCACCCGTTCGAGGACGACCTCGAACTGCTGGAGTTCACGATCGCGGCCGGCGAGCTCGGGGGGACGCTGGCCGGCTCCGGGGGCGTAGGGGTTACGCACAGGGTCCACGCTGTCGGACTTTATGACCGGATATAGCGGCCGTCGTAGATTTCCGTAGAAAGCGCTACGGCGTGTCGCGGAACGGCGGGTGCCGGGGCATCGGGTGGACGGGATCGGAGCCGCGAGCAATGCCATGCGTTACTCCTCACCTGCGAGTACGGGCGACCGGCCCCAACCGGAGTCAGCGTACGAACCCATGTTCGATCCGATGTCGATGACTGTAGCGCGGGTCGAACATGTGCGCGAGCTTTTCCCGAGAAAAGCTCGCGCAAAGATCGTTTAGGCCCTGACATGTCGGGATATAGCGCGAGATGTCGCTCCGGAGGACGTACAGGCCGAGAGACACGCTCGTTGGGCCAGGGCGAACCCAAGGAGTGGTGATATTTCTACTAAGAGCTACCGAGGCCGGTAAGCCTCTCCTTCGCGACAAGTGCTGATATAGCGCAAATATCTCGTCTGACCAGGCATTACAGGCTTCTTGCCGTTCTTGGGACCTCGGCGCGCGGCCTGGGTACCCTCGGATCCATGTCCACCCGCAGGTCAGCCATCGTGATCGCCCTGGCGCTCCTCGGCACGTCCGCGTGCGGAGCCCAGACCGCCTCCGAGGGCGCCCTCGGCACCCCACCGCCCGCGGCTGAGGCGACCCCGGAGAGCCCTCCCCCGACGCCGAAGCCGACCCCCACCGGTCCGCCCAAGTTCACCGCCAAGATCAGCGACGTCACCCGCGACCAGGTCAAGTACTCCTGGCGGGAAGGCTGCCCCGTCACCCTGGACGATCTGCGGCTGGTCACCATGACCTACTGGGGTTTCGACAACAAGGCGCACACCGGTCACATGGTCCTCAACGCCACGGTCGCCAAGGACGTCGTCTCCGTCTTCAAGAAGCTGTACGACGATCGCTACCCGATCCGCCGCATGGAGCCCGTCGACGCGTACAAGGCCGACGACTACAAGTCGATCGACGCCGACAACACCTCCGCCTTCAACTGCCGTCCGGCGACCGGTTCGTCCCACTGGTCCCAGCACGCGTACGGCTATGCGGTCGACCTGAACCCGCTCGAGAACCCCTACCTGGAAGCCGACGGCTCCAACGCCCACCGGAACGCCGACGCGTACGTCAAGCGTCCGCTGGACAAGCCGGGCGTGATCAACCCTGGCGACAAGGTCGTCAAGGCGTTCGCGGAGATCGGCTGGGGCTGGGGCGGCGACTGGTCCGGCATCAAGGACTACCAGCACTTCTCAAAGAGCGGCCGATAAGCACGGACATCGTGGCATCGTGCCAGAGATCGGAGTCGGCGACGGCACTGAGCTACGAACGATCCGCCACACCTGAACATCCGGCGGCGCTCAGAACTGTCGGTGGCGGCTGACAGGATCGGGCCATGGCTTTCCCGCTCGACCTCCTCCCGTGCCCGGCCTCCGGCGACGTCATCCTCGTCCCCCGGGGTCTCGTCCACGCCCGGCTCACGCCCGCCGACCGGCGCGAGCTCATCGAGCAACTGCAAGCCCTCGACCTGCGGGAATCGCCGAGGGAATCGTTAGCCTGCTTAGCCGGGTGATCCACCGCAACCCGTCCATCCCGTACAAGATGGACGGGACCGGATTACGTCCTGCGGTGAGGCGGCGTGATTACTCGGGGGTGCACCAGCTGCTGACCGCGACCACGAAGCCCTCGGCCTTCAGGGGGTCCAGCGACAGCTGCTCGCCCGCGAACTGGGCGAAGGTCATGGGGTCGTCGGGCGAGGCGAGGATCTTCTCGCATACCTGAATGCCTACCGAAATGGCCTGGGCCTGGTTGGCGGCCACTCCGGCGTCGACATCCTTCAGCGCCCGGAGGAACTCCTGCTTCTGCTCCTCGGAGAGCTCGGGAGCGGCGGCGATCGTGATGGCCGACGGCGCGGGGCTCGCCGCCGCAGTGCCGCCCGCGGTACCGGGAGCCGCGGGATCCGCGGTCTCCGACCCGGAACATCCGGCCAGGGCAAAGACGGCCACAGCAAAAACTGGAACGAGTCGATTCATGAAAAATCACCCTAACGCCCACCCCACCACAAGGTGGGGCGGGCGAGGAATGTCGTGCTATCGGCTGCCCACTACTGCTTCAGGTGGCAGATCGCAGGTGAGGGACCATACGTTAACCCTCGGATGCGGACAGATCGGGAAGGATGGCTTACCACTCCATAACGATCAGTCATCGGCCGCGTCACAAGCTAGCGCTATCGGCGCTGGCACGGTCAACTGCTTGCGGCGACCGTGGTCTAGGGTGACGCGGCGCGACAGGAGACGACGATGCAACAGTGGCTCCGTTCGAGCCCCCTCCCGACGATCTGGCCCGCGGATCGGTACGAGGTGCGCTGCACCCGGCCGGCCCCCGACTTCACGACCGTGGACCGTTACCATTTCGCCGAGTTCGCCCACGACGCCGCGGAAGGCGTCCAGGCGGCCGGCCTGGCGACCCAGGTCGTGGTGGTCCGCCTTGAGGACGGCATCGTCCTGTTCGAGCAAGGGATGACGGTTCCGTTAGAGGCTTGGTGAGCGAAACTGGTCTCATGGCGGCTAAGGACGGTGACGGCTGGGCCCGATGTGATCGGGGTCATCAACACTGGGGTGTGCACGGCGCGAGCGGCCTGCTGGCCGTCCACCACACCCTTGAGGGTCCGTATGTGCTGATGCAGAAGCGGTCCTGGTGGAGTCATCACGGCGGGACGTGGGGGCTGCCCGGCGGCGCGCGCGACAGCCATGAGGACGCCATCGCCAGCGCTCTGCGGGAGGCCCGCGAGGAGGCGGCGCTCGCCGGTGACCTGCTGCGTGTGCTGGGTGTCTATGCGGACGACCACGGCGGCTGGTCGTTCCACACGGTGATCGCCGAGGCCGCCGAACTGCTCTCCGCCGTGCCCGCCAACGCGGAGAGCGCGGCGATGCGCTGGGTGCCCGCCGATCGCATCGACCGCAAGAAGCTCCACCCCGGCTTCGCCGAGACCTGGCCGCTGGTCCGGCCCACGCTCGACCCGCTGGTCCTCATCCTGGACATGGCCAACATCATCGGCGCCCGCGCCGAGCACGGCTGGTGGCGGGACCGGGCGGGCGCGACGACCCGCCTGCTCACCGAGTTGAGCGCCCTCGCCGACCGCGGCCTGGAACGCAAGATCGAGGGCGTGGCCGACCTCACCTGGCGCTTCCCCCGCATGATCGCCGTCGTCGAGGGCGCCGCCCGCGCCACGACCCCGCCGCCGCTCAACCCCGCCCTGTCCGTCCTGCCCGCGCCCGGCAGCGGCGACGACGCCATCGTCGAGGTGGTCGGCGCGGTACGCCCCTGGGAACGCGCCCTGGTCATCACCGCCGACCGCGGCCTGCGCGACCGGGTGACCGAACTGGGCGCCATGGTGATCGGCCCGAGTTGGTTGTTGTCACAACTCTGAGGCCACCCCGCTCCCGGTCATGACCGGGTAAACGATCTGCCACGATGGTTCGCATGGCTGATCGGGCGACGGTGGAGGCCTCGGCGGAGATCCCTCCCGCCGAATGGGGGCGTCGTGCTCCCATGGCTCCGGTCGCGCCCTGGTTGTTCGCGGTCATCGTGGGTTTGCTGGTCTTCGGGCGGTTCGTGCTCTCGCCGTACCTGACGGCGCCGGCGTTGCAGACGTGGGCGACCATCTTCGTGGCGATCTGTGTGCAGGCGCTGCCGTTCCTCGTCTTCGGGGTGCTGCTGTCCGCCGCGATCACGGCATTCGTCCCGCCGTCGTTCTGGACCAAGGCCCTGCCGAAACGCCCGATCATGGCGGTTCCGATTGCCGGTGCGGCCGGTGCGGTGCTGCCCGGCTGCGAGTGCGCTTCGGTGCCGGTGGCGTCCGGGCTGATGGCACGAGGAGTCACGCCGGCCGCGGCGCTGGCCTTCCTGCTGGCCTCGCCCGCGATCAACCCGGTGGTGGTGGTCGCCACCGTGGTCGCCTTTCCCGGGCAGCCGATGATGGCGGTGGCCAGGTTCGGCGCGTCCCTGCTGGTCGCCGTCCTGGCTGGATGGTTGTGGCTGAGGTTCGGCCGATCCGACTGGCTCAGAATCCCGTCGCGTCCGGCTGACGCCGGCTCGAAATGGGCGAACTTCCGGGACGCGATGCAGCACGACTTCCTGCACGCCGGGGGTTTCCTCGTCGTCGGCGGGATGACCGCGGCCACCATGAACGTGATCGTGCCGCGCTCCTGGCTGGACGCGGTGGCGGGGGTGCCCTGGCTGTCGGTGCTGGCTCTCGCGCTGCTCGCGGTGATCCTGTCGATCTGCTCGGAGGCGGATGCCTTCGTGGCGGCTTCGCTCACGTCGTTCTCTCCGACCGCGCGGCTGGCGTTCCTGGTCGTCGGCCCGATGGTCGATCTCAAGCTGATCGCTCTGCAGACGGGCACGTTCGGCCGCCGTTTCGCGGTGCGGTTCGTGCCGGTCACGTTTGCTCTGGCCGTTCTGGTGAGTGTGGCGGTGGGAGGGGTGCTGCTGTGAGCCGGTTGACGCAGAGCCTTCTGCTGGTCCTGCTCGGTGGGGCGGTGCTGCGGATCAGCCTGCTGTCCACGACGTATCTGAATTATGTGAAACCGGGTTTCCGGCCGTTTCTGGTCGCGGCTGGGCTTGTGGTGTTCGTGCTTGGTTTGGTCGGCGTCTATCAGGAATGGCGCAAGAACTCCCACGAGGACGAGCACGAGCATGGGCATGGGCATGGACATGGGCCCGGTGTGGCGTGGCTGCTCACGCTTCCCGTCTTCGCCATCTTCCTGATCGCTCCGCCTGCTCTCGGGGCCTTCGCGGCCCGTTCGGAGGAGGTGCCTGCGCGGCCACCGGTGGCGGCGCTCGACGCGTACGCGCCGCTGGCGTCGGGCCAGGTCACGGCCATGCCGCTGGGTGAGTTCATCGGCCGTGCGTGGGGCGATTCCGGGCGTTCGCTGGCCGGCAGGCAGGTACGGCTGACCGGTTTCGTGGTGCCGTCGAAGAAGAAGGACCGCTGGTATGTCGCGCGGATCCAGATCGCCTGCTGCGCCGCGGACGGAATCCCGTTGAAGGTCGCCGTGCTCGACGCGGACGCGCCGCCCGAGAACACGTGGGTCGAGGTGACCGGCACCTGGGTTGATCCGAAGCTTGAGGAGCTTCCCAAGGGCACGGTCGCTCCGGAGCTCTCAGCAGGCTCCGTGACGGTGATACCGGCGCCGGTGGAACCGTACGAATAGGAAAGTCCGGGGCAGACATCGAGCAGGGGGATCTCGGCGTCTGCCCCGGTTCCAGGGGCTTCGGTTAGCGCTTGAAGCGGGCGGCCAGCGGGGCGAGGACCTTGGTCAGGTGGCCGTGCTTCTTCGCGTACGCGACGATCAGCGCGATGGGCAGGAGCAGGGCGCCGGCGGCGATGGGGTCAGGGTTGGGCGCGCCGTCGACGGGCTGCTTCGCTTGTACGGTGATCGCGGTCGTGTCGTTCTTCTGGGTCTGCTGGAACTCGCGCACCTTGTCCGGGTAGCCGTAGCCGACGATCGTGCCGCTGTCGCGGATCTTGCTGACGACCGCGTTGTGGACGTTGCCCTCGATGGTCTTGATCTTGGTGTTGCTGATCACGGACTCCACGAGACCGACGTGGTCGATCGCGTTGATGTTGTGCGAACCGCCCCAGTCGAAGAAGACGACGGCGCCGGGCTTGGGCGTGGTGCCCCAGGCGTCGTGCTTCTCGAACCACTTCGCGTGATCCGGGGTCCAGGCGAACTGGCCGACGTGCGCGGCCTGGCCGGTCTGGTGGGCAACCCAGGAGACGAACATGTCGCACCAGGCGGCGTCCTTGTAGCCGGCCTTCTTTGCGACAGTCTTACCGAACCAGTCGCCGAACTTCGAGGCGCCGTTCACTTCGGCGTACCCCAGCTGGGAGTTGGCCATCTTGAGCAGGGCATCGTTGTTGTAGGTCGTCATTGGTTCCAAGAGCGAAACTCAGGCTTTACGCAACCGTGCCGCAGACGGTAAGCCGGGAGCCGCTGTTTGTAGGCTGTGGGGCTGGGTTCGCTTTGCCAAAGACGGTGGTCAGGAGAGCGAACCTTGCGGCTTCTTGGGTCGTGGATTAACCGCGACCCCTCCAACATATCCACGCTCAAGCCCAGGTCAACCCATGTCCACACTTCTTTGCCTTAGGGGACCTATTCCTCATGTCGGGCAAAAGCGGCTAATCACTCCGGGGCGGGGGTAGGCGCACGTCGGATTCCTCGTGGAATCAGGACTTTCGGAGACCTGGAGGCCGTCTCACGGACGCCATCTCGCGGGTATTCGGCAAGGGTTCGCGACTCCCTGATTTTGCAAAGAAGCCACGCCGCGCGCTAATTGAAATATCAACGTTCCGCGTACGCGCGCTTGCCGAACCCTGACTTGTCACACCGTTACTTGACGATTCAACCGGGGAGTACATGACTACTCACCGTCATAGTTCTACGGAGCGTGCCCGTGTTTCGTCGGTTGGTCATTGTCGCTTCGGCCGTCGCCCTGCTCGCCATCATGGGCTCGGCCTCCAACTCATCCGCCACCGACCGTCGCGACCGCAAACCCACCCTCAGCCTCCCCGGAGCGGGCCCCGCCGCCCGCGCCGTCGACGACGCCGCCGAATTCCTGTACGGCCTCAGCAACATCCCCGGCGCCTCCATCGGAGGCAACATCACCTGCGGCGCGGCCAACGTGCTCTGGGCACTCGCCGGACGCCCCCGCTCGACCTGCGGAAAGGAGTCGGCCGCCCGCAGGAACGGCACCGAGGGCCTCGACCTGGACATCGAATAGGGCCGCGTCAGCCCAGCAGTCGTCGCAGTTCGTAACCGGCCTCGTCGCACCCGGCGTCCCACAGCCGCTGCAACTCAAGCGCGTCGCCCGCCCCGACCGCGCGCCGCGTGAGCAGGTGACCGGCGCGTATGCAGCCTTCGTCCAGCAGTTCGCTCAGCTCGCCGAGGTCGCCACGGGCCTCGGCGAGATCGGCCAGCCGATCCAGGGCGGTCTCGTTGCCCTCGTCGGCCAGCGCGCGCAGGGTGTCTCGGTCAAGGTTCATGTCCCCATGGTGCGACCTTGCCCTTAGGGCAAGGTCAAGTGCGGCAGCATGGGCTGGTGATTACCATCGGCCAGCTCGCCCGGTACGCCGGTGTCTCGACCAAGACGATCCGGGTCTACCACGACAAAGGGTTGCTGCCTGAGCCTGACCGCGACTCCTCCGGCTACCGGCGCTATACCGCCCAGGACGCCATCGATCTGATCAAGATCCGTACCCTGGCCGGAGCCGGAGTGCCGCTGGCCCGCATCCGGGAACTCCGCGCGGCGTCCGACGAGGACTTCCAAGAGGCCATCCACCAAGTCGACGCCGGCCTCACCGCCCGGATCCAAGAGCTGCGGGAGACCCAGAAGCGGCTGCGACGGCTCGCCGCCGGCCGGCTCCAGATGCTCCTCCCCGAGGTCAACAGCCACCTCGACCGCCTACCGGCACTCGGGTTCAGCCCGCGCTGGGTCGCCCTGGAGACCGACCTGTGGATCCTGGTCTTCGCCACCCATCCCGACACCGCGCTCGAACTGTTCCGCGACCAGACCGAGGCCCTCGACGACCCCACGCTCCGTCAGATGTACCTCGACTACGACGAAGCCCACGACCTCGATCCGTACGATCCCCGCATCGACGACCTGGCCCGGCGTATCGTCCAGGCGAGCCGAGAGCGGTACGGATCAAACGATCTCCCCGGGCAGGACACCGACTCCGAGATTCCCGCGCTCATCCAGGGAGCGGTCACCGCCTCATCCCCCGCGTGGCAACGACTCGACGCCTTGATCCGCGAGCGGCTCCTTCGGTAGGACAAACGTTCTCTCTGGTCTGACCTGCGGGTATCGTGAAGAAGGCGAGCAGCCTTCGAGCCGACGGCTCGAGATCGGTTCTCCGGACGCCAGGCCCAGCCAGGGCCTCCCGGAGTCGGAGATGGGTGCTGCCAAAGCCGACGGCGACCTATCTTCGCGAGAACAATCAGGAGAACTAGCGGGGGCCATGGCCACAGTGGCCGATGTGCTCACGCGCCAGATCCTCAAGGGCCAGTGCGGTCCGCCGCCCCAGAGGTCGGAGGATGAACGCCAAGCACAGAACCTCGATCATCGCCCGCATCACGCTGTTCACCGGCGTGGTGGCCGCCTTGCTGTCCACTCTGCTGGCCGTCGTCCTGATGGTCGCCATCCACAATTACGCCACCGACGCGGTCTACACGGAACTCCGCGGGGCCAGCGGTCGGGTGGCACAGAAGGTGGAACAGTACAAAACGGTGGCGCTCGCACCCGCGCAGCATGACCCGCAGAACGTCCAGATCATCGACCAGAGCGGGCTGGTTGTCGCCTCCACCGCTGCATTGCGGGGTAAACCGCCTATGGCGGACTTCGCCCTTGGCGCCATGGGCAGCAAGAAGGCGGTCGTGTGCGACGGCGTCTTCGGGGCCGGCCGCTGCCACATCGTGATGGCGCAGACGGCCCACCGGCCCGGTGGAGACTGGACCGTCTACGCGTCCATGCCCGTGGTTCCCATGTATGTCAAGCCCTGGCTGGCCGTCCTGGTGATCGGGTCCACAACCCTGCTGGCCGTGGCCATCACCTGCCTCGGCTACCGGATCGCCACCGCGTCCCTCCGGCCGGTCAGCGCCATCCGCAGGGAACTCGACGAGATCAACGCGACATGTCCCGGGCGGCGGGTACCGGTTCCGCCCAGTAAGGACGAGATTCATGACCTGGCCGAGAGCGTCAACCACACGCTGACACGGTTGCAGGGGGCGATGGAGCAGCAGCGCCAATTCGCCTCCGACGCCTCCCACGATCTGCGCAGCCCGATCGCCGCGATGCGCGTGGAGGTCGAGGACGCGTTGATGTCGTCGCCGGAACCGACCATGACGCGGGTCGGGAACACTGTGCTCTGCAGCCTGGACCGGCTTGAGGCGATCGTGTCTGATCTGCTGTTCATCGCTCGGCTTGACGCGGGTACGCCGTGTGGGAACGACCCGATCGACCTGGCCGAGCTGGCGAGCCAGGAATGCCGGGCGCGCCGCCAGACGACCAAAAGGTTCGTGTGCAGCCTTCAACGGGGGGTGCTGATTCTGGGAGACCGGGTACGGCTGAGCCGCCTGCTCACCAACCTGCTCGACAACGCCGACCGGCACGCCGAAACCACAATCATGATCAAGGTAAGCCGCGCCGACGCGAAGCACAACGCGGACAGCGTCGCGGTCCTGGAGGTCATCGACGACGGTCCGGGCATCGATCCGGACAAACGCGATCTGGTGTTCCAGCGGTTCGCCCGGCTGGACTCGGCTCGCGCCAAGGATGCCGGCGGCACCGGGCTGGGGCTGTCGATCGCCCGCCAGATCGCCGAATCCTGCGGGGGCACCCTCCGCATCGAAGACAGCGATCGTGGTGCCCGCTTCGTCCTCCGCCTCCCATGCTACGAAAACGCCCACCTCGCCCACACCGCCCCAGACCTCTGACGTCCAACTTCGCCCCTCTGCCGAGAGCCGATCGGACAACCAACGCTCCGTTTCCGGCTGAACCGGGTGAGTCCCGGATAGCGATCATCTTGTGGTGAAGGGGAGTCAGGTGGTGTGCTGGGGGTCAGGTCCATCAGGTGCTGACGGAACTGGCCACCGCGCTTGGTGAACCCGGCACCGCCTGGTCGTACGCGATCCGGGCGGTGACCACACAGCTTTGACCAGCCCTCGCCCCTTGGGAGCCCCCGTGGATCGGTTCGACGACGGAATTCCGCATGCCGCCCGGATCTGGAACTACTGGATGGGCGGCACCGACAACTACGAAGCCGACCGAGCGGCAGGAAAGGCCGTCGCCGACGTTTACCCAGACATCGTCACGATGGCCCTTGAATCCCGCCAGTTCCTCATCCGGGCGGTACGGTTCCTCGCCGCCGAAACCGGAATCCGGCAATTCCTGGACATCGGCACGGGATTACCCACCATGTCCAACACCCACGAAGTGGCCCAGGAGATCGCCCCCGACTCCCGGGTCGTGTACGTCGACAACGACCCCCTGGTCATCGAACAGAGCCGCGCCCTGCTCGGAGACAACACCGGATTGGTCACCTATTTGGAGGCCGACTACCACGACCCCGAGGCCATCATCGGAGCCTCCGGGCTCGACCTCACCCGCCCTGTCGCCGTCATGTTCATGGGCGTACTCGGCTACGTCGCCGACTTCGCCGTCCTGCGCTCCATCGTCTCGCGCACCCTGGCACCCATGCCCTCCGGTAGCCATCTGGTGCTCTGGGACGGCACCAACACCAGCGCCGCGGTCAACGAGGGCGGCACCGCCCTCATCGAGGCCGGCGCGGCCCCCTACCACCTGCGCAGCCCCGCACAACTGACCCGCTGCTTCGAGGGCCTGGACCTCGTCCCACCCGGCCTCACCGAAATCACCCGCTGGGGCACCGACTCCTCGGCTCCTTCCCTCGACACCCATGGCGGCGTGGGCCGGAAACCCTAGAACGTCCCAGCGAAATGACAGGCGCGCTCCCGCAGTGCTCCGAACGGTATCTCAGGACATTTGTCCACCGGATATAGGAATCCTTCGGTACGGTGCCGGCCATGAGCGAGCTTGCGCCAGGGCTGTACGAGCGACTCGTTACCGAAGGGCTGGCTCGGGAGTTGGTCGGGCACGGGGAGTGGGCGCAGATGCGGGCGCTTGAGCAGGTCGAGGCGGCGGATGTGCTCACCGCGCATCTGGCGGCGCTCACGCGTCGGGCGTTACGGGCGTTTCGGGGTACTGACGCCGAACGACTGGCGGGGCAGGTGGAGTTGGCCAATCGACTGGCGGCCGTACTGGGGGAAGATACGCAGGACGATCTTGTGGCGGGGTCGCGGGAGTTGTTGCTGGCAGTGACGCGGAGTCGTACGCCGGAAGGAAGGCCGGTTTTTCCGCGGCGGCCGGAGACGCCGTTGAGCGCCAGTGCGCTGCTGGTCAACGGGCATGGGCAGCCGAGTGTCGGACACGAGCTCAAGCGGGAGCTGGCTTCGGCGGATCGGGTGGATCTCCTGTGTGCGTTCGTGCGCTGGTATGGGGTGCGGATTCTTGAGGATGAGCTGGCCGAGTTCGTACGTGGGGGCGGACAGCTGAGGGTGATCACGACCACGTATCGGGGGGCGACGGAGCGGCGGGCGTTGGATCGGCTGGTTGAGCTGGGGGCCGAAGTCAAGATCTCGTACGAGACCAGGACAACGCGGTTACATGCCAAAGCGTGGCTGTTTCGCAGGGAGACGGGATTCTCGACGGCCTATGTGGGTTCGTCGAATCTGTCCAAGTCAGCGTTGATCGATGGCCTGGAGTGGAATGTCCGGCTGTCGGCTGTGGAGCAGCCGCATCTGCTGGACACGTTCGCGGCCACGTTCGAGGAGTACTGGGGCGATCCGGCCTTCGAGGACTACGACCCGACTGCCGATCGGGGGCGTCTGGATGAGGCGCTGGCGCTGGAGGGCGCGGGGGCGCGCGAGTTGCCGTGGACGGTCGCCGCGGTGGATGTGCGGCCGTTCGGCTATCAGGGGGAGGTACTCGCCGAGCTGGCCGCCGAGCGGCAGGTCCATGATCGGTGGCGCAACCTGGTGGTAATGGCGACGGGGACCGGCAAGACGGTGGTGTCCGCGATGGACTATCGGGGGCTGCGCGCGGCAGGTGAGGTCGAATCGGTGTTGTTCATCGCGCATCGGGAGGAGATTCTCACCCAGAGCCAAGGCACTTTCCGGCAGGTGTGCGGGATGGCGCGTTTGGCGAGTTGTACGTAGGTGGGCGGAAGCCTGAGCAGTGGCGGCACGTGTTCGCGTCCATCCAGTCGTTGCATCGTCTGGACCTGGAGCTGCTCAATCCGGAAGCGTTCGACATGGTGATCGTGGACGAGTTTCACCACGCCGAGGCGGGCACCTACACCCGGCTGCTCAATCACCTCAAGCCGCGTGTGCTGCTCGGGCTGACAGCTACCCCGGAGCGTACCGACGGGCAGGACGTCAAACACTGGTTCGGTGGGCGAATCGCGGTTGAGCTGCGGCTGTGGGAGGCCATTGAGCGGCAGTTGCTGGTGCCGTTCCAGTATTTCGGCGTACACGACGGGGTGGATCTGTCAGCGGTGCCGTGGAAGCGAGGGCAGGGGTACTTCACGGCCGAGCTGAGCAAGGTTTTCACGGGTAACGACGCCCGGGTACGACTGGTGCTGGAGACCTTGCGGCGTAAGGTCGGCGACGTCGGTCGAATGCGGGCGCTGGGGTTCTGCGTCGATGTGGAGCACGCCGAATTCATGGCGCGACGTTTCAGCGATGCGGGCATTCCCGCTTTAGCCATCACCTCGCGTACGGCTCGCGCTGACCGGGAGGCGGGGTTGCGAAAACTGCGGTCGCGTGAAGTCAATGTCGTTTTCGCCGTCGACCTGTTCAACGAGGGCGTCGACATTCCGAGCATCGACACGGTGCTGTTCCTGCGGCCGACCGACAGCGCCACCGTCTTCCTGCAGCAGCTCGGGCGTGGGCTGCGCCTGGATGACGGCAAAGCGTGCCTGACGGTACTGGATTTCATCGGGAACCAGCATCGCCGGTTTCGGTTCGATCGCCGGTACCGGGCTTTGACCGGGGCCAGCCGGACAGGGGTGGCGCGAGAGGTCGAGGCGGGGTTTCCCACGTTGCCGGCCGGGTGTCACATTGATCTGGACCGTGAGGTTTCGCGGCTGGTGTTGGGCAACATCCGGCAGGCGTTGAACCTCCGCTGGCCGGATTTGACGGCGGAACTCGCCTCGTTGCCCGAGCAGACCACGTTGGGCGGCTTTCTGGAGGAGACAGGGCTGGAGCTGGAGGACCTTTATCGTCGTCGTCTCGGCTGGGCGGCGTTGCGGCGGGCTGTCGGACGGGGGCAGGTTGCCGGGGCGCTTGACGAAAGGATCGGTAAAGCGTTCGGGCGGATGTTGCATATTGACGATCCGGACCGGCTGGAGTTTCTGCGGCGGCCACGTGGCGGAAGGTCGATACGTGAGCAGCGGCTGCTCGCGATGCTGGACGCCGCGCTCTGGGGTGGTACGCAGGCCGCCTCCGCCGCCGAGGAGCGTTTGGCCGACCTGCTTACGCACTCGGACAGGGTGAGCGAACTAATCGAGATGACCGGGCTGCTCGCGGAGCGCCGTCACCGGGTGACGTACGCCCTGCCCGGTGATGTTCCGCTGCACGTTCACGCGACCTACAGCAAGAACGAGGCTCTCGCCGCCTTCGGCGTGGACAAACCCGCGAACATGCGGGAAGGCGTGAAGTGGGTGCCCGAGGCGAACGCCGATCTGTTCTTCGTCACCATCGACAAATCCGAGAGCCTGTTCTCGCCGACGACCATGTACCACGACCGTGCCGTCACGCCGGTGCTCTTCCAGTGGGAGTCCCAGTCTCCGTTGCGACGTACGAATCCCACGGCGGTGCGGTACCAATCCGGGCGTTCTGACGTGCATCTGTTCATCAGGGAGCACAAGCGGGAGGAAGGGTTGGGGGCGCCGCCGTACCTGTACGCGGGGCCGATGGCGCACGAGTCCTGCGAAGGGGATCGGCCGGTACGGTTCCGGTGGCGCCTGGAGTATGCGCTTCCGCTGGATGTGTTCCACTTCGCCAAGGTCACAGCGGGCTGAGCATGCTTCCGCTGGAACCGCAGGTCAGGTGGCGTTTCGGGAGGTTGGGCGGAGAGCGTGGTGTCCTGGTTCAGGACATAGGAAACGGGTGTCTCAAGACATGGGAAACCCCGGTGGAGAGCGTGGGATTTCGAACCCACGAGACCGGTCACCCGGCCTAGCGCTTTTCAAGACCACTAAGACCCATGAGGACGTCTGCCCATGACCTGGGCTTACTGTCGTGCGATCAGTTTCTGAGGGAAGATCATCACGTAGATAACACGCTGCCCCGACCAGCAAGCATGCCCGCGCCTGGGCGGGCGTTAACATCTCGATCACTCATACTCCAGATCCCGTCAGCAGTAGTTATTGAACTGCGTGTGGGTCGCTGTGCCGTAGGGGATCGCGGCAGCTGGACGGGGACTGGGAGATGCGTGCCGGTGGGTGGCGCCCCCTGCGGCCGTTCCTCGATCCCGTGTGCCCTCGTTGTGCCCTTGCGGCGATCAACTCGACTGATCCAGTGGCGAGCCGACCCGGAGCGCGGGGCCACCAGGCCCGAGCATCGAAAGCGGCGCAGCAGTCATTTCTCCAACCCACATCCATGATGCTGCTAAAAGCTCACCCCGGCCACCTCTTGCCGCCGGACTGGAATCTCGTCCACGTGAACGGCGAGACGTGGTGAAGGAGGAAATCGCGTGCGCGAGCGCTCCGGATTCTCTGGGGGCGGGGAAGCCCCCGCTTCGAGCTCACAGGGCCTACAGGCAGCTCATGCGCGGCTTAAATAGGCATAACGATTACCTGCATTCGCAGACCACAGCTCCGAAAAATTCAGCGTTCGCGCTTCTTTTTTTCTTCGACTGCCTGGGCGATCGGATCACCCAAGGGCCCAAGAGCCGCAGCGACCTCCTTCCACGCATCGATATGAAATATCCACCGCTCTCCTATTCTCGGAACAGCGGCATCCACAATCTCTTGAGCGGATAAGCTTCCGGTGTAATAACCCACGAACAAGGCCCCCCAGTTACGGAAAGAATTTCCATAGCCCCCGTTACCTAGCTCTGATTCTATTAGATCTCTGAGTCCATCAAAGGGAACAGCAATATCGCCAAGCGCGCCTTTGGGGCTAACCTCCAAGAACCAGGAGATCTGCCTTCTTAAATATTCCGAATCGTTCGTGTACCAGATCTCAATGAGACGCCGCTGGAGAGCAGACAAAAGAGACGGGTCTATTTTGGCTTGTCTCACACCCCAACAGAGAGACCAGACATACATATAGGTTACAGGCAGCCCGAGTTGAGAAGAAAGCAGTTCATTGATAATGAGATGCAGACCTTCGGCATGAACGAATGGCTGCCGAGCTGCACGAAACCCTCCAGATACGGGTTTACGGAACGACCTATGCTCCCCCGAATAGGACACGATCATCATAAAGGCCGCCGCTTCAAGCTTCTCTCTTTCCGATGACTCGGAACGAAGCTTCTCTTTAAGCCATTCCCTTGTGACGGCCGTAGTGTCTTCGTTCTCGTCGAGCCGGTAAGAACAGAGAACCCCGAGTACACTCCCTGCTACGGAAACGGAAGGGCTGAAAGCCTGCATCTCATCGAGACAAGCCGAGCGCAAATCTTCTTCATACTTTCCGTTGAAGAGCGCATCTGGAAAGCGTTCCTGTCCTACCATGTCTATATGGGCAAGACAACAATCGATCGCGGTCCTCACAAGAGCAGGGGTCAGAGAAACTTCGTCTTCGAGGCACGAAATTAAGCTGCCTATGTACACGGATTCCGGGAGATCCCGCTGATCATCACCCGATATGCGCGGAATAGATGACTCAATGAGCTCTACGAGCCTATTTATAATCGTAGGACCATTCCTGCGTCCAAGTACAGCAGTGAGTGAAATAACCTCCCTCCAGCTGTCAGATCCGAAGCGGTCGCCAATAATATCGACAACGGACTGATCGGCGATATCGGCCGGCAAGTAGCCAAAGGCAATCGCCGTTGCTGCAAGGTATTCCTGAAATGTAAGGTGCTTAAACTCATACATCTCGCGAATAACGCCGTCTTCGAGACTATGTCCGCTCAAGACGAGTAGGCTGCTTCTTTCCTCTACTCGTTGTATAAACTCTCCGACAGATAGGGTCGCATACGAGAGCTCTTCCGGGAGATCTCTTCTGGCTTCTTTGAAGTATACAGAGAGTTCATGCGACGAAACGCTGGTCTTTCCGGCGTCCATCATTCGGTACGCCGCATAAGCAAGTTGGGGGATAGCTTCCTCTCGTTCGATTGGCTCATGGCCCTCAACGTTCCAAGTCATGAGCAATACGTCGATTGCCTTGTCATACAAAACACTTCGCCTTCTAGGCAGGTGCCCTACCCAACGGCGAACTAGGAGTAGAGTTGTGAGCAAGAGCGGGTTTACAGCTAACCGATAAACTCTGTCAGTCGATATAATTGCCTCGGCAAGCGCGCGTGCTTCTTTCTCCACTCCTGGCATGTCTCGAAGCACTTGGCGGTGCCACAAAACAGTCAGCTGAGAGATGGAATTTGGAGAAAGATGAGCGACAGTGTAGATTTTACAAATCGAGAGGACCGAGGAGGCGACTATTCTGTACCCTGTTTCGCGAGACGTCAGCACTAGTTTGACATTTGGATATGTGGCAAGAAACGTCCTCAACTGACTTACAAATATCTGGCGTTTTGAGCTATCACGAATCTCATCTAAGCCATCCACGAGAAGTAGCAACTTGCCATCTCGAAGGGTTTTCCTTACAGCTTCAATGAAAACTGGAGCGAGCTCTGGCATCTCCGCTTTTGCGGCGAGAGCGCTGATAACTTCAATGATTGGCAGTTCCGCAGCCGCTCCTAGCTGTCGGCATTTAACCACCACCGGAAACCAGTCTTCAGTGGGAAGATCCCAGCTAGGGTCCCGACGCTCTACAGGACGCGCGTAATGGATCGCGAGTCGTTTAAGTAAAGTAGTCTTACCTGATCCCGGCGATCCTAAAATAGCGACACGGGGATGACTATCAAGGATTTGGCGAATAAACTCGTTTGTATCATTTGGGTCCGCCAATTCAAATGAGAGCCTAGGCACTTCGTTTATTTCATCATCAGGATCGATCTCAACTTCATCTTCGCTTCGAGCCCACCTCTGGGCTCTTATCCGCTCTACTCCCCGGTGACTCTTCTCTGGATCCGACAGCGAAAGATCAACATATAGATCTTCCAAATTGAAGGTCCGTGCACCCACCTCGTGGTCAGCCGGCAGGCCTTCAAGTGTGATGTATCCGTACTCCCTTAAGAGGTAGTCGCGATATCTCTGCATTGACTCTTCGCTTGTGAATGCGGCGTCGAAAGCTATCAGCTCATTCACCAAAGGAAGATTGAACCCTTCAATCTTCTGCGCGCTCGCAATCTCATATATTTCACGGCAACTACTTACGGGAAGCGGTCGACCGTCAGCATGCAGAAGGCAAGCATATGTCCGCTGGTGGTTGATTTCAGAATAGGCAAGCCATGCCCATCCTCCCGGATGACCGATAAGTTTGATGCTTACATCAATTCTGTGAGAAATCCCCGCCTTTTCGAGCATTCTGGTAACAGACTCAGTAACCCTTTCTACGGGCACAACCACCCCGCCATTCATTAGCTCTTTGGCGACCTTTTCTCCATCGATAAGCATCACTCGCTTTTCTCTCATATCGCCTTCTTGGGCGATTGCCGATCCCGTAAACCCATTTAAAGCAATAAAATATCCGACTATATTCTTTCCCGACTGCCTGCGTTCAGCATCCAACGCTCCATAGAACTTGTTAATTTCATCTCCACCCGAGGGCGACTTTTTGGCTTTGCATTCAGCAATCAAGAAGACATCTTCATGGCGATGCGTGCCGACAATGTCAATTTCCCTCCCGGACCTAGGTATGTCGTAAGTGAACTCGTCATATCCAAGGCAGTGGAAAAAGTCGCCCGCTAGCCCGGTTAGCACCGTGCCCTTTTCGTTATTGTCTCTCGCAACAAGAGTTATTTGGACCGGCTTCAACTCGGACTCCTAAAGAGTGGTGACCCGTACATTCTGCGACGCGCTTGAGTCGAGCATGCAAAAGTTACTTAGTCGATACTTTCGAAGTTTTGGGCGCGGCCAAATCATCAAATCTGACACGTCTGAAAGCATGGTCTACCGGCAGCTAAGTAACCGCTCGCCCTCCGACCATAAGCGCACCTCTGAATCATGTTGCGCGTGGGCGGTGCGGGCCGCGACCGGCCGAAGAGCCGTAGCGCGGCCCGTGACCGCCCGACGCGCCGGACCGCCGCAGGCGGTCTGGCCTTGATGCTGTAGAGAGAAGTTTCTTCGGATCATGTTCCGGGCTCTTGTTCCGGGCTCTGTCCTGCTTCGGTTGATGCTTGACGTTGCAGCCTCGGTTGATGGTTGACATGATCAATCAGTAGGCGTGCCGGGTGTGCGACTAGCCCCGTTTTCCGCACGTCACCCCGCTCGATCAGCCTTGATGACCGTCGGTGGTGAATCGCCTATAGCGGCTGACCTGCAACGAAGCGCCAAGTGCGGAAACCGGGACTAGCGGCAGAGACTGCGCCTGTCAGCAGGCTCATGCCAAGAAGCCGAGCAACCGTCTGTCGGCAGACGGACCGGCGACAGCTCAGCGTCCTCGATTGGGTGCCCGGCGGAGGCGACGGCCTTCGACGCCAGCGGGGTGGTGACGGAGGCGACCTCCGGTGGGACTGACGGGATCTGGATTCTCGATTTGAACGCCGGGATCATGGGTCTGTACGGCTCGCCGCAGATCCGCCCTGGGAGTCGATCACTTTCAAGGACGGCTTCAGCGTTGCGAGCGTTGAGGACGTTACGTACACGATCAGGCCCGCCGGGATGGCTGGCGAAACGCTGCACTTCCAGAAGTAGCGGAGTAGCCGTGGCGCTTGTTTCAGTCGCCGCCCCAGCGTCGGCAACACCCCCAACTGAGAAGAGCCCGAAACCTACTCGTCCAGACGGTGCCGCATGGCTGCGAGCCGTGGGTGCGGCTCTGGGTGGTTGGCGAACCACCGTCGCTCGAGCCGTGCCCACGGCGCGGCCTATACCACCGTCTGGCGCTTAGCCCAGATCCGCCCCGATGGGCAGAGGACAGTCATCGACCGATCTTCTCCCCATTTCGCCTCGGCGCCGAAAACCTTGGGACTATCCGACTCATACATGCCAAACTCTCCCGCATGGAGATACGAGACGGGCAAGTGGCGGCCGAAGTCGTTAAGTCATTGGATTACCTGATCCAGGAGGCTGGCAACATCCAGGTCACGGGGGGTAAGACCGGCAAGACGCGCTATCTCAACTGGATCGACGCCACCGAGAGTCGACTTCGGCAGCACTTCGCAGAAACTCGCATAGCCGACGACCTACTCACACCGCGGTTTGAGCGAATCGACCGTGACTACAGCTACCCGCCTCCTCTCGGGTTCAACATCGCGCTCCGCGGCGAGGTTGAAAAGCAGAAGAGCCGACTCATCCAGCTAAGAGATGAACTCCAACAACTGATGAAGTGGTCAACCCGTGCGGGAGTGATCGCGATCCTGGACTGCAACGTCTACATGCACTGCATCATGTTTAACGAAATCGATTGGCGCAAGGAATTCGATGAGGATGCTGTTCGGGTTGTGCTGCCAATCGCCGTGATTGACGAGCTCGATAAGATCAAGTATATGGAGCGAGGTAATCGCGGAGATCGTGCGCGAACGGTACTCAAGGTCCTTGACGGATATCTCGACGATCTCCAAACGGATGGCTTTGCACCACTCGGAGCAAAGACGACTCTCGAAATTTTCATGGATGAGCGAAGCCATCAGAGAACTCAAGACGCGGATATCGAGATCGTCAGCAGAGGCGTTCTCTTGCAACAGATCACGGGTGCGCCGGTTCTCGTCGTAAGTAGCGACCGTGGCATGCGGCTCAAGGCCCACGCCCGAGGGTTGAAGCCTTGGGCGGTTCCAGAGCGTCTATTGCTGCCGTCTGCTAAGTAGACTTATCCAGGCGGAAGGCCGGGCAGCATACTAGTACCGTAGGCGCTGAGAACCCCGCCCAAGGCACCGCTGACCACTGGGGAGTTAACAAGCGCGAGGGCGCTCGCACTCCACCTTTGAATCCTGCTCAGGTCAGGATCTTCGCTCGCGGCTTCGTCCTCGATGCGGTCAGCGGTCTCCACCAACTCCTCAGCGTCCCGATCTGTGAGTCCAAGCACTGACCTGGAGAAACACCGCCAAGATCATCCCGTGAATATCCCGTGATCAACGACATGGAGCCGCTCACGACGGCCCACAGCTACATATCCGGGAAATGATCACCAGCCCACCCGACACTCATCCGGCCAGGTCAGACCACGTTTTCCAAGCTAGGCGGAGAGCGTGGGATTCGAACCCACGAGACCGGTCACCCGGCCTAGCGGTTTTCAAGACCGCCGCCATCGTCCACTAGGCGAGCTCTCCTGGTGTGTCTGGAGTGCACTTTAGTGGGTCGGCGGGCAGGGACGCGACCGAGTAGACGATCTCTCCCGCTTCCCAGGAGGAAGCGGGAGAGTGGGAGTCACAGCTGGTCGGGGATTTCGGAGTAGCGGCGTTCGGTGAAGGCCTGGGGGCCGGCGAAGCCGTCGCCGACGGAGGCGGCGAGTTTGAGGAATGCCTGCTGGGTGGCTTCCTGCATGCGGTCGAGGTCGATCTCGGCGCCTTCTTCGAGGTGCGGGTCGTACGGCACGCGGATGACAGCCCGGCAGCGGGCCGCGAAGTGGGCTTCGAGGCGGTTGAGGTCGACGGTGGACTTGGAGCGCGGGCGGACGCTGCACAGGACGACTGAGGCCGCTTTGACCAGGTCTGCGTAGTGGTGGGCTTCGAGCCAGTCGAGGGTGGCGGAGGCGGCGCGGGCACCGTCCACGGACGGGGAGCTGACCAGGACGAGCTGGTCGGCCAGGCCGAGGACGCCGGACATGGCGGAGTGGAGGAGGCCGGTGCCGCAGTCGGTGATGCAGATGGAGTAGAAGTTCTCCAGGACCTGGGAGACCGCCTGGTAGTCGGCGGCCGAGAAGGCCTCGGAGACGGAGGGGTCGCGGTCGGAGCCGAGGATCTCCAGGCGGGACTGGGTCTGCGAGGTGAAGGCGCGGATGTCCACGTAGCGGCGGATCTGGGCGCGTTCGTTGAGCAGGTCCCGGATGGTGGCGGAGGTCTCGAGTTCGACCTTGTCGGAGAGCGTTCCACGGTCGGGGTTGGCGTCGACGGCGATCACGCGGTCGCCGCGTACCTGGGCGAGGGTGGCGCCGAGGCCGACGGTGGTGGTGGTCTTGCCGACTCCGCCCTTGAGGCTGAGTACGGCCACGCGGTGATGGCCGGCGGCGACCGGCGTACGGGCGCGGGCGATGAGGTCGCGGCGGCGCCGGACTTCGGAGGATTCGCCGGGCCTGATGATGCCGGCGGAGGCCTTGTAGATCAGGCGGCGCCAGCCGTTCTCGGGGGCGTTGCGGCGGCCCTTGAGCAGGCTGAGCGGGTCGAGGCTGTCCGCCGTGGGCTTTCCGCCCGAGCGGGACGAGGTACGGGACGGCGTGGCGAACGCGGCGTTCGGCGGCGTGGCGGCCTGGCGGCGCCGGGCCTGGTACGGCTCGCGCTCCCTCTCGGCCGTGTCGCGGTCGTAGCCCGGCCGTTCTGCGAGGTCGTCGCGGAGGGAACCGCTGAAGCGGTCGCCGAACCGGTTCTCCTCGCCGGCGGGGAGGGCGAACGGGCCGCCGGTGTCGCGTAATTCGCGAGATTCCCGGATCTCGCCGGTGTCGCGGCTCTCGTAGCCGTCGTTGCGGTCGCGAGCGTCGCGCTTGTCACGGCCGTCGCGGATATCGCGTACTTCGCCTAGATCGCGGCCCTCACGAAGGTCGCGGGCGTCGCGAAGATCGCGCGGGTCGGGGAAGTTGCCCGTGTTGCCGGAGTCGCGGCCTTCGCGAGATCCGAAAGCATCGTCCCGCGCGCCGAAGGATCCGAAGGGTCCATCCGTGGCACCGGTGTCCTTCGCTCCGAAGGCACCCTCTTTCGGCCCGAAGCCCCCGTCCTGGCCGAAGGCGCTGTCCTGACCAAACGGGCTTTCCTGGCCGAACGGGCTTTCCTGGCCGAACGATCCGCCCTTGGTCCCGAGAGCGCCCTCAGTGGTGCGGAAAGGCCCGGACGAGGTGTCACGCCCCCCGAACGGGTTGTCCTTCACGCCGAAGGGATCGTCCTTGGTGTCGAACGGCCCCTCTTGCGGCCCACCCGACGTGTCCTTCGTCCCGAAAGCGGTCTCCGAGCCGCCGAACCCCCCGGAGCCGAACGCCGAATCGGCGGTCCCATCCTTCCGGAACGGCCCATCCTCCGCCCCGAACGGATTGTCCTTGCCGAACGGCCGGTCCTGGCCGCCGTCGCGCGTGCCGAAGTGGCCGCCGAAACGCTCGGTGGTGTGTTCGTCCCGACCGGTGCCGCCGAGCCGCTCGACCGGGATCGGTCCAGTGAATCGTTCGGATTCGCCGGACTCGGGCTCGGTCACCGGCCGCGCCGGCTCCAGCCATCCGCGGACCGGCTCGTCGCTGGTCTCCTGCTCCTGAGCTCCGCCGAAAGCCCCGACGTTGTACGAATCCGTATCCACCGGCGACTCACCGAACGCCCCGCGGCCCTTGCCGAACGGCTCACCCGGCGGGTTGGTGGGGGCGTCGTCGTCCGCGGGGCTGTCGCCGCCGTACCCGGAATCGGACGAGGTGCGGAAAAGCTGCCCGGGTTCGGACGGGACCGACAGCCACGGGTCCTTCGGATAGGGCGAAGCCTCTTCCGGTGGCGCGGCCGGTGGGCCTACGGGACCTGCGGACGCCAAAGAGGACGCGGTGACCGCGCTTACCGCGATGTCCACCTCGTCCGGCATTTCTTTGATCGCGTCGAGCCAGGCCAGCTGGTCTTCGAGAGAATGGGGATCCTCACGATCGTGTCTTGCCACCGTGTTCCCCCTCGGGATGGGCTAAAGGGGCAGCAACCACATTGAAGGTTAGCGCCCCGTAACACAACCAACGTGACCAACCGTCTAGTTCGCCGCTCCGTTACTTTAGGTGACATGCGAGCCATCATGATTTCGGAGCCCGGCGGGCCGGACGTACTCACCTGGCAGGAAGTCCCCGATCCGGTGCCCGGGCGGGGCGAAGTGGTCGTTGACGTGGTCGCTTCCGCCGTGAACCGGGCCGACCTGTTGCAGCGGCAGGGCTTCTACCCGCCGCCGAAGGGCGCCTCCGAAATCCCCGGGCTGGAATGTTCCGGCGTCATCTCCGAAATCGGGCCGGGCGTGGACGGCCTGAAAGTAGGTGACGAAGTGACCGCGCTGCTGAGCGGCGGCGGGTACGCGCAGCGGGTGGCCGTCCCGTGGCAGCAGATCATGCCCGCCCCGACCGAACTGGCCGACTCGGCGTCGCTGCCGGAGGTCGCCTGCACGGTCTGGTCCAACGTCTTCATGACCGCGCGGCTGCGCAAGGGCGAGACCCTGCTCGTCCACGGCGGCGCGAGCGGCATCGGCACGCTCGCCATCCAGCTGGCGAAGGCGTACGGCTCGCGCGTGATCGTGACCGCGGGGTCGGCCGAGAAGATCGAACGCTGCCTGGCGCTCGGAGCGGATGAAGGAATCAACTACCGAGAAGAGGACTTTTCTACCAGGCGGGCAGACGTGATTCTCGACATCATCGGTGCGAAATACCTCAAACAGAACGTGGACGCGCTGGCTGTCGGGGGGCGCCTCGTGGTGATCGGGTTGCAGGGCGGGACGGTCGGAGAGCTCGATCTCGGCAAGCTGCTCGGCAAGCGGGCGTCGGTGAGCGCGGCGGGGCTGCGGGGGCGGCCGGTGGACGAGAAGGGTGTGATCTGCCGGGGGGTGGCGGAGAACGTGTGGCCGCTGGTGAGCGCCGGTGCGATCAAGCCCGTGATCCACGCCAAGATCCCGATGGAGCACGCGGCGGAGGCGCATCGCATGCTCGAAGACGGGGAGCACGTCGGGAAGATCCTGCTAGTAAGTTGAGAGCTATGAACGCTGAGGAAAGCACCCCGCACGTGGTGGTCGTGGGTCCTGAGGGACTTTCGCTCGGTGGGGACAAGGGGGAACCCGAGGAGCGCTCCATCGCCGACCTGGTCGAACAGCCGGCCAAGGTGATGCGCATCGGCAGCATGATCCGGCAGCTGCTGGAAGAGGTCCGTGCGGCTCCCCTGGACGTGCCGAGCCGCAAACGGCTCAAGGAGATCCATTCCAGCTCGATCAAGGAGCTTGAGGACGGGCTCGCGCCGGAACTCGTGGACGAGCTGGAGCGGTTGTCGCTGCCGTTCACCGAGGACGGGGGCGAGCCGCCGAGCGACGCCGAGCTGCGGGTCGCGCATGCGCAGCTGGTGGGATGGCTGGAAGGTCTGTTCCACGGCATTCAGACCACGCTGTTCGCGCAGCAGATGGCTGCTCGTGCGCAGCTTGAGCAGATGCGGCGGGCGCTGCCCGGTGGCGGCGGCCTGAGCCAGGGCCAGAACGACGAGCACGGCGGCCGCGCCTCCGGCCCTTACCTCTAGAAACCCCATCGGAGCGGACCGGACGTCGGGTTCTCGCCGCACCGGCGCCGGAACCCGGCCGGTCCGCTCTGTCCTTCGGCATGCCCAAGGCATTTGGCATGCCCAAACGCCTGCTCAGGCCCGGTACAGGCGTTCCAGGACCTCCGCTACCCCGTCGTGGTTATTGGTGGCGGTGATGTGGTCCACGGCGGCCAGGACGTCGGGGTGGGCGTTGGCCACGGCGTACGAGGTGCCTGCCCAGGTCAGCATGGGGAGGTCGTTGGGCATGTCGCCGAATGCCACCACCTCCTCGGCTTTGATCTGGTTGCGTACGGCCAGCGCCGCCAATGCCGTGGCCTTTGTCACCCCATGGGCGCTCATCTCCATCAACGCCCGCCCGCTCGAATGCGTCGCAGTTACCAAATCCCCCACAACCGCCTGAACATGTCGATAAAGCTCGTCCGGCCCCATCGTTGGATGGAGGGCGAGCAATTTCGCGCAGGGCTGAGAGATCAGGGTGGCGGGCTCCACCCGTATGCCACCGGCGGCGTCCCGGTCCCAGCCGCCCAATGGAAAGGTGGATTCGTGCGCGAATCCGCCCTCGTACTCCACTGCGTACGTTAATTCGGGTATCTCATATCGGAGGCGTTGTACCGTTTCCGCCAGCGTGGGCTGGTCGATCAGGTGGGACTCGACGATCGCCTCGGTGTGCAGGTCGTAGACCAGGGCGCCGTTCGCGCAGATGGCCAGGCCACGGTGCTGGAGCACGTTCGCGACGGTGTGCATCCAGCGGGGCGGGCGCCCCGTGACGAAGACCAGAGTGGCGCCGGATTGTTCGACAGCCGCGAAGGCGGCGGCGGTACGGGGGGAGATGGTGCCGTCGGAGCGCAGCGCGGTGCCGTCGAGGTCTGTGGCGACCAGACGGGGCGGCCGGGAAGGGCGGTGGTGGAGATGCGGACTGGCCATAACACGTTCCAGTTTGCACTGTGATGCGTCCGCGCCGGACAAGGGGATGTCGGGAGAAGAATTCTCCCCCGGACATGGAACACCCCGGGTCCGCCATAGTGTTAGATGGCATGGCGTTGTATTAGCTGTTCCCGCAAGCGCGAAACCAGTTCGACTGATATGAGCCACCCGGGGAGCTGTGCGACACACCGGGGTGCGCGAGGTGTGTACCCCAAGATTCACTTCCTAGGGAGAGCGTTAATGGCTCAGGGAACCGTCAAGTGGTTCAACGCTGAAAAGGGCTTCGGCTTCATCGCCCCGGACGGCGGCGCGCCGGACGTGTTCGTCCACTTCTCCGCGATTTCGGGTAGCGGATACCGGAACTTGGAAGACGGTCAGCGCGTGGAGTTCGAGGTCACCGAGGGCCCCAAGGGCCCGCAGGCGTCGCAGGTGCGCGCCCTCTAGACCACTCGACAACCACTGGACACACCGAAGGCGGGTCCCCACCGGGGGCCCGCCTTCGGCGTATGTCGCGACAAGTCCTACTTGAGCGGCTCCAGGACGTCGAGGCCCACAAACGGCCGTAGCGCCTTCGGCACCACGACCGAACCGTCCGCCTGCTGGTGGTTCTCCAGGATCGCCACGATCCAGCGTGTGGTCGCCAGGGTGCCGTTCAGGGTCGCCACGTGCTGGGGGCGGCCCTCATCGTCCCGGTAACGCACCTTCAGGCGGCGCGACTGGAACTGTGTGCAGTTGGAGGTCGAGGTCAGCTCCCGGTAGCGGCCCTGGCTCGGGATCCACGCCTCGCAGTCGAACTTCCTGGCCGCGGACATGCCCAGGTCGCCGGCCGCGGTGTCGATCACCCGGTACGGCAGCTCGACCTTGTCCAGCATCTCCTTCTCCCAGGCCAGCAGCCGGCGGTGCTCCTCGGCCGACTCCTCGGGGTGGCAGAAGGAGAACATCTCCACCTTGTCGAACTGGTGCACGCGGATGATGCCGCGGGTGTCCTTCCCGTACGACCCCGCTTCGCGGCGGAAGCAGGAGGACCAGCCGGCGTAGCGGGACGGCAGCGAGCTCTGGTCCAGGATCTCGTCGGCGTGGTAGGCGGCGAGCGGGACCTCGGAGGTGCCGACCAGGTAGAGGTCGTCCTCCGGGAGCTGGTAGATCTCGCTGTCGTGGGCGATCGTGAAGCCGGTACCCTGCATCGACTCCGGCTTCACCAGCACAGGCGTGATCATCGGCGTGAAGCCCGCCTCGATGGCCTGCTGCATGGCCATGTTGAGCAGGCCGAGCTGGAGCCGGGCGCCGACGCCGCGCAGGAAGAAGAAGCGCGAGCCGGAGACCTTCGCGCCGCGCTCCATGTCGATGGCGCCCAGCCGCTCGCCGAGTTCCAGGTGGTCGCGGGGGGTGAAGTCGAACGCGCGGGGCGTGCCGACCTCCTCCAGCACCACGTAGTCGTCCTCACCGCCGTGCGGGGCGCCCTCTTCGACGATGTTGGGCACCGTCATGATCAGCTCGTCGAGTTCGCCGCCGAGCTGCTCGGAGGCCGCCTCGGCGGCCTTCACCTGCGCCGCGAGGTCCTTGGCCCGATCGAGCAGCGCCTGCCGCTCGTCTCCGGACGCGCGCGACACCGACTTGCCGATGCTCTTCTGCTCGGCGCGCAGCGACTCGAACGAGGTCAGCGCGGCGCGTCGGCGTTCGTCGAGCGAGAGCAGCGCGTCGACGATGGAGTCATCCTCGCCACGGGCGCGCTGCGACGCCCGGAGCCGGTCCGGGTCATCACGGAGGGTTCGCAGGTCAATCACAAATCAAAGGCTACAGAGGTACGGCCACCGCCCGCGCACGATATCCACAGGCGCGGGCGATCTTCCGTACTACCCGATGCGGCGGCGCCGGCGCAGGGAGGCGACGGGTTCGGCGTCCACGGGGTTGAGCAGGTCGACGTCACCCTCGAAGGCGTACAGGAGGAGGTCGACCATGCGGAAGGTGTGCCGGTCAGGGCCGAGGATGGGCCGCCAGGACTGGTCGCGGACGATGGAGTGGCGGCTGCCCTCGATGCAGCGGTGGAAGACCTCGGCGACGATGCGCGCGCCCACGCCGTCGAGCAGGCCGTTGTTGAACTCGGCTTCGCGCAGGATGTAGAACCACAGCGGCGTCGCGGCGATCAGCGAAGCGCGTTCGTCGTCGGTGAGGTCGGCCAGGACGACGCCGCCGTTCCCGTCGACGATCTGGTCCGGGGTGAGCGCCCGGAAGCCGAAGAATTCGGCCATCTGCTGGCCGGAGGCCAGTTTGAGCATGTTGGCGCGGATCAGGTTGCGGAACGCCAGGTTGTGGTGGATCTCGGGGACCTGGGCGTTCGGGTCGCCGAAGGAGCCCGCCGGGAGGGCGGCCAGCGGGTCGGCCAGCAGCGTGTCAATGCGTCTGGCCAGGTTGAAGTCCCGCGGCGGGACGACCAGGTCGTCACGGCCGGCTTCGCCGAAGTCGAACAGGCGGCGGAAGTCGGCCACCCAGTTGGTGGGCAGGGGATTCTCCGCGGTCACGAAGCCGCTCGTGCCGGAGAAGGAGAACAGCAGATCGAGGGTGGCGTCGGTGATGCGGCGCGGGTCGGTGCCGTTGCTGTTGAAGACGCTGTTCCACTCGTAGCCGCTCCGGATCATGCTGTGCCCGACCCGGTAGGCGGCCACCGAGAACTCGATCGGCATCGTCGGCGAGTCCCCCGGCAGCAGCCCCTGGTACTGCCCCTCGAAGTAACGCCGCCCGTTGATGAACACCTCGTCCACCACGTCCGGGTTGACGATTCTGGGCAGATGGTCGGTGACGAGCATCCACTGGTAGTGCTTGACCACCATCTCCCGCGTCTTCTCCAGCAGGTACGCCCCCGGCACCCCCGCGTCCGCCAGGTGTTCGGCCACCCGGTTGTGGAACCGGATGAAGGCCAGGTGCAGTTGCGCGACCGCCAGGTTCTCGTCGTTGCGGTGGTCGGGGATGAGGGCGTTGCCCGGCTCGTCCGGCGACGCGGCCCGGCGCGGGAGGTCGAAGCCGTCCAGGCCGTCCAAGCCGGGTGCGGGGGCGGTCCTGCCCATCCGGAGGCGTACGCCGTCGGGTTCGAAGAAGCGGGGGCCGCGGCCGTACAGGGAGTCGAGGTCGAGAGCCGGGGAGCGGCCCTGGATGAGTTCGGGGAGCGTCACGTCGTCGCCGAGGGCGGTCGCGGTGCGGTCCATGGTGAGGTCGTGGTCGACGAACTGCCCGAGGTAGGTGAATCCCGCCCCGAACCTCGCATCCTGCTGTACGGCCTCCGGCGCGGTCATCGCCCGGGCCAGCTTGGCGCACAGGTCGGGATCGAGGACGGTGCCCACCGGGCCGAGCCGGGTGAACCGGAACCGGCGGATCTCCTCGGTGGTGGAGGGCCGCCGCAGCGCCGAGCCCTCGTGCACGCCCTCGCCGACCACGTAGAAATCATCGCGTTTGTGCCTGTGCATCGAGCCGCTCCCCAATCGCACCGATGACCAAGCGGCGAATCAGGCAATGGCCGGGTTTCCCGGGATAACCAGTGGAATCCGTGGAAATCCCAGGAAATCGAACACGCCTTATCGTCGCCTTACAGGGTGACGATAAGGATGTTCAACGGCATGTCAAGCGAGAGCACGTCCCGCGTAATTCCGAATATCGATAAATTCAGATTTGTCCGGCGCGCATCCGGGTCAGCCAGTCGGCGGCCTCGGCGAATTCGGCGTCGCTCGTGCCGGTCCTGATCTGGGTGGGGACCTGGTCGGCCCGCGGGTAGCTGCCCAGGAATCGCAGGTCTCCGCAAATGCGGTGAAGCCCGGAGAGAGCCTCGCCGACGCGGGCGTCCGCGACATGTCCTTCACAGTCGAAATGGAAGAAATATCGGCCGATGCCGTCACCGGTGGGCCGGGATTCGATCCGGCTCAGGTTGATTCCGCGCACCGAGAACTCGCTCAGCATTTCGAGCAGGGCACCGGCGTGGTCGTCCTTCAGGAAAGCCACCATGGAAGTGCGATCCGCGCCGGTCGGCTCCGGCAGCGGGCCGTGCGCGGAGACCTGCACGAACCGGGTGACCGTGTCCGTACGGTCGCCGATGCCCGAGGCGACCTCGGTCAGTCCGTAGAGTTCGCCGGCGATGGCGGGGCTGATGGCCGCGTCGTACGGAGATTCGGGGTTGGAGACCTCCTGGGCCGCGGCGGCGGTGGAGGAGGCGTGGATGACCACGGCCCCCGGGAGTTCCCGCTCGATGAAGTTGCGGCACTGGGTGTGCGCGGCCGGATGGGTGATCAGGCGCTTGATCTGCCGCATCTCGGTGTCCGGCCGGACCAGCAGCGAGAACTCCACCGGCAGCAGCAGTTCGGCGACGATCAGCAGCGGTTCGCCCCAGGCGAACTCGTCGAGGGTCTGGGTGATCGCGCCTTCCAGCGAGTTCTCCAGCGGCACGACCGCGCCGTCGGCCTCGCCACGGCGGACGGCGTCAAGTGCGGCGCCGACGTTGGCGCACGGCAGGCGCTCGGCGTCGGGCGCCAGGATGCGCAGGGCTGCCTCACAGAAGGTGCCCTCTGGGCCCAGGTACGCGAGCTTTGACATACGACCAGGTTAGCGACTCGCGCGAGTGGCGTATGTGAATACTTACCGAGTCCGGCTCGGAAAGCGCAAAGTCGGCTTCGGGAATCCCGACTGCTGGTTGCCGGGGCGTAACCAGGAGCCGCCGGACGCGAGGCTGGCTTCGATCTCCGGGCCCAGGCCCAGGCGGGCGGCCCGCACGGCCTGCTCCTCCTCGGGCGAGAGTTGCTGCTGCTGGCCTTTGCCGCCGCGCACGGGACGGACGTAGGTGCGCGTTTCGGTCCGGCCGTTGATGGAGGTCAGCACGATGCCGTCGCCGAGGCCGTTGATCAGGGCGACCGAGAACGACAGGCGGCCGGTCATCTCCTCCAGGGCGTCGTAGCGGTATACGGCCACGTCGCGGATGGCCTTCGTGTCGACGACCCCTTCGACCGCGGCTCGCCGCGCCAGCACGTCGAGGCACTCCTCGACGGCGCCGCGCGCGTTCCGCAGCGCCAGCAGGCCGATCGCCACTCCGGTGACCCCGGCGAGAAACCCGACAATGACGAGCACGGTAACCAGCACACCACTGAGAGTAACCGCATCGTCAAGACTTCGCCAAATCCCCTGAACCCGAATCCTCCGAACCCGAGGCCGCCGTTGCCGAGGTGCCCGGAGCCGAATCCTCCGGTGCCGAGGTGCCCGAGATGGAGTCCCCCGTTGCCGATCTTCCCGGGGTCGAATTCCTCGGAACCGAATCCCCTGACGCTGAATCCTCCGCAGCGGGTTTACCCGCCACCGCGCTCCCCGGTCGCCGCGCGAGCACCCAGACGAGCGCGATCGCCCCCAGGCCGAACGCGTTCTGCACGATCTTCCCCAGGGTGGGGCTGAGGACGGGGATCTCCCACAGCTTGATGTACGCCCCCCACCACGGGATCGGCAGGACGTAATACACCCAGACCCCCGCGGCCAGCAGCGGCCTGCGGACGGCCAGCGCGGCGATCACGACGACGATCCAGGCCAGGTGGTGGATCCAGGCCACCGGGGAGAGCAGCACCGCCATCAGGCCGGTCAGCGCCACCGCGGTCAGGGTGTCTCCGTCGCGATGAGCCCGGTACGCGGCGCGGAAGCCGTACCAGCCGATGAGGGCGACGGCGGCGAGCCAGAGGGCGGTGGTGAGGGCGTCCGGCCAGTACAGGCGGAGCAGCATGCCGCGGATGGACTGATTGGTGGTGGCGGTGTTGGCGCCGAGGCGTTCGGAGTCGAGCAGGGCGGAGAACCAGAAGTCGGCGGCGTCGGCGGGAATGACGGCGAACGGCAACAACGTGAGAGCGGCTGCGGTGCCGGTCGCCGTGTAGAGGGGTTTGCGCTGGGCCGGGTCACGCCAGGCGGTGACCGCGAGATAGATCAGGAAGACGCCGGGAGTGAGCTTCACCGCCGTCGCGATGCCGATCAGGAGGCCCCTGGGCCACCAGGGCCGGCGAACCACGCAGTCCAGCAGGCACAGAGCCACCAGGAAGAGATCCACCTGCCCGAACCTGATCTGATCCCGGATCGGCATCAGATAGAGGCAGGCAACGGTGACGACCCCGAACATGATCGGCACAGCCACAGCAGGCAAGGGCTTGGCGGCTCGGGCAGCCCCGAAGACCCGCGCGAAGAGCAATGCCCGCGCCTTTCCGCCACTCCCGGAAGGCAGCCCCCCAGTCGCTTCGGCATCCTTTGAAGTCCCCTCGGAAGACACTGTGGCCCGGGTATCGCCGGAACGCCTGGGAGGCGATGTCCGCTCGGCAACCGCGCTACCGAGAAGTGTCCGGCCGGTCGTCCGGACACCGCCGAGAATGTGCAGCGACCGTCCTGGCAGGCGGGTGAGGTAATCGCGGAAGGCGTACCAGACTGTGGCAGTGAGGGTGAGGATGATCGCGGCGGTCCAGGTCCACTGGGCGGTTTCCCAGGAGATCAGCGCCAGCGGGACCGCCATCATGGCCGCGATCGGCGGATAGGTGAACGGCAGCAGTTGCGGCGCCGGCGTGATCACGTCGTAGACCGGGAGGCCCTGAAGCAGCGCCCAGCCCCCGGTTCGGTACACGTCGAGGTCGACCAGGCGCTGATCGTCGGGATTGCCCAGCCAGTAGCCCACCAGGGGCCACGCGGCGACCAGAATGATCAGCAGTGTCAGCGCCCAGCCCCACCAGGGCCGCCGCCCGCTCAGCGCTACCGGTTCGCCAGTGCTCACGACCAGGCAGGTTACCGTGGACGCTGTCCGTCCGGCCCCGCCCACCAGAGGAGGACCCGGCCACCGTGCCATCGTCCCAGCTCAGACGCGTGCTCGCCCAGCTCGTCCTGGCCCTCCTCCTGCTGGGTACGGCTCCCGCCACCGCCTCGGCCACGACCGTCCCCACCGGCCGGGTGGTCCTGATCGGCGTCCCCGGGCTGCAGTGGAGCGACCTGGACCCGCAGCGCACACCACGCCTGTGGGACCTCGTGGAACGCGGCGCGTCGGCGTCCTTGTCCACCCGGACGATCCCCCCGGAAGGCCGCGGAATCACCTGCCCTGTCGCCGGATGGCTGACGATCTCCGCAGGTCAGCGCGCCGGATCGAACAATTGCGCAATGCCGGAAATTCCGGTCGCGGCGGCCGACGGCACCGCGACCATCCCGGGCTGGGCCGACCTGGTGGCCTTCCAGCAGGCCGGTTCCTTCAAAGCCGACATCGGCCTCCTCGCCCAGACGATCGTGGACGCCGGGGGAAAGGTCGCCGCGATCGGCCCCGGAGCCGCCCTCGCCGCCGCCGACAAATCCGGAAATATCCAGAAATACGCGCCGACGCCTGCCGAGCTCCCCGACCTCAAGCCCTACTCCCTCGTCACCGCCGAAGCCAACGAACTAGCCCAAGCCTGGCTGCGATCCTCAACCGCCTCCAGCCCAGAAACGTCAGGCGACCTGGCCCCCGAAGCCCGGCAAGAAGCCGCAAGAGCCGCCGACAACACCGTCGGCGCCATCCTCGACCAGGTCCCCCCGGACTCCACCGTCCTCCTCGTCGGCCAGGCGGATACGAGCACCGCCGCCCACCTCCACACCGCCATCGCCCAAGGCCCGACATTTCCCCACAACTTCCTGACCGCCACCTCCACCCGCCAGAACTCCCTCGTCACGATCACCGACACGACCGCCACCGTCCTCACCGGACTCGCGCTCCCCATCCCGGAATCCGTGGTCGGCCGCACCTGGGCCACCGGCGGCGAAACACCCGCCACCACCGCCGACACCGTGACCCAGCTCGCCGACGCCGACCTGGCCAGCCAGGTCCTCAGGGACGTCCGCGAGCCCTTCTTCCTCACCCTGGTCGCCCTCCAGCTGATCTTCTACGCCCTCGCGGCCATCGCCCTTCGCCGCCAGTCCACCTCGCACCGCCGCAGAACCCTGACCGCCACCCAGGTCGTGGCCGTCGTCAGCGGCGCCATCCCCATCTCCACCTTCCTGGCCCAGCTGGTCCCCTGGTGGAGCGTGTCCCGCCCGATGCCCGCGCTGATCGCCACGATCCTCGGCCTGGCCGGCCTGATCGCCGCCGCCGCCTTCGCGGGCCCGTGGCGCCGCTCGGTGCTCGGCCCGCTCACGACCGTGGCCGCCGTCTCCTCGCTGGCCCTGCTCATCGACGTCATGACGGGCTCGCGACTCCAGGTCAACGCCGTCACCGGCTACGAGCCCGTGACCGGCGGCCGGTTCTACGGCTTCGGCAACATGGCCTTCGCCATCTACTCCACCGGCACCATCCTGGCCCTGGCCGGCCTGGCCCACGCCCTGCGCCGCCGCCCGCGTCTGGCCTTCGCCCTCTGCCTCGGCTACGGCCTGCTGGCGATCTTCGCCGACGGCTGGCCGCGCTGGGGCGCCGACTTCGGCGGCGTGCCGTCGTTCGTGCTCGGCTTCGCGGTCTTCATGCTGATGCTCGCCGGCCGCCGCGTCTCGGTCGGCCGGCTGGCGGTCGTCGGAGCCGCCGGCGCGGCCTTGATCACCGTCATCGCGATCGTCGACTGGCGCCGCCCCGCCGACCAGCGCACCCACCTGGGCTCCTTCGTCCAGCAGGTGATCGACGGCGAGGGCGGCTCGGTGGTCGGCCGCAAGCTGGGCGCGATGCTGAGCACCCTGGGCAACCTGCCGCTGACGCTGCTCTCCCTGGTCGCGCTGGCGTTCCTGTTCCTGGTCCTGTCCCGCCCGTCCAGGCTCGGCGCGGCGGCCCTCAGCCTCGCGTACGGCCATGCCCCCGCCCTGCGCGCGGGCCTGTTCGGCGCCCTCACCGCCGCCCTGGTGGGCTTCCTGATCAACGACTCGGGGATCGCGATTCCGGCGATGGCGCTGACGGTAGCGGTGCCGCTGACCCTGGCGGCGTCGGTACGCGCCCTGCTCCTCGCCACGCCCACACCCCCAGCGCCACCGTCAGCGCCAGCAGCGTCCAGGGCACCAGCCGCGCCCTGACCACGTCCACCAGCCAGTCCAGGTCCGCCGGCTGCTGCGCCTGACGCGCCGGCAGGTACGCGAACGAGAACACCGCCAGCCGTACCGCCAGGAACCCGTCCAGGGCGGTGGCCGGAACCAGGGCCAGCAGCGCGAAGGCCAGCCCGTCGTACCACGGCAGCGCGTACGGCGTCGCGAACAGCCAGGCCGCCACGCAGGCCAGCGAGACCGCCGCCGCGTCCTGGCCGAGCCGGCGCACCAGCCCCCAGGCCAGCCCCACCAGCAGGAGCAGCGACGCGATCTGGATCCAGATCCGGTACGCGCCGGGCCCGAACAGCCCCTGCAGGCCGTACTGGACGAGCTTCCAGGGGGTGGCCCAGGAGATCGACTTGCTGGCGTTGAGGATCTGGTCGAACGCGTGCGGCCCGGCCAGCGCGTACGCGAGACCGGCGGTCGCGGTGGCCACGCCGGCGAGCAGGGCCAGTCTGGGCAGGTTGCGACGGGACTCCCAGGCGGGGCCGAGGGCGACCAGGCCGACGGTGACCTTGACCGCGACGCCGAGGCCGAGCAGGATGCCGCGCCGCACGGGCGGGGTGACGGCCAGGGCGGCGATCATGAAGACGATGGCGAGGGTGTCGACGTGCATGCCGGCCGACAGGTGGTAGACGACCAGCGGGTTGACCGTCCAGAGCAGGGCGGCGCGGCGTTGCCGTACCGGATCGTGCCGGGTGGCGCGGTGGAGCAGGCAGGCGGTGGCGATGAAGGCGGCGGCGTTGAGCAGGGCGAGCAGGAAGACCGTCATGCGGACGGAGCCGCCGAGCCAGGTGGCGAGAGCCTGGGCGGCCGTGGCGACGGGACCGTAGACGCTGGGGGTGTTCGTCCACTCTTCGACCCAGGAGAGGGGGATGTCCGCGGGGACGGTCACGTAGGGGTCGAAGCCGTGGGTGGCCAGCCAGCCGTACGCGGCGTAGTTGAGGTGGTCGGCGGAGCCGAAGGGCGGGAGGAAGGCCAGGACGGCGGCGACCGTACCGCCGGTGATCAGGAGACGGCGGGGTTCCGGGGCGGCGGCGGCCCGGGAGAGGCCGGTCAGGAGGCCGATCGCGCCGAGCGCGAGCGCGGCGGCGGCCAGGGCGATGACCAGGTGGCCGTCGGGCTGGACCCCCAGCGAGTACGGCGGCTGCCAGGACGGGCCGGGCAGCCCGGGGACCATGGCCGACGGGCCGAGCAGAGCGATGGTGATCGTCAGCAGCAGCGAGCCGGCGACGCACCACAGGGACAGTCTCACTTCGGTCTGAGGGTATCCCGTGCCCTGGTGACTGTGGGCTCCCTGGCGGCCAGGGCCCGTGAGACGTCGCGGAGCTGTTTCGCGCGGTGTAACTGGGCGCGCCAGTCGGTGCCGGTGGCCCGGTGCGCCATGTCGACCTCGACCTCGCGCACGCGAAAGCCCCGGCGCAGCAGGTCGATGGTCAGGCCGGTCTCGACCCCGAACCCGTGCGCGAGCGGCCTGGCCGCCTCGAACGCGGTCCGGGTCAGGCACCGCTGGCCGTTGATCGGCTGGGTGGCGTCCCAGCCGGTCGCCCGTTTGATGCCCTCTTTCGCGACCTTGACCACGATGCCGTGCCCGCCGAGCTTCACCCGGGTACGGAAGATCGCGATGGTCATGTCCGCCTCGCCCTCGCGCACGGGCGTGATCAGCGGGGCCGCGGCCAGCGCGGTCTCGCCGAGGTCGGCGTCCAGGAACAGCAGGTGCCGGTGGGAGGCTCTGCCCTCCGCGTCGGCCCGCCCTTCCTCCAGCAGCCGTACGGCTTCCGCGCCGGTCTCCATCGCGGCCGCCTTGCCCCGGTTGCGGCTGTGCCGGACCACGGTGGCCCCCGCCTGCCTGGCCAGCCGCCCGGTCTGGTCGGCCGAGCCGTCGTCGACGACGACGACCAGGTCCACGCCGGGCAGCTCGCGGGCGGCGGTCACCGTGGCGGCGATCCGGTCGCCCTCGTCCCGCGCTGAGATGATCACCGCGGTATCCGGACTGGGGACCACCTCGGTCATGCCGTCTTTTCCGCCAGGTCCGCCGGCACGGTCTCGTGCACGGTGAAGACCGAGTCGAGACCGGTCACCTGAAGGATCTTGCGGACCGCCGGGCGCGGCGCGGCGACTTCGAGCACGCCACCCCGCTCCTTGAGCCGTTTGAGCGCGGAGAGCAGCACGTTCATGCCGGTGGAGTCGCAGAACTCGACTCCGGACATGTCGATGACCACCCGGTCGGGATCGGTCTCCTCCAGCAGGCGGGTGAACTCCGACTGCAGGCGAGGCGCGGTATATAGGTCGATTTCACCAGCGATAGCCATGACGGCGTGGCCGGCGTGGGATCGCGTCGAGACTTTCAGCTCCACAGCGCGCACACTACTGCCGTCCCCGCCCTGGGTCACGTTTCCCGCGGATTACCGAAGAGTCGTCAGCCCTTTGTCCCCGATTTCGGCCCCGCGTAAACGCAGAGTGCGCGAAGCTTGACGCTATGACACCGGCCTGGCCGGAAGGGGGGAGGGGCCCTCGCTGTCCGGATCTTCCGACGCCGAGGCCCGTGCGCGCATGAACACTGAACTTCCGGAGGATCCACAGCGCCGCCGGCTGCGGGAACGACTGGAGCTCATCCAGGTCAGGACCGACAAGGCGACGTCGTGGCGGGAGTCCACGGCGACGCTGCGGCGCCTGGTCAACCGTGAGGGCTTCGTCCCGGTCAAGGCGAAGCTCTCGGTCGAGGACCTGGACTTCCTGGCCGGGGCGCGGGAGGACGTGCTGGGTTTCGCCGAACTCGGGCTGCGGCTGCTGGATCTGCACCAGCCACGGGACGCGGGCGGCATCACCAGCGACACCGCCCACCCGATCCTGCGCTGCCGCAGCTGCATGTGGCGCTGGCCCTGCCCGACATTTCGCGCCTTGTCGGACGCGTTCTGATCTAGCGTCTGGGGAGGCGGATCTCGAAACGGCAGCCAGGGCCCTCGTTGGCCACGCCCACCGTGCCGCCGTGCGCCTCCACCAGGCCCTTGGTGATCGCCAGGCCGAGCCCGCCGCCGTCGGGCCCCGGCGTACGCGCCTGCTCGCCGCGGAAGGCGACGTCGAACACCCGCGCCATGTCCCCCGCCGGGATGCCCCCGCAGGCGTCCAGGACCGACAGCACGATCGTCTCCCCCGCGGCCTCCGCCCGGACCGCCACCGTGCCGTCCGCCGGAGTGTGCCGGATCGCGTTGACCAGCAGATTGCGCAGCGCCCTGCCGATCGCGCCGGGATCGGCCTGCACCGGCAGCACCGGCTCCACCTCGGCCGTCAGCCGTACGCCCCGGGCCAGCGGCTCGACGCCCGCCAGCACGTCGGCGACCACGTCCCCCAGGCCCACCCGCGTCATGGCCAGCCGGAGCGAGCCGGCGTGGATGCGGGACAGCTCGAACAGGTCGTCCACCATGCCGGAGAGCCGGTCCACCTCCAGCCGGATCTGGGCGTGGTACCGCCGGACCGTGGCCGGGTCGTCGACCACGCCGTCCTCCAGGGCCTCGGCCATCGCGCGCATGCCCGCCAGGGGCGTACGCAGGTCGTGGCTGACCCAGGAGATCAGTTCCCGCTCCCGTTCCCGGCCGGCGCGGATGCGCGCGTACGCCTGGCCGAGCGCCCGGCTGACCTTCTCCAACTCGGCGGGGAGCGCGATGCGGTCGGGGGCCACGTACTCGCCGGTGTCGGTTACCGCCTCGACGGCGGCGACCAGGGCCTTGCTGGCCGCCACCAGGCGGCGCGCGGTGACCAGGGCGACGCCGACGCCGACGATCGCGCCGATGGCGACGATGGTGAGCACGATGTCGCGCGGGCGGCCGTCGATGACCATCGCCATGGTGATCGCCACGATGCCGGCCAGGGTGGCCAGCACGGTGATCACCGCGACCACGCTCAGCATCACGCCGATCGAGCGCCGCCGCAGCATGCGCAGCACGGCCACGCCGAGCAGTGCGATGACCAGCCCGAGGCCGGCGCTGACGGCGAGGATCTGGACGATCACGACAACGGCTCGTACCGGTAGCCGACGCCCCAGACGGTGACGATGCGGCGCGGGTCGGTGGGGTCGGCCTCGATCTTCTCGCGCAGCCGCCGCACGTGCACGGTCACCGTGGAGGAGTCGCCGAAGGACCAGCCCCAGACCTGGTCCAGCAGGGCGGTCCTGCTGAACGCCTGGCGGGGGTTGCGCAGCAGGTAGGCGAGCAGGTCGAACTCGCGGGCGGTGAGGGTGATCTCGGCGCCGCCGAGCCGTACCTCGTGGGCGCCCACGTCCACGACCAGGTCGCCGTCCTTGAGCACGCCGGTGCCGGTCGGGACCAGCGCGCCGCGCGCCCGCCGTAACACCGACTGGACCCGCAGGGCCAGCTCGCGAGGGCTGAACGGCTTGGTCACGTAGTCGTCGGCGCCGGTCTCCAGGCCGATCACGCGGTCGATCTCCTCGCCCAGCGCGGTCAGCATGATCACCGGGACGGGCCAGCGTTCGCGGAGTTTGCGGCAGACCTGGAGGCCGTCCATCTTCGGCAGCATCAGGTCGAGGACGAGGAGGTCGGGCGGGTTGGCCAGGGCCCGCCGGAGCGCCTCCGCGCCGTCGCCCACACACTCGACCTCGTGGCCGTCGCGCTCCAGGTACCGGGCGACCACCTCGGCCACGGTGGGGTCGTCGTCCACAACGAGGATGCGCGCGGCGGGATTAGCGGTCACTCACCCAGACTAGGCTGTGCTTATGGCCGATCCTTCGGATCGGCGGGCTTGGCCGCTCCGGCGCCAAGCCACTCCCCAGGGCCGTTAGAACCCCGTAATTGATTCACGTGAAACGTTCGATCTTCTCGCGACTGTCGGTGGCAACGCGTAGTTTGTAGGTCATGGCCCGTACCGCGCTGACTGTCGTCGGCATCATCCTCGCTATCTGGCTGGTGGTCAGCTTCCTGATCCCCGCCCTGTTCGCGACGCTGAAATTCCTGCTGATCTTCGCGCTCATCGCGCTCGCCGTGGTCGTGACCATCACGATCGTGGGCAAGAGCTCGCGATGATCCTCCAGGCCCTGCTCGGACTGCTCGCCCTGCCGGTCGGCGTGGGCGTGCTGACCGCGCTGGGCCTGCTGCTGCTCACTTGGGCGCTCGGCCGGCTGGCCGTCGCGCCCAGGGTCCCCTCCGCGCTGGCCGGTGTGGGCGTCGAAGCCACGCTGGTCCGGCTCCGCCACCCCGACACCGCAGGACGCCCCCGCCCCAGAGCTCCATCGGGAACCCCGGCGCTCGTCTGACGTCCGAGACGCAGACGTGCGCCTTCGTCATGTTCAAACTCTGACGAAAGGTTCCCCCATGTTCGACTTAGTGCTCTCCCCCGCGTACGACCTGGTCGCCGCCCTCACCGGCCTGACCGGCGGCCTGCTCGCCATCGTGCTCTTCACGGTCGGCGTACGGCTGCTGCTGCTTCCCCTGGGGCTGCGCCAGGCCCGCGCCCAGCGGATCAAGGTCCGGCTCGCTCCGGACGTGGCCGAACTCCGCAAACGGTTCGCCCGTAACCCGGAGCGTTTCCAGCGCGAACTCAGCTCGCTCTACGCCCGCGAGGGCACCTCGCTGTTCGCCGGCTTCGGCTCCGCGCTCGCGCAGCTGCCGTTCTTCCTGGTCATGTACCGTCTGTTCGTCTCCGCCACGATCGCGGGGCAGCCGAACCTGCTGCTGGCGCAGAGCGCGATCGGCGTGCCGCTCGGGGATCACTTCGGCGCGGTGCTCGCGCATTCGGGGCTGTTCGGCGCGCCCGCGCTGGTCTTCCTCGGGCTGTTCGCCCTGCTGGCCCTGGTGGCCTGGCAGGCGTCCCGGCTGACTCCGGAAACCCCGGGCATGCCGATGTCGAAACTGTTTCGCCTGTTGCCATTTGGAACGGTAATCGCCGCCGGATTCCTCCCGCTCGCTGCGGGTATCTACCTCTTGGTCAGCACGGCCTGGACGACCGCCGAACGTTCACTACGGACGGTTTAGACGACCTCGCGCAACGCGCATATTCCGGTCGTCCGGGTCTGCGTGTTTCGGGCAGGCTGCGGAGCGTGCAGGACGGCCCAGACGGTGGTCGCCTCCCCGTCGTGCCGTACGCCCCAGCGCTCGGCCAGGTACTCCACGATGCCGAGCCCCCGCCCGCCGAGGGAGGACAGCGTCGGGCGGCCCGCGCGGGGTTCCGTGGTGGCCCCGCCGTCGCTCACGGAGATCTCGACGTGGCCGTCGGCGCAGGCCCACGCGACTCTGAGCTGCCCGGATGCCAGCGGGTGCGCGTGCCGGAGCGCGTTGCTGAGCAGTTCGCTCATGACCAGGACCGTGTCGTCCACCGCCCCGGCGTACACACCGGATTCCAGGAGATCGGCGCTGAGGCGTTGTCGCGCGACGGCGACACTCGCCAGTGCATACGGCAACATCATGACGCTCGACGCACTCACCTCCCCGTATTCCCGTGCCCCCTGAGGACTGCACACCCCAGTACGACCGAAATGCCCGCTTAGTTGAGAGCGGAAACCGAACGACCATTACAGCTTGTGAACATTGGACGATAGGACACACGTCCTGTTACTCGTCCGTTACCGCGCCGGTGAGTCTCGTCCTGTAAAGGGATTCTCCGCCGTCCACCCGGAGCTCGAAGCGCATCCGGGTGCCGCCGCCGGGGCGGGCCAGCGCGGTCACCTCACCGCCCTGGGCCCTGGCCAGGCTGCGCACGATGTAAAGGCCGAGGCCGACCCCGCCGAACCGGCGGCGGTCTCCGCTGTCGCCCTGGACGAACCGTTCGAACACCCGCTCCCGGTCGGCCGGGCGGATGCCGATGCCCTCGTCGTCCACGACCAGCACCACGCTACCGCCCTCCGGCCAGGCCTCGACCCTGATCAGGCCGCCGTCCGGGGAGTACTTGAAGGCGTTCTCCAACAGCTGGCCGAGCAAAATGTCGGTGGCCAGGGCGTCGCCGTGCACGGCCGGCAGGTCCTCGGGGATGGAGACCTCGACCCGGTGCCGGTCCGACAGCACCGGCAGGCCGAGCGTGGCCGCGTGCACCCGTTCGGCCAGGTCGAAGGGCTCCGAGCGGACCGCAGGCTCGGCCGCGCCGGCCCGGGAGCCCAGCAGCAGATGATCGATGAGCTGGCCCAGCGACTTGGCGCGTTCCGCGATCGTGTGCACGGCCGAGCGGCGCTCGGTGTCGGACATCTTGTCCCAGCGGGCGTCCAGGGTGCTGGCGAAGCCGCGCACCACCGTGATCGGCGTGCGCAGCTCGTGGCTGGTGGTGGCCAGGAACAGATCCTTGGCCTCCTCCAGCTCCTTGGCCCTGGTGATGTCGCGGAAGTCGACCACGATCTGGCCGGTCTCGTCGATCTCGGCGCAGAGCACGTCCAGCCAGCGCCCCGACGGCAGCTGGATGGTCAGCTTCTCGCCGGGCAGCGGCAGCGCGAACGGCGGCGGCCCGCCGATCACCTCGTGCGCGGGGAACCCGGTGAGCTCGGCCGCGGCCGGGTTCCACTGGATCACCCCACCCGTTCCGTCCAGTACGGCGATGCCGTCCGCGCTGGCGTCGAAGACGGCGCGTTCGTGGGCGCGTTGCCGTACGGCGTCCTGGTAGGCGGTGGCGTTGGCCACGGCGATCCCGGCGTGGCCGGCCAGGAGTTCCAGCAGTTCGAGTTCGACGTGGCCGGCCTTGCGCTTGGCGAACAGGGCGTAGAGCGCTCCATAGGGCCGGCCGCCGACGGCCGCGATGCCGACCGCGATGGTGTGCAGGCCAGGCAGTTTGGCCCAGATGAGGTCCTGCAAACCCTCGTGCCCGGTCTCCAGCATGACCGGTTTGCCGGTCCGCAGGAGCTTGCCGACCAGGCTGGATCCCAGGTCGGCGGTGGCCCCGCGGATCGACTCCGGCAGTTGGTGGGAGCCGACCAGGCGGAGCCGGTCCCCCTCGATCAGCACGAAGCCGCCCGCGTCGGCGCCGGTCAGCTCGGTGAGGCTGGCGGCGATGCGGTCCAGCACGACCGGCAGGTCCAGTTCGGCGTTGATGTCGCCCACCACGTCGGTGAGGCGGCGGACGAGGCGCGCCCGGCGGACCACCCGGCTGCGCGCGGCCTCATCCTCCTCGGTCAGGTGATAAACGCTGACATATCCCAGGAGGGTGCCCGACTCGGTGCGGAGCGCGCTCGTGTCCACCTGGACGTCGATCAGCTGGCCGTCGCGGCGGAATCGTTTGGTCCTGAGCGAGACGTGGCCGCCGTTCCTGACGCGTTCCAGAACGGCGTTGTGCTCGGCCATCAGCTCGCTCGGGACCAGCGGCGCGCGCCGGCCGAGCAGCTCCGCGGCGGGCCAGCCGAACAGGCGCTCCGCGGCCGGATTCCAGCTGAGCACGGAGAGGTCGCGGTCCAGGGCGACGATGGCATTGGCCGCGGCGGCCACGACGGCCTTGGCCAGGCCGTCCTCCTCGTTGTCCCATTCGTCCCTGTGATCACTCTCCATCCCTCCATCGTGCCCGTTTTCCGCTCGTGATCTTGGTGTTTTTCCTGGCTCCGCTACGCTGCTCCGGAGAGCGAGAGGGAGTGGGGCCATGTCGCAAGGGGTGTCCACCGGGGACCTCGAAGCCCTGCTTCGCGTGACCGCGCCCAACTACGTCGGCGAAACGCCGCCGGACATCGCGTTCGGCACGGCGGAGACGCCGGTGGGGGCGGTGGTCCTGGCGGTCACGGCGCGTGGGGTCGTGGCGTGCAGCTTCGAATCAGAGCACGCGGTCTTCGCCCGGATTTATCGGGATGTCGGGAGGTTCATCGGCCCGGACCCCCGGCGCCTCGATCCGGTACGGCGGGAGCTCGACGCGTACTTCGCCGGGCGGCTGCGCGCCTTCACCGTGCCGGTGGACCTCCGCCTGGCGACGCCGTTCGCGCGTACGGTGCTGCCGATGATGGTGGGCGTGGGTTATGGGAGTGTCACCACATACCAGGAGATCGCCGTACGGATCGGGCGGCCGCAGGCGCTGCGCGCGGTGGCCAACGCGATCACCGGCAATCCGGTCTGTCTGGTCGTGCCCTGCCATCGCGCCATCGACTCGTCGGGCCCCCTCGGGTCGTACGCGGGGGGCGCCGCCGCGAAGGAGCAGCTCCTTCGTATGGAGGGGGCGCTGAAGTAGGCCGCCTTCCGGTTATGCGATCGTCACTTAATGTGATAGCTATGTCACAGCATGCAGTCAGCAAAGTGACGACGTTCGGGAGTGGCCATGATGGCCTGCGTTTTCGCGATCGCCATGGCGGTCGGCGTGGTGGCCTTGGCCGCCTTCCTGTTCCGCAAGCTGGACCGCGGCGCGGACGACCGCGACCCCGGCGGCCCCACCGTGGGTCACGCCGGGGCGATGCTGTCGGCCCTGTTCCTGCTGGTGTTCGCCATCGCGATCATCGTGCCGTGGACGACGGCCGACGCGGCGCGGCAGAACACCTACACCGAGAGCCAGGCCGCCGTGGAAGCCTACTGGGCGGCGAGCGCGCTGCCGTTCCCGACCGCCGGTCTGGTCCAGACCGAGCTGCGGGACTACGTCGGGTTCGTGATCGACGAGGAGTGGCGGGTGATGGCCCAGGGCCGGCTCAGCCCGGAGGGCGCCACCCGGCTCAACACGCTCCGCGCCCAGGTCGCGAGCCTGGACACCACCCCGGGTGACACCGAGGACGCCAAGATGGCCGTGCTGGAGCAGGTGCAGAACCTGTCGTCGGCGCGGCGGCAGCGGGCCGCCGACGCGCAGGCGACCCCGCCGACCGGGATCCTGGTGCTGACCGTGGTGACCGGTCTGCTGGTCCTGCTGTTCCCGTTCATGGCGGGGGCCCGGCCGCGCGGCGCGACGCTGGTGCCGATGATGGCGATGGCGGCGCTGCTCGGGGTCGGGGTGTTCCTGACCTTCGACATCATCCACGTCTTCGCCGGTGGCCTCGCGGTCACGCCGGACGCGTTCTCGGCCGCCCTGCAGGAGTTCCAGCGGATTTCCGGGATGGGCTGAGATGCGGCTTCCTGTGGTGCTGGCGGGAGTGCTCGTCGGGTTGAGCGTCGGGGCCGGGCCCGCGTCGGCCTCGTCCGTGGTCGACGGGGACGATCACGGGCTGGTCGAGGTGGGGGTCTGCCTCGACGTCGATCTCCTGGTCAGCGTCCGGGTGGGCATCGGGATCGGGACCTATCCGTGCCCGGCCGAGCCGTACCATCCGCCGCAGCCCGAGCCGGAACCTGAGCCGACGCCCACGCCGGAGCCGGAACCCTATCCGTCGGCGGAGCCGGAGCCCACCCCGACGCCGGAGCCGCCCCGGCCGGTTCCGACGCCGACGCGGACCGTCAAGCCGCCGCGGGTGGTGCCGGTGGTCCGGCCGACGACGGCCTCGCCCAGTCCTTCGCCGTCTCCGTCGAAGACTCCGGCGCCCCGGGTCCGGCGGCATTTCGCGGAGCCGCCGCCCAAGCGGCCCAACCCGTTGAAGTCGCCGCTGGTCCTGGTGGTGCTGGCGACGGTCATCGCGTCGGCGGCCGGGGTGGCGTTCGCGTCGATCCGGTGACGCCGTGCCGCCGCCGTACCGCTCAGCGGGTGCGGCGGCGGCCTGTCAGCAGCGTGACCAGCGCCGCGACCAGGAAGGAGCCGAGCGCGGCGCTCATCCACGGCGCGGGAGTGAAACCGAGCCACTCCCGGACGGCCAGCCACGCCGACTCCCACCAGGCGACCGGCGGCAACGCGCCCAGCAGCCACCAGGCGCAGAAGCCCAGCGCCCACGGCACGACCATCGGCCACCGCGACGGCGCCCGCTCCGAGACGTCCCACCGGGCGGCCCCGCCGAGCAGGAAGTAGTCGACCACCAGCACGGCGAACATGGGCACGAACACCGCCCCGATGATCCCCAGGAACGCCGCGTACGTGTCCGCGTTCACGAAGATCGCCAGCAGGGTGACGAAGACCCCCACCGCTCCGGAGATGATCCGCCGGTCCACCCGGGGCATCAGGTTCTGCAGCGACATCGTCGTCGAGTACACGTTGACGAACGACTGGTCGCTCTCCCGCAGCACCAGGATCCCGAAGAAAAGCGCCCCCAGCGTGGCCGTCACGAACGGGTCCCACACCTTCTCCGGGTCGTTGCCGACCAGCGCCATCGCCGCGATGCCGAGGATCAGGCAGGCCACCTGCGCGACCGTGTAGCCGCCCACGACCCCGCCGAACGCGGCCCGGCTCGACCGCGAGAACCGGGAGAAGTCCGCGGCCAGCGGCACCCACGACACCGACAGCGCGATCACGTAGTCCACCGAGGGCGCGAACGCCTCCCACGAGCCGCCGCCCAGCTCCGGCCCGCGCTGCCAGAACACGTACGCGAAGTAGACCATCGAGACGATCACCCCAACGGTGACATACCGCCGCAACAGCCGTACGGCTCCCAGCGGCCGGATCGTCAACGCCGTCGTGACCAGACCCCCGATGATCACCCACACCGGGTACGGCACGGTGACACCCATGGTGCCCGCGATGGCCTGCGCGCCCTGTGCGATCACCCAGAGCTCGAACGCCCCCCAGCCGAGCATCTGCACGATGTTCAGCACCGTGGGCAGGTACGAGAGCCTCGCCCCGAACAACCCTCGCAGCAGGACCATCGCGGGCGCCCCCGTCTGGGTGCCCGGAATCGCCGCCAGCCCCACCATCGCGGTCCCGATCAGGCTGCCGACCACGGCCGCGGTCAACGCCGCGGCGAAACTCAGCGGCCGGTCGCCCAGCGGATCGACCAGCGCCACCGCGCCCGAGAACCCCAGCAGGCTGACCCCGAGATTCGCCCACAGCGCCCCCTGGTCGAGCAGCCCCAGCGCCTTCGGCGGAGCCTCGTCCAGGGTGAGCGGAGCCTCGGCCGACTCCACGACGACACGCGTCATCACACACTCCCTACGCCGGCATTACCCGGACAGGTTCATGCGGTCGGCAACGCTGGTTGCCCTCTCAGCCTGGTTACGCCCAAGCTCCCGCGGTCTGAAATTGAGTACACGCCCGGGATCACCCCGGCGTGCGCCCCCATGATGCCCCATAACCGGACAAAGATCCACCCCGGGGTTGAGCGAACAGGCCGTGGCCGGGCCGCCGTCGAGGCGTTTGGCGGTTTGGCCTGGCCGGTGGCCACATCGATGCCGGGCGGGGCGCCTCGCTCACCCCGCCTGGGCAGAACGCCGCAGCGATCATGGATTTCGCTGGTCCAGTCCGAAGAGTCTGGTCTCGTCCGGGGTCAGCGTGCGGGAGGTCTTCGCGGTGGCCAGCGCGAGCACCTCGGCCAGCGGGCCGCACACCACGCATTGCTGTACGCGTACGGTCCCGTCGTCGTGGCTCGTCAGCAGCTTCGTGCCGTCGGGGCTGAAGGAGACGGTCTCGACGGAGGCCTGGTAGCCGGTGAACACGACCGGGTATCCGCCGCCGGTGACGTCCCACACGCGCAGGGTGCCGTCGCTGCTGCTGGTGGCCACCCGCCGGCCGTCGGGGCTGAAGGCCAGATTCCAGACGACTCCCTGGTGTCCGCGCAGAATGACGGGATCGCCGGGCCGCCCCACCGGCCAGACACGCAGCGTTCCGTCGTGCCCGCCGCTGGCGAGCCATCGCCCGTCCCGGGAGAACCCGATGCTGGAGACCGGACCCTGATGGCCCCGCAACGCGGTTACCTGGCCGGGCCCGTCCACGGCCTGGAGGCGTACGACGCCGTCGGTTCCCGCGCTGGCCACGTGGCGGCCGTCCGGGCTGATGTCCAGCTGACTCAGATTCGCCTGGTATCCCGGCAGGACGAGAGGGCGGGCGGAACCGTCGACGGACCACACGCGGATGGTGCCGCCGGAGCCGGTGGCGGCCAGGCGGCGGCCGTCGAGGCTGAAGGCCAGGCTCCAGATCGCGCCGTCACCGGTGGCCAGGTCGCGGGACGTGCCGTCGGCGAGGTTCCACAATCGCAGGAGACCGCTGTCGTCGGCGCTGGCCAGGTGCCGGCCGTCGGAGCTGAATTCGACGTCCAGGATCTCGTCACGGTGCCCGCGCAGCACCTGATCCACTCGGCCGCCGACCCGCCATATCCGTACGGTGGCGTCGGCTCCGCCGCTGGCGATGCGTGAGCCGTCCTCGGTGAACGCGGCCGTCCACACCGCGCCGTCGTGTCCGCTCAGCACGGTGGGGTCGCCGGGGAGGGTGGCCGACCACAGGCGCAGCGTGTCGTCGGTGCCCACGCTGGCCAGCTGGCGGCCGTCGGGGCTGAAGGCGACCGACCAGGCTTCACCCCGGTGCCCGCGCAGGACGGTGGAGTTGGCCGCAGTGGCGGAGTCGATGATTCGGATGGTGCCGTCCTGGCCGCTGCTGGCGATCATCTGCCCGTCGGGCCGGAAGGCCAGCCCGAGCACGATGCCTTCGTGGACGTGGAGGACGACGGGGTCGCGCTTTCCGGTGGGGTCCCAGAGCCGGATACTGCCGTCCGCGCCGGTGCTGGCCAGGCGGTTGCCGTCGGGGCTGAAGACGAGGTGTCCCTGGGTGCCGGGTGCGTCGCGGAGCACCAGGGGCTTGTGCGGAGACGACAGGTCGCGGATCCGCAGGGTGCCGTCGCTGTGGCCGCTGGTGGCCAGGAGGCGGCCGTCGGGGCTGAAGGCGACGCCGTACGCGGGCCCGTCGTGGTCCGCGAGCAGGGTCGAGGAGCGTTCCGTGGCCAGGTCCCAGATCCGCGCTCCGTCGTCGGCGGTGCTGGCCAGGCGGCGGCCGTCGGGGCTGAAGGCCACGTTGAAGACGTAGCCGCGATGGCCGCGGAGGACGACGGGCGATCTGCCGCCGGTCAGGTCCCAGATCCGTACCGTGCTGTCGTTGCCGCCGCTGGCCACGCGCAGCCCGTCGGGGCTGAACACGGGGTTCCAGGACGGCTTGTCGTGCTTGCCCAGCGTGGTTGGGCCGGTCCAGGACTGGCCGGATCGCTGCCACATCCGGATCGTGCCGTCGTCGCCGCTGGTGACGAGCCTGCGCCCGTCCGGGCTGAAGGCCACGCCGAGACTCCGCCCCTGGCCCGCGGGGAGCGTGACCATGGCGCGCGAATCGACCACGGCCTGGCGCAGTACCGCCTCGGCCTCGGTGGTCCGCCGGATCCCCACCGCCCTGATGGCCAGCAGCAACGCCAGTTCGGGGTCCGCCTGCAGTTGCCCGCGCGCGCTGGCGGCGGCTTGGCGCGAGCGGGCCAGGTCACGTGCCTCGGCCGCCTGGACGGTCTGCACGACCGCCAGCGCGGCGAGCAGACTCATCACGACCAGCGCCGAACCCAACCCCGCGAGGGTCAGTTTCCGCCGCCGCCGTCCCTGCCGCTGTTCGCGGTCCCGCTTGTCCACGCTGGCGGCCAGAAAAGCGCGTTCGAGGGTGTTCAGCCCGTCCAGTTCCCGGTCCTGCCAGGCGGCCAGGGGCGACCCCCGATACAGCAGCGCCTCGTCCTGTCCGTGGTCGTGCCAGTCGGCGACCGCCTGGGTCAGCCGGCGGTGCGCGTGCAGCTTCTCGCGATCTGCGGCCAGCCAGTCGCGCAGCGTGGGCCAGCCGTCGATGAGGGCCTCGTGCGCGATCTCGGCGGTGTCGTCGCCGAGCGTGATGAGCCGGGCGGCGGCCAGCCGGTGCAGCACCGGGACCGTGTGCCCGTCGGTGCCGAGTTCGGCCCGCCCGACACGTCGCCGGGTGTCCTCCGTGCCCTCGCCCAGGGCGGTCAGCCGCAGCAGGATCGCGCGGGCGGTCCGGCGCTGCTCCTCGTCCAAGCCCCCGTACACGCGATCGGCCGACTGGGCGAGCGCGCCGTCCAGGCCACCCGCCGCCTCGTAGGCGGCCATGGTCAGCTCCGTCCCGCGCCGCCGTCGCCAGGTCTCCCACAGTACGTGCGAGACGAACGGCAGCGCCCCCGGCCGGGTGCCCGCCTCGGTCAGGACCGTGGCCACCAGGGCGTCGTCCACCACGAGCCCGGCGCGGACGGCCGGTTGGGTGACGGCCTCGCGCAGCTCGTCGCTGTTCATGGGCCCCACCAGCACCTGCGCGTCCTGTAACGCCTCCGCGAGCAGGGGCTGGCGGGCGCACTGGGCGTAGAAGTCGGCCCGCAGCCCGAGCACGACCCGTAAGCCGTTCTCCGCGTCGTTCGCCGCCGTGACCAGCGCGGCGATGAACTGCTCACGTTCGCGCGCGTCCGCGCACAACGTGAACACCTCCTCGAACTGGTCCACGACCAGGACCGCCTCCCCGTCGGGCGTCCCGGTGAGCCGGAGCCGGCGCATCGCCAGGCCGAGATTGCGCGGGTGGTCGCCGAAGTCGGTGACCAGCTGACCGGACGCCACCCTCAACTCGGCGCCGAGCCGGATCGCGCACTCCTGCAGCGGACGGGCGCCGGGCGTGATGAGGAGCGCGAGCCGGTCCTTCGCCGTGAGGGCGGGCAGCAGCCCCGCGCGCAGCAGGGACGACTTGCCCGACCCCGACGCGCCGACCACCACCACGAACCGCTTCCAGTCCAGCCGCTCGATCAGCACGGCGAGCATGCGCTGCCGGCCGAAGAAACGGTCGGTGTCCTCCGGGCCGTAGACCGCCAGCCCGAGATAGGGCGGACGCCCGTCCCCGGCGACCGCCCGCGTGCCGAACTCCTCCGCCGCGGCGGTCCAGCGCGCCTGCCAGTCCTGGACATTCCCGCCGCACGCCCGTACATAAGCCAGCGTCACCTGCAGCGACGGCAGCCTGCCGCCTCCCGCGGCCTCCGCCAGCGTGGTAGCCGAATAGTGCGCCCGCCGCGCCAGCTCCCGGTAACCGGGATTGCCCGCAGCGCGGCGCAGCTCACGCAGTTCGACGGCGAACCGCTGAGCCACCCCATCCGCTGGATCGATTTTCCGTTCCGGACGTGGCATCCCCCATCACCCCGTAGACGAAATCAGCCGACATTCTTCGGCGCCCCCATGCGCGTCTGTTTTTCTACGCCATAGACCGCGTGCCCCTTTGTCAAGTTGTTCTGCGTTGTTCACCACCGGCCACCGCGATACCGAACAACTCCGCCCGACCTGTCCTGTCCTCTCGATCGCGGGCTCCGGCACGTACTGAGGTCGTGCAACGGATGGAGGGCTGGCATGCTCTAGGAGGGCATGCGGGATGAGGACCAGTTCGAGAAGTTCGTGGCCGGACGCGCTGACGCGCTGCTGCGCTTCGGGTACGTGCTGTCCGGTGACCCGCACGATGCCGCCGACCTCGTGCAGGAGGCGCTGGCCCGATTACGTGGGTCATGGGCGCGGGTCCAGCGCAAGGACGATCCGGAGAGTTACGTCCGGACCACGATGACGCGCCTGCATGTGCGTGCCTGGCGGATGCGTACCCGGGAACGGCCGACGGCCGAGCCTCCTGATCACGGCGGGCCGGACGTCTATGACGAGACCTCCGATCTGAGTGACGCGCTGGCCCGGCTGCCGCGCCGCCAGCGCGCGGTGATCGTGCTGCGCTACTACACCGGCCTGCCGGACGAGGAGATCGCCGCCACGCTGGGCGTCTCGCAGGGCACCGTGCGCAGCCAGGCGTTCCGCGGGTTGGCGCGGCTGCGGGGGGAACTGCAGGCCGACGGGGTCAGGAGACGTTGATGCGCGACGAATTCGAGCGGAACCTGGAGTCGGGCCTGCGGCTCATCGCCGAGCGTGCCCCGGTGGCCCCTCCCGACCTGACGACCCGGATCCGGGCCCGGCGTACCCGGGCGTGGTGGTGGCGTCTGCTCGCCGCCGCCCTCACGACGGGGGCCGTCGCCGGGACCGGCTCGATCGTCACGGCGGGCGGCTCCGTCGAACGTGACGTGCCGCCCCCGGCGACGTACCGTCCCATCGAGCAGGTTCACCCGGACGCGCTGCACGAGATTCCCGCCACGATGCCGGACGGCCGGCCGTACTACGTGGTGGGGATGATCGACCGGGGGCACGCGCTGCTGCAGTCGTTCCCCGACAAACGCGCCCACCAGCCCGACGGGCTGTGGTCGCTCGACGTGGCGACGGGCCTGCCGACCCGGCTGGTGAAGGTGAGCGTGCCCAAGGGCACCGTCGTGAACTCCTGGACCGCCGTGATCGGTGGAGGGCGCCTGGCCTGGTGGACGGCCCGCCGGGTCAAGGGGAAGATGACCACCACCTTCTTCACGGCCCCCGTCACCGGAGGGGAACAGCGCGCCATCGCCGAGGCCCCCGGCTACCCACTGGACCTGGTGATCGACGACGGGCGTCTGATCTGGACCCGGTCGGGCACCGGCGGCGCGTACGAGATGCCGCTCACCGGTGGCACGCCAAGGCCGATCGAGAACACGGAAGGGCTGCACATGCTGCACTGGCCGTGGCTCGGCCGGCCCGCGTTCCGCCCCAACGGCCCGTCGATCGTCGAGTTCGCCGAGATCGTCAACGTGCTGACCGGCGAACGGCGTACCGCGCCGGCGTGGGAGCCGGCCACCTCCTGCTCCATCACCTGGTGCGTCCGCGGCGATCATGTCGGGCACCGGGACGGCACCGCGACGCGTGTCTCGCCGAACTGGGCGATCCGCCCGCCGGCCCTGGACCGCTTCCTGCTGCTCACGACCCCCTGGTCGAACCGTTTTCACCTGCTGGAGGACCTGACCACGGGCGTGATCACCGAACTGAACCCCGATGACAACCCCTCGATCCACCTCCGCGCGACCACGCTGACCTACCGCAGGGGCGACCACATGGTGCTCGTCGACCTCACGGCGATCGACTGACCGCGAGTGCCCGGCGGTCAGTCGGCGTCCGCTTCGGCGTCGGTGGGCGGTGGGCGAGTGCGGCGGCGGTGGCTGGTGTCGCAGAACGGGTAGCTGCGGCTGCGGCGGCAGGCGCACAGGGCGACCAGGAACCGGTCGGATCTGGCGGTCGAGCCGTCGTCGAGGGTGATCTCGACCGGTCCTTCGACCAGGACCGGACCGCCGGGCACGATCGTGACCCGGCGAGCCTCAGACGGCCTGCCGTCTCGTGGCGGTGTCGGATTTGTCGGCACGGATGACCACCAGTTCCTCGTCGTCGTGTCCGGGGCCCAGGAGGCCCTGGAGTTGAAGGGTTCGCCTTCGGGCGCGCATGACCGGTCCGAAGTGCTCGCGCCGCCGGGCGACCACGAACGCGGTGAGTCCCGCCTCGCGCAGCCGGCGCAGTGAGGCGTCGACGCCGTTGAGAGCCGAATGCACCATCAGCAGCGACCCGCCGTCGGCCAGGTGCGCGGGCGCGAGGGAGCAGACCCGGTCGAGGATGCCGCGCCCGTCCAGCCCCGCGTCCCAGGCCCGGGCCCTGCTGTGGGCGGACGGCGCGGCGGCGTTGCCCGGCACGTACGGCGGGTTGGCCACGATGAGGTCGAACACCTGCCCGTTCAGCGGGGTGAACAGGTCGCCGTGGACCACCCGTACGCCGAGCCCTCGGATCAGGGTGTTGAACCGGGCGGCCAGCACCGCGCGCATTGACCGGTCGACGGCGGTCACGCGTACACCGGCCCGCTGGGCAGCGACCACGGCCATCGCGCCGGTGCCCGTACCCACGTCGAGCACCTCGGCCCCCGGCCGGAGCTCGATCAGCCCGAACACGGCCGCCAGCAGCGCCGTGTCGCCCTGCGGCCGGTACACCCCCGGCGGTCTCAGCAGGAACATCCCGCCCCCCTATCGCGAATCGGACATCGGCACCAGCAGTGAACTGCGGCCGGAACGCCAGCGGCCGAGCACGAGGTCGGCGAAGCGTCCTTCCAGCCAATCCGTCGCCTGCACGCCGAGGACGACGTCGGCCGCCAGGCCGGGCTCCCGCCGCAGCAGATCGCCGATGACATCCCGCCGGAGCACCTGCTCGTGTACGGCATCCGCCTCCACGTGCTCGGTGTAGAACAGCGGATCGACGCCGAGCCGGGTCAGTCCCTGGGCCATCCGCCTGGCGCTGGGCGCGGTGGTGATCTCGGCCGCGGCGAAATGCCCGACCAGGGCTCCGCGCAGACGGCGATGCAGGCCGAACAGCGACATCATGTTCACGACCGCGAGCATCTCGGCGGGTGCCACCTCCAGGTAGGCGCCGTAGGAGGTGTCGAGCGCGAGTTCGTCCATCAGGTCGGCGAAGAGCTGGGAGTGCATGCGTTCGGCCCGGCCGCCGCCGAATTCGTCGAACTCCACGGCCACCAGCGCGGCCTTGGCCCTGCCCTGCAGCCGGGGGATGACCCAGGCGTGCGGCTCCGCCTCCTTGAGGTGGTAGATCGACCGGTGCACGACGTACTCGCGCAGTTGCCACAGTTCGCCGTCGTCACGGAGATGGTGGGAGATTCCCACCGCTTCGATCGGCTCGGCGAGGAGTTCCTCGAGCACGCCGGTCACGTCGTCGCCGCCGGGCACGCCGCCCCGCAGCGCCGCCAGGAACAGCCGTTCCAGGTCGCGCCGGGTCCGCAGCAGCCCGGGATCCCATTCCCATTCGTCGCTGACGCCGTCGAATCCGCGATAGTGCAGCTCGTAGCAGAGGTACAGGGCGAGTTGCAGGTCCTCGCCGAGGGGATCTGCCCCGGCCACCTGCGGCGGCGGCGGTCCGGACGTCAGCGCCGAGATCACCCCGGCCGACAGCGGTCCGCGCGCCGGCGGCAGTTTCGGTCCGTTCATGCGCTCTTCTCCCGCACGGTCTGGTCACGCAGCAGGTCCAGTACGGCCTCCGGCCCTGCCGTGGCGGCGCGGCGCTGCCTTTCGGCGCCCGTGCCCGCGCGTCGTACCCAGGCCAGCAGTTCCTCGACTTCGGCCATGTCGCCGTTGTCCGCCAGGGCATCTCGCACGTGAGCCAGGAGCTGGTCGAGAAGCTTTACGGCGGGGACGGCGCGCGCCTCGATCACGTCGACGCCGGGGCCGTCGAGCCCGTGGCGGGCCGCGTTCCAGACCGCCGCCGCGCAGGTCTGGCCGTCTGCTCTGGGTGCCTCGCGTCCTCTGGCCAGCGCGGCTTCGGCCGTACAGACGAGGGCTCTGGTCAGTGCCGCTTGCAGGACGGCCTCGTCGGCGGTGCCGGCGGCGTCGGCGGCGCGCACCTCCACGGTCGGGACCCCGACGCCCGGTCTGGCCATCCAGAACGACATCGCCTCGTCCACCAGGACGCCGCAGTCGATCAGCCGGTCCACCTGCCGCTCGTAGGCGGCCGCCGAGTCGAACCACGGCGGCACGCCCGAGCCGGGGAAGCGTGACTGCTGGACCATGCGCCAGCTCGCGTAGCCCGAGTCGTGGCCGCGATCGAACGGCGAGTTGGCGGACAGCGCCAGCAGCGTGGGCAGCCAGGGACGCAGGTGGTTCATCACGGCCACCGCCGTGTCGCGGTCGCGGACGCCGACGTGCACGTGGCACCCGCAGCTCTGATAGTCGGCGATCACCCCTCGGTACAGGTCGCCGATGCGCGCGAACCGCTCACCATCCGACAGATCGGGTACGGCCTCGGCCAGCACCGGAGTGCCCACCGACACCAGATCCAGCCCCTCGGCCCGAGCGGCGTCCGCCAGCAGGATCCGGGCCTCCAGCAACTGGGCGCGCAGGTCGGCGAGCGTCGCGCACACCCCGGTGGCCGCCTCGGCCTGCGTCTGGAACAACTCCTGGTGGAGGCTGCCGCCGCTGTCCCGGCCGGGATGCCCGCCGGCCGCCGCGAGGATCTTGCCCGCCAGCGCGGCCGGCTCTCCCGAAGCGGCCCGCAACAGCAGGAATTCCTCTTCCACTCCGACGGTTATCGCCATTTTTCCCCTTTCCGGGCGGCGCTACAGGAAGCCCCTGAGCTGCGGCGCAGCGGGTTAAGCCCTACCCAGTTGGCGGCTTTCATGCCTGAAGCGAGCGTCTTACCCGGAAAGATTCGGTTTTATCTCCGTATTAATTTATTTCTTGGCTTATATAGCTGTTGCTATAGCTTCGAGAGGCGCTTGAGCTGCGGGTTGACGTCGGGGAACGAGCCGTCACCGAACAGGATCCGCGTCGCCAGGGCACGACCGGCCGGGCCGCGCAGCAAGGTCACCGCCGCCTCCACCGCCGCGGGGGATCGCATGCCCGCGAACAGGCGGCGCAGCAGCAGCCGGCCGCGGAACCGGGTCCGCAGTGCGCTCCCGTCGTACTGGCGCAGCATGCTCTGGTCGCCGGTGCGCAGGTATCCGGTCGTGACGGCCGCGGCCAGCTCGGACATGCGCAGGCAGGGGTCCAATCCCCCGGCCGTCAGCGGCGAGACCGCGCCCGCCGCGTCCCCGACCAGCAGCCCGCCAGGGCAGGCCAGCCGCCGCAGCACACCGCCGACCGGGATCGGGCCGCCCCGGCGCTCGATCGGACCGGCCGGCGCCGCCCGGCCGGGCGCGTCCGCGGCGAAGGCGTCCAGCAGGTGCCGGATGCCGGTACGCATCGCGTCCGGATAGCCCGCGACGCCGACATGCGCGTGATGGCCGTCGTCGATCACCCATCCCAGGTACCCCGGAGCGACCCGGGGATCCAGCACGCAGTGGAACGCCGGGTCTGTCGTGCCCGACGCGATCGGGTGGACGATCTCGGCGCCGACGAGGAAACGCCGGTTGACGTCGAGGCCGAGGTCGCGGGCCACCCGGGAGCGGGCGCCGTCCGCGCCGACGATGAACCTGGCCGTCACCGGTTCCGCGCCCGCCAGCCGTACGAAACCCATCGACACGTCGACGTACCGTACGCCCAGCAGGACGCGGGCCCCGGCAGACTCCGCCGCGCGCTGGGCGTGGTCGTAGACGGCCGCCATGTCGGCGACGCGGTACTCGTCCCGGCCGCTGGTGAGCCGGATCGGCGCCCGCCGCGACGGCGGATACAGCAGGACGTCCCGGACGCCGGGGCCGAGCAGGTGGTCCGGCAGGTCGAAGTCGTCGAGGGTGCGCCGTACGAAGATCCCCGTCGTACGGATGCCCGCCGACAGCGACCTGCGGCGGTCGACCACCAGCACGTTCAGGTCCTGTTGTGCCAGCAGGCGGGCGGTGTGCAGGCCGGCCAGACCCGCACCCACGACCAGTACGTCCACTGTCTGCATACTCTGCGACGGTAAGGGCGATACCCCGCCCGGACGACGGTCTGCACGCTACCCGCACGGTACTTCGACACCGCCGCCACACCCGCGGGTGGGTCAAGCCACGGAATGCGTGATTCTGCCGGTGTATGTGCCGGCGACTGCCGCGGCCGGCAGGCTGACCACGATATGCGGATTCCAGGTGGCACTGGTGTCGCCCACGCCGAGCGTGAGCGTGTACGCGGTGGCGTTGCCGCTCAGCGGGACGGCCAGCAGCGCGGTGGCCTGCCCGGGAGTGAAGACGCCGGTTCCCGCCGTCGCCGAGGCGATGCCCGACCAGTAGGAGACCCTGGCCCTGCCGATCGTCTCCGCGGCGGAGCCTCCGCCGGTGGTGAAGTCGGTCGCGGCGGCCCTGGCCGTCCAGGCGGTCGCGAGTCCGCCGCGGGTGTCGGCGACGGACACCGAGCCGAGTTGCGCGGTCAGGCTCTGACCGGAGCCGCCGCTCCCCAGATTTCTGCTGCTCGGAGCGTTGATGGCCAACGTTCCCGCCCGTTTCAGCCGCATGGTGCGGGGCGAAGGGAAGGCGGTGGCGTCTTCCCGGCGCGGAGGAGGCGAGCCGGACGCGACCGGCGATGGCGAGGGGGACGGGCTCGGGGATGGTGACGGCGAGGGGGTGGGGCTTTCCGGGGCTGTCGGAAACGCGGTTCCCAGAAGGACTAAGGCCAGCGCCAATGTGGTCTTCATGAAGTTCCCGGGTGATCGTTCGCGGATCTGCGGATGCGTCGGAACACGGCTAAACCGGACGCCAGGATCACCAGGACACCGCCGGCGGCGAGCGCGCCGTTGCCCGGGGTCAAGGACACCGATGTGCCGAAGATGCCCGTCAGCCGGACCATCGGAGGTTCGCCCGGCTTGGGGAAGGTGATCGTCGTTTCGGCGGTGCGCCGCGTCTGGCCGCTGGCCAGGGAGAGGGTGGCGTGCCAGGGCCCGTCGGGGAGACGTCTGTCCAGAGGAACCGTGATCTGGCCGCGCCCGCCGGGTGGGAGCGAGATGCCCTGACTGACCTGGAACGGCCCCGCGCTCAGCGCGCCGGGACCCTCGTCCAGGGTGAGCGTGCCGGACATGTCCACCGCACGCTGCCCGCTGTTGTGCACCACCGCCTGTAACTCCGGTCGCCCGTCCGGCGTACGGAGGGCCACCAGCCGCTCGATGGTGAAGTCGGTCGGCGGCTCCCCACCACGCCCGATGTCCAGATATATCCGTACTCCGACGCGGTTGACCACGTGGACGTTGCCGGATCCGGTCCTGGGCTCCGCCTCGGCCCAGAGCACGCCGTAACGTTCGCCCCGCCAGGCCGTACGGGGGACTTTGATGGTGGCTCTGACCACGGCGCTCCCGTGGGGCGGCAGCGTGACCTCGGGCTTGTCGAAGCTCGTCCAGGTGGTGAGCTCGTTCGGCTTCCGGTCGGCCTCGAAGACGAAGCGATCCTTCTGGACGGCGGCCGCACCCGCGTACAGGTGGAGGCGCTGCGGGCGGGGTGAGGTGCTGGTGAGCTGGAGCCGGCGGCGGATCGTGGTGCCGGGCTCCAGATGGTCGACGATGTAGATGCGGGCGCGCGGGTCGTGGCGACGGACCTCCGGCGCGTCCATCAGGCGGATGCCGATCATTCCGGCGTCGGAGCCCGTCTCGCCCCAGGCGGGCCCGGCGGTCAGGGCTCCGACGGCCATCAGCAGAGCCGGTAGGAGGCGGCTAAGCGACGGAATGGGTCACCGTCCCGGTGTACTCACCCGCCACCGAGGAGCTCGGCGGGCTCACCACGAGCGTCGGGTTCCAGATGACCGTGTTGTTGCCGACCAGCGCGGTCCCGGCGTACGCGGTGCGCGGCGTGCTCAGGGACTGGGCCAGCAGGACGGTCAGCTGGCCTGGCGTGAACACTCCCACGCCGGTGGAGCTCGTCGCGGCGAGGGAGGCGTACGAGACGTTGGCCTTCGCGATCGTCTCGTTGGTGGTGGCGCCGCCGGTGGTGAAGTCGGTCGCGGCGACCGTCGCGGTCCACTGGCCGAGCAGCGTGCTGCGCGCGTCGGTGACCGTCACGCTGCCGAGGCTCCCGCTGATCGAGCCGCCGGATGCGCCGGAGCCCAGGCTCGCGTTCGCCGGCGCGGCAATGGTCAGCGCGCCACCCGCGATGGTGAAGGTCGTCGTGGTGTCGACCGCGTACGCCGGGGTGGTGACCGTGGCGATCGTCGTGGCCGCGCACAAGACGGCCAGATGTCTGATGATTCGCAATTCCCGTCCTTAAGCCGATGTGGGCATGTCTGGACGAGCGTAGGAATCCGCAGGCAGGACGCTTGCGAAGCGCTTCGGTGCTTGATCGGCAAATGGGCTATCCCCAGGGCGAGCTTTGTCGATCATGGTCCGGAGAGGCCGAATTCATACCGGATGCGTCCACATCTTTGGAGGGCTTGCGCGATAACTCTATCTAGGTAGATATTAGAGCCATGGTTCGTGCGCGACGTCCGTCCCCGCAGACCGTGGCCGTGCTCACCGCCCTCGCCGAGACCGGCGCGGACTGGTGTCACGGTTACGACCTGTGCCGTGCCCTCGGCCTGAAGGCGGGCACGGTCTACCCGATTCTCATCCGGCTCGCCGAACGCGGGCAGGTGGAGACCGCCTGGGAGACCGACCCGCCGCGTGGGCGGCCGGCCCGTCATCTGTACCGGCTCAGCAACGCGGGCGCCGAGCTCGCGCGTACCCTCGCCGCGTCAGCGCACGACGGCGCACCCTCCCCGGGCGCGAACCGGTTCGCGCCCGGGACCGCCTGACCCGTCCTTCCGTACGGAGGCCCTCGATGCTCGCCTTGCTCATCTTCCTGGCGGTGTTCGCACCGGCGCCCCTGCTCGCGATCGTGCTGCTCGCGGGCCGGCTGCGCGACGCCGTACGCCGGGGCGGTGCCGGGGCGCTCGCCGCGCGTACCGGTGCCGCGTGGCGGAACGGCTTCAGGCGGCCCCTGTGGCTGGGGCTGATCGCTGTCGCCGTCACCGCCGGATTGGCCACGTTCGGCCTGGAGCGCTGGTATCTCACCATCGCCGCCGACGGTCCGGAGCTGGGCTTCGACCCGGTGCTGCTGAGCTTGGTGCTGGGGCTGCTCGCGGCGTTCGTGTGCGCCGTGCTCGTCGGTGCCGCCTCGGCCGCCGTGGCCAGGGCCCGCGGGTTCGGCGCCGGGACCGTCGCGGGACTGCTCGCCCTGGTCGCCCTCGCCGCCGGCACCGCGGCCGCGCATCTGCCGCTGCGCGCGGCCTACCTGGCCGAACCCGGCGCGTTCCCCACAGTGGGGAACCTCGGCGCCGGTGACCTGCTGATACCGTTCGACATCTTCTTCGGCGCGTTGATCTGGGCGCTGCCGTGGCCCGTCCTGGGAGCGGCCCTCGGTTCCCGTATCGAAACCCCGGGCCGTCCGCGCAGGGTGCGCGACGTCTGGCAGCTCCTGCTCGACCTGGCCATCACCGACCTGCCGGAAAGCCGGGCCGCGTGGGGTTCGGCGCTCCAGTCCGAGCTCGCGGCGATCGACCCGCCGGCCGAGCGCCGCAGGTTCGCGCTCGGCGGGGTGTGGGCCGCCGTGCGGTCGGGACGGCCGCACGGCGCGTGGGTTCAAGCCGCCGCGGTGGCGCTGGTCGTGGCGGCTGGATGCTACGCGGCCTCGCGCTGGTCGCTGTCGCACGGCCGGAGCGGCATCCTCGCTTACTGGACGGGGTTCCCGAGCGTGCTGCTGTTCGCCGTCACGCTCGCTTCGGCGTGGCGTAACCGATCTTTCGGTTCCGGGCTGCGCGTCGGGGTGCTGGGCGGGATCTCCGCCATGGTGGCGGTGCTCGCCGTCAGCATTCCGGAGGCCGTGGTCTGGGCGAACGAGCGGGCCGGTTACCTGAGCACGGGCGACGCCGTGCCGCCGACGTGGCAGGCGGCGGTCCTGGACGTGGTGCGTCCGGAGTTCCTCGTCGCCATGCTCGTGTTCTGGATTCCGGGCGTGGTCGGCGGCGCCGCCATCGGCACGGCCCTCGGACGCCGGCCCGCCGAGAACGTCACCGTGACGCCTCCCGTGAACACCGCCTGATAATTCAACGGCTATTCAGCGTACGGCCGCGTGACGCCTGCGATATTTGCGCGCGATGTCGGCGGCGAAATTGGGGGTTTCTTCCGCGGTGTGACGGCGGATGAACCAGCTCAACGCCATCATGCGGCCCAGGAAATCCAGCACCGGAGGCAGGATCACCTCGACGGTGCAGGCGAAGTCCGTCGACGTCGAGGTGCGCGGCCTGGTCTCCAGCGTCCAGCGCACCCCGGCGCGTACGGGGATGAGATGGAACAGGTAGACGCGGCTGGCGGCCGAGTACAGCTCGACGGAGGAATCCTCCACCCGGACGATCCGGTAGTGCTGGACGATCAGGCTTCCGCCCACCGACTCGACGTTCACCGTGCCCCGGCCACGCTCGTCGCGGTACGACCCCGCGCCGTGATGCCCCCGGGCGCAAGCCTGGTAATCCTCGTCCGACAAACCGAGAACCCAGCTCTCCAGGTCGATTTCCTCATGGGGTACGTCCAGCGTCGAATAAGCGGTGTGTTTGATGCTCACGATGCCCTCCCAGCGTAAGTAGATTGCCGATCGCCCGTCTTGGGTACTATCAAGCTAACCCATCGATAAACACTTGTAAAGCGATGGGTGCGATTCACGGGGACCGGCCGGCCCGAGTAGGGTGCCGGAGGCCGTACGACGGAAGGGGAGGGAGCCGATGGGCAACGACGCTCGTCGCCCGCAGAACAAGCGCGGTTCGGGTGGGCAGCTGCGGGAGGACATCGTGCGCGCCGCCGCCCGCCTCGTCGAACAGGGCGACGGGACCCCGACCCTCCGGGCCGTCGCCCGCGAAGCCGGCATCACGGCCCCGGCCATCTACGCCCACTTCGACAACCTCGACGAGGTCCTCCAGGCGGTCGTCCTCAGCACCTTCCAGGCCCTGACCGCCCACCTGCGCGGCAGCGTCGCCGGCCTCACCGACCCCGTCGAACGCCTGCGCGCCGCCTGCCGCGGCTACGTCCGCTTCGCCGTCGACCGACCCCAGCAGTACGGCCTCCTCTTCACCTCCCCCCTCCCCGAGCCGCCCCCCGACCCCGGCAAACTCCTGGAGACCATGGAAGGCGCCGAGGCCTTCGCCTTCCTCCTCGACGCCATCCGGGAATGCGCCATCGCGGGCCGCTCCCACAGCGACGACCTCCCCCGCGACGCCATCGCCCTCTGGGTCGGCCTCCACGGCTACATCTCCCTGCACCTCTCCCGCCCGCACTTCCCCTGGCCCCCGGCCCACGGCATCGTCGACACCCTCATCGACGCCCATGCCCACCTGAACAACCACCGTCCATCAGGAGCCGGTTGAGGGGCGACGCCCTTCGGTGACGACGCCAACTGGAGTCAGTCATTCACGGAGGATTCGTAGCGCGCCGAGCCAGTGACTCGTACCGTGAAATGGTGGAGAGTGTCCGGAGGGTTCCCTTCCTGACGGTGATGACGCTCTGGGGTGGCGTGGGTGCGGCGCTGTGGGGCGTCGCCTATGTCGTGAATGGCGTCACGCAGGCGGGGGCCGAAGTGGTTGTTCCCGTGGTGCCCGCAGCTGGGGTGGCCCTGCCGGAGTCGGTGCGGTTGGAGGGGACGAATCTGTTCGCCTGGGATTCGACTGTGCTGGAACAGGTGCTCGCGCGCGGGAATGTCGCGATTCTGGGGCTTTGCGCCGGGATCGCAGGCGTGCTGCTGTACCAGCTGATGGTGTCGATCCTGGATGGGGAGCCGTTCCGCCGGGGTAACTGGGCCCGGATCGCGGGGCTGGCGGGGGCGGTCGCCGTGGCGGGGATCGTCGGCAGCGCGCTTCCCGGGTTCGCCGCGGCGATGGTGCTGGATCGGCTTGATCTCGGGCTGCGGCCGGGTGGGGCTTTCTCGTGGTGGCCGGGGGTGGTGGCGCTGGTGCTGCTGGGGGTCGCCCAGACGTTCCGCCGCGCAGGAGTGCCCGCCGGACGGTGACCCGATCCACGGTCCACGCAAGATCGACCAGATGACAAACGGCCGTGGGCAACTACGCTCTGCTCATGCGGTGGCGTGACTCCCTCTCCCGCCTCAATGCGGTTGACTACCTCGTGGCGATCGGCGTCGGCGTGTTCGCGGTGACCGAGGAGCTCAGCGGCGGAACCGACCTGCCGGCGCGGCCCAATCTCGCGTTGTGGGTGGCCGCGGGGGTGGTGACGGCGCTGCTGGCGCTGGTCCGGCGGCTGTTCCCGTTCGCGGTGATGGTGGTCTACACGGGGGTTTCTGTCGCGGTCTTCGTGCTCACGGGCAACGACGCGGGCGCCTGGCAGTGGTTCATCCAACTGCTCTTCCTGTTCACCCTGCTCAGCGAGGTGCCGCTGAACAGCCTGAAGGGGCTGTTCGGGCCGGTGGCCACGACCCTGTTCATGGCGGGCATGTCCATCGCGTACGCGAAGGAGAACGAGTTCGCCGAGTACGCGATCGGGATCGCGATGGCCGCCATCGCCGGAGGCGCCGGGTTCGGCCTGCGGCGGCACCGCCTGCGCGCCCTGTCGGCGGACGAGCGCAGCGAGACGCTGGCCGCGCAGAGCGAGATGCGGATCAAGGAGGCGGTCGCGGAGGAGCAGGCCCGGCTGGCCAGGGAGTTGCACGACATCGTCGCCCACAGCGTGAGCCTGATGGTCATGCAGGCGGGCGGGGTGCGGCGCATGCTCCGCGCCGATCAGGCCAAGGAGCGGGAGGCCATGGCGCTGATCGAGGAGACCGGGCGCGGCGCGGTGGAGGAACTGCGCCGCATGCTCCACCTGCTGCGCGGTCCCGGCCTCGACGCGCTGACCCCGCAGCCGGGGCTGGGCCGGCTGGACGATCTGGTCGAGCAGTCGCGCTCGGCGGGACTAGACGTCCAGGTCGATGTGGAGGGCGAGCCGGTGCCGCTGCCGGCCGGTCTGGACCTGTCGGCGTACCGGATCGTGCAGGAGGCGCTGACCAACACGCTGAAGCACGCCGGGCCCACGGCGGTGACGGTCACCATCGGGTACCGGTCACACGAGTTGTCCCTGGACATCACCGATGTCGGTCCTCGGGACGGGACGCCGAGCGCCCCCGCGGTGCCGGGTGGCCATGGGCTGATCGGCATGCGTGAGCGGGTCGCCCTGTTCCGGGGTGATCTGACCGCCGGTCCGCTGCCCGGGAACGGGTTCGCGGTGCGGGCCGCGCTCCCTCTCGCAGTCAGATGAACCGCGACCGGTGATCTAGAACGGATCTCGCCAACGCCCTCAAACGAGGGACTTTCGCCGCGCATGCTGTCGCGTGATGGATCGACGTCTACGAGAGGTCCTCTGTCATGACGCTCGGTCTTATCTTCAGCCTGCTCGCCGTCGCCGGCGTCTGCCGCGCGCCGTACGCCGGCCGACGAGAAGCCCGGTACGCCGGCGGAATCCTCTACGCCGCCATCGCCGTGGCCCTCGCCTGGCAGTTCTTCCCGGTGGACTACGCCACGTAAGGCGGATGCCCCGTCTCGCTGATCATCGGCTTGCCCGCGGCGGCCCAGGACTGCATGCCGCCCTCGACGTTGACGGCCTCCCAGCCGACGTGGTTGAGCCACACGGTCGCCTGCGCGGAACGCCCGCCGACGCGGCAGATGACGTAGACCGGCTGGCCCTGCGGCACCTCGCCGACCCGGTTCTGCAGCTCCATCAGCGGGATGTGCTGGGCGTCCGGAGCGTGCCCGGCCCGCCATTCGTCGAGTTCGCGCACGTCGAGCAGGTGCGCGTTCTCGGGTACGGCCCGAGCGCCGATCTCTTGGAGCGTCATGCGCCCATCCTAGGCCCGTATTCCGCTGGTCAAGCTGCCCCTCCGTGGGCCCGGTGACGTTATTTCAGCAGTTTGGAGAGGCGGCGGTCGGCCAGCGGCTTGCCACCGGTCTGGCAGGTCGGGCAGTACTGCAAGGAGGAGTCCGCGAACGACACTTCCCTGATCGTGTCCCCACAGACCTCGCATTTCTCGCCCGTACGGCCATGCACGCGCAAGCCCGACTTCTTCTCCGCCTTGAGGTCCTTGGCGGCCAGGCCGCGCGCCCGCTCGACGGCGTCCCGGAGGGTGCCCACGATGGCCTCGTGCAGGTCGGCCACCTGCGCGTCGGTGAGGGTCGCCGAGATCTTGAACGGGGACATCTTGGCGACGTGGAGCACTTCGTCCGAGTACGCGTTGCCGATGCCGGCGATCACCTTCTGATCCCGCAACAGCCCTTTGATCTGGGTACGGCTGGCGCGCAGGATCTCCCCGAGGGCCTCCGGCGTGAACCCCTCCCCCAGCGGATCGGGCCCGAGACTCGCGACCCCGGGCACCTCATCCGGATTTTTCACGATATAGACGGCTAGGCGTTTCTGGGTGCCCGCCTCGGTGAGGTCGAAGCCGGGGGCCACGCCGAGTTCGTCGGGCGCGAGCCGTACGCGGACGGCCAGGGGGCCTTTGCCGGGGCGTACCGGCTTGGCGACGGAGAGGTCGTCGCGCCAGCGGAGCCAGCCGGCCCGGGACAGGTGGGTGACGAAGTGCAGGCCGTCGCAGTCGAGGTCGAGGAACTTGCCGTGCCGGGACACCGAGGTCACGGTCAGCCCTCCGAGCGCGCTGGCCGGCGGATCGAAGGTCTTCAGGGCGTGGAAGGCCACGACTTCGACGCCCGCCACGGCACGGCCGACCGCGCGCTCGCGGAGAAACTCGGCGAGCGATTCCACCTCGGGAAGTTCCGGCATAGCACCACAGTACCGATCCTTTATCCACAGGCTGGGGATAACTTGGCGGGGTTCGGTCGGATGGCAGGATGACGGGTCATGGGGATTTCTCGTGATCTGGAGACGATCGGGCTTCCGCTGCTGGAAGCGCAGGTGATCCATCCGACGGTGGCCGGGATCGGGCGCGGCGACCTGCCGGAGGAGGTGTTCCGGCGGTGGCTGGAACAGGACTACCTGTTCCTGCTGGATTATGTGCGGGTGTTCTCGCGGCTGGCCTGGCAGGCTCCCGACGGGCATCTGGGCGATCTGGTGGATCTGGCGCACGCCACGTTCCACGAGGAGCTGCGGTTGCATCGGTCGTTGTCGGCGGAGTTCGGGGCCGATCTGGAGGGGGCGAGGAAGGGGAAGGCGTGCACGGCGTACACGGCCTTCCTGCTGGACGCGGCGGCGGACTACGGGAGCGGACTGGCGGCGCTGTACCCCTGCATGTGGGGATATTCGATGCTTGGGCGGCGCCTGGCCGCCACGCCGCCGGATGAGCCGAGATATCGGGCTTGGGTGGAGACCTATGCGGATCCCGGGTTCGCGGCCCTGGCCGCGCGCATCGCCGTCATGATCGACGAGGCTGCGCCGGACCCCGAGCGGGCGGCCGAGATGTTCACCCGGGGCATGGCGCACGAGCTGGCCTTCTGGGACGTCTGATCAGACTTTCAGGCCGGTCACACGTCAGGCCGGTCACAC